>SFGJ01000005.1 GCA_004557655.1 Clostridiales bacterium | reverse complement strand
AATCGTTCTGGAGAGTATGCAGCGTATCCTGCTGAATGTACAGGCATTTGAAAAAGAATTTGCCCGCAAGCAGATGGATTGCTACACGGAGGACAAGAAAAAGCAGCTTGCCGCCAGGCGCCGGGAGTTGAGCAAGGCGAAGAAACGCATTGCGGAGATTGACGCTCTGATTCAAAAAATCTACGAGGATAACGCCAGCGGAAAGCTGTCTGACGAGCGCTACGCCACCTTGTCCCTGTCTTACGAGGAGGAGCAAAAAACGCTGAAAGCCGCTGTCCCGGAGATACAGGCGTATCTGGAAACCGAAACGGATAAGACCGAGAGCTTGCAGCGGTTCATCCAGAAAGTCAAACAGATCACGGAGCTGAAAGCGCTGACTCCGGAGCTGATCCACGAGTTCGTGGACAGAATCGTGGTGTATGCGCCCAGATACCTTGACGGCAAGCGAGTACAGCTTCTGGACATCTATTACAGCGGCGTGGGCATTCTCCACGAACTGACACCAGAGGAGATGGAAGAAGCCTTCCAGCGGCACCTCACCGAGCGCAACAAAGAGAAAACGGCGTAACCACAAGGGTTACACCGTTTCCGAAAACTTATTAACCTGAGATACAAGAGCCGCCCCGGGGCACCTTCCTTACGGAGGGTGCCCCGAGGGGGTCATCTTTTTTATAGATTATGGGGCATAAGTTTTTAAAAATATAATTTTATACCGTTACAGTAACACCGTTTACAATTAATGTTACATTGCTGTTCCATCCCTCAGTATCAAGCAAAAGCGAAACAACATTACCTGCTGTTATGGCGGTGCCGTTCTTGGTGCAGTTATTCAGCGTGATGGTATATGCGTCCGAGCCCCCAGCATTGAGCTGATAGCCCGCGGAGGTAAACTCACAGTCTGTCAGTACCGTATTGGAGTAGGGGCGGAGATATTCATAGGTGTGCAGGCCAAATTTGCAGTTATCAAAGGTGACAAGCTCAATTCCGCTGGTGTAAGAAGTCCAGCCGTTGAGTGTGGAATCCTTAACAGTAAGCGTAGAATTGGGTGCAACCGCATCAATGTTAAATGTATAGCCGGAAATATCGAGAACACAGTTATCAATCACACTATTACCGGAAAGTCTCCAAAACTGAATGCCGCGGAAAGCGTTGGTGATTTTGGTGTCTTTAATCACGGTGCCGCTATTACTGTCTCCTGTGGATACGGTAATGGCAATTTTACCCGCTTGGCCTTTATAGTTCACATTCTCGATGGTAGTGTTGTTGCCGCTGATGTTCAGGGAACCCGAAGTTCCGCTTGCACCACTGCCTTGGATAGCAATGTTTTTAATCGTTACATCATTAGAAGTAATACTACTTTTGTTGACTTGCAGAACACTGTTTTCCTTGCCCGCACCTGTGATCGTTACTCCTGCCGGAATCGAATTACTCGGCAGCTGAAAAGTTCCGGACGCCAGATCAACAACGCTCCCAGCGTCGGCATTCTCGATAGCATCCGCAAAATCGGCATTGCTTATGACCGGATACTCCGCATTTACATCGTACTGGTTGTTGTTGCTGTCACTCTCGTAAGTATACTGCGTGGCCACGACGGTAATACCGATTCCGTCAATGGACAGACCCTGATACTCGTTACCTGCGTCTTCCCTCATGTGACCCTTGATGGTCAGGGTGTCGGATACCCCTGCTGCCAGTGCATGATCTGCGTCCAAAGCCGTAACCGCTGATGTATTGGTGATCGTCCACTCAATAGCGTTGTTCAGCGCGGCGTCGCCCTGAATGCCGCTGATGACGATCTTGTACTTCAGCGCCAGGTTGCCTGCGTTCTTGATGACGATGGGCTGGAGCTCATAGGTGCAGCCCGGCTCCCAGAGGACGGCTTCGTTCTCATGGCCGGCAGCCTTAACTTTCCGTTAAACGCAATAGTTTCCTCACTTTTTGGGCTTTTGCAAATTAACAAATTGCTTCTTTCATTTTTAGCGTATTTTATCTTATTTTACCCCTTGTAAATGCAAGTCGGATGTGTTAATATTGCATTTAGGATAAGAAAGGAAGGATTGCTATGTCAGTAAACTCCCCCTCCGCCGCCGAGTACAGCCGCATCACCCCGGAGCTGATGCGCCTGACCGATCTCTGGGCGGATCACGCCCACATTGACAAAGAACTTTACCAGAAATACAGCGTCAAGCGGGGCCTGCGTGACGCCAACGGCCGGGGCGTGCTTGCCAGCCTCACCCGCATCTCCGAGGTCAAGGGCTACACTGTGGATGACAACGACACCATCCCCTGTGAGGGTGTGCTGTACTACCGCGGGTACGACGTGCGGGATCTGGTGAAAGGCAGTCTGGAGGAAAAACGCTTCTGTTTTGAGGAGACAGTGTACCTGCTGCTGTTTGGCCAGCTACCCACCCGGATGCAGTTGGACGAATTCTGCCTGATGCTCAACGATTACCGCCATCTGCCCAAGAATTTTGTCCGGGATGTGGTGATGAAGGCTCCCACCGGGGACATGATGAATACCCTGGCTCGGAGTCTCCTGACCCTGTACTGCTATGACAGCAAGGCAAATGACATTTCCATGGCCAATGTTCTGCGCCAATGCCTGCAGTTGACGGTGAACACCCCTCAGCTTGCCATCTACAGCTATCTGGCCTACCGCAGTACACAGGGAGGCGATCTGTTCCTTCACAAGCCCCAGACAAATCTGTCCATGGCGGAGAACATCCTCTACCTTCTGCGGGAGAACAAGCAGTTCACGGAGCTGGAGGCCCGGGCGCTGGATGCCGCGCTGATCCTCCACGCCGACCACGGCAGCAACAACTCCACCTTTACAAACCATGTGGTCTCCTCCACCGGTACGGACACCTATTCCGCCATGGCTGCCTCCCTGTGCGCCCTGAAAGGACCCCGTCACGGCGGTGCCAATATCAAGGTGGTGGAGATGATGGCCGATCTGAAATCTCATGTGGACGACCCCACCGATGAGGCGCAGGTGCGCGCCTATCTGCAATCCGTGCTGGACAAAAAGGCCATGGACGGTCTGGGCCTCATATACGGCATGGGCCATGCCGTATATTCCCTGTCCGATCCCCGCGCAGAAGTCCTGAGGGGCTTCGTGCAGGATATTTCCAAGGAAAAGGGTCTCACAGGGGAGATGGATATGTACCTCACCGTGGAGAAAGCAGCGCGGGAGCTGCTCACCGCCCGCACCGGCAAGCCCGTTGCGGTGAACGTAGATTTTTACAGCGGGTTTTTGTACGATATGCTGGGTCTGCCCAAGGAGCTGTATACACCCCTGTTCGCCATAGCCCGTATGGCAGGCTGGAGCGCGCATCGCATGGAGGAACTGGGTGAAAACAGCAAGATCATCCGCCCTGCCTGCAAGTGCATTGAAAAGCGGCGCCCCTACACCCCCATGGCAGAGAGATAAAGTGCCCGCGGCCGCCGATTTTTCGGCGGCCGCAGCTTTCAAAAAAGATAGAATTTGGCTGAAAAAGCCCTTGACTTTTTTCCTCCGTATGCTATAATAATCAAGTCTTCGGTCGAGAGACTCATTTGCGAGTGTGCTGGAATAGGCAGACAGGCAAGCTTGAGGTGCTTGTGTTCGATTGGACGTGTGGGTTCAAGTCCCATCACTCGCACCAGTTTCTCTTCCAGGGCATGAAAAGAAGCCCGATATGCGCGAGTGGTGGAATTGGCAGACTCGCTAGATTCAGGTTCTAGTGTGCATTACGCACGTGCGGGTTCAAGTCCCGCCTCGCGCACCACTTCTTTTCATCAACTGCATACATACGCGCGAGTGGTGGAATTGGCAGACTCGCTAGATTCAGGTTCTAGTGTGCATTACGCACGTGCGGGTTCAAGTCCCGCCTCGCGCACCACAAAGGTACGGTAGCAATGATACAAGTTTCCGTGCAAACGCTGCCGCCGGGAAAAGTGAACCCACTCTGCCTAACCTTTTAATTTTTCATAGAATAATTAAAAGGTTCGAGGAAAAATTAAAAGTTTATAGAGATAGTATCCTACACACACAATCCATGTGGAGACGGTGGTATTGATGACGAGAACCGGCTCTCAAAAGGGCTAAAATGTACTGAAATAAAGGGATTCCGAGGTTTGCCCCCAAAACCGGCGGCGGCCAGGAATCCCTTTTAGACTCTTTTTCATCATCTATCCTGCACACCGAAAAAGCCGAAATACGAGGCTACAGGTTAGATATTTGCGTGGCGAGGCTATAGGTTAGATATTTGCGTGGCGAGGCTATAGGTTAGATGTGATTAAGAATAGCAACAAATTACATAAAACAACATATAACAATAAAATTTCACAACAAAAAATGTATCCACCGAAAACTTCAGCCCCTCCTGCCGGAGACTTTCGATAGATGCCTGAATAATTGCATCTCGCATGACGGAAACGAAACCTTTCTTTTTTGTTTCCTTCATAGCGCTTTTCGATGGAAATGTCAATGAAAACAGTGTTTTACAGCCTCGATGCGGAAGCGCCTTCGTTGGGACAAAACCGGTTTGAATATTTTTGTTCTGTTAAATTATTTCCCACACCTTTTAATCCCACGGGATTCGCCCTTTTTCTTGTCTCCTCTCCCCGGATATGGTACAATGAAAAAAATGGGAGGTGTCGGATCATGTCGGAAAAACGGAAAAAGAGGATCCTGCGCCTGTGTCTTGTATTTCTTGTGCTTTTGAGCGCATCAATTGCTTTTTTGCTGCCGCACCCCATGAATGAACCGAAGGACAACACCGTTGCGGTAAATGACGGTCACGGCACCATCCGGATCGAACCTATTCCCGGTCTGCCGGCCAGCACCCTCAGGCGCAGCGAGTTCACGCACCGGGATAACGCCATCACCTACACCGGCATGGAATACACCGCCTGTCAGGGTGTGGATGTATCCGATTGGCAAAATGAAATCCGCTGGCAGGAGGTGGCCGACAGCGGCATTGACTTTGCCGTGATCCGCTGCGGCTACCGCAGCTATGGCATCGGTGAGCTGCGGCCGGACAACTGCTTTGAAGTGAACTACGACGGATCCGGCGAGGCCGGACTGCGCCGGGGCGTGTACTTCTTTTCGCAAGCCGTCAGCGTGGAGGAAGCACGGGAGGAAGCCGCCTATGTGCTGCTTCTTCTGCAGGGCAGAGCTTTGGAACTGCCCGTATTCTATGATTGGGAAACGGTCACCGATCCGGAGGGGCGCGCCAATGCGGTGGACGGCAGCATAGTAACTGCCTGTGCCGCGGCGTTCTGCAAGGCTATAGAGGAAGCCGGATACAGGGCCGGCGTCTACTTTAACAAACAAATGGGCTACCACACCTACGATCTGGCCCAGTGCAAGGACTTTACCCTGTGGCTGGCCGAGCCGGGCAAGCATCCCACCTTTTACTATCACGCTGCCCTGTGGCAGTATGACCACCACGGCACCGTGCCGGGCATTGACACGGAGGCAGACCGGAACATACTGTTTGAGGCAAAAAAAATCGAAACATAAACGAAGCCGCCGGATTCAACTGCCGGCGGCTTCGTTATTTCATTTTCGGCATTCATCGGTGATCTGCTTCTTCAATTCCCGCATATAAGGCGCATCCACATTCCGTGGATAGGGCCAGTCTCCTAAGTCAAACTCCCGCAGCGTGCTGTCCGAGTGCATGACCACGATCTTCTGCGCCAGCAAGATTGCCTCATCCAACTGGTGGGTCACCAGCACGATGGTCCGGGGCATCCGCTTCTGGATCTGCAAAAGCTGGGCCTGCAGCTCCGCACGGGTAAGAAAGTCCAGGGCCGCGAATGGCTCATCCATGAGCAGCAGCTCCGCTTGACTGGCCAGCACCCTGGCAAGGCCCAACCGCTGCTTCATCCCCGTAGACAGCTCCGCCGGGGTGAGGTCGGCATAGTCCTCCAGGCCCACCATCCGCACGAAGTCCTCCGACAGCCGCAGCCGCTCCTCCGGAGTGCGGCCCACACCGCAGGCCATGGCCACATTGCGCAGCACACTGGTCCATGTGATAACATAGGGGTCAGGGCTTAACACGGCGCTGTGCCAGCCCTCCGGGATAATAATTTCTCCCGCATCCGGGGTATCCTGCCCGGAAAGCAGCCGCAGAAGCGTACTCTTGCCGCAGCCGCTGCGGCCCACCAGCACGGTGAGTTTTCCAAGCGGAAATGTCACATGCACATCCCGCAGCACCTGCCGGGTACGGGTAGGCCGCCGGGCATGGTCTATCATTATATCGGTGGACTGGGTGGTATAGGACTTGCACACATGGCGCATTGCAATCGCATTCATGAGTCATTCGCCTCTGTTTCTCTCTCAGTTGTCCAGCTTGCCCCGGGCACGCAGCACATCATCCGGCAGGATCTGCATGAGGTCCTCTCTTGTCACCTGTTCCATCTTGGCCAGACGGTTGTTCTGCGCCACCAAAATGTGCTCAAAGAGATTCCGCACGCCCCGGGCGTTGCCGAAGGAATCGTCGGCGCTCTCCTCGCTGATGAAATCACGCACCAGCTCCTCCGTGCCCTCTGCCAGCACATAGCACCCCTTTTTACACTGCATCTTGAAAATGGCCACCATCTGCTCCGGGGTGTAGTCCTCGAACATGAGGAATCGGTTGAACCGGGACTCCAAGCCCGGGTTGGAGTGGATGAATCGGTCCATCAGCTCTGTGTAACCTGCCACGATCACCACCAGATCATCCCGGTGATCCTCCATGGCCTTGAGTATGGTGTCGATGGCCTCTTGGCCGAAGTCGTTCTCGCTTTTGCCGTTCAGGGCGTAGGCCTCATCGATAAACAGCACGCCGCCCATGGCCTTCTCAATGACCTTCTGGGTCTTCAGAGCCGTCTGGCCAACATAGCCGGCCACCAGTCCGCTGCGGTCCACCTCCACCAGCTGTCCCCTGGAGAGAATATCCAGACTGTGGTAGATCCGGGCCATGATCCGGGCCACGGTGGTCTTGCCGGTACCGGGATTGCCGGAAAAAACCATGTGCAGCGACATATCTGTGGTGGGCAGGTCATTCTCCCGGCGGAGCTTATACACCTGCACCATGTTGATGAGGCTGCGCACCTCCTCCTTGATGGCATCCATGCCCACATAGCCGTCCAGCTCGGCCAGCAGATCCTCGATCTTCTCCTTGGGGGGGATCTCCTCCTTCTGCTCCGGCTTTTCCGCCTGCGCAGCGGGCTTTTCGGCAGGCTTTTCCGCCTTTTCCGTCACTTTTTTCTCCATCAGGGGCGTGCCCCAGAAATCTGCATCCATGCTGCGGAGATTCCGCTCGGTCATGGAGCGGATGAGGTCCATCTGCTGGAGAATGATCTCGTCTTTTCTATCCATCAATTTCTCTCCTCACTGCGTAAAATATATGCCTCTCATGGCCCGGAACAAAAGGCTTGCCACAAAGCCCGTCAGCGTGCCGGTAATCAAAGAAACGCCCAGCAAAACCGGCAGATAGCCCAGCACCGCCGTGCCGCCCAGTACCACCATGGCGGCGCAGATCTGACCAATGTTGTGCGCCGCCGCGCCGGCTATGGATACACCGTAGACGGACAAGCCCCTCACCCGCCGCAGCACGATCATGGTCAGCATGGCCAGCACGCCGCCCATGAGGGAAAACAGCAGAGCCGAGGCGTTGCCGGCAAACATGGCGCCCAGCAGACACCGGGCTATCAAAATCGCCAATGCGGGAATGTCCCCCAGCCGGTACAGGGCGAATACCGTTACGATGTTGGCAAGGCCCAGCTTGATGCCCGGCAGAGGAACAAGCACAGACACGGGAAACAGGCTTTCCAGTGTGCTCAGGCCCAGAGCCAGAGCCGTTAAAACCGCGCAGAGGGCCAGTTTTTTTGTTGTCAGCTTCATCTTCCGTCCGCCCCCTATCCCAGGATCACATCCGGCGAAGGACTCGAACCTTCCATCGTGACGATAACCTGCTCCGGCAGGCAGACGATGCTCTGCCCGGCCTTTGTGATACGCCCGGTATGAACGCAATCCTGTCCGGGGCAGTCGCTCTCCGTAACGGAAACGCCGTCCCTTGTCACCGTGACGGTCAGGTGGTACTTGCCGTCTATGGTGACTGTTTTCTCCTCCTGCAGGGTGTCCAGCACCACCTGCGCCACTGTTTCCCCCCGGTGCTTCACCGTTGCCGTCAAGTTCTCACTCTCCCTTTTACCATAGACAAGCACGGCAATTATGGCGGCGGATAGGACTACAAACAAGACGACCAGAGCGTCCATCGGCCTTGGTTTCAGGTCAGGTTGTGATCTGCCGGAAGTCATAGCTTGCCCCCTTTTGGGTAATGTGGGCGGCAAGTCCGGGAGTGTAGAGCACCCGACCGTCCGCCGTGATGAGAACCATGTCAAATCCGCCCCTCTGCCGCCAGAAGTCACAGGCGGCTTCCTCCCCCATGACATACAGGGCCGTGGAGTAGGCGTCCGCCATGGTTCCGTTCCCGGCAACTACCGTGACGGACAGGATATCGGTCACAGCGGGCTTTCCGGTGCGGGGATCTAAAATGTGCTGATACACCGTGCCGTCCTCACCGGTGAAAAATCTCTGATAGCCGCCGGAGGTGACGGCGAAGGTATCCGTCAACTCCAGGGTCATGGCGTATGCGCTTGTATCCTTGGGGTCCTGCACCGCCACGCTCCACAAAGCACCGTCCGGCTTTTGGCCGCAGATATACACATTGCCGCCCAGGGACACGGCGGCACCGGTTACGCCATACTGCGCCAACACCTGGGCCACCCGATCGCTGGCATAGCCCTTGGCAATGCCGCCCAGATCCACGGCGCAGCCCTCGTCCAGCATGGCGGAATTGCCGTCCAGATGGATATGCCCGCTGCCCACCGTGGGCAAAAGCGAGTCAATTTCGCTCTGGGACGGTATATGGGGGGAATCGGAGGTAATGCCCCACAGGGTAACCAGCGGAGCAACAGTCACGTCAAACAGACCGCCGGTTATCTCGCTGTACTCCACGGCGCGGCATAGCAGCGCCGCCGTTTCATCGCCGACGGTGGCAGTGACGCCCGCGTTGAGCTTATACACATCGCTGGTTTCGATGGTCCGGGACAGCTCCCGCTCCAGACGGTTGATCTCCCTGGCGGCGGCGGCCAGCGCCTCCCGGGCTCCGTCTCCATAAGCCGCGAGGCTCATGTAGGTGTCCATGGCGAACAGCTCCTGCTTTTCCGGCTCCGCCGTTTTACCGCAGGCGGCCAGAGACAGAAGCATGAGAATAGCCAGGAGCAAGCATGCAAACCTTTTCACAGCTCACGCCGCCCTTCCAGGGCCCGCATGAGCGTGGCGTCGTCGGTAAATTCCAGATGGCCGCCCACGGGGATGCCGTAGGCAAGGCGAGTCACCTTCACGCCGAAGGGCTTTATGAGCCGGGAGAGGTACATGGCCGTGGCCTCCCCCTCGGTGTCGGGATTGGTGGCCATGATGACCTCCTGCACGCCGCCGGCGGCCACACGCTCCACCAGGGACTTGATCTGCAGATCGTCCGGCCCCACATGGTTCATGGGGGACAGAACGCCGTGGAGCACATGGTAGCGCCCCTGATACTCCCGACTGCGCTCAATGGCCAGTACATCCCGGGGATCGGCCACCACGCAGACGGTGCTCTCGTCCCGCTTGGGAGAGGCGCACACGGGACAAAGGCCACCGGCGGTGAGATTCTGACACACGGGGCACAGCGTCACGCTTTTCTTGGCGTCCACAATGGCGTCGGCAAATTCCTGCGCCTCCTCCATGGGGAGGCCAAGAACAAAAAACGCCAGTCGCTGTGCGGATTTGCGGCCGATGCCGGGAAGACGTGTAAACTGCTCCGTCAGCTTTTCAAGGGGGGCGGGAAAGTATTCCATAGGCTCATCCTCTCAGTGCCCGGATCCGGGCGGGAATGTCCTCCGCCTTATACACGGAGGAGCCGGCCACCAGCACATTGGCGCCGCTGGCAATGCAAATTTTGCAGGTATCGGGGTCCACTCCTCCGTCCACCTCCAGCTCACAGGCTGGATTCATAGCATCGATATAGGAGCGGATCTGCTGCACCTTGGGCATCATGTCGGCCATGAATTTCTGACCCCCGAAGCCCGGTTCCACGGTCATGACCAGGATCATCTCCACCTCACCGATAAACGGCAGCACCGCGGAGCTCGGGGTTCCGGGCTTTACGACCACACCCGCCTTCTTGCCCTTATCGTGTATCTTTCGCAGGGCAAGATGGATGTTCTCCTCCGTGTCCGCCTCCACATGGCAGGTGACGATGTCGCCGCCGGCGTCGCAGAACTGCTCCACATACCGCTCCGGACGGTCGATCATCAAATGGACATCCAGAGGAAGGTCCGTGACGGGACGAATGGACTTCACCACCGGGATGCCAATGGAGATATTGGGCACAAACAGGCCGTCCATAACATCCACATGGACATAGTCGGCGGTTTCAATGCGCTGAATATCCCGGCCGAGGTTGGCAAAGTCAGCCGAGAGAATGGAGGGTGCGATCTTGATCATGGCGAATGGATCCTTTCTCATTGGGTACTGCACCGGACAGAGCCGTGGTGCATAGGATGGTGCAAGCAGCGTGAGGCGAACTGAGGCCGTGAAGCGCCTGCGCAGCTCTCCCGTCCCACCGGCCCTCGCCCGCTGCTTTTTATATAGGGGGTCGGCGGCGCAAGCCGCCGGCTCCCGGTGGGCATACTTTAACTCATACATTATACCGCAAACAGGCAGGAATTGCAACGAAGAAAACGCAGACCCTCTGCATTTTTGCAGAGGGTCTGCCAAGTTTCATATGGCAAAATTACCGTTTATAAAGATCGGCACCTCCCGGCCGTCCTGTGTGGTACCCACGATGGACAGATCAGCCGTACCCACCATGAAATCCACATGGGTGACGGAGTCGTTCAGGCCGTGCTCCTTGAGCTGCTCCTTGTCCATATCCCGGCCACCCTTTATGCAGGGATAGGCCTCGCCGAAGGCAATATGGCAGGCGGCGTTTTCGTCAAAGAGGGTGTTGTAAAACAGCAGCTTCTGGTTGGAGATGGGACTATCATAGGGCACCAGCGCTACCTCGCCGAAGTAGGCAGCCCCCTCGTCCACGGAGATAGCTGCCTCCAGCACCTCCTGTCCTTGCTTTGCGCTAACAGAGGTGATCTTTCCGCTTTCCACCGTCATGCGGAAACCGTCTATAATATTGCCGTCATGCACCAGGGGCATGGATGCCACCACCACACCGTTTGCACCGGTACGCAGCGGGGCGGTGAACAGCTCCTCCGTGGGCATATTGGCCACAAAGGGCTGACCGTCGGCGGTACAATCGTCCCCGGCCTCCCAGATGTGATCTTCCGGCAGTTCAACCGTCAAATCAGTGCCCAGAGAGTTTGTATAATGCAGAGCCTTCAGCCGCAGTGCGTTGAGCTTCTCCTTACGCCGGGAGAGCATCTGGATATGCTCTTGCCAATGCTCCACACTGCACCCGTCCCCGCTGATGCGGACGGCCTTGAAAATGGCATCCCAGAGCCGCTCCATGGCCTGCTCCTCCGTGACATCCGGGAACACACGCTTTGCCCAGGAAGGGATGGGGATGGAGGCGATGCACCAGGGGAAACCGCTGCTCATCTGCAGGCGGTAAAAATCCTTGAGAGCCTTGCCGCTCACCCGGAGAGAGCGTACCCGGCGATCCGGATCCACGCCCTTGAGGTGCTCGGGGTCCTCGGCGTCAATGGTCAGATAGGCCGCACCGGATTTGGCGTAATCGTTGAAAAAGTGCTGCCTCCACAGGGGCACCTCGTCAAACACGGAATCCTCCGCCCGGAGGAACTTCTCCCGGGCCAAATAATCATCGTGCCAGTTCATCACCACCTCGCGGCATCCCACATTGTAGGCAGCCGAGGCGCACATTCGGGCAAAAAAAGCACATTCCACCGGGCTGGAAATAACAAGCGTCTGACCTTTTTTCACATGGAGGCCCACCTCAATGAGAAGTCGGGCGTATTCCCGGAGTTTTTCGTCCATAGAATTCATTTTCGCACTTCCTTATCGCAGAATATCCATCAGATCATCGGTGCCCGTGGTCTTAGTTACCACCACCACATGGTCCCCCTCCCGGATACAGGTATTACCGTCGGGGATAACGATCTCCCGATCCCGGGCAATGGCGCCCACCAGTACACCTTTTTTCAGCGGCAGATCCTTCATGGGCTTATCCAGAAGCTCCCGGCACTCCGGCCCTGCGGTGAACTCCAGAGCCTCCACCTGACCGCCCATCATCTTATACAGGCTCTCCACCACGCTGCCCTCAGAATTGGCCAGGGCGCGGACATAGCGAGTGATCTGGTTGGCCACCAGATCCTTGGGACTGATGATGCTGCTGATGCGAGTGTCCTGCACCAGATCCATATAGTTGGGGCGGGTCATCTTCGCCAGAACCTTCCCCACGCCCGCGCGCTGGGCGCTGAGGGCCATGAGCAGATTCTCCTCGTCCCGGTCTGTCAGGGTCACAAAGGCATCCGCCGCAAATACGCCCTCCTCACGCAGCAGATCGTTGTCCGTTCCGTCACCCTCGATGATGAGGGTATCCGGCAGCTCGGCAGAGAGGGTCAGGCATTTCTGATGATTCATCTCCACAATCTGGGACTTGATGCCGCGCTTTTTAAGCTCCCAAACCAGATACATGGCCGTGCGGCTGCCGCCCAGAATGGACACGGCACGCACCTTCTGCTGGCAATGGCCCAGGCTGTGCAGCATTTCCTGCAGATGTCCCTTGGCACCGATCATATATAGTTTATCCCCGATCTGAGGTACAAATGCGCCGTCGGGGATCACCGTTTCGCCGCCGTGCACCGCCACGCAGAACAGCACCTTGGCGGAGATACGGCTGTTGAACTCGCTGAGAGAATGGCCCGCCACACTGGTCTGAGCAGTAACATCAAAGCCGATCATATCGATGCGTCCACGAGCAAAGGGCTCCACAGAAAAAGCAGAGGGGGTGGACACGATGCGGGCGATCTCCTGCGCTGCCGCCAGATCGGGGTTGATGACCATGTCCAGGCCGATCTCCTTCTTCAGCACATCGGCGTCCCGGCGATACTCCGGGCTGCGCACCCGGGCGATGGTATGGCCCGCCCCCAGCTTTTTTGCTATGAAGCAGCACAGCAGATTCGTATCGTCCAGGTTGGTCACGGCGATGACCAGATCTGCAGTCTGCGCGCCGGCCTGCTGCAGCACACGAATGGATGCGCCGTTGCCCTCGATGCACATGACATCCAGGGCATTCTCCGCACGGTGCAGCGCAACGGCGTTGTTGTCCACCATGACGATGTCATGGCGTTCGCCGGCGAGCTGGCTGGCGATGGCATAGCCCACTTTCCCGTTTCCCACAATGATGATCTTCATTCTGTATCTTCCTCCTCTTTTGCCGGGCGAATTGTCTTCCTTTCTCTATGCGCAAGGCGCGCGCCGTTGTACTCCGCGCCCATGATCAGCACCTGGCCGCTCATATACAGCCATAGCAGCACCACCACGATGGTGGCAATGGAACCGTACAGTTCCGTATAATGGGCCACTTTCTCCACATAGTAGGAAAAGGCCAGCGACAAACCAAGCCATGCCACCATGCTCAGAAGCACGCCCGGCACCACCTCACGCAAAGGACACCGGCGTCCACGGGCTACCATATTCAGCGGTACCAGCACCAGCAGCATGATAACCCCCAGCACAACAAAACGCAGGGTGCCCCAGAGACTGATAAAGCCCTCCGGCAAATGGATCAGCCCCGAAAGGAACTCAAGCGCGCGGCGACCCACCGTGATCAGAACAATGCTGGCTGCGATGGTGACAATGAGCCAGAGGGTAATGGCCAGGTTGCGCAGCGTTCCGCCGATGATGCCGGGCGGCTGCAAAACGCCGTATGCCTTGCGTACGGAGTGCATCAGGCAGCTGGCAGCCCGCATGGGAAACCACACGGAGAAAATCAGGCTGAACACCAACAACTGACGGCTGGGACTGGTGGACACATACTCCAGATAGCTGCGCACGATCCCCACCACCTGCTCCGGCAGAATACGGCTCACGCTCGCCATCATCTCTTCAATATCCAGTTCCATCAGGCCCACCAGGGTGCTGATAAAAACCAAGAGGGGAAATATGGCAAAAAGCAGATAATAGGTTAGGGCGGCGCCGTCCCGGGCTACATCGTGTGTATAGTAACGGTCGATCATTTCCTTGACCATGGCAATTGGCTGCCACTGTTTGCCCCGTTTGATCTCAGTCCCCTCCTCCGTTGAAAAACTCATGTTAGTAAGTATACCATATTCTCATGGCGAAATAAACCCTTTCTTCTGCCCTGTTGTATTTCTGCATAAACCCACCGAATTCGGGCAAATGTCCGTCAGAATCAATAAAAATGGATTTATTATTTGGAAAATTATTCCTATTGCATTTTTTCCATTTTTATGCTATTCTTGAAGAAATAAATTTTCACTAAGCAAGTAGAGGGATCACTATGGATAATTTGACGAAAATCGTACGCACGGAAATCGCACGGCAGTACAAAAGTGTGCGTCAGTTTGCCTTTGCGGTGAACATTCCTCTTTCTACCATTAACAGTGCTCTGCATAACGGCATCGGCGGGTCCTCCTTTGATACCGTGGTTCAGATCTGCAAGGTTCTGGGTATCAAGGCTCTGTCCGACGACTCTGCCTTCTATTTGACGGACGACACGCAGACTCTGCTGACGCAGTATGCCCAGCTGGACAGCTATGGCCGCCACACCGTGGCCACCGTGCTGAAGGTAGAGGCAGAGCGCTGCCAGCATTCGGTTAACTCTTTTGCCGGTCAGGCCGCCGCCTTTGGCGGCAGCTTCACCAGTGTGAATTTACCCACCAACGGTGCCGCGGACGCAGTAGATGCTCTGCGCAACCTGAAAAACAAGGAGTAAGAAGGGGTCTGTTTTATGACGACTGCGCAGCGTGAAGCGCGCGCCTTTCTATCAGAATTCCATCATCGGCCGTTTTCCGTTTCGGATCTTGAAAAAGCCCTGCAGGCGCAGGGCTTTTCTCTCGTTGAATACAGTCGCCTGTCCAACGGCAGAGATGTCACCACCCTGCTGACCTCCCTGCAGCTGTTCGACTATGCCGCCAAGCAATCGGCCTTTACCTATCAGGACCCCAACCTGCGGATCGTTTTTCTGCAGGAAAACTTGTCCCAGCAGGAAAAAATGATCCTCCTGAGTCATGAGCTGGGGCACATCCTTTGCCGCCATCTGGAACACACCTCTGTCACAGGTCCCGGTGCCGGCGTGCTGGAGGAACAGGAGGCCAATGATTTTTCCGCCCGGCTCCTGCGGTACAACAAAAGCTGCAGACCACGGCGCATCGCTATGTGGGCAGGTCTGGGAACGGTGGTACTGGCTCTGGTCGGATTTCTGCTTTTCGGAACTCCGAGCAGGGTAAATCCGACGGTATATCTGACCGAGTCCGGCAGATGCTACCATAAGGAGGACTGTAAATTCGTTGCAGGAAAAAGCAACATTACCTCCATATCCCGGAGACAGGCGGAAGACGCCGGATACGATGCCTGCACCTGGTGCTTCGGGCACAGCGGCACATAAATATATTCGGAGTAAAAATGCCATGCACACCAAATCCGAAAAATGGGATTATGTCATCACCGGCAAGCCCTACGGCATCACGCGAATGGTGATCGTGGGTGTTATTGCCGCGTTTTTCATTGTGCTGACAATCGACCAGCTTCAGCCCGGCCCCAATAAAGTGCCCTTCATCGCCTTGGCCTTCGGCGGCATAGCCACCCTCATGTCCGTGACCTTTGTAAGGCTCATAGTCCGCTATTTTTACTATAAAATTTGCATCGGACCAAAGGGTTTTTACTTCAAAACCAACCCCTTTAACGGAAAATATTACGAATACACCGAAATTGAACGCTGCGGCAAGGCGACCATCAAAGTCCATCACGCCGCCACCCTCGCCGCCCCCGCTCAGGTCAGCCGTCAGTTTTTCCATTTCACCGACCGCAGCGGCAAAAAACACGAGGCCATCCTGGAAGGCACCCTGAACGAAGATGAAATCACCATCCTGATCAGCCGCATAAACCATGCCCAAAAAGAAAACTAACCCAAAAAGACGGCAGCCACGCGTATAGGCGCAGCTGCCGTCTTTATTTTTTACCCATCCACTGTTCCCGCCCACGGGAGGGACAGAGTCGTCCGCCCCTACGGAAGCGATATTAGGGACGGTCTTTTACTTGCTGGCCTTATGGACCGCATAGAAGAAGTACCGGCCTAAGCCGTCGCCGAAAACGCCGGTGTAATGCTCCGACAGACTCCAGCTTCTGGTGCTGAAGTACAGCGGAATCACATTGCCCTCTTGAAGCAGCAGCCGCTCAGCATCCTCCAGATAGGCGTCACGAGCCTCCTTGCTGGTAGAAACTGCCGCCACCCGCAGCAGCATTTCATATGCGCTGGAGCCGAAGTTGGCGTAGTTGCCCTCATTGCCAATGAGCCAGCGGTTGAGGAAACCCGTAGCATCATTGCGGTCGCCCATGACCCGCAGAGTCGCCAATGTGTATTCGCCCTGCTTCAGTGCCGAGCTGATCTCCGATGCAGGCACACCCTTCAGCGTCACGCTGAGGCCCAGCTTCTCCCTCCATGTCTTTTGCAGGAATTTGGCCAGCGAATCCATCGTACCGTCAGACTCATAGAGCATGACCACCTGACCCAGCTTCTCCAATGTGTTGGCGGTATACCCCGCCTCCCGCATCAGCTCCACGGCTGTCTGGCAGTTCTTTTCATAATTTTCGCTGTCATTGTCCACGACCGCGCCAATCTGGCGGAACTCGCCGCCCACGGTATTGCGGATACCCCAGGTCACCAGACCCTCCGCCGCCAAATGTGTCCGCGCGCCCAAAAGCTCCGCTATCGCGTTGCGGTCAATGACAAGCCCCATGGCACGGCGGACCAAATCGCTGTCCGTGAGAGTGGACATCTGGTTCAGAAGCACCACACTGGTTTCAGGGTAGTAGTCCGGCATCCAGCTGTCGATCTTTTTTGCCACAGCCTCATCCGTCAGTCCCAGCACAAAATCCGCCTCCCCCCGTTCAAAGAGGGAATTTGCCGTCTGCGCGTCCGAGGTAAAGCGGAAAGAGATGGATTCAGGACCCAGTCGCCGGGCGTCGTGATACACATTGTTCTGCTGCAGCAGCAACGTATCGCCTTCCCAGGAGACGGCGGTATAGGCGCCGTTGGTAATAAGGGTTTTGGGAGACAAAGACCAGTTCTCCTGCTCCACCGCCTCGCTGCGCACGGGCATGGTGGCGGCCGCCGTGCAGATGCTGTCAATAAAGTACGGGCAGCGGCCGGACAGAGCCACCACGAAGGTGTCGTCATCCGGCGCGGAAACCTGCAGCGCGTCCGCATTGCCGGCGCGGGCGGCACTGTAACCGGCTACCATGTCCAGCAGGCCTGCATTCTTCGATCCCGTAGCCGGGGAAACCAACCGTTTCCAGGCGTAGACAAAATCTCCCGCCTTCACCCGGGTACCATCTGACCACTTGGCGCTGGAGCGGAGCTTAAATGTATAGGTCTCCTGCCCATCGGCAGTGGTTTCACACTGATAGCTGCGGGCCATGCCGTTCACCGCCGCAGTGCCGCCGTTTCCGTCGGACTGCAGCTTCATCAGATTCTCAAAGAGATGACTGACCACGGTCTTCTCCTCATCGGTGGAGGCCAGAGCCGGGTCCAAAGTGGCCGGAACGCTGCTCATAGCCACCCGGAAGGACATATCCTCCTCCCGGCTGCAGCCGGCCAGCAGGCCCGCCGTCAGCGCCAGGGCCAGCAGCAATATCCCATATCGCTTCAATTTCGTCATATGTGTTCTCCTTTTTGTCGAATGGACTCACTTCTTTTCCGGCACCACATGGCCCTGCTCGCCCACTGTTGCGGGGATGATCTGACTGCGGGTATTGCGGGCTATGTCGTCCAGCCGTATCCGGCTGGGAAAATCCGACAGCAGGGTGTAGGCCACACCGTGGCGCTTCGCTCGGCCCGTGCGGCCAATGCGGTGGATATAGTATTCATTCTCGTCGGGCACATCATAGTTAAATACCGCATCCACATCGTCCACATCAATGCCCCGGGCAGCCACATCCGTGGCCACAAACACATGGAGCTTGCCCTCCCGGAACCGGGCCATCACCGCCTCCCGTTTGCGCTGAGGAATGTCCCCGTGGATGCACTGGGCGTCCAGTCCACGCATTTGCAGGAATTTAGTCAGGCGCTCCGTGGATCCCTTGGTATTGCAGAAGCACATGACCCGCTCCAGCTTCTCTCCGTCGATGATGCGGGCAATGGTGTCCACCTTCTGTTCCGCCGGAACCTCCAGACGGTACTGCAGGATATCGGGCTTATTCTCCTTGGTGGCCTGCACGGTGATCTCCTCCGGGTCACGCTGGTACACCCAGGAGATGTCCATGACCTCCCGGGAAATGGTGGCCGAGAACATCCCCAGATTCTTGCGGTTGGGGATCTTGTCCAGAATCCGGGTAACATCGTGAATAAAACCCATGTCCAGCATCCGGTCCGCCTCATCCAGCACCACCGTCTGCACCTCTTTCACCGTGACGGTGCGGCGCTTCATATGGTCGGACAGGCGGCCGGGTGTGGCCACCACGATCTGAGGCTTGCGCTTGAGAGCGTTGATCTGCTTGCCGATAGGCTCGCCGCCGTACAGACACACCACCCGCAGTCCCTCGTGGCACACAGCCACCTCCCGCAGCTCCTCGGTGATCTGCATGGCAAGCTCACGGGTAGGGGCCAGAATCAGGGCCTGCACCGCTTCGCTCTCCCGGTTGATGCGCTCAATGATGGGCAGGCCGAAGGCCATGGTCTTGCCGGTGCCGGTAGGAGCCTTGGCAATGACATCCCTTCCCTCCATCATGGGGGGAATACAGCCGGCCTGCACCGGAGTGGACACTGTATAGCCCTTATATCGCACGGCGCGCATAGTGGCCTCCGACAGGCCGAAGCTGTCAAAGGGCACTCCTTGGGTAATTTCCATACTTTCTATCCTCATTTTCTTTTGCTCATAAATTTTCAACATATATTTTACCACAACTGTCAACCAAAGGAAAGTATGAAAATACGATGGCCATTTTGTGAGACAACATAAAAAAGAGAGAGGCTCCCGTCCTCTCTCCTTTTTTCACTTATATGCCTCGTCCGGTATGTAGAGTTCTCTCATACCAGACGCTCATGGGGCAGGCCGAAAGACACGGCAATGGCCGCGTCCACCTGCTGCATGATGTCATCCTCCACCCGTCCCATTTTCTCCCGCAGGCGCTTTTTGTCCAGAGTCCGGATCTGCTCCAGCAGAATGATGGAGTCACGGGGCAGGCCGCAGCTCTGGCCGGGCAGTTCAATATGTGTGGGCAGCTTGGCCTTGCCGGTGCGGGAGGTAATGGCCGCGGCGATGATGGTGGGACTGTGGCGGTTTCCGGTGTCGTTCTGCACGATCAGCACCGGTCGCACGCCGCCCTGCTCGCTGCCCACCACCGGGCTGAGGTCGGCATAATAAATTTCCCCTCGTCTGACAGTTGATTCCACAAGGTTCACACTCCGCCGGAAAAAAGTACCCGTGTTGCCGGGTCACTTTCATTGTCCCACGCAGCCGTGAAAAATATACGCCCCACGGAAAAAACCGTGCTGTATCCGTCCCATACCAATCTATGCCCGCATGGCACCCTTGGTGCGGTCAAAAACGCAGCAGCAGCTCCCGCTCCGTTTCTTTTCCGTTTTCAAAATACACCCTGGGCACCCGCTTGCTCACGGCGCAGGTCAGCTCATAGGGGATGGTCCCCGCCAGCGCCGCCAGCTCCTCCACGGGGTTGTGGGGACCGAATACCTCCACCTCGTCTCCCACGTCCACCTCCGGCAGATCTGTCAGGTCGATCATGCACATATCCATGCAGATGCGTCCCCGCTGGGGTGCGGGGCCTTGAGCCGTCATGAGGCTGCAGCGGCCCGACAGGCTCCGAAAAAAGCCGTCGGCATAGCCATAGGGCACCACGCCCATGCGGGTGGTGCGCTCCGTCCGGAAAATACGCCCATAGCTGACGGAGGTGCCCGGCCCATAGGTCTTGGTGGTGCTGATGCTGGTCATCAGACGCATGACAGGCCGCAGGCCCAGCTTCCGCGCTCCCTCTCCGCAGCCGTACACCAGCAGGCCCGGCCGCACCATATCCAGCAGCATCTCCGGCCAGTTGGCCACGGCTCCGCTGTTGGCGCAGTGCCGCAGGCGGAATTTCCGTCCCAGCTTCTCCTCGACCTTCTCAATGACTGCCGTGAACAGGGCAAACTGCTCTCTTGTATACTCCCGACTCTCCTCGTCCTCCTCGTCGGACACGGCAAAATGGGTAAAGATGCCCTCCGCATCCAGGCCCGGCAGGCGGCAGGACTCGCAGATCCCCTCCACGCCGGTTGCAAAGTGATCCCCTGCCACCAGATAGCCCAGTCTTGACATACCGGTGTCCACCTTAATGTGGATCTTCAGCGTGCCGCCGCAGCGCACTGCCTCCTCGCTGTATTCCAGTGCCTTGGCCCTGCAGGTGACGGCCTGCGTGATGTTGTTGCGGATGAGGTTTTCTACCTGCTCCTTGGGTGTATGTCCCAAGATCAGAATGGGCATGGTAATACCTCCGCGCCGCAGCTCCACAGCCTCGTCCGCGCTGCTCACGGCCAAATAGTCCGCGCCGCACCGCTGCAGAACCCGGGACACCTGAATGGCACCGTGGCCGTAGGCATCCGCCTTCACAACGCCCAGAAACTTCACGCCCGGGCCGATGTGTCTGCGCAGCTTATCGTAATTCTCCTTCAGAGCGTCCAGATCAATGACCGCCCAGGTCCTCTTCAGTGTAGATTCCATGGCAATGCCTCTTTTCTTTAACTCTCTGCCCGCTGGCAGGAAAATTGCGTAAATGTCACCGTCAGCAGCACCTGACCGTTCCGGCTCAGCTCCGCGGCATAGGGGGCGAAGCTCTCCGGATGCACCCAAAGAGTGCAGGCAAATTTCTCGCCTGCCTTGTCCGATGCCTCGGTGGTCAGAAAGATATACTCCTGCCCGTCGATCCTGTCCGTTCCCTCCCGGGTCACAAAGCCATCCCCCGCCGCATATAAAAGCAGCGGCAGACAGTTGGCCGCCGACAGGCTCCCGCCGTCCCCGGCGGGCCATACGCTGCCGTCATACAGCAGCTTCATCTCCTCCGCCGTAACTGTGGCGCTGAGTCCCCGCAGCATCTCCGGCTCCACGATGGTGGTGGTTGCGCCCTCGTCCCGGTCATAGCTTGCCGTCACGGTAAAGCTGCGGTCATCCGAGGATAGATGTACCACCACCTGTGCCTCCATTTGCGCCGCCTGTATGCCGGCGTAATAGGTCTGCACCGCCTCCCGCTTGGAGGAAGCACAACCTGTCAAAAAAAGGCACAGGGAAATGATCACACAAAAGCATTTCTTCACGGTCTTGCCCTCCCAACTTAGTCGGAAAGCTCTCCGCACCCCATTTTATATCTCTTTCATGGCGTAGGGGATCTGCTCCAGCAGATCCGTGGGAGTCATCCCCCGCTCCCCTTTGTCCGCTGCCGCCCGATCCCCGGCCCGTCCATGGAGCCACACCCCGGCGCAGCAGGCGTCAAAGGCTTTACAGCCCTGTCCCAGCAGAGACAAAATCATCCCCGCCAGCACATCGCCGCTGCCACCCTTGGCCATGCCGCTGTTGCCGGTTGAATTCACGGCAACGCGTCTGTCGGGCGCCGCCACCACGGTCCGGTGGCCCTTCAAGACCAAGTATACGCCGTATTTCTCAGAAAATGCCGCCGCTGCCGCTTCCCGCCCTTTTGACAGATCGCCGCCCAGCCGAAGGAACTCCCCCTCATGGGGCGTCAAAACCGTCACGGCTTTCCGCCTTTTCAGCAGCTCCTCCTGCCCGTTTATGGCGTTGAGCCCATCGGCGTCCAGCACCAGTGGTTTTTCAATATCCAAAAGATTTCGCACCAAGGCGTCCGTCTGCCAGCTCCGTCCCAGACCGCAGCCCAGCAAAAGGGCGTCGCAGTCCTCTGCCCGGCAGCGAATAGCATCCTCCGCCATGAGGGACAGTTTTCCCTCCGCCTCCGGAAGAGGAAAGGGCATGGCCTCGTCACTCTTCACCGCCACAACAGGCCAGGCGGACTGCGGAACGGCCAAAAACACCAGCCCCGACCCGGTGCGCACCGCTGCGCGGCTGGCAAAAACCGGTGCGCCGGTATAGCCCACACTGCCGCAAACGCACAGCACCTTGCCGAAATCCCCCTTGTGACCCATCGGATCCCGGCAAGGCAGACACCGGCGCGCAAAAGTCCCTGTGATGGTTTCCACAGCCCTGCGCCCCCTTCACGAATGATCTTTGCAACAGTATAGCACGATTTCCTCTGGACGGCGATACTTTTTCGTCGATCCGACGAAAATTTTCCCTTGAAAACCGAAAAAAAATATGGTATAAATGAACATATTAAAAGCATTGAACGGGAAAATCCGCACAAAACGGCTGCCAAGAGAGGGTCGGTCACCGGCTGAAAGCCGGCCTGTCGCCTGCTGCGGTGTTCGTCCGGGAGCTGCCGCGAGGAAATGCGCGGCCGGGTCATCCTCCGTTATGAGGAAACGAGTGCGCAGGGTTTCCCTGCGAATTTGGGTGGTACCACGGAATGCGATTATGCCTTTCGTCCCTATGTGTTGGGGATGAGAGGTTTTTTTATTCCCCGAACGAATCCCACTTTTTAAGGAGGAATCATCACCGATGAAAGAAAAGCTGAACGCTCTGCTCCAGGAGGGCAGAGAGAAGATCCTGGCAGCCAAGAACGAAACCGAGTTGCAGGACATCAAGGCCGCCATTCTGGGCAAGCAGGGCAGCCTGACGGCACTGCTGAAGGAAGTGCCCAAGCTGGATGTGGCCCTGCGTCCGGAGATGGGCAAGGCCGTGAATCAGGCCAAATCTCAGCTCACAGAGCTTATCGAGCAGTGCCGCAATGACCTGAAACTCAAAGCCTCCCGGATCGACGCGGACTTCGATATCTCCGTTCCCGGCTTTCTGCCCCCCGCAGGCGGCCTGCACCCCATTACCCAGATGTGCTACGATCTCAACGACGCCTTCCGCTCCATGGGCTTTGAAATATACGAGGAGGACGACATTACCAGCGAGCTCTATGGCTTCGACAACCTGAACTTTCCCCCCAACCATCCCGCCCGGGAGAGCATGGACACCTACTGGCTGGCCGGTCATGACAAGGGCGAGTGCTGGGACAAGCTGTGCCTGCGTCCCCACCTCACGGGCGGCTCTGTCCGCTATCTGCAGACACACAAGCCCCCCTACCGCTTTGTCTATCCCGGCCGTGTGTACCGCAACGAGACCACCGACGCCCGCCATGAGCGCGCCTTCTTCCAGTATGAGGCTCTCATCGTGGACAAGGACTTCACCTTCGCCTCCGGTAAGGTGATGATCCAGAGCATTCTCTCCAAGGTCTTTGGCCGGGAGGTCCCCGTGCGTATGCGGGCGGGCTTCTTCCCCTTCGTGGAGCCGGGGTTCGAGATCGACATGGGCTGCCTGGTCTGCGGCGGCAAGGGCTGCAGTGTGTGCAAACAGGTGGGTTGGATCGAGATCATGCCCGGCGGCACCCCCCACCCCAATGTCCTCCGGGCGGCCGGTCTGGATCCCGACGAATACACCGGCTTCTATGTGAACATCGGTCTGGACCGTCTGGTGATGATGCGCTACGGCGTGGACGATGTGCGCCTGTTCCACAGCGCCGACCTGCGCTTCCTGAAGCAGTTCCACTAATTAAGGAGGGTTTTACACAATGAAAGTTTCTCTGAATTGGGTCAAGGACTATGTAAAGCTCCCTGACGATATGGATCTCAAGCGCCTTTCCTACGACCTGACCATGTCCACCGTGGAGGTGGAGGACGCCACGGATCTGGCCGAGAATTTCCGCAGCATGGTGGTGGGTCTTATCACCGCCATCGAGCAGCATCCCAACGCCGACAAGCTGAAAGTCTGCAAGACTGACATCGGCGGCGGTGAAATCAAAGATATTGTCTGCGGCGGCACCAATCTCTATGTGGGAGAAAAGGTGGCCGTGGCTCTCCCCGGCGCACGGTGCCGCTGGCACGGCGAGGGGGAGCCGGTGGAGATTAAAGAGAGCAAGCTCCGGGGTGTTGCCAGCTACGGCATGATCTGCGCCTCCAGCGAAATCGGTCTCTTTGACCTCTTCCCCTATGAGGAGGAAGCCACCATTCTGGACTTGTCCGCCTTTGACGCCCCGGCAGGTACGCCTCTGGCGGACGCGCTGGACCTCAATGACGTCATTCTGGAGATCGACAACAAATCCATGACCAACCGCCCCGACCTCTGGGGCCACTACGGTATCGCCCGGGAGATCGCGGCTCTTTACGATTTGCCCATGACCCACTTCCCCCGCTTTGAGCGGAATGTGGAAAACACCTCCGGCTTCCATGTCACCGTGGAGGACAGTGACCGGTGCCCCCGTATGACCGGCACCCAGATCGAGGGCGTCAGCGTCAAGCCCGCCCCCTACTGGATGCAAAACCGCATCTGGAAGGCGGGTATGCGCCCCATCAACGCCCTGGTAGACATCACAAACTATGTAATGCTGGCAACGGGTCAGCCCTCTCACGCCTATGATTCCGACCACATTGCCGGCCACATCATCGTCCGGCGGGCCGGGGAGGGTGAAAAGCTGCAGCTCCTCAACGGCAAGGAGCTGCCCCTGAGCACCGACGATCTGGTCATTGCCGACGACGCGGGCGTCGTGGGACTGGCCGGCGTTATGGGCGGCGCCAAGGACTCCATCCTCCCCACCACCAGCAAGGTGATCCTGGAGATCGCCAACTTCCAGGCCGCAGGCATCCGCCGCACGGCCCTGCGGTATGAAAACCGCACCGAGGCCTCCGCCCGCTACGAAAAGGCCATCGACCCCGAGCGGTGCGACCAGGCGCTGGATCTGTCCATGGATCTGTTCAGACAGCTCTATCCGGAAATGCAGGTCACCGGCTTTGTGGACGTGTATCCCAATAAGTTGCGGCAGGCAGAGATCGATGTGTCCCTGAACTGGCTGGAGCGCCGTCTGGGCAAGCGCATTTCCAACGAGGATATTGCCAGGAAATTAGGCGCGCTGGGTTATGAACTGACCTTTGACGGTGACAATATGCATATCGTCGTCCCCACCTGGCGCTCCACCGGTGATGTGTCCATTAAGGCCGACATCATGGAGGAAGTGGCCCGGATGTACGGGTACGAGAACTTCAAGGCCGCTCCCATCACCACCTCCTTTGACGGCGCCATCAACCAGCTGGATAAGGAGCTGGAGCGCCGCATCAAGGAGTATCTGGCCATCCGCTGTGGGATGCAGGAGATCTTTACCTATCCCTGGATGACCGACCAGTTCGTAAACGCCATTTTGCAGGACACCGCCGGCATTCTGGCCCTGTCCACGCCTCCCTCCCCCGACGAGCGACTCGTCCGCTCCTCCCTGCTGCCCAACCTGTGCAAGGCCGTGGTGAAAAACGAGCGCTTCTTCACGGAGTTCTCCATCTTCGAGTGCGCCCAGGTGTTCCGGGACGCGGACTACACCACCCCCTACGACAGCCGGGAAAAGCTCCCCTCCCAGCGCAAAAACATCGCCGGTGCCTTTGCCGGTGACAGCAAAAATGTCACCGACCTCTTCCGCCGGGCCAAGGGCGTTATCGAGAGTATGCCCCGATACACCCACATGGAGGGTTTCTCCTTCCGGCAGGAGGAAAAGCCCGTGTGGGCGGACGATGTGGTGTGGCTGAATATCTGCCTGGGGGATGCGCGCATCGGCAGCCTGGCTCTGCTGAACAAGAAGGCCTCCATGGCCTGCGGCATCAAGAATCTGTCCGTGATGCTCTTTGAGCTGGATGTGGACGCTCTGCAGCCCTTCCGCTCCCGCACCAACTCCTTCACCCATCTGGCGGAGTACCCCATGACAGACTACGACATCTCCCTGCTCTTTGACAATGAGACCAAGTGGGAGGATATGCACAGGGTCCTCTCCGGCATCAAGAACGGTCTGTTCCACGGAGCCGCCTTTGTGGATGAGTACCACGGCAAGCAGATCCCTGACGGCAAGAAGTCCGTCACAATCCGCCTGACCATTGGCTCTACGGAAAAGACCCTTACCTCCGCGGAGATCGAGGAATGCGCCGCCTCCGCCGTGAAGAAACTGGTGAAAAATTTGGGTGCGGAAATACGTGCTAAATAATTTTTTCCTTTACTTTTTCTCCGAAAAAGCATATACTGGTTTTAGCAGATAAGGAAAGGCGGTGCCCTCCATGGATGAATTTACCCGTAAATTTAATACGGCCGAGGATCGGGAGGAGCAGACCCACCACATCCTCTCCGCGGTGTACGACGCACTGAAGGAAAAGGGCTACGATCCCATCAACCAGATCGTCGGGTACATTCTCTCAGAGGATCCTACCTACATCACCAACCACAACGGCGCCCGCACCCTGATCTGCAAGCTGGATCGGGACGAGATGCTGCAGGCACTGGTGAAAAGCTATTTGGATCTGTAAAAACGCAAAAAATAACGTCTGCTTTCTTAACGAAAGCAGACGTTATTTTTTGGAAGTTTAGTTTTCCCTTTTCCTGCGCAGCACCAGCACTCTCACCGCACCGGCAGCCAGCAGTCCGCAGGCGGCATACAGCGCCACGCCGGCATCCCCGGTGGCAGGCGCCCTGCCGCCCCTTCCGCATTTTCGCTCAGTTGATTTGACAGGGCCGTTTTCCTGTGCTATGATAAGGGTGTAAGTTATGGAAAAAGGAGTTGTTTCAGTATGGCTGATGTGAAAAAGGGCGAAGGCCTTGTTTATAGAAATCATCCTCTGCGCCGGGTGGACAACCTGATCTATTACGGCAGTATGGCAGACGAATATATTGTGATGCTGCAGATCCTGGAGACCAAAAAGGAAAAAGATATGGATGTGGCCACCAAGGTTTCCGTGCAGCTCCAGCTCACCGCCCCGGATCTCAAGAGCCGGGACCGTGTGGTGAAAAAGAGCGAGAAGGACAGCCTCTATGCCGCCATGGATCTGGGCGCCATCTGGTTGGAGCGGGCTTTGGCCGGCAAATAACGGATCTATGCAAAAAACTCACCCCTTCAGGGGTGAGTTTTTTTATTTTATTTCGGGTTCGCATTCTCTTTCGGCAGGAATGGTGTTGGCAATGATAATGGCCGGCGTAACGCATCCTACGATCATGGACACCAGATGCTGCAGCGCCATGGAAACGGCCATGCCTGCAGGCGGAATGCCGTTGAGCCGAAACAGAGCCTCCCGACTGGCATTAACTTTCCGCATGGAAATCCTCCTCGGAGCAGTAGGTCAGCAATAGTATGTCCCTATCAAGAATCAACTTTCCATTTATTCGAAAAAAGATCCGAACCCCTGGAGCAGACCCTATGGAATAACTTGGCCGATTAAAACAGCCCGAAAATGCGCCCATCATCCGAAATATCAATGTTTTCTGCCGCCGGACGCTTGGGAAGGCCGGGCATGGTCATGATCTCCCCCGTGAGAGCCACCACAAATCCGGCACCCGCCGACACCCGAAGGGAACGCACTGTGAGGGTAAAATCCTTCGGCTCCCCCAGCTTCTTGGGATCATCCGACAGGCTGTACTGGGTCTTGGCTATACATACAGGCAGATCGCCGAAGCCCAGCTCTTCCAGCGTTTGCAGATCCTCTTCCGCCTGAGGCGTGAAAACAACCTCCGCTCCACCGTAGACCCGTTTTGTCACCGCCAGAAGTTTCTCCCGCAATGGTGTTTTGCTGTCATAAGCAAAGCGGAATGCGGCATCATTTTCTCTGCCATTTTCTACTTGCTCTATTACTTTTTGCGCTGCTTCCAGACCGCCTGCGCCGCCCTTTTCCCATACCTGGGACAAAGCCACCTCTACGCCAAATTCGCCGCAAGCTTTTTTCACCGCTTCGATCTCCGCCGGGGTATCGGACACAAATTGATTCAGCGCCACTACCACCGGCAGGCCGAAGGTGTCCTGCAGCGTGCGGATATGGTGCAGAAGATTGGGCAGGCCCCTCTCCAAAGCGGAGAGATCCTCCACGCTTAGGTCTCCCTCCGCCCCGCCGTGGAGCTTCAACGCCCGGACGGTGGCGACAACCACCGCCGCGTCCGGCCAAAGCCCCGCCATGCGGCACTTGATATCCAAAAATTTCTCCGCGCCCAGATCAGCGCCGAAACCCGCCTCGGTGACACAGTAATCCCCCAGGCGCAGCGCCGACCGGGTAGCTGACACGCTGTTGCAGCCGTGGGCAATGTTGGCGAAAGGCCCGCCGTGAACGATGGCGGGATTGCCCTCCAGGGTCTGCACCAAGTTGGGCAGCATGGCCTGCTTAAAAAGAGCAGCCATAGCTCCCTCCGCCTTGAGATCATGGGCGGTGACAGGTTTTCTCTCCCGGGTATAGCCCACGATCATTCGGCCCAGCCGCCGCTTCAGATCCGCCAGATCCTCTGCCAGGCAAAAGACCGCCATAGTCTCCGTGGCTACGGTGATGTCAAAATGCTCCTCCCGGGGCACGCCGTTTAATCTGCCGCCGATGCCGGTCTGCAAGGACCTGAGCTGGCGGTCATTCATATCCACGCAGCGGCGCCACACCACCCGGTCTATACCCAGTTCATTGCCCTGGTAAATATGGTTGTCCACCATAGCTGCCAGCAAATTATTGGCCGCGCTGATGGCATGAAAATCTCCGGTAAAGTGGAGGTTGATGTCCTCCATGGGGGCGATCTGTGCCCAGCCGCCGCCGGTGGCTCCCCCTTTCAGACCGAACACAGGGCCCAAAGACGGCTCCCGCAGAGCCAGCACCGTCTTCCTCCCCAGTTTGTTCAGGGCGTCCGCCAGACCGATACTTGTGGTGGTCTTGCCCTCTCCGGCGGAGGTGGGGTTGATTGCCGTGACAAGGATCAGCTTACCCCGCTTCTCCCCCGGCTTTTCAGGGGGCAGGCGAAGCTTGGCCATATATTTTCCGTAATGCTCTAAATTTTCCTCTCCAAGGCCCAATTTCTCCGCCACACGGGAAATGGGCTGCAGGGTACAGCTCTGGGCGATCTCAATGTCTGCGTGCATGGGACGCCCTCCTCTCATCCGTTTAGGCGGCGCAGTGCCGCCTTATAGGTATTTTCCATAAGCATAGCCCGGGTCATGGGACCCACGCCACCGGGTACCGGGGTGATATAATCCGCCTTTTCCGATACGGCGGCATAATCCACATCGCCGCAGAGCCTGCCGTCCTCACCCCGGTTCATAGCCACATCAATGACCACAGCGCCCGGTTTCACCATATCGGCGGTGACTAGCCCTCTGCGTCCAGCTGCGCTGACGAGAATATCCGCCCGCCGGCATTGTTCCCGGAGATCGGGGGTCCTGCTGTGGCAAATCGTCACCGTTGCGTCGGCATGGAGCAAAAGCATAGCCATGGGCTTGCCCACGATATTGCTGCGGCCCACCACCACGCAGTGCTTACCCGCGGGGTCGATGCCGTATTCACGCAGAAGGGCCATGATCCCCGCCGGGGTACAGGGGAGATACCTCTCCCTTTCCAGCAGAATGCGGCCCACATTCTCGGGATGAAAGGCATCCACATCCTTCTCCGGGGCGATGGCCTCCAGCACCTGCTGTCCGTTCAGATGGGCAGGCAGGGGCATCTGCACCAAAATGCCGTCGATTCTTTTGTCCCGGTTGAGCCGGTTCACCAGGCAGAGCAGCTCCTCCTGTGTGGTTTCCACCGGAAGACGATAGTCACTGCAGGCAATGCCGCACTCCGAGCAGTCCCGCTCCTTATTGCGCACATACACGGCCGAGGCAGGGTCATCCCCCACCAGCACCACCGCCAAAGACGGCGTCTGGGGCAATTTCGTGCAGTTTACGCGGATGTGCTCCTTTATTCTTGCGGCAAGAGCCTTACCGTCCATGACCACTGCGCTCATATCATTCCCCCTGCTGCTTTTCTTCCTGCTGCTCCGCCTGTTCACGGGCAGCCACCTGATTGACATACAATTCCTCGGGCTTATGGGGGTGCAGCACCAGGTTCCACACCAGCAGGAAAAGGCTCACCACTACCATGACAGCGCTGAGGGCCTGCGACACACGGATGGGCTGACCGAAAAGCTGCCAATCAAAGAGATACAGGCTGTCCGTCCGCAGGCCCTCCACCCAGAAGCGGCCGATGCCATACCACAGGAAATAAAACCATGTGTTCTGGCCGTCAAACTTCCGATGCTTGGAAACCACAAACAAAAGCAGAAGCAGACCCACTAAATTCCACAGGCTCTCATACAGGAAGGTGGGGTGAACCTCAATGAGTTCGCCCGCCTTGGTGGTCAACTGCATACGCCAGGGAACGGTGGTCTCGGCTCCGAAGGCCTCACGGTTCATAAAATTGCCCCAGCGGCCAACGATCTGGCCCACCAAAAGACCCATAACCACCAGATCCGTCATAGCCAGCAGCTTGAAGCCGCGCTTGCCTTTACGGCGGGAAAGGCAAGCGCCCAAAATGATGATGCCAATGACGGTGCCGTAAATGGCCAGACCGCCGTCCCAGAAGGCGATGGCAGCGCCGAAGTCGAATTTTCCGTCTGCGTCCCGAAAACGATCCAGATAGAACAGGACATAGTACACCCGGGCGCCCACAATACCCACAGGGATGCCCCAGAGCAGGCCGTCGTAGAGATTTTCCTCGCTGATGCCGTACTTCTTGCGCTGGCTCAATGCCAGCAGCAGGGCCAGCACCAGTCCCGTGGCAATGAGGATGCCATACCAGTAGACTCCGTGGCCCACATCAATGGCCTTGGAGCTGGCGGTAAATGCCCAGTCGCCGAACAGGCCCGGAAAACGGATGGGACTGTCGGTCATAATCATTTCATTCATATCGACCATAGTATCACTCCTTCGGATAAACGATGGACAGAGCCATATGCTCCCGGCACAGGTTCTCCCGGATAAAGGCAAGCAGGTCCTCCCGGGTGATGGAATCAAACATCTCCGGAAACAGCAGCGGGTCAAAGCCGTCAAAGCAGCCCTCCACCACGGAAATAGCCATGGACTCAAAGGAATTCAGGCTCTTGAGGGTGGAGCCATAGTTGGCCCGCAGGATGCGTTCAAAGTAGTCTGCATCAATGCCATCCTCCACCAGACGCCGGGCCTCCTGCAGCACCAGCTCCGCCACGGCATGGGGATCCTTGCTGTCTCCGCCCATGTAGGCATAGGCTGCGCCCGGGAGGGTATCGAAGCTGTAACCGAAGGTGCCGTTGATAAGCCCCCGGCTGTATAGCTTGGCGTACAGGGGGCTGGAATCACCCAGCAGCACATCGCAGGCCAGCTCGCCGATAAGGGTGCGACGCATCTGCTCCTGACCGCCGCTCATGGGCGGACACTTGAATCCCAGCAGGAAGGTGGGCATGGCGATCTCCATCCGGCAGGAGGTCTCCGCCTCCAGCGGGGTGAGCTCCTTCTCCTCCCCGTAATCCCGGGGGATAGCGGGGCCGCTGGATTTGGGCAGAACCTCCTCAGCCAGGGAGAATACGGACAAGGGATCCAGATCCCCCACCACCACCAGACACATATTGGCGGGGGTATAGAATGCCTTATGGCAGTCATAGAGGGTCCGGGCCGTGATGTGGCTGATGCTCTCCAGGTCGCCCGCCACACTGACCCGGGCGGGACTGGTGCGGTACATGGCCTGCATGAGCTTCTTATACACCTGCCACTCGGGATTATCCTCGATCATCCCGATCTCCTGCCCGATAATACCCTGTTCCTTTTCCACGCTCTCGTCGGTGAAGTACGGAACAGACACAAAGGACAGCAAAATCCGCAGATTCTCCTCAAAATGCTCGGTGGAATCGAAATAATAACCGGTCATGGCGTTGGAAGTAAAGGCATTTGGCTCGGCACCGTTTTTGGCAAGCTCCTGCAGGGCGTTGCCGTCCTCGGTGTCAAACATCTTATGCTCCAGATAGTGAGCAATGCCCGCCGGGGTATCCAGCCACCGGCCGTCCAACTGAAAGCGCAGGTCCATGCCGCCGTAGTGGGTGGCAAAGAAGGCATATTTGCGGGTGTAGCCGGGTTTACGAATGACACAGACCGGCAAGCCGTTGGGCAGAGTCTTCCACACGGCGGTCTCACCGATGCGGCTGTATTCCATCTCTTTCATTCCTCTGCCTCCTTTCCGCGCAGGAAGTACACGGTGTCAAGCTGAATGCTCTCCGCCGCTTCACGGATGCGCTCCGGCGTCACTGTCATAAGGCTCTGCATCAGCTCCTCCGGAGTTTCCCGCAAATCCACCGCCGCGCGGCTCATATAGAAATTCTCCAGCGCGCCCTGTGAATCGGCCACGGAGCGCAGGGAATTGAGCACCGTACTTCTGGCGCCGTCCAGCTCCCAATCTTCCCACTGTCCCTCCTGCACCAGGCGAAGCTGGTGCAGGATTTCCTCCAGAGTGCGGTCGTAATCCTTCGTCTCAATGCCGGAGGACACGGTGAGGATCTTCTTGGAGCGGGCGTAAGAACTGGAGGCATAGTAGCAAAGGGAGAGCTTCTCCCGAACATTCATAAACAGTTTGGAATTGCTGGAGCCGCCGAAAATCAGATTGGTCAGTACCATGGCGGGCACGTCGTCGCTGCCGCAGCGGAAACCCATGGAGAGCTTGCCCTGCGTGACATCCATCTCCTCGGTGACAAAGCGGGGCGTTTCCGGAGCGGAAAAAATCTGCATCTCGGGCAATTCCTCCACCGGGCCACGGGGCAGGGTGGCAAAGGCCCGTCCCACCGCATCCTCCACACGCCGGGCATCAGCGCTGCCGCAGTACAAAAGCTCCAGCCGGGCGGCAGACATCATCTGCTGGGCGTGGCGGTAGAGGGTGTGATTGGTGATCTTTCGGACGGTCTCCTCGTCCCCCAGGCGGCTGACGCCGTAAGGCTCGTCGGCGCACATCTCCTGCAGAAGCCGGAGGTTGGCCCAGTCCCGCTTATCATTGCGGATGGCACGGATGCTGTCCATCAAATTGACCTTCTCACCGTCCACATACTCCTTGAGATAGCGGCCGCCCCGGGTGACAGGGTCTAACAGCAGCTCGCCCACCAGATCGGCCATAGGCTCCAGCAGTTTCTCTCCGCCTAAGGCGAAGCGGTCGTCGATGCAGCTTGCCACAAAGCCCACGCACTGCCGCTCACCGTTTTTGCGGATGGTGGTGCTGACGGTGGTGCCGTAGAGAGTATCCATGGCGGCGGACAGCGACTCCATATCGGGATAACGCATGGTGCCGCGGTTCAAAACTGACGGCAGCAGCGCATTATAGGACGCGGTCTCCCGGCTTAGGGCCGTGACGAATTGGGCAGACAGGCAGCTGGTCTTGAATTTCCGGGCGGGCAAGACCGTGAGGTAGACATTACGCATGATCTCCTTGCGATATTCATTCATTTGGAAATCCCTCCTGCTGATCTATTGCGTATACGGAGTTTATTATAAAGCAGCAGGGGTGAAAAATCAACGAGATTTGTGGGGAAATTAGATGCTTGCTACACAATTCCCTCCTCTGTCACCAGATGGGGTATAAGAATGTCGTGGGGCTCCCGTGGAATATCATCCCGCAAAAGCACACCCCGGCACAGCAGCAGAGTCCGGCCCCGATAGCCGGATAAAAATCGGTCATAGTACCCGCCGCCACGGCCCAGCCGGCGGCCATCGGACGCCGCGCCCACGCAGGGGACAATGGTCAGGTCAATGTCCTCCCGGATCACAAGGGGAGCGTCCGCAGGCGGCTCCCAAATGCCATAGCGCCCGCAGGCAAGCCGGGAAAGATCGGTGACCGCCCGGCACTCCATGATGCCCTTCCCCACGCACAGGGGGACGCACAACCGCTTGCCGTCAGCCAGCACCCGCTCCAGAAGCGGGCGGGTGTCTATTTCATCTTCCCGGCCCACAAAGCAAAAAACCGTGCGGGCATTTTGATACGCCGGTGCGGACAGCACATGGCAAAGGATGGCCCGGTCGGATGTCTGTTTCTCCTCCGGAGACATGGCTCTCTCCACCTCCGCCAGCTCACGGCGCAGGGCGTTTTTTCTCTCATCCATAGCGGTTCACCTCAAAAAAACAGGGGACGCGGCGCGTCCCCTGCAGCAAATGGCTCATAATTTGCTGATCAGATTCTCCACGGCCTCGGCCATGGCCTCCTCGAAGGAAGGATGGGGCCGCATGACGGACAGAAGCTGCTCCGCCGTGAGATGGTTCACCATGGCGGTGCTGATCTGGGAGATCATGTCGCTGGCGTGCTGACACATGAGCTGCGCGCCGATGACCTCACGGGTATCGGTGCGGCCCACCAGCTTCATAAAGCAGCGGCCGGGATCCTCGATGATAGTGCGGGCATTGCTGAAGAGAGTGCATTTGCCGGACACGGCGGGGATGCCCTGCTCCTTGGCTTCCGCCTCGGTGAGGCCTACCACGGCGATCTCCGGGGCGCTGTAAATGCAGCTGGGGATCACTCGGAGATCGGTAGTGCCCTTGCTGCCGCACATCCGCTCCACGCAATCCGTGCCCTGGGCCGCCGCCACATGGGCCAGCTGCACCGTGGAGGACGCGTCGCCGATGGCGTACACGCCGGGGATGGAGGTCTGGTAGTTTTCGTCCACCAGCAGACGCTTGCCGTTCAGCGAGGGCATCATCCCCGGGGCAAACAGCCCATCGAAATAGGCCCGGCGGCCGATGGCGCACAGCACCTTTTCACCGGTGACGGCCACATCCTTGTCCTTCTGCCGCAGATGGACGCACAGACCGCCCTCCGCAGGCTCCAAGGACTGCACCATAGCGGAGGTCAGCACCTCCACGCCTTTCTTTTTCAGGATCTGCGCCAGATTCTGTCCCAGCTCCCGGTCCATCATGGGCAGGAGATTGGCCATACCCTCCACCAGAGTGACACGGCAGCCCAGATTGCTGTAAAATGTGGCGAATTCTACGCCAATGACGCCGCCGCCGATGATAACCAGAGACTCATAGGGCTTGTCCGTGCCCTCCAGCAGCTCATCGGAGGTCATGACACCGGGAAGCTCCAGACCTGGAATGGGCGGGCGCACATTCACAGAGCCGGTAGCGGCCAGGATGCGTTCGGCGGTATACTGCACTGCCGCGCCGTCCGGTGCGGTGACAGTCACCTCGCCGGGGGCGGTGATCTGCGCCGTACCCTCCACGACATCCACCTTGGCGCCCTTGAGCAGGGCGTGGATGCCCTGGCGCAGCTTGTCGGACACACTGCGCTTATAGGCGAAGATCTCGCCCATATCGTAGGAAATATTCCCGGCGTGAACGCCCATCCGCGCGCCCTCCGCCGCGTCACTGTATACCTGGGAGGCGTGGAGCAGCGTCTTGGTGGGGATGCAGCCCCGATTCAGGCAGGTGCCGCCCACCTCCCGGCGCTCCACGATGGCGGTGTGCAGACCCAGCTTGGCCGCCCGCAGCGCCGCCGTATAACCGCCGGGGCCGGCACCGATGACGATGAGTTGATAGTCAGACATACTGTGTCCTCCTGAGATTTCTAAATGTTCTGGGCGGCGATGAGGCCGCACAGGTCGGTCTTGACCTCCGGCGGCACCGATGCGCCGTTGATCCCCCGGAACAGGTCGCAGGCGGAAAAGGTGCAGCCCTCCAGAGCGTGTTCCAGTACGGCAGAGAGATCGGCGTCCATGGCGTCGGTATACACCTCCGCATGGAGGCACACGCCCTCCCCTATCCGAAGCTGCAGACGGATCTCGCCCCAGCCGAACTTGTCGCCGCAGGCGAAGTCAAAGGGCAGCTCCGGACGGAACACCCAGCTCCGGCTGCTGAACTGATCCCTCAGCTTTTCCAGCTTCGCCGCGTCAAAATCCTCCCTGTGCAAAGGCGTGGAGGGCAGGCCGTAGACCTGCTCAAAGGCCTGGATCATGGCATCGGCCATCTTCTCCACCGTGAGGCCGGGACACAGCTCCCGAAGATTCACCACCCGGGAACGGACGGAATCCACACCCTTGCTGACGATCTTTGCGGTGGAGGGGCTGAGATAACGGCCCATCTTCTCCATGTCGGCGTCAATGAGTAGCGTCCCGTTGTGAAAGGCCTTACCGTCATGGGAGTAGTAGGAATTACCGGAGAACTTCCGTCCCTCCGCCAGCAGATCGTTGCGGCCGGACAGCTCCGCCCGGATCCCCAGCAGGCGGCAGGCCATGACAATGACCTGCTGCTGCCGGGAAAGGTCGTAGTTGCTCTGCGCAACACTGAATGTAAAATTCAGGTTGCCCAGGTCGTGAAACACCGCCCCGCCGCCGGAGAGCCTCCTTGCCAGAGTGCCCCCCTCGTTTTCCAAAAGGCCCGTGCGGCATTCCCGCCAGGCATTTTGGTTGCGGCCGATGACCACAGTGTTCTGGTTTTGCCAGAGATAGAGAATGCAGCTTCTCTCGTCGGCCACGGTCTCCGTCAGATACTGCTCCAGCGCCAGATTGCTGTATGGATCTGTGTCCGTGCCGAAATAAGTGTAGAGCTGCCGGATCATGCCTGCTTCCACCGCAGCACGGGCTTGCGGGCCGCCTGCACCTCGTCGGGCCGGCCAATGGGCATATTGTGGGGAGCGGTGTGCATGGCTTCGGCATCCTCAAATGCCTTCTTATACAGCATCCGCAGCACCTCGGCGGCGTGATCCAGCGTCTCGGGGCCCTCCGTCTCCGTAGGCTCCAGCATCAGTGCTTCGTGTACGATCAGAGGGAAGTACATGGTAGGCGGATGGATCCCCTCGTCGATGAGGGACTTGGCCACATCCAGAGCGGAGACGCCCGTCTCCTTTTTCAGATCGCTCAGATCCAGCACAAATTCGTGCATGCACAGCCGATCATAGGCGGGTGTATAGGTGCCCTTGAGCTTGGCCATGAGATAGTTGGCATTAAGCACGGCGTTCTCCGCCGCCTCGGGGATGCCCTCCCGGCCCAGAGCCAGCAGGTAGGCCAGGGCACGCACCACTACCAGGAAGTTCCCCTGGAAGCTGCGCACCTGCAGGTGGCCGGGCTCCTCCGCCAGAGCGCTGTGGGGCAGGAATTCCTTCAAAAATGCCTTGCAGCCAACGGCGCCCGCGCCGGGACCGCCGCCGCCGTGAGGCGTGGCAAAGGTCTTGTGCAGGTTCATGTGGATGCAGTCAAAGCCCATGTCGCCGGGGCGGACAATGCCCATAACGGCATTGAGGTTGGCGCCGTCGTAGTAGCACAGGCCGCCTGCCTCGTGAACCAGACGGGTGATCTCCAGAATATTCTTGTCGAAGATGCCCACGGTGTTGGGATTGGTGAGCATGAGTCCGGCGGTGTCCTCGCCCAGAGCAGCCCGCAGCGCGTCCAGATCCACGCAGCCGTCCGGGCCGGAGGCGATGTTCACCACATCGAAGCCGCACATGGCCGCAGTGGCAGGGTTGGTGCCGTGGGCGCTGTCGGGCACGATGATCTTGGTGCGCTTCTTGTCGCCCCGGGCATCGTGGTACTGCTTGATAAGCAGCACGCCGGTGAACTCGCCGTGGGCACCGGCGGCAGGCTGGAAGGTCATATCGTCCATGCCGGTGATCTCGCAGAGATATTCGCTGGCGGTGTCCAGCACCTGCCGCATACCCACGCGATCCTCCGCCGGAGACAGGGGATGCACGCCTGCAAAGCCGGGCAGAGCCGCCATCTCCTCGTCGATGCGGGGATTATACTTCATGGTGCAGGAGCCCAGGGGGTAGAACCCGCAGTTTACGCCGTGGACCTGCTTGCACAGCTCCGTATAGTGGCGGGAGATGTCCGTCTCGCTCATTTCCGGCAGGGCGGGCTTTTCATCGCGCCGCAGGGAATCGGGCAGGGATACGCTCTCCACATCGCAGGCGGGCAGAATGGTGCAGCGGCGTCCGGGCACGCTCTTTTCAAAAATCAGCTTCATTTTGCCAGCACCTCCTTCACAATGGAAACAGCCTTGTCAAGCTGGGCACGGGAGACCTTCTCCGTGGCGCACCACAGAACGCCGTCCTCGCCCACAGGCAGGCCGCCCAGAATGTCGGCCTCCGCCAGGGCCTTGAGAACCTCCCCATGCCGGGGCATACGGGTCACAAACTCATGGAAATATTCGCCGGTATAGGCAAGCTCCACACCGGGTACGGCGCACAGCTCTTTTGCCAGATAGTGTGCCTTGGCCATGGACTGCTCCGCCGCCTGGGCCATACCGTCCGGGCCCATGGTGGCCATGTACAGCCCTGCGGTCAGGGCGCACAGGGCCTCGTTGGAGCAGATGTTGCTGCTGGCCTTTTCCCGGCGGATGTGCTGCTCACGAGCCTGCAAGCTCAGCACATAGGCACGTCGTCCGTCGTGATCGGTGGTCTCTCCCACGATGCGGCCGGGCAGCTTGCGCATCATCTTTTCAGTGGCGGCCATGTAGCCCAGGTAGGGGCCGCCGCAGCCCATGGGCAGACCCAAAGGCTGACCCTCACCCACGGCAATATCGGCGCCGCAGGCACGAGGGGTCTTCATGATTGCCAGAGCGATGGGGTTGCAGCCCATGATGTACTGGGCGCCAGCCTCATGCACCGCCTGGCCCAGAGCCTCGGCATCCTCGAACTGGCCGAAGAAGTTGGGCTGCTGCACATAGAAGGAAGCAACCTCGGCGGTGAGCATTTTCTTCAGAGCCTCCGGATCCGTCTTGCCGTCCTTCACCGGCACCACACACAGCTCGTCACCGGTACCATAGCAGTAAGTGCGCACGGTGTTGATGGTGTCGGGATGGGCCGCGCCGGAGATAAGGGTCACCCTGCGCCTGCGGTCACGGCACATGGCGGCAGCCTCGGCGGCGGCGGTAGCTCCGTCATACACGGAGGCGTTGGACACATCCATGCCCGTCAGCTCGCAGATCATGGTCTGGTACTCAAAGATAGACTGCAGAAGGCCCTGGCTCATTTCCGCCTGATAGGGCGTATACGCCGTGAAGAACTCCTCCTTGGCGGGAATATACTTGACGATGGAGGGGATGTAGTGGTCGTAGGAGCCTGCGCCGCGAAGCACCGTGGCATACACCCGGTTCTTCTCCGCCATGGCGGACATGGCGCGGCTGACATCCAGCTCGCTCATCCCGTGGGGGATCTTCAGCGGCTCATGCAGGAGCATCTGCTCCGGCACATCCCGAAAAAGCTCCCGTGTGCCGGTAACGCCCACGGCACGGAGCATTTCCTTCCGCTGCGCCCCGGTAGAGGGAATATAGCTGCCCATATCAGCCCTCCTCGCTGCAAAAGGCCTCGTAGGCGGCGGCATCCAGCAGCTCCTCGCTGCCCTCCACGGTCTCCACCTTGATGATCCATGCGCCATAGGGGTCGCTGTTGAGCGTTTCGGGAGCGTCCAGCAGATCCTCGTTGACAGCGCAGACGGTACCGGTCACAGGGGAAACCAGATCGGACACGGCCTTCACGGACTCCACATCGCCGAAAGCATCACCGGCGGTGACACTGTCGCCCTCTGCGGGCAGGTTTACGAACACCACATCGCCCAGAGCGTTCTGTGCGAAGTCGGAAATACCGACGACGGTGACACCGTCTTCAACCTTCACCCACTCGTGGGACTTGGAATAACGCAGTTCAGCAGGATACAACATGATCATTTACCTCCGTTTTTATTTTTTTGTAATTTTTTCATTGACTTTTTTGTCCATTCGCTGTCCTTGCGCACCGGCCCGGAAGGACAGGGTGCGTAACAGCATAGGGAAACTCTCTTACAGCAGCTTGCCGGCCAACTCCTCCAGCGCCTCGTCGATCTCGGCGTCGCTGAAGCAGTAGCGCATCTGAAGATGCTCGGAACGCAGCTTAATGATGTCCTCCCTGATGTCCTTGCCCCGGAGGATGCAGTCGGCCATGAGGGAGGCCAGCTTGGCGAACTCCTCCTTGCCGAAGCCGAAGCGGGTCATTTCGCTGACGCCCATGCGCAGTGCGCCGGAGGCGGTGAAGCCCTCCTCGTCGGGGGTAGCCTGGTAGTTCACCACCACATTGTTCCGCTCCAGACGCTCAGCGATCTCGGGTCCCTCACCATAGCCCACGGAGACGATGACCTGATGGGTCTCGGTGTAGTCAATGGCACTGTCGCCGGCCACATCCAAGCCCTCGGCCTTGAGGCTGCGGGCAAAGGACTTGGCGTTGTCCACAACGGCCTTCTGATACTCATCCTTAAACTGGTTCATCTCATAGGCGGCCATGAGCATACCAAGCTGTGTACCCAGATGATGGTTGGACACGCTGCCGGGGAAGGTGCGGCTCTCGATGGTCTTCCACAGGCCGTACTTGAGGTCCTCTTCCTTGTAGTTCACGCCGATGACGCCACGCTGGGGGCCGAAGAAGGTCTTGTGGGTAGAGCCGGTAACGATCTCAGCACCCTCGGCAAAGGGATTCTGGAAGTGGTCGCCGATGAGGCCCAGCACATGTGCCATATCGTACATAATGGTGGTGGGGATATTCTGCTCGTCCACGAACTTGCGGATCTGGGCCACGGGCTCCTTATGCAGCACCATGCTCTTGCCGAATATGATCAGCTCCGGGCGGTAGCGCTCGATGAGCTTCTTGGTCTCCTCCACATCCATCTTGTAGGGATTATCGGCGCAGACGGGGAAGTTCACCACGGCGGGCTTCTCGGTAACGGGGTCAATGGCGATGTAATCGTGCAGAGCGCCCATGGGCTGCGCGGACAGGTGGCCGCCCTTGATGATGTGGTTGTTCATCACATAGCCCAGACGCTTGGCCTCGTGCTTGCGGTCAAAACGGTTCTTCCAGTCCATCAACGCGGAGAACACGGCCATGTTGGACATCTGGCCGCTGAGAGTGCGGGTCTCCACCTCGGAACAGCCGAAATAGGCACGCATCTCCTCCACCAGGCGGCGCTCCACCTCGTCAATGAACTTGGTGCCCTGATAATAGAACACTTCCTTCTCATAGAAGGCCAGGATCTTCTTGTGCTCGGCATACCGGCATGCGGGATCGCTGCCGCTGAGCAGACGAACGGCCCGGCTGGGGGTATTCTCGGAGGGGATCAGGTTCACGCACTGTTCCTGACGCCATTCGTGATTCTCCACAGCCTTCTTTACCAGCTCCAGTGCCTTGGGAGCCCGGTCACCGGAGCCAACCGTGTGATCCATCTCCTCCACGCCGTACAGCAGAGGACGGGCAAAGGGAGGCGCGCCCACACTCATGTGGCGGGCAGGGATCACGGCCTTGAGCCGCTTGCCGCGAACATCCACCTCCACGGTGTCGTCGGTGAGGATGTTGCTGTCGATATAGCACAGGCCGATGGCACGCTTGCCGCTGGCCTCCAGAATCACGGTGGAAAGGCCCTCGCCTTCAGACTTGAAGTAGGGGACCATGGTGCCGCTGGTGACCCAGCCCACCAGCTTATCACCCTGATAGATCTCCATGCCTCCGCGCATAACGCCGCGGTCCAGCAAAGCGATGGGGGCGATCTTCCGGGGCAGAGCGGACAGGTCGCTGAAGTCACGGTCCATATACTTCACAAATGCCTCGTGCTGCTTCCGGAGTGCCTTGCGGCCGATAAACTCGCCCTTCTGCTCAGAGAAGCTGACAGCAAACTTGGCCAGAGGAACAGCGAAAATGGGGATCTCGCTGCCATCGGCGGCAGTGCCCATCTCGTGGCCGTACAGGGGCATGGACGCCTCCATACGCAGGGTATCGCGGGCGCCCAGACCGGCGGGGCGTGCGCCCAGCTCTACCAGGCGGTTCCACAGCCATGCAGCATCCTCGCTGCGGACGTACACCTCGTAGCCCAGAGGTTCGCCGGTGTAGCCGGTCTTGGCTACCCGGGCCTCATGGCCCTCCAGCGATACGATGCCCAGAGCATTTTTCATAGGCTCGGTCATCTGACGGCCGGCGTTGAGCAGTGTGAGCATCTCCTTGCTCTTGGGGCCCTGCACAGCCACAGCCGCCCACTCCTTGGTGATGTCGGTGATGGTGCAGTCATAGCCCTCCAAAGCCTTGCGCAGGTGAACGAGGTCCTTGTCGGTGTTGGCGGCGTTCACCACCAGCAGGTAGTTATCCTCCTCAAACATATAGAGGTAGGCATCGTCCACGGCGCCGCCGTTTTCATTGGGGATGATGCAGTACTGGGCCAGGCCCACATCCAGTGCCGCCACATTGCTGGTCAGCACATGCTGCAGATATGCCTTGCGGTCCGGACCTTCGATGAGCAGACGGCCCATGTGGGACACATCGAACAGGCTGCACACCTGACGGGTGTACAGATGCTCGGCGATAATGCCGCTGGGGTACTGGATAGGCATTTCCCATCCGCCGAAGTCCACCAGCTCCGCGCCGGCGGCTACATGGACATCATACAACTGGGTACGCTTGAGTTCACTCATTGATTGCTTCCTCCTTAATGATATGTGTTTTTGGGCAGCAAAAAAGGACACAAGCCGGCCGTTCAGCCGGTCTTGTGCCCCCGTAGCGTTACCTGAGAGATTCCCTTCCCCGCGGGAGAGGTTGCACCTTCGGTGGTCGGGTGTTCTGATTTGCTGCCCGGCCTTTTCGGAGTATCGTCCGGAACCGGTCCTTTTGCCTGAGAGCTTCTGCGTTCCCCTTCGGCGCCGCCAGCGGCGGTCTCTCCCGATCCCATCGTCCGATCAATATGCACTTTTTCGGGGGACAACAGCCCCCTCGTACATCGAGTGTAGCACCTGAAAACCATCTTTGTCAAGAGATTTTTTGTACATTTTTGGCAGGTGATCCGTGCCGCATTCAGCATCCGGATTGAAGTCAAAAAAGGCCCGAAGAACCGTTTTTTCAGCCCCCGGGCTGCTTGCTTCAATGATGAAAAACCAGTCTCGCGCAGCCATTACCGCCCGGCTTTCCCAAAACACCGGCAAGATGGAATCTTCTCATTCCTTCGTTGCGCCGGCAAGCGGCAAAAACCGGTCGCTGTTACTGCGCCTGTGAACCTGTTTCGGTATACCTTTTCAGTGCGATCACCAGAACGGGGATCAGGAGTATATGCAGGATGATGCCCGGGACCGCATTGACAAATGCGCCGGAGAGAAAGGCTGTCCAGGCGAATTCGGACTGCGCAAGTCCCGCCAATATCACTCTGGCAATGCCCCAGATGATCCGCCCGGCCAGCATGGCGGCGATCAGCGTGACATAGGTGAACACCTTTTTCCCGGGGAGCAGCTTATACAGAAGTCCCGATACAAAGCCGTATGTGGCCAGCTCGAAGCACATGGCAATGCCTGTGGGCATCAGCGGCGGCATTCCGAAAAGGGCAAAGCGCAGCAGCGGCGCCACAAGCCCCACAGCCAGCGCATACCATGGACCGCAAAAAAAGCCGCACAGGAGCACCGGGATGTGCATGGGGCACAGTGCGCTGCCCACTTGCGGGATCTGTCCCGTTAAAAACGGGAGCGCAAGGGCCAGAGTGAGAAACATGGCGGCAAGGATCAGTTGCCGCAGGTTTTTATGTTTGGATGACATCATTTTTACCTCTCTCTGTGTTGATATCATCGCCTTGAACGATTGCTGTGCCTTCGTGGCAACATTATGAATGCGTTGCGTTTATGTAATCGAAAATCATCTTGAATGACTTCCTGTTGTCTCTCCTGTTTTATCCGATGCCGTCATACTTCACTTTTCACAAAGACCGGCACGGTGGGCAAATATGCTTTTTTGATCACCCGATAGGCGGGATGGTGCCGGGTGCGAAAGGCGTCGGAATGGTGAACGGGATTAAAGCCGTCGGCCCTCCAGCGCAGGGTCGCCGCCTGCAAAGCCTCCGCCGAAAAGGGCAGAAGTCCCTCCTCCGCAAGGGAAAACGCCTCGGCAAGGGCAGCCTCCAGCCGAACCCGTCCATCGGGCCGCGGCCGCGCCGAAAGAATGAAAAGACGGCATAGGATCTCAGGTGACAGCCCGCCGCGCAGCGCCTTCAAATGCACACGGCAATACTCTCCGTCCAGCGGTTCGATTTCCGGCAGATCATCCAGTTGCGCCTCCGCCAGCTCACCCACGATCCCTCCGAGAGCGGCAGAAAAGTCGGAAACAAAATGCTCGCAGCCGAAGCAGGACTGATAAAGGTATTTCAGCAGATCCTGTATCTCCAAATCGGGATTTGCACGGCAGTATGCAGAAAGTGTATCTTTTTTCACTTTGCCATCACCCTATTATTTTCTTCAGTTCTTCCACGGTTTCGGCCGCGATCTCGCTCAGGGTGAGTTTCTTTACGCCGATCACCCGGTTGCTGCAGCGGTTGACCGGGAGAAGCAGCTTCATCGCCCTGCTTTGCCCGATAGCAACAGCCATGGCCGGGGTGATCTCGCCCAGCATGGAATCCGCGGAAATGATGCCCACGGGGCCGATAATCACATCGGCGTCACGGCAGGCCACCACCACGGGATTTTCACCGGTTGCTCCGTACATGGCGCCGCCCTTCAGCATGGCGCTGGTTGCAATGCTGTTTGTACCGATAGCAAACAGCTCACAGCAAATATTGTTTTTCACGATGGCTTCGGCGATGCTTTGCCCCAGCTTCCCGCCCTGGCCGTCGATGAGTACGATCTTCATTACGAACCCCACCCTGTTTCTGTCATTGTGTTTCTTTGGTTATTATAGCATGTCTTTGACAGTTTACAAATACAAAAATGCCGGCATAAAAGAAAACCGAAAAGCCAAGGCTTTTCGGTTTTCCTTTTTAATCAACGATATCGACCGAAACCTTCACGCCGGTGCGCTGGGCATAAGACCGCACCACAGTACGGATCTCCTTGGCGATACGGCCCTGGCGGCCAATCACCTTTCCCATATCTTCGGGTGCCACACGCAGCTCAAGCGTCAGATCCTCTGCCTCGCCGACCTCCGTCACAGTGACCTGCTCCGGATGATCCACCAGGCTCCTGGCGATATAGAGCAGCAGTTCCTTCATGGCCGCACCCTCAGATCAAAGGACATCGACCTTCTTCAGCAGGGCACGAACGGTATCGGTGGGCTGTGCGCCGGTCTTAATCCACTCGCGGGCGCGGTCAGCGTCGATGCTGATCTCCGCGGGGGACACGCAGGGATTGTAAGTGCCGATCTCTTCGATGAAGCGGCCGTCACGGGGATAACGGGAATCGGCTACCACTACGCGGTAAAAAGGAGCCTTCTTAGCACCCATTCTTCTCAGTCTGATCTTAACCATGGTCATTTTCCTCCAAAATATAAAATAATTTTTTATGATAAATGCAGTCGCACTTATTTATGATGCTGGCAAAAAATCTTCGATTTTTTTGCCAAAAGGCTTGCAGCCTGCTGCGCGCATAATTTTGAGCCATAGGCTCAAAATTCCACACTTGCAGTCTGAGAGATATTTTTCCCCACGCGCATGTCGCGGTGAAAAATGATTTTAATTTTTCGCGTCTGCGGACGCGAACTCTGCGAGGCTTTTGTGCCCTTACTTAAACCGCTTTTTCCGGCCGAAGCTGCGCATGCTGCCGCCGCCAAGGCCGCCCATGCCACCCATCATGGCGCCCATGCCGCGCATCTTGCCCTTGGTCAGAGACTTGGTAAGCTGCTGCAGCGCCTCAAAGGACTTGAGCAGGCGGTTCACATCCACTACCTCCAGGCCGCAGCCGGCAGCAATACGGCGCTTGCGGGAGGCGTTGAGGATCTGTGGATTCTCCCTCTCTCGGGGGGTCATGGACTGGATGATGGCCTTGCTGTGGGCCATCTGCTTCTCGTCGATCCGGCTGGCATCAAGGCCCTTGCCCAAATTGCCGGGGAGCATGGAGGCGATCTGGCTCAGGTCTCCCATTTTCTGCAGTTGCTCCATCTGATCCAGATAATCCGAAAGGGTCAGGCGGTTTTTCCGCAGCTTTTCCTCCAGCTTTTTGGCCTGCTTCTCGTCATACTGCTGCTCCGCCTTCTCGATGAAGGTGAGCATATCGCCCATGCCCAGAATCCGGGAGGCCATGCGCTCGGGATGGAACGGCTCAATCATGTCCAGCTTTTCGCCGGTTCCTACAAACTTGATGGGCTTGCCGGTAGCCGCCCGGATGGACAGGGCAGCGCCGCCTCGGGCGTCACCGTCCAGCTTGGTCAGCAGCACGCCGTCGATGCCCAGCGCCTCGTCAAAGGCGGTGGCGGCGTTCACAGCGTCCTGACCGGTCATGGCGTCCACCACCAGTAAAATTTCGTGGGGATGGATATTTGCCTTGATATTCTTCAGCTCGTCCATGAGCTGCTCGTCAATATGCAGGCGGCCGGCGGTATCCAGAAAAACCAGATCATTGCCGTGGTCGGCGGCATATTTCAGCGCCTCCCGCGCAATACGCACCGGGTCGCCCTGCCCCATCTCAAAAACCGGGATGTCCAGTTGCTTGCCCACTACCTGCAGCTGGGTAATGGCGGCGGGACGGTACACATCGCAGGCCACCAGCAGCGGCCGCTTGCCGTATTGCCGGCGCATATGGCCCGCCAGCTTGGCGCAGTTGGTGGTTTTACCGGCGCCCTGCAGACCCACCATCATCACAACGGTGGGGCCCTTGGAGGCCGAGGAAAGGCGGGCATTGCTGCCGCCCATCAGTTCCGTCAGCTCCTGGTTGACGATCTTCACAATCTGCTGGGCAGGCGTCAGGCTCTCCAGCACGTCGCTGCCCACGCAGCGCTCGGTGACCTTGGCGATGAAATCCTTGACCACCTTATAGCTGACATCCGCCTCCAGCAGAGCCAGGCGGACTTCACGCAGGCCGGTCCTGACATCGCTCTCCGTCAAACGGCCCTTGCCCCGCAGACGCTTGAAGGTTTCATTCAGTTTTTCGCTCAATCCCTCAAAGGCCATAGTCTTACTCCTTCAGTGCGGCGGCACAGGTGAGGATCTCCCCTGCCAGACGCTCCAGCTCCGGATTCTCGTATTGGCGGTAGTTCATCTGCCGGATCTCATTGGCCGCTGACTCAATAGAGTCGATCTTATCCCGAAGACGCATGAAACGCCTGATAAGACCCGTCTTGTCCTCCAGATCAGTCATGGCGGCCTCCGCCCGGACAATGGCATCCCGGACGCCCTGGCGGCTGATGTCGTAGTTCTCGGCGATCTCCGCCAGACTCAGGTCCTCATTATAGTACAGGTCAAAGAATTCTCTTTGCCGCTGGGTCAGGATCTCGCCGTAAAAATCGAGCAGCATGGTCATGCGGTATGTCTGGTTTTTCACGGTCCGCCCTCCTTCTGTAAAGTGTTTTTGCTTTACAACCTTGCTTATAATACCTCATATGCTGCGAAAAGTCAAGGGGAAATTTGCCGCGAAGAGAAAAAACAGGGACACAGAAGCTGTGTCCCTGTCCCCCGTTTAGTTATTCCTCTTTGTTTCCGTTTTCGGCGGCAAATTCATCCTTGGCCTGCTGCAGCACCTTTTTATCATGCTTGGTGGTGACGCCGCTCTGGTCAAACCGCGCCCACAGGTCCGGTCGGCGGGCCATGGTGCGCTTGTAGCTCTCCTTGGTGCGCCAGTCGTCCACACCGCCGTGGTTGCCGCTTAACAGAATGGCCGGCACTCTGCGGCCGTGCCACTCCTCGGGCCGGGAATACTGGGGATACTCCAAAAGCCCGTTCCAATGGCTCTCGTCGGTGTAGCAGCTCTCCTCCGGCAACACCCCTTCCTCCATGCGGAACAGGCAGTCCGCCACGGCCATGGCCGGAATCTCCCCGCCGGTGAGAACAAAATCGCCCATGCTCAGCTCTTCATCCACACACTCGTCGATGAACCGCTGGTCCACACCCTCGTAGTGGCCGCAGACCAGGATAATGCTCTCGTGGGCAGCTTTCAGCTCCTTGGCCACCTCCTGGTTGAACACCCGGCCGCAGGGGGACATATAGATCGTGTGGGGCCGCCTGCCCAGCTCCTGGCAGATATGCTCCCAGCAGCGGTACAGAGGATCCGCCTGCATTACGGCACCACGGCCGCCGCCGTAGGGATAGTCGTCCACCTGCATCTGCTTGTTGGTGGTATAGTCACGGATCTGGTGGGTGTGCAGCTCCACAAAGCCCCGGTCCCTGGCCCGGCCAATGATGGACTGGCCCATCATGGCCTCAATGGCGTCCGGGAACAATGTCATAATATCAATTCTCATCTATGGCCAATCCTTTCATCATGTGGATACGCATAATACCGCCCTCAACATCCACAGAGGCAATGAATACCCCCGGCACAGCGGGAATGAGATATTCACGTCTTCCGCGCACCTCATAGACCTTGTGGGCAGGATAGTGCAGCACACGATGGATCTTTCCGAGTTCCTCCCCGGTCGCGTCATCCAAAACGGTAATGCCCTCCAGCTCGACATCAAAATACTCCCCCACCGGCAGCTTTGCGTCCTCCCGACAGATGGAGACCTCCTTGCCCTTCAGCGCCAGTGCCGCGTCCATGTCCTCCACTCCCGGCAGAGTCAGCAGCAGGGTGGATTTGTGTACCCGGCGGCTCTTCACAGCCACGGCGCGGCCGTCTATATAAATCGTGTCAAATTCCGCCACGAAGTCCGGGGCAAAGCCCTCCGGATTCAGCTTGACCTCTCCCTTAATGCCGTGGGCGTTGACAATATGGCCCACAGGGATATATACAGGACGCATGAAAGTCCCTCCTTGCCCTAAAATACCGCATTTATTATACAGAAAGTTCCCGGCGCAGGCAACACCGAATCTGTTTCTTTTTGGGGATATAATTTTGTAACTATTTTGTTTTCATTCATACGAAGATCAGCAGATTTTTCCCGGAATTTTGACGCATAAAACCTGCTATTTCTGGAAAAACTTGACACATGGACAAAAAAGTGCTATACTCCTGTCAAATTTATTTTTGTTACGGTTATTACATTTTGGTTACAAACAGGTTTCTTTTCCTTAACTTTTGGAGTGGAGGCCAAAGGACAAAACATCGAAAGGAGCCTCCTTCCCGACTGCAATTGCCGGAGAGAGGGAGGAAGTATCGTATGATTCAAACGCTTTTTTTCCGCATGAACACCCTGTATGACCGGCCTATAAAACGACGCCGGCTGCTGACGGCTTTGGGCCCGCTGACATTGCTGGGTCTGGTGCTCTGTATCTGTATAAGTCCCATCCCGGTGGATGACGACGTGTACCTTCTCATTGACAGCAAAGACACATACACCGTCACCTCAGCGTCCGATCTGTCCTATCACAGCGACCTTCTCTATACCGGGCAGAACAACAGCGGTGCTATGGATGTGCAGCTCATCCTGTCCAAGGGGCAGGAGGTGCAGCTCACCGCTACCGAAGAAGGATCCTCCGCCTCTGTGCAAATTTCCTCCGGCGAAGTGAAGCTGCTGGCCGCCTCCACAGGCGGCAGCGAATCCGTCTCCACCTCCGTCACCACCCGCCACGAGACCGTAGCCAATCTGCTGCGGCGGTGTGATATTGAAGTGGGCGACGACGAAATGGTGGTGGTGGACATCACCTCCGGCATTCCCAGCATCACCGTCTGCCGCCAGTATACCCGCCTGCGCAGCGTGCAGGTACAAACGGATTTCGCTGTGGAGCGGATCCCTGCTCCCCTTATGGAAAAGGGGACCGAAGAGATCGTTACCCCCGGCGCGCCCGGCTCTGTGATCCAGACCTATCTGGACATCTTCATCAAGGGCAAGCTGGACAGATCCGAGATTATTTCCGCCACGGAGGATAATTCTGTTACACAGGTAGTGAAGTACGGCACTCTGGTTGACTCCGTTTCCAGGGACGACAGTCTGGTGGATGTGCACCGCAACAGCGATGGAAGCGGTTATCTCATCTTTGCCTCCGGTGATACTATGGCCTTCTCCTCTCAGGTCACCTGCAACGCCAGTGCCTACGCCATTCACGGATGGACCGCCTCCGGCCGTCCCACCCAGTACGGCAACATCGCCGTGGATACCTCCGTGTTCCCGTACGGCACCCGGTTCTATATCTACACCGACGACGGCTATCTGACCTACGGTATGGCCACCGCAGCCGACTGCGGCACCTCCATCAAGGGCTACAAGCTGGACCTGTGGTTCGATACCTACGAAGAAGCCTGCCTCTTCGGGCGCCGCAACTGCACCGTTTTCGTGCTGAACTGAAAAAACATCCCTGTCCATTCTCCGGGCAGGGATGTTTTTTTGCGGAATAAAGCACAGAGGAAGCCTGTCGAAAACAGACAGTTGCTTTTCTTTGGGCGGCCTTTGCTATATAATGGCAGCAACAGGAGGTGGATACCATGGAAACTAAGGAAATAATTTTTCAGCTTCGCACCAAAAATGGGCTATCCCAAGATGAACTGGCACAGAAGGTTCTAGTCACAAGGCAAGCAGTCTCTCGCTGGGAAAACGGCGAAACCGTGCCGAATACGGAAACGCTAAAGCTCCTGTCACGAGAATTCGGTGTTTCCATCAACACGCTGTTAGGGGCACCGAGACAGCTGATATGCCAATGCTGCGGAATGCCGCTGGAGGACGACTCCCTAATCGGCCACGACAGCGACGGCGCGCTGAACGAGAACTACTGCAAGTGGTGCTATGCCGACGGAACCTACACCTACAGCAATATGGACGATCTGATCGATGTATGCGTCAGGCATATGGTCAGCGACAAATTTTCGGAGGAACAGGCTCGCTTGTACATGAAGGATCTGCTTCCGAAATTGGATTACTGGAAGCGATATGATATGTTAAGCGACAATGGGCAATTTGAAGAATTCAAAAAGCAGCTGATCCGGGAAATCAATGCGCTGCATATTGACGGACTGCCGAAGGTGGAAAAATTAAATGCTCTGGTGGGAAAATATGTAAATCTTGCGTATCCCCTGCCAAATGGCAGGAGCATACAATTTCTGAACGACGAAACCACATATTTAGGAAATGAGCTGGAATCTCAGTTTGGGGGCAGCAGATGCTTCGGGATCCTTGCAAACATGGATTTTATCCTGGTATGCACCTATGAAGCCGGGGGCGCCAACCCCGAGCTGGTCCTTTACAAAAAAAGATAAGCTCTTTCCTGCACTTACGGAAGCAGAGCCGGCTCTGCTTCCGTTTTTATCGCAGCTCTGCCTGAGCAAAGAATTGACGGACGCCCTGCTCATACTCCCGGCAGGAGCGGGCCTTGCGGACACATCGCAGCAGTCCCTCCGTTTCCCGGAAGCTCCCCGACAAGTAGCTCCACAGCTCCCGCATATGATGCAGCACAGCCGTATCGCCGCTGAAATCCCGGCGATAGGCTTCATAGAGCCTGTCGTGGAACTCCCGCATTTCCTCTGCCGTGGCAGCCTTACCGCCCCGCAGTCTGCGCAGCAGGGACGGATCCGCCACCAGACCCCTGCCAAACATCAGCGGCACGTCCGGGGCGGCGGCAGCCTCTCCAACAGTCCACAGCTCGCCGTTATAGCACAGGGACAGGTGGGTATGCTCCCGTGTCCACGAAAAAGCATCCCTGTTGACCTCCCCCTTGTAAAATTGTGATCGCACCCGAGGATGGACGATGAGCAGGCTGATGGGATAGTTGTTGAGCATCTCCAGAAGCGCAGGCCACTGAGCAGGATCGTCCCAGCCGATGCGGGTCTTGACGGATATTCTCATGTCCGGCAGAGCATCAAAGATTCCATCCAGCAGTTCCCGCAGCAGCGCAGGCTCCCGCAGAAGCCCCGCCCCCTTTTTCTTGCCTGTTACGGTACCGGAGGGGCAGCCCAAATTCAGATTCACCTCGCCGTAGCCACGGCTCTCGCATTCCCGGGCCGCCCAGATGAAATACTCCGCACGGTTGGTGAGGATCTGGGGCACAACGGGTAAATCCCGGTTATTCTCCGGGTCAATTTCCCGCAATTCCTTGGTCTGGAACTCAAAGTTGGCATTGGGGGACAAAAAGGGCGTATAGTACCGGTCCGCACCGCCGAACAGCTTGGAGTGCACCTGCCGCCAGCGCCAGCCGGTGAGGCCCTCCATAGGCGCGGCATAATATTCCCGCATATTCCGTCCCTCCTCCCATTTTTTATATCCTATCACAAACAAGAGCCGCTTGCAATTCCGCTTTTCCTGTGGTAGAGTCTGAGAGGAAAGCGAGGCTCTGTTATGACACTGTTTGAATATTACATCGACTATATGACCCGGGTCTGTGAAGGCGCATTGCCCACCCCTGCCGGGATCGCTCTCACCGAGACCGGCGAAATGCGCCGGGCCATGGAGCTGCAGCAGCAGATCTCCGCCATGGGCATCCCTGCCTTTGTGAAAGCCTGCGCCGCTGCTGCCGGGGACGAGATCCCCCAGGAGGCCTACGACACTTTCTCCATGGAGGATATGCTCTCCGCCGCGCATGCGCTGGCAAATCAGGCCCAGCAGGAAAACGCCGCCACAGAGGAAAAACCGGAGGAAAAGGCCCCGGACCCCGATGCAGGCAAGCACGCCTTTGAGGTGTTTCTGGACTGCATCGCTCTGGACGACGGGCTGGTGCAGTACCTCATCGAGGTGCTGAAAAAGAAGGATTGGCAGGAGTTTTACAAGCTGAGCCGGATCACCACCAAGCTGGATCTGGATCCCAACGAATTTCTCTATTGGCTGGGGAACAAGGAGCAGTACGCCCCCGAAGCAGAGCAGGTCTGCGCTGCCGTGATGGATGCGTGCTGTCTGCGTCTGGCGGAGGAAAAGCGGCTGGATGTGCTGGCGGCATTGCTCTCCGGAGATCAGAACACCTTCGAGCTGTTCCGCTGCGAGGCTCCGGAGTTGATGCATCTGCCAGACGCCACCTTCCAGTGGTACTGTGAAAACTATCTGGACCGGGACTATCCTCTGCGCACCATTCTGCGGCTCAACGGAGTGGAATTTCCGGAAACACTTCGTTGATTGCAGCAAATCGAATCAAAAAAGAGAACGCCCGCAGGCGTTCTCTTTTTTGATTCGATTTGCTTACTTTTCCATGCGCTTGCCGACATAGTCAGTGCCTTTTTTCTTCAGGCCGAGCCAAGCCATGCCGGAGATGGACAGCACAGCACTCATGCCATAGATGGCGATGCCGGCATCATAGGTCATAGGTGCATCGGGCTTCCCCGGAGTAGGCTTAGCGACGGTGTAGTTGCCCTCTGCATCCTTGGTAGCCGTGTAACCTTCGGACACAAAAGCGGAAGGATCGTTGCTGAAGAAACCGCCGGTGACGAAGCCGGTCAGCGCGTTGGCAGCCCCGTTGCCGGTGTAGCTGGCCAAAGCATTTGCCTTCTCGCTCTTGAAGGTTCCGCCCTTGATCTCCACAACGGGGTCACCGCCGGGATAGTTGCACTTATCCACTACGAAAGCGTCACCTGTGGGATTGCAGCCGTTTCCGTAATATTCATAATCCGCCTTCGCGCCGGTGCCGATGATAGTGCCACCGGTAACGGTGGTCTTGCCGGACTTCACATACACGCCGGTAAGACCGGTGATGGTGCCGCCCTTGATGTTCAGCTCAGCGGTGTTGGGATAATAGATACCGATGCCGTTGTCGCACTTCAGAACAGCGCCTTCCTCAATATTAATGATAACACCGCCGTCATCCTTATTGCCGATGCCGGAAACCGCAGCGCCGCCGGCCGCCTCGATCTTACCGAACACGGTAACGGAGGAACCATTGCCCTGCACGGTGATGCCGCCCTTGTTGCCTTCGGTGCTGGTGGTCTTGATGGTAACGTCCTTTTCAATGACCAGCTTTGCGCCGTTCTGCACCCAGGCAGCCCACTTCACGGTCTCCATGCTGCCGTTTTTCACGGTGAGGTCTGCGTAGACGTCAAAGCCGCCGCCGGTGGAGGTGAGCTTGTTGCCGCCCAGATCCACGGTGATAGCCGTATGGATCTCCTGATAAGCGTCGATGGTGACGTCCTTCTGCAGAACGACGGTGTCGCCGGCCTTGGCCGCGGCAATGGCCTCAGCCAGAGTCTCATACTCCGTGTCGCCGATCTTGGCGGCGCCGGGATTCTTCTTCACGACCCACTGGCCGTTCACCTGCTCAAGGCTGCTGGCAGAGGTATCCACATAGTCGGAAACATCGCTTGCGAAGGTGCCCGCAATGACGGAGACCGTGGTCTTATCATTCTTGTCGACCTTCAGCTCGCCGTTGATGGTGCCGTTTTCGACCTTCAGGGTATTCACGTTCTGCGTGCCCGTGCCGCGATCCACCTCAACAGTACCGTTCACAACAGAATTTCCGGTAACGGTGACGGTAACATCACCATAGCTGCCAAAGCCGCCGTACACGTCAAAGGCAACGCCATTATCCGCAGCAGTGATGATAGTATCCTTAATGGTAACATTGCCGCAGTTGTTGGACATGGTGTAGGGCATTGAACCCGGCAGATTGGTGCCGTCCAGCTCAATGCCGTCCAGCGTCAGATTGCTGTAGTTCTGGATCAAAATCTTGGCCTTGGAGCTGGTGATCTTGCCGTTTTTGAAGGTGATGGTGGAATCCTTCAGCAGCTGGAAGGCATTGGTCTCGGTGCCCGCGGAGCCAACCAGATCGCCGTCCACCGTGTAGGTAAAGCCGCCGAAATCCACGGTAAGATTGCTGCCGGATTTTACAACGATGCCGTCGCCGCTGGTATTATCCAGCAGCCGGATGGTGTCTCCATTCTCCGCAGCATCAAACGCCGCCTTCAGCGTCCCATACCCGTTGTCACCGATCATGGCCACATCGCCCCCGGCCCAAACGGTGGTGGGCAGCAGAGCCAGCGCCAGAACCAGCGCTGAGAAAATGCCTGTGATTTTTTTCATCATTTTTCATCCTTTCTTACAATTTCTTACAACTTCTTACAATTCATTTGGGAAAAACGCACTTTTCAAAATAATTTTCTTTCCAGTTTCTTGTGTATCGTGCATTATATCACACTATATTGGAAATGTCACCATTTTTTTCTAAATTAAACTAATATTTTATATTTCGCATAATATACTTCACATTTTTTATGCGATTTGTACATTTTTTCTTTTCCTCTGCAGGTTTTCCAAAAAAACAAAGGCTGCTTTATGCAATAATGCCTTGCATTTTTTTCAGATTGTGCTATACTGCCATCTGTCATACAAATATGAAAAAGATGATTATAGAGAGGTGAGCCCATGCCCCACGGCAAGCACATTTTGGGTCGTCCCCCTACCCGCCGGGTGTTCGGTACCGCCAAGGTAGGCGACCGGGGTCAGATCGTGATCCCGAAGGAGGCCCGTGAGTTTTTTAATATCCACCCCGGCGACACCCTGCTGATCTTAGGCAGTGAGCGCCAAGGCTTGGTGGTCTCCCGCCCGGAGGTGCTGGACCGGGTAGCACAGGAGATTCTGCAAAGTACGGAGGAAAAAGAGCAATGATGAACGAGATGTATCGGCAGTTGGGCGTGGGCCTGGCCGTGTACGAATTTGGCGAACAGGTTTTAAACGGCCTGCTGGGCCGATTTGCCGAAATAGACGCCGTGGCGGAGTATAACCAGTGCAAGGTGCTCGCCGCCATGCAGAAAAACCGGGTGAATGCCACCCACTTTGCCGCCACCACCGGCTATGGCTATGATGACGAGGGCCGGGATAATTTAGAGCGGGTGTACGCCGACTGTTTCCACACGGAGGCGGCTCTGGTGCGGCCCCAGATCACCTGTGGCACTCATGCCTTGGCGGTGGCGCTGAGCGCCAACCTGCGGCCCGGCGATGAGCTGCTCAGTCCCGTGGGCCGCCCCTACGATACACTGGAGGAGGTCATCGGCATCCGCCCCTCCCCCTGCTCTCTGGCGGAGTACGGTGTCAGCTACAATGAGGTGGCACTCCTGCCCGACGGCAGCTTTGACTACGACGGCATCCGCAGGGCCATTGGCGAAAAGACCCGGCTCATCACCATCCAGCGCTCCAAGGGCTACGCCACTCGCCCCACTTTCTCCGTGGAGCAGATCGGACAGCTCATTGCCTTCTGCAAGGAATGCAAGAGCGATGTTCTGTGCATGGTGGACAACTGCTACGGCGAGTTTGTGGAGATGCGGGAGCCGTCGGATCTGGGAGCCGACATGATCGTGGGCAGTCTCATCAAGAATCCCGGTGGAGGTCTTGCCCCTATCGGCGGCTACATCTGCGGCACCAGGGAGTGCGTCAGCCGGTGCGCCTTCCGGCTCAGTGCCCCGGGTCTGGGGCAGGAAGTCGGGGCAAATCTGGGCCTGATGCCCGCCCTGTATCAGGGTCTGTTCCTCTCCCCCACGGTGGTTGCCTCGGCGATAAAGAGCGCCGTATTTGCCGCTGCCTGCTATGAGAAGCTGGGCTTTCATGTGGTTCCCACCTCCTCTGAGAGCCGCCACGACATTATTCAGGCGGTGGAGCTGGGCAGCAAGGAGGCCATGGTGGCCTTCTGCAAAGGCATCCAGTCCGCAGCCGCTGTGGACAGCTATGTGACCCCCGAGCCGTGGGCCATGCCCGGCTATGAAAGCGAGGTCATCATGGCAGCCGGCGCCTTTGTACAGGGCAGTTCCATTGAGCTCTCCGCAGACGGACCTATCCGTCCCCCCTACGCCGTCTATTTCCAGGGCGGCCTCACCTGGTATCACGGCAAGCTGGGTATCCTGCTGAGTATGCAGAAGCTGCTGGACGCAGGCATTATAAAGATATAAGGAGTATTCTATCTATGTGGTTCTGGTTTTCTGTCATTGCCCTCCTGTTCTGGAGCGGCTCCGACCTGTTCTCTAAAATCGGCTGCCGGGACGCCGACGACAAGTACGCCCACCTGAAAATGGTCATGGCCGTGGGCGTGGTCATGGGTCTGCACGCAGCTTACAGCATTTTTATCGGCGGCACGGAGATCAATTTCTCTATTATCCTCACCTACCTGCCTGTCTCCCTGCTGTATATCGGCTCCATGACCCTGGGCTATGTGGGTCTGCGGTACATCGAACTGTCCATCTCCTCTCCCATCTGCAATTCCTCCGGTGCGCTGGTGGCAGTTTTGAGCATTATCACCGGCGCCGCCCTGCTGGCTCCGGCCCAGTATGCCGCCATGGCTCTGGTATGCGTGGGCGTCATCGGTCTGGGCGTCGTAGAAGCCCGGGAGGATGATGATCTGCGTCTTAAACGGCAGGAAGCGGGCAACTACCGCTACTCCAAGTCCGCCCTGGCCCTGATTTTGCCCATTCTCTACTGCGTGCTGGATGCTCTGGGCACCTTCGCCGACTCAAAGGTGCTGGAAACCCTCAACGAGGACAGCGCCAACTGCGCCTATGAGCTGACTTTCCTGCTGGCGGGCATCGCGTGCTTTATCTATGTGGTGGTCATCCGCAAGCAGAAGCTGCTCCCCAAGCGGGAGGGGCCCAAGTATCTGGGCGCCGTGTGCGAGACTGCCGGACAGTTCGCCTATATCTACGCCCTGTCCGACAGCGACCATGTAGCTCTGGCCGCACCGATCATTTCCGCCTACTGCGTGTTGTCCGTGGTGTGGAGCCGCATTTTCCTGAAGGAAAAGCTGTCCTGGAAGCACTACCTGATGATCGCCCTGGTGGTGGCAGGTATCGTGATCCTGGGTATGTACGACGAATAACGGCATATAAAAACCAAGGAGCAGTCCCGCAGGACTGCTCCTTGGTTTATTCATTTCGCAGCGTTCGCATCCACAGATGAGAAAAATGGAAATGATTCGTTTAAAACAGGCTCACCTGACTGGTGTCCGCCATGCCGGCGAAGGCGCCCAGCGCCTTGAGTTGCTCGATATGGGTTTTGGACAGTTTGTTGCAGCAGGCGGAAAACTCCTCCACGGAGATGAATTTCTTTCCCTTTCGCTTTTCCACCGTGTCTACGGCGGCCGCCTCCCCCAGCCCGTGGACGGAGATCAGCGGCGGCAGCAGGCCGTTTTCCGTAATGAGGAATTTGGAAGCATCGGAGCGATAGATGTCAATGGTGTCAAAATGGAAGCCACGGAGATAGAACTCGTAGCACACCTCCAGGGTCACCAGCAGGTTCTGCTCCACGGCGGTGGCGTCCTTGTTGTTCTCGATTTCGTGGATCTTCCGCTCCACGGCCTCCTTGCCGGCGCAGCAGAATTCCGCGTCGAAGGCCTTGGCCCGGATGGAGAAAAAGGTGGCATAGAAGGCTAAGGGTTCATGCACCTTGAACCAGGCGATGCGGAAGGCCATCATCACATAGGCCACGGCGTGGGCCTTGGGGAAGAGATAACCGATCTTGGCCAGAGAATCAATATACCACTGAGGCACACCATGCTCCTGCATGGCCTCCACCCAGCCCTCCTGGAAACCGCCCTTTTTCACCTTGCCCTTACGCACGGCCTCCATGATCTTGAAGCTCATTTTCGGGTCCAGACCCATGGAGATGAGATAGAGCATGATGTCATCGCGGCAGCCCACGGTCTGCAGAACGGTGGCCGTACCGCTGACGATCAGCTCCCGGGCGTTGCCCAGCCACACATCCGTACCGTGGGAGAAGCCGGAAAGCCGCACCAGAGTGTTAAAATCCTTGGGCTGGGTATCTATGAGCATCTGCCGGGTGAAACGGGTATTGAACTCCGGGATGGCCACGGCGCCGGTGGGGCCCAGAAGCTCGTCATTTTCAAAGCCCAGCACCTTAGAGGAGGTAAAAATACTCATGGTATCCGGGTCGTCCAGGGGAATAGCCCGGGCGTTGACCCCGGTGAGATCCTCCAGCATTCGGATCATGGTGGGATCATCGTGTCCCAGCATATCCAGCTTCAGGAGGTTGTCCTCCATGCAGTGATATTCAAAATGGGTGGTGATGGTCTCTGCATCCTCTGCGTCCGCCGGGTGCTGCACAGCGGTGAAATCCTCCACATCCATGTCGTCCGGTACCACCACAAGGCCGCCGGGGTGCTGGCCTGTGGTGCGGCGCACACCCACGCAGCCTAAGGTCAGGCGATTCATCTCCGCACTGCAGGCTGTGATGTCCCGCTCCTCCAGATACTTGCGCACAAAGCCGTAGGCGGTTTTTTCCGCCAGAGTACCGATGGTACCGGCACGGAACACCTGTTTCTCGCCGAACATCTCCACGGCGTGGCGGTGGGCCCGGGCCTGATACTCTCCGGAGAAATTCAGGTCGATATCCGGCACCTTGCCGCCGCCGTAGCCCAAAAAGGTCTCAAAGGGGATGTCAAAGCCGTCCTTCACCAGCTTTTCTCCGCAGTTGGGGCAGATTTTATCCGGCATATCCGCCCCGCAGCCGTAGCTGCCGTCGGTGACAAATTCCGTATACTTGCATTTGGGGCAGCGATAGTGGGGCGGCAGGGAGTTCACCTCTGTGATGCCCGCCATATAGGCAACCAAAGACGAGCCAACAGAGCCGCGGGATCCCACCAGATACCCGTTTTCCAGACTCCGCTGCACCAGCTTCTGGGCAGACATATACACCACATCGTACTTGCCCAGTATGCCGCCCAGCTCCACACGGAGCCGGTCTACGATAAGCAGGGGCGGATCCTCACCGTACAGCTCATGACACTTGTTCCACACCATGTCGTGCAGCTCCTGCTCGGAGTTTTCCAGCCTGGGCGGAAAAAGCTGTCCCGGGGGCAGAAGCTCAATCTCCTCCACCATGTCCGCGATCATACGGGGATTGGTCACCACAACCTCATAGGCAGTCTCCTCTCCCAGATAGGCGAACTCCTCCAGCATCTCATCGGTGGTTTTGAAATAGATGGGCAGGCTCCTGTCCGCATCGGGGAACTTCTTGCTGGCCAGCAGAACATGGCGGTACACCTCATCCTCCGGCTCCATGAAATGCACATCGCCGGTGGCGCAGACAGGCTTGTGAAGCTCCCTGCCCAGCTTCACGATGGTACGGTTGAAGTCCCGCAGCTCCTCCTCGGAACGGGCCTCGCCGTTTTGCAGCATGAAGAGGTTGTTGCACAGCGGCTGGATCTCCAGATAGTCGTAGAAAGAGGCGATACGCTTGAGCTCTTCCCAGTCCTTGTGCTCCACCACCGCCCGGAACAGCTCTCCGGCCTCACAGGCGGAGCCGATGATAAGGCCCTCCCGGTGGGACGCCAGCTCGGTCTTGGGGATAATGGGGAAACGGCGGAAATACTGCAGGTTGGAAAGGGACACCAGCTGATACAGGTGCTTGAGCCCCAGCTTGTTCTTGGCCAGAAGGATGATGTGCTTGGGACGGCGGTGGCTCTTGTTGCCCAGAGGACGCAGCTTCAGCATCTGCCCGTTGATCTCCTGCAGGCGGCCGATTCCCAGCTCCCGGCGCATTTTCCCAAAAAATGGAATAAGCATATAGCCCACCATGGCCGCATCGTCGGATGCCCGGTGGTGGTTGAAGGCAGGCAGGTCCAAATGCTCCGCCACCACATCCAACTTGAATTTGCTCAACTCCGGCAGCAAATTCTGCGCCAGGATAAGCGAGTCCACATAAGTAGGGTCAAAGGCAAGTCCCGTCTGCCGGCAGCCCTCCCGAATGAAGCTGATGTCAAACTCGGCATTGTGAGCCGCCAACGGGCGACCATTCACGAATCGCAAAAACGCCTCCAGTGCGTCTTTCAGCGGGGGTGCATCGGCCAGCATGGCATCGGTGATGCCCGTGAGACCAATAATCTCCGGGGTCAGGTGGCGGTTTGGATTCACAAAGGTCTGGAACCTGTCCGTGATTTCCCCGTTTTTCAGCACCACGGCGCCGATCTCCGTGATGGCCTCCTTCATCACCTGCAGTCCCGTGGTCTCAATGTCAAAGCAGACGATCTCATCGTCAAAATCCTGATCCATAGGGCCGTGGACCGCCACACGGTCATCCAGATTGTTTACATAATATCCCTCCAAGCCGTAGAGGATCTTGATCTTCCCCTTGGCAGTGTGCCACGCATCGGGGAAGGCCTGCACCACGCCGTGGTCGGTGATGGCGATGGCCGGGTGGCCCCAGGAAATGGCCTCCTGAATGACAGCGGTGGGGTCCGTGAGGGCGTCCATATTGGACATACGGGTGTGCAGATGCAGCTCCACCCGTTTTTCCCGGGCGGTATCCTTCCGGGGTTCGTGGCTGATCTTCACGATGTTTATGGGGTTGAGCTGCATATCCTTGCCGTCCCTGGTCAGTTCCATGAAGCCCTGCACCCGCAGCCACATACCCGGCGCAACGGCATTCTGCAAGGCGCCCAATTCCCTGGCCTGCATATATTTGCGGACGGTGACGGAGTTTTGGTTATCCGTTATGTCAAAGGTCAGGACCCACACCCCGGGCCGCCGGGTCTCGTGGCAGTCAAAGAAGAATACCTTGCCCTCCACCACCACGGTGCCCATCTTAGGGTTCAGCCCCTCCATGGAGATAGGTCGACCCTTGATGGGCTTGCCCAGCAGCATCTGCTCATCGCTTCTCCCCTTGGTGACAGAAACAAACCGCAGACGCACCTGACGAAAGCCGTAATGCTCCTGCAGGAGCTGTTCCAACGCCGTTTTCGCGGCGTCCGATACTTCCTCCCGGCACTCCACCTCCGCCTCCAGAGAGCGGCTCTCCCGATTCAGTTCTCCGGCCACGATTTTGGCGTCAGCCAATAAAGGCAGCAGGTTATGGGGCGGCAGAAAACTGCCGAAAAAGTCCAAAAATCCTATCTTATCCATGCTCAAAGTTTCTCGATTTCTTCCATCAATGCGTCCACCAGCTTGTCCTCCGGGACCTTATAGAGAATTTCGCCCCGGCGGAACACCAGCCCCTCGCCCTTTCCACCGGCGATGCCCACATCGGAGGCGGAGGCCTCGCCGGGGCCGTTGACCACACAGCCCATCACCGCCACGGTGATGTTCTTGTCACAGCCCTCCAACCGCCGCTCCACCTCCCGGGCAATGGGGATCATGTCATATTTCGTGCGGCCGCAGGTGGGGCAGGAGATGAGATTCGGCCCGAATCGCCGCACGCCGGAGGCGGAAAGGATCTGCCGGGCCGCCTTCACTTCCTCCACAGGATCCGCCGTCAGGCTCACCCGCACGGTGTCCCCGATGCCCAGGCACAAAAGACCGCCGATCCCTATGGCGGATTTTAAAACGCCCATGGTGGGTGTACCTGCCTCAGTGACGCCCAGATGCAGGGGGTAGTCCGTCTGCTCATGGAGCATCCGGTACGCCCGCATATTCACCGGTACGGCGGAGCATTTCACGGAGATGCAGATGTCGTCGAAATCGCACTCGTTCAGCAAGCGCACATGGCCCATGGCGCTCTCCACCAGAGCCTGGGCCGTGACGCCGCCGTATTTTCTCAGCAATTCCTTTTCCAGTGAGCCTCCGTTGACGCCGATGCGGATGGGTATGCCCCGCTCCCGACAGGCATCCGCTACCGCGCGCACCCGCTCCTTTGACCCGATGTTGCCGGGGTTGATGCGTATTTTATCCGCTCCCTGCTCCACGCAGGCAAGGGCCAGCTTATAGTCGAAATGAATGTCACACACCAGCGGAATGTGGATACGACGTTTGATCTCGCCCACGGCCCGGGCCGCGTCCATATCCGGCACAGCCACACGAATGATCTCACATCCGGCCTGCTCCAGCCGCAGGATCTGCGCGGAGGTGGCCTCCACATCCTGGGTAGGAGTGTTGCACATGGACTGGATGGATACAGCCGCGCCGCCGCCCAATGCAACGGCTCCCACCATGATCTGCTTGCTCATACTCTCTCCCCCATTATGTGAATAGTTTCCAGACATCGTGGAATGTCACCGCCAGCATAAGCAGCATCAGCAGAACAAAGCCGGCAATGTGGACATAGTTCTCGAATTTCTGCGGGATCTTTTTCCGGAATACCAACATACACAGAGCGTTGATGAGGAGAAAGAATATCTTTCCGCCATCCAGCGCCGGCAAAGGCAGCAGGTTCATCACCGCCAGATTCACGGCGATCATGGCCGCCAGATACGCAATATTCCGCGCGGCAGCAGAGGTGGAGGCGCTGCTCTGTCCCACATCGGTGATAATGGTCACGATGCCCACAGGGCCGCTCACATCCTTGACGCCGGCCTGACCTGTCAGGAGCATCTTTATAGACAGGCGCACAATGCGCACAAAATCCGCGGCGTTGGCAAAACTCACCCGGAGCCGGTCGCCGAAGGTGGCCTGTTTCACCGCGAAATTCAGGCCGTATCCGGTGTAGACGCTGCCGTTTTTATCGGTGTATTCCTGCTGCGGCATCAGCACGCCGAAAAGCTCCATTTCCTCGCCGTTGCGGAGGATCGTCAAGTCATGGCGGTCGTCCTGCCCCATCCCCAGAAGCATATTCACATCGCTGAAAACATAGATTCTTTCCCCGTCAATGGCGGTGATTTCATCTCCCGCCTGTAGGGTCTCCTGCAGGGGACACCCCTCGGCGAAGTCCGCAATGACAGGTGTAATAAACGCCTTCGCGCCCATGTAGAGGCAGAGGATGATGACAATTCCCGCCAGGAAATTCATCAGCGCGCCCGCGGCGAAAATCAGCAGCTTAGCCCAGAAGCCCTTGTTCTCCAGCGCCGCGGGATCATCAGAGGCCTCGTCCTCCCCCTCCATGGCGCAAAAACCGCCGAATGGCAGACAGCGCAGAGAGTAAAGCGTCTCGCCCTTTTGCTTTTTGAGGATGGCAGGACCCATGCCGAGGGCAAATTCATTCACCCGCACGCCGCAGGCCTTGGCAGTCAGAAAATGTCCCAATTCGTGGACAAATATCAGCACACCAAATATCAAAGCGCCAACAAGTATATATACAAATGTCGACATAGCCTCTCCGTTCCGACGCCTCCGGCGTCTGTCATTTATCGGGCAGCCTCGCGGCCCATCCGATCTGCCTCCAGTATATCCCCAAGGCTCGGCTGATATTTCACCGGCACCCGGAAAAGTGCTTTTTCCACCCGGCGGGGAATATCGTTAAAGCCGATCTCGCCCCGCAAGAATCGCGCTACGGCCACCTCATTGGCTCCATTCATGATGGCGCAGGCAGTGCCACCGGTCTCAGCGCACTGCCGGGCTATGCGCAGGCAAGGAAAGGCCTCCGCGTCGGGGGCGCTGAAGGTCAGCGGCCCGCAGGAGAGCAGGTCAAGCGTCTGATCCGGGGTCTCGGCCCGATAGGGATAGGTCAGGGCGTAACGGATGGGCAGCTTCATGTCCGGCGTGCCCAGTTGGGCCAGCATGGCGCCGTCCCGGAACTCCACCAGAGAATGCACGATACTCTGGCGATGGATCACCGCCTCCACCTGCTTTAGCGGCAAGCTATACAGCCGCATGGCCTCGATGATCTCCAGACCCTTATTCATCAGCGTGGCGGAGTCGACGGTGATTTTGGCACCCATGGTCCAGTTGGGATGCCTCAATGCGTCCGCCGCCGTCATTTTTTCCAATTCCGCAAAGGACTTGCCGAAAAAAGGCCCCCCGGAACAGGTGAGCAGCAGGCGCCTGATCTCACCCCGGTCCCGGCAGCCCTGCAGACTCTGGAATATGGCGGAATGTTCCGAATCCACCGGCACGATCTCCGCGCCGTATTTCTTTGCCTCAGCCATCACCAGTTCTCCTGCGCAAACAAGAGTCTCCTTGTTGGCCAGGGCGATGCGTTTCTTTTTGCGGATGGCGGAAAGAGTCGGCTCCAGGCCCACGCTGCCCATAACCGCCGTGACCACGGTGTCCGCATCCTCCAGCTCCGCCGCCGCCACAAGGCCCTCCATGCCGCCCACGACCTCCGTGGGGAGGTCGGAGAGACGTTTTCCAAGCTCCCGGGCCGCAGCCTCGTCAAACACGGCAACAAGGCACGGGCGAAAACGCCGTGCCTGCTGCTCCAATAAATCAATTTGCCGTCCGGCAGCCAGAGCTGTCACCGTAAGGCCCAGCTCCCGCGCCACCTGCAGTGTCTGCCGGCCAATGGAGCCGGTGCTGCCCAAAACAGAAATACACTTGCTCATTCTTCTTACATTCCCGTGCTGCAGGCGATCATCCACACCACCGGAGCAGCAAAAATGACGCTGTCAAACCGATCCAATACGCCGCCGTGTCCCGGCAGCAGACGGCCATAGTCCTTGATGCCGCACTGGCGTTTGATGATGGAAAAGCTCAGATCGCCCAACTGACCCATGAAGGCTCCCACCAGGCCGATAACCATGCACCAGCCGATGGACAGGGGGTGCACCGTGACGAAAAAGAACACAATGCGGAAAATCACCATACCCAATACGCCGCCCACGAGGCCGCCCAGAGCGCCTTCCACCGTCTTCTTGGGGCTGGCCTTGGACGCCAACTTGTGCTTTCCGAAAGCCATGCCCGCAAACAGGGCCATTGTATCGCTCATAAAGGCGGCAACCAGGGGCATGAGAACCAGTCCGCCGCCAAATTCCAAAAGCCGCAGGCGCAGCAGGCAGGATAGTGCCAACGGAATGGCTATGCCACCCAGCAGTACAGTGCAGATATCCTGAAATGCCACGGCGTTTTCACGGCCGTACCACCGCACGGCCAGTAAAAACAGCAGCGCAACGGCGGCACACAGCAGCCAGGGCACCGCCGCAAGAACCGTACCCTGATACTCCTCCCGGCCCGAATAGGTGGCGAAAACAGTGCAAACAGCCATAAATCCCGCCAAAACCCAAAGCTGCTTTGTCTTTTCCGGGCCGCTCACCGCCGCCAGAAGCTCATGGGCGCCGATAAGGCTCAGCACCGCCAGCAACGCCGCAGTGCCCCAATGGGGTGCCCAGCACAGCACCAAAAGCAGCAGCGGCACACCAACGACTGCCACCAGAATTCTCTGTTTCATAGCCTTGTTCCTCTTTATTCTCTCTTGATTTGCTCATTTTACACCGCCGAACCGGCGATCACGCTTCTGGTAGGCCACAATGGCGGCGTCCAGATCCACCTCGGTAAAGTCCGGCCACAGCGTGTCGCAGAAATAAAACTCCGAATAGGCGCACTGCCACAGCAGGAAATTGGAAAGCCGCAGCTCGCCGCTGGGCCGGATGATCAGCTCCGGGTCGGGAATGCCGGCAGAATAGAGGTGCTTTTCAAAGTTCTCCTCCGTCAGCTCCTCCCCGGCGGCAACGCAGGCCCGGGCGGCATGGAGGATCTCGTCCCGACCGCCGTAGTTCAAGCAGATATTGGCCTGAAAACCGTGGACCCTCCGGGCCACTTCGTCGGCCTTATGGGCCAGGTCCCGCAGCTCCGGACTGAGCGCCGACAGATCACCGAAAAAGTGGAGCTTCATCTGATCCCGCTCCATGGTGTCGATGGCCTCCAGCATATACTTCTTCAGCAGGCCCATAATGGTGCCCACTTCGTCCGCCGGCCGCTTCCAGTTTTCTGTGGAAAAGGCGTACACCGTCAGGTACTCCACGCCCAAGGCCTTGCAGTACAGCGCGATCTTGCGAAAGGTCTCCGCTCCTACCTTATGGCCGGCAGTGCGAGGAAGGCCGCGCTTCTTCGCCCAACGACCGTTGCCGTCCATAATGATAGCGATGTGGCGGGGAAGGCGGTTTTTGTCCACCTGCCCCGCCTTGTGAGAGACTTTTTTTACAAACAGTCCCATCAGACAGACATCAGTTCCTTTTCTTTGTTTTCAAGAAGCTTATCCAGTTCCTTGCAGTTGTCGTCGGTGATCTTCTGCATATCCTTTTCTGCCAACTTCAGCTCATCCTCGGTAATCTCAGAGGCCTTCTGCATCTTCTTGAACTTATCCATGGCGTCCCGGCGGATATTCCGCACGGCCACCTTGCCGTTCTCGGCATACTTGTGGATCTGCTTCACCAGCTCTTTGCGGCGCTCCTCGGTGAGCTGAGGGAAGGAAAGACGGATGCACTTGCCGTCATTCTGGGGATTGATGCCCAGATCGGACTCCAGAATCGCCTTTTCAATTGCACGCAGCAATGAGCCGTCCCAGGGAGTGATGACCAGAGAGCGGGGATCGGGAGAAGACACGGAGCCAACCTGCTGGATGGGTGTAGGGGTGCCGTAATAGTCCACGGAAATACGGTTGAGCACGGCGGCATTGGCCCGGCCCGCCCGCACGGCGGCGAAGTCGTTTTTAACGGACTCGATGCTCTTTTTCATTTTCTCTTCGTAAATCTTGTATTCATCTTTCAGCATGGGGTTAAGCCTCCTTTACGATCGTACCGATTTTTTCTCCGCGCAGGACGCGGATGATATTCTTGGGATCCTTCAGAGCAAAGACCAACACAGGGATGTGGTTATCCATAGACAGGCTGGTGGCCGTGCTGTCCATGACGGACAGGTGGCGGGCCAGCACATCGTCATAGGTGATGGAATCGAACTTCTTGGCTTCGGCAAACTTGGCAGGGTCACAGTCGTATACGCCGTCGATATTCTTGGCGAGGAGGATCACATCGGCGCCGATCTCCGCCGCACGCAACACTGCCGCCGTATCCGTCGAGAAGAAGGGGCTGCCGATGCCGCAACCGAAGATGACCACACGGCCCTTCTCCAGATGCCGGATAGCCCGGGCACGGATGTAAGGCTCCGCCACCTCTTTGATTTCCAAAGCAGTCTGGACACGCACATCCACGCCCTTCTGCTCCAGCACATCCGCCATGGCCATGCAGTTCATGGCCGTGGCCAGCATGCCCATGTGGTCGGCCCGGGTGCGCTCGATGTAGCCCTCGCCGTTCTTCACGCCGCGCCAGAAGTTGCCGCCGCCGATGACGATGCCCACCTGCACGCCCATCTCCACGCACTGGCGGATGACATCCGCCACCTGACCCATGACCTGAAAGTCCAGGCCAAGGTGCTTCTCGCCCGCCAGGGCCTCACCGCTGATCTTCAGCAGCACCCGTTTATATTTCGGTTCGTCCATACGAAGCCTCCTGTTTTTATTCTAAATTGTATTTTACCTTATTTCCCGGCTTTTGTAAATGAGATTTTTCCGAAAGGATGCGCTTGTTTTTACCGGGAAATGCGGTATAATAAAATCAACTCAGAATCGGGAGGGATCTTTGTGGAATTGCGGCGCGTTTTGGGCAGCACCTATGTGGCCGAGGGATCCACGGCACTGCTCCCCCTGTATAAGCTCAATGACACGGACGTGATTCTGCTGGACACGGGCTACGCCAAGCTGGATCGCAGCGGATTGACCCACCTGCTGGATGATAACGGGTTTCAGCTAAAAGGCATTCTCTGCTCCCATGCCCATTTCGACCACACCGGCAATGTCCGTTACCTGCAAAAACGATACGGAGCCATTGCCGCCGCCCAGATCATCGAGGCGGGCATCTCTGTGAATCCAGACGCCTACCGGGCCAACTATGTGGCTCTGACCTACGGCAGAAGCCGGGAGTATTTTTTGGAGGAATGCTTTACCGCTGATGTCATTATACCCGCTGACGCCACGGAGCTTAGCTTTTGCGGGGCAAAATTCGGCATATTGCAGCTCCCCGGCCACAGCGCGGGACACATCGGCATCATCACCCCGGATGGCGCAGCCTATCTGGGGGACTGCATCATCAGCCATTCAGAAATTAAGGAGGCCAAGCTGCCCACCTCCATGTTTATCGCGAAAGACCTGGAGAGTAAGCGCAGCCTGTATGACCTGCGATGTCCGGCGTATATTGTAGCGCATAAGGAAGTGCTGACGGACATCACCGCCCTCATTGGGGAGAATATTCTGTTTATGGAGAACAAGGCACGGGAAATGCTGGAATGCCTAACGGACGGGATGACCTACGATGAATGGATCTACGAATTCTGCAAACGGGAAAATGTGCGCACCCACAACCAACTGAAGTTCAGCATCGTGGAAAGGAATTTCTCCAACTTTGCCGCCTGGATGGAGGACGAAGGCACAGTGGAGATCCGGAGGGAATTCTGCGCGAAGAAGTATTTTCACGGATAAAGATAAAAAGGACCGCCTCGGCGGTCCTTTTTTCGCTTTACTCCTTATCCCCTTGCTTTTTATGGCCCAGATTGCGGAGAAAGTCCGCAGCCTGTTTCAGGCCATCCTGCGCGGTAGAGGCCACCTCCTCGCCAATGTCCGCGGCCAGACGCTTGAATATTTCCAGCAAAATGCGGCGGGTCTTCTCGTCGGCTCCGGCATACTCTTTCACCAGCGCTATCGCCCCGCTCAGACCCATCTCCTGCACCTCCTCCAACGTCCGGGCCTTGCCGCCCATGCTGAGGATCTCAAAGAATGCGTCCGTAAAGTCCCTGCGCTCCCGAGGTGTCATAGAGCCGATCCAATCCCGCAGTACATCGTCGGACCGGCGGCCCATGGGTGAGCGCGCCTCCAGATGAATGAAGTGATTGCGCTCGGTGCACCAGGACAGGGCCTCATGCTGCATCACGGACCGGGCGGTGCTGGCGATGACGGTGTATTCCTCGCAGTGCTCCAGCAGCACGCCCACGATGGAGGATTCGGGAATGAAGGTGTGCAGCTTCTCCCTGAGCAGTTTGTACTCCGGCAGTTCTGTCATGCTGCGGTTAAAGCCGGGGCCGTCGTTGTTATACACAGCCAGCAAACGGTCATAGGCCCGGCGAGGCAGGTGTAAGCCCGCCCAGGCAGCCAGATTGCCGCCCTTGGAGTGACCGCCGATGCGGATCCTATGGAAGCGGCAGAGCTTCAGGATCTCCGCAGCATATTCCGCCGCGCGCACCTGTGCCGGGACGGACTCCAGAAAGCTCATGTTGAAATCCTCTTTCCAACCCACAAGGGTGGTGTCCGTGCCACGGAAGGCAATGAACACAGACTTGTCCGGCAGCAGGAATGATACGGCGGCAAACTGCATCTGCGCTTCCTCGTCACTGCGATCCTCAAAGGCAAACATCCGCACATCCGCAAACCGTTCCGTCTGCGCCGCCTGTTGCACCACGGGTATGTAGGCAAGCCGGGAAAGACCCAATTGCTCGTCCTCCTCCGTGAGCTTTTGGCTGATGTCCCTCAGGAGCACCGCCTCCTTTGGGTTGCGGGTGAGCAGCTCAGGGAACCGGCGAAAATTCAGGTAGGACACGATGCACAGCACCAGATTGTCCACCTCGTTGAACGGATCCGCGGAAAAGGGAATGTCCCCCCGCCAGCGGAGATAATCGACAACTGTGGTGGTGTATTTCATATGTTTCTCCTTTCGGGGAAGAAAAAAGGGAGGCGCTGCGGCGTCTCCCTTTTCTTACTCGTTGCATCAATCCTCGTCATCCTCGGCAGCGTCGGCCAGATCGCTCAGATCGAACTCCAGCTTCTCGCCGCAGTTGGGGCAGCGGATCTCGCCGCTCTCCAGGGTGTCCTCGTCGAAGACAATCTCCTCCTCGCACACAGGGCAGGTGGTCTCGAAATACTCGGTGTCATCCTCGTCGTCGTCCTCGTCCATCTCGAAGAGAGCTTCCTCCACCTCGGACAGGTCGTCGCTGACAGCGTCCAGACCGTCTTCCAAGTCCACCAGATTGTCGTCAATGTCTTCAAAGCGGATACTCATTTCGTCCAGCACATCGATGATGGCGGCAATGAGCTTGCCTTCTTTGCTCTCGGTGTCCAGAGCCAGCCCCTCAGCCAGGCCCTTAAGATATGCGACCTTCTCGGAAATTTCCATGTTGCGCTCCTTTCTGAACCGCTGTGGTTTCCTGCTTATTTTGCCCGGGACAGATACTCACCGGTACGGGTATCGATGGTAATCTTGTCGCCGATGTTGATGAACAGAGGCACCTTCACCTCAGCACCGGTCTCCACGGTGGCGGGCTTGAGGGTGTTGGTGGCGGTGTTGCCGGCCAGACCGGGCTCGGTCTCTGTGACTTCCAGATCCATGAAGTTGGGGCACTCCAGGCCAAAGACATTGCCCTTGTAGCTGAGCACCTTGCACACGGTGTTTTCGGTGACGAAACGGAAAGCGTCGCCCAGCAGATCCTTGCCCAGAGGAACCATATCGAAGGTCTCCTGATCCATGAAGTAATACAGGTCACCGTCATTGTAGCTGTAAGCCATGTCCTTGCGCTCCACGAAGGCTTCCTCGAACTTTGCGGTAGGGTTGAAGGATGTTTCGGTAACGGCACCGGTGACGATGTTCTTCATCTTGGTGCGGACAAAGGCTGCGCCCTTGCCGGGTTTGACATGCTGGAATTCCACCACCTGCATGATCTTGCCGTCCATCTCAAAGGTTTTACCGTTTCTGAAATCGCCTGCGGTAATAGTTGCCATAATGGGTTCCTCCTATGTATGAGGAAATTTCTCTTCCATTTCCTCGGAATTATAATATGCGCCGGATAGGCCTTATATATTCTATCCGAAATCACGGCATTTGGCAAGTGTTTTATTGCATTTTTTCGGGCTTTTCTCCAAAAAGGGCTGCTCAAATACACAAAAGCTGCTTACACGCCCTTGTGATGTTCCGGCAGCCTCCCTCTTCCAGCACGACCACATCCTCAATGCGCACGCCAAAGCGTCCCGGCAGGTAGATCCCCGGCTCGGCGGAAATGACGCTGCCGGCAGGCAGAGATTGATCATTTCCGGGAGCAGCGCTGGGGCTTTCATGGATCTCCACGCCCACGCCGTGGCCGAAGCTATGGCCAAAATACTCACCGTAACCCGCCTCCTCGATAACCCGGCGGGCGGCGCCGTCTATCTCCGCACCGGTGGCTCCGGCCCGGGCGGCGGCAAGACCCGCAAGCTGGGCGGAAAGCACGGTGTCGTAGACCTTTTTCATCTCCTCCGTGGGCTGTCCTATGGCCACGGTGCGTGTCATATCGGAGCAGTAGCCCCGATATACGCAGCCGAAGTCCATAGTCACAAACTCACCGCTGCGCAATTCTCTGTCCGTGGGCACGGCGTGGGGCATGGATCCGTTGGGTCCGCCGGCTACGATGGGGTCGAAGGACATCTTCTCTGCCCCGAAATGCAGCATGAGATACTGCAGCCGCGCGGCCACTTCTTTTTCCGTGATGCCGGGGCGCAGCTCCGTGAGAATTTGGGCAAGGGCCTTTTCCGCAATACGCTGCGCCTGTTCCAGACACTCCAGCTCCCGCGCATCCTTCCGGGCCCGCAGATTTTGCATAAAGGCCGAGGCGGGCAGCAGCTCCGCCCGCAGTGTTTCACTGTACAGGCGGTGCCCCGCCACCGTCATGGTCTCGTCCTCAAATCCAACTCGCTTGATTCCGGTAAGCTCAATGACCTCATTGATGCAGGCAACATACCCCTTTCCCCGCCGCACCATGCCAATGGCCGCGTTTTCAACGACATTCTCCACCGCCTCAATATAGCGGCTGTCGGTGAAGAAAAAGTTCCCCTTTTGGGTCACCAGCGCCACACCGTCGGCACCGGTGGAGGCAAATCCGCTGGCATAAAAGCGGTTATGCTCTCCGGTGAGCAAAACGCCATCCAGTCCTGCCGCCGGGAGGGCCGCCGCGATCTTATCAAAATGGTTCATTTTCATTCTTCCTTTCCATGTTGGCACAAGGCCTTGAAAGGCCGCTGCAAACCATGGAGCATATGGTTCCACAGGCCCCTGGGTCCCCCTGCGGGCTCCACCATTATAGCCAGAACACCGCTTCGATTAGCCCCCAGCACGTCCGTCAGCAGCTTATCACCCAGCATTGCGGTCTGTTGGGGAGCTACCCCAGCTTTTTCCATGGCTCGGCGGTAGCCGCGGGCAGAGGGTTTTCCAGCGTGGCCCACATAGTCCACGCCCAAATCCCGGCAGAATCGCTCCACCCGGACGGGGCTGCGGTTATTGGACAGGACCATCACCCGTACGCCGGAGCGTTCCATATCCCGCAGCCACGCACGGAGGGCATCATCGGGCTCGGGAACGTACTTCGGAGCCAAAGTATAGTCCAGATCGCACAGCAGCAGACAAATGCCCCGCTCTTTGAGCATCTGCGGCGTCAGGTCAGCGTAGGATCGCAGCAGTATATGCGGAATCAGAGAAAAAGACATATACCTCGGGCTCCTTTCATAAAATACAGCAACAGTTTAGCATTTTCATACCGGCAATGCAAGAGGGAGGAACGCTTATGGACCTATATCTGGCCACAGACAGCGGGCGGCTGCAGCAGGCCATGGCCTGCACGGCGCAGCTGGCTCATATGAGCTATCGCATAGGGCCGGAGGGGACACTGCTGGCCTCCCCTCTGCCGGATTCGCTGCGGGGCGGTCTGCTGATGCTGTCGGACGAAGGCGGAACTTACCCCGACGCTCCGGAAGGGCTGTGCCGGACACTGATGCAGGAATGCCTGCGGCGGCGCTATGCCGGGGTGATCCTGGACACTGCGCCGCCGGAGCATTTCTGCCGGATTCTGGATGAAACACTGTTCCGGCAGGGACGGAAGCTGTTTCTGCCGGAGACTGTGGCTCAGTTTGCGCCACATGGCATAGTAGTCGTCTGCACCGCACTGACCTCCGGGAGTCTGGAGGATAAACTATCAGATGCCGCCGGGAAATGGGGCCCGGATCGGCTGGCTCTGGATCTGCAGCGGATGATGATAGACTATCCCCTGTCCGCTGCCGGAGGTAGCGGAGTGCCTCTGACCGTGGCGCAGCTGCATGAGCTGGCGGCGGGGCGGGCCACCTATTTCAGCCGCCCCCTATGTGCCCGGTATTTTACCTACCGCGTGGACAGCGAAGCACGGTTTGTTCTCTTTGACGATGTGCAGACCCTGAAAACCAAGATGGAAACGGCGGAAAAATTGGGCATCCGGCAGGGATTTTTTATGCTGCCGGAGGTGGAGGATCTGGTGCAGAGCCTGTTCGGAAATCAATAGGAAAGACCTCCGGCAAAACCCGGAGGTCTAATATTTTATCCATTTACCATCGTGCTGAACACGGTGTCCCGGTCGTAGGTATTGTCCGCAAAGCCGGGGATCTCCTTTATGGAGCGCAGCAGGCTCATGCTGAAGCCTGTCATGATCTGCTCCAGTTCCTCCCGCTCAAAGCACACACCGGTCACGGCCAGAGACGCCAGGCTGTGAGCCACCAGCCACATATCCCGGAAATAGCGGTCCGCGTCCCCACGAGAAATGTGATAAAACTCCATCAAACGGGGAGAAACCAGCTCTTTGGCGTGGCTCATGGCGCGCAGAGCGCCGCCCGCCTGCCCGGCAACGGGCGAGAGCAGCAACATCCGGTACAGCGCCGATTCCTCCCGGGCGAACAGGACATAGTGGATACCGAAGCCTAAAAAAGGGATCTTCTCCCGCAGGCCGTCTTGGATATACTCGTCAAAAAGTGCTTCGGCGGCGGCAGATACCTCCGCCTTTAAAGCATCCATGGTTCCAAAGCAGGTAAACACCGGCTGAGTGGAGGTGCCCAATTCCTCCGCCAGAGCCTTGGCCGTCAGTGCATCCGCACCCTTTCTGCGGACCACGCGCAGCGCTGCCGCGACCATCTCTTCCCGGGTAAACTTATTTTTAGGTGCCATGTGAGGACCTCCTGTTAGCCGGCAATATACATTAGTTAATATATATTATACCCCACTATACATCTTTTCCGGCAATTGTCAAGTATGCGCGGCAGAAAAAAAGTGTGGCTCCGGCAAACGGAACCACACACTTTCATTGCTCTTGTGCAAGGCAGAAATCAATAGAATCTCTTATTCCTGTTCTTGCGGGCAGCCTCGGACTTTTTGCGGCGCTTGACACTGGGGCTCTCATAGCACTCACGCTTACGCACCTCTGCCAGGACGCCGGCCTTAGCGCAGCTTCTCTTGAAACGCTTCAGAGCACTGTCCAGGCTCTCGCCTTCCTTGACATGTACTTCGGACATCTATTTTCCCTCCCTCCGATGCACCCGGCTCTATCCAGGGTGCTCTTTAAGAGTCATTTACATGACTAACGGCTGTATTATACCGGGGAAGGGACAGGTTGTCAAGGTATTTTTGCGGGAAACATGAAAAAAAGAGCAGAATACCCCGAAATACTCCAATGACGAAAAAAGGGGAAAATAATTAGGGGTTGTACTTTTGAAAAATCTATATTATAATGAGGTGCTATTATAGGCATTTTGCAAACCAATATCCTATACAGAAAGGAAGTTTGTTTATGGTTAAAGTCCTTACGGAACAGGGCGAGATCGGCATCAGCAACGCCGTCTTCACCACGATCACCGGCGCCGCCGCCACCAACTGCTTCGGCGTAAAGGGCATGGCCTACCGCAGCATGACCGACGGAATTGTTCACCTGCTGCGCCCGGAGGCTATGAGCAAAGGCGTAAAGGTCACTTATAACGAGGACAACACCGTTTCCATAGAGCTGCATATCATCGTGGAAAACGGCTTGAACATTGCTACCGTCTGCCGCTCCATTATGAGTGAGGTCAAGTATGTGGTAAGTAAAAATACCGGCGTGGAGGTCCGCAATGTGAATGTGTGCGTGGACTCCATTACCATGTGATGCCGGCAGAAGGAGAAGCTATGACAGATAGAATCAGCGGCAGCGTATTTAAGCAGATGGTTCTTTTCGGCGCTGCCTGCATCACCTTAGAACGAGAAACCATCAACGATCTGAATGTATTCCCCGTGCCGGACGGTGATACCGGCACCAACATGAGCCTGACCATCCAGACCGCCGCCGCGGAGCTGAAGAAAAATCAGCCCGTCTCCGTGTCTGACGCCGCCTCCATCACCGCTTCGGCCCTGCTGCGGGGTGCTCGCGGAAATTCCGGTGTCATCCTTTCCCTGCTGTTCCGGGGCATTTCCAAGCACCTCAAGGGCATGAACGAAGCTGACGGCGTGCAGCTGGCCGCCGCCATGAAAGAGGGTGTGGCCACCGCATACAGTGCCGTGATGAAGCCCGCCGAGGGCACCGTGCTGACGGTTTCCCGTCTGGCCGCCGATCGGGCCGCACAGGCTGCCCAGGAGTGCAACAGCGTGGAATATGTCCTGCAGGAGGCCATCCGCACAGGTCTGGAGACACTGGATGAGACCATTGAAATGAATCCGGTTCTGAAGAAGGCCGGCGTTGTGGACGCCGGGGGAAAGGGGTATCTGGTGATCCTGGACGGTATGCTGCGTGCCCTGCGGGGCGAGGCCATTCCGGAAGTAAACGAGGCCAAGGCGGAAGGCAAGGCGGATTTCTCCGCCATAAGCCAGGAAGAGATCACCTTTACCTTTGACACGGTATTCATCGTGCGCAAGTGGGAAAACACCTCCATCGAGCCCCTGCGGGCCTACCTCAGCACCATCGGCGACAGTCTGGTCATCGGTGAGGACGACGAGGCCTTCAAGGTCCATGTGCACACGGATATTCCCGGCAACGCCCTTACCGAGGCGCAGAAATACGGCACACTGGAGCTGGCAAAGATCGAGAATATGCGCACCCAGTACGATGCCGTGGCCGCCGGTCAGAAGGCGCAGAGTACGGACGATCTGGATCAGATAGAGCAGGAGCTGGAGGCCGGTGAAGAGCCGGAGCACGCCCCGGCAGAGAAGCGGTACGGCTTTTTGGCCGTGTGTGCCGGCGAGGGGCTGGCCACCGCCTTCCGGGATCTGGGCGTGGACCGCATCGTGTCCGGCGGACAGACTATGAATCCCTCCACGGAGGCCATCTTGCAGGAGGTGAACCGCACCCCCAGTGAGGTGGTGTTCGTGCTGCCCAACAACAAGAATATCATTATGGCCGCTCAGCAGTGCGTGGGGCTGACGGACAAAGAAGTCATCGTTGTGCCCACCGCCACGGTGCCTCAGGGCATCGCAGCCATGATGAACGCAGATCCGGATTGCGAGGACCCACAGGCTTTGGCCGACGCCATGACAGAGGCCGCAGCCGCCGTGACCACGGCTCAGGTGACCTATGCCGCCCGAAACTCCGACTTTGACGGCTTCGCCATCAGCGAGGGAGACTATCTGGCTCTGGAGGACGGAAAGCTCTTCGGCACGGATCGGAGCATTGAGCCGCTGCTTCAAAAGCTGGCGGAGGATGCCGCCGGGCGAAACGCAGAATTCGTGACCATCTTCTTTGGCGAGGATGTGACGGAGGAAGAAGCTCAGAAGGCGGAGGTTGTCTTCACCCAAGCCTGTCCCGACGCGGAGATCAGCGTGCTGGCCGGCGGCCAACCGGTGTACTACTACATCGTGTCTATTGAATAAAAAAGAAGGATGCAAAGTCCGCTTTGCATCCTTCTTTTTCGTTTTACACGCCGGTCATGGTTTCCATGACCGCCAGTTCCTCGGGGTCCAGGGTCTTCTGCATGGACAGGCCCTCGTCAATGTCCAGGTCCGTAATGCGGCCGTCCCGATAGCAGATGACCCGGCTGGTGCGGCCCTGGGCCAATACCCGCACTGCCTCCACACCCATACGGGTGGCCATGACCCGGTCATGTGCCGTGGGGCTGCCGCCCCGCTGGATGTGTCCCAAAATGGTCACCCGGGGATCAAGACCCAGCTCCTGGCGGATCTGCTCGCCCACCGCCACACCGCTGGCAGCGCCCTCCGCCACCACGATCATAAAGTTTGTCTTACCGTTCAGGCGAGCGCGGCGGATCTTCTCCACCACCTGCGTCTGAAAATCATAAGGCAACTCCGGCACCAACACAGCCGTGGCGCCCGCTGCCATGGCCACATATAAGGCCAGATACCCGGCATGGCGGCCCATGACCTCCACTACGGCGCAGCGCTCATGGGACTGCATGGTGTCCCGCAGGCGGTCGATGCACTCCACGGCAGTATTGGCCGCCGTATCAAAGCCAATGGTATACTCTGTGCAGACGATATCCTCGTCGATGGTGCCGGGAATGCCCACCACGGCGATACCGTGCTTGTTCAGTGCCTGCGCACCCCGGAAGGTGCCGTCGCCGCCAATGGCCACAATGCCATCCAGTCCCAGGAGCTTGCAGGTGTTCACCGCCTTCTGCTGCCCCGACTCGGTGCGGAACTCGTCACTGCGGGCGGTGTAAAGTATGGTGCCGCCCCGGTTAATGATGCGGCTGACGCTGGCATTATCCATGGGCACAATGTCGCCGTTGATGAGGCCGTTCCAGCCCCGGCGGATCCCCACGCATTCGATACCCCGGCCGATAGCCGTGCGGACTACGGCACGGATGCAGGCGTTCATACCCGGCGCGTCGCCGCCGCTGGTGAGGACTCCGATCCTTTTTACAGCATTTTCCATATCCATTGCTCCTTTTGGAAGATTATCCTTGGTTTTTCCGATTATAGCACAATATATAATTGTTGTGAATCTTTTTTTCTTGCTCCCGCGGCGGCGGTGTGGTATACTTTTTGCCATGAGATAACAAGGGAGGATCACCATGCACCCCTATTTTGAGATTTTGACGCCCCGCTGGTTCAAGCGGGCTTTTGTATACACCGGCAGCATCGGCGAGTTCCGTTATCGGTTTGCAAACGACAAGGAAAACAGCCTCATACATGCCGCCGTATATACCCATTTCTGCTACGAGTGCGCAAAGGATGTGCAGGAGCGGGATTTTTCGTGGGACGAGACCGGCGTGGAGCAGTTAAAGGCTTGGCTGCAGGAGCGGCTGGAAAACATGAGCTGACAGAGCCGGCAGACGCCGCCGAAACAGCACAAGCAGAGGGTGTGTCCTATTTGGAAACGCCAGATAAGGAAGTTTTTATGTGGGGTACGGTGTAACTCAGTAAAATGGGTTACACCGTATCCTTTTTCTTTTATGCTGCAAAGCGGAAGTCCTGCGGGTTTGCCCGTATTTCCTCCATCATAGCAAGAATTTCCTGTTCGGTTGGAATATCTATCATACCAACCGCAGTAAAGTAAATATCGGCCTTTACATAATTAAATTGCGACGGCGGGAGTGTATCACTCCTACCGCCGCATTTGCGTCATCTTATTCTTTCTCCACCACCGGAGGGATAAAGTTTTCAATCGCTTCCCGCAGCTTCGGGTGGTGGATTACGAAAGAAAGGCTATGTATTCGGGGCGAAGGCAACGCTGAAGATCAACGATATTGTTGTCAGCGACCCGATCATCATGAACCCACCCTTGCCTCCCGAGGCTCTCATTATCGGCGATCAAATAAAGACCGTTGTGCTCCCCTATTATCAGGTTATTGAAGGTGCAAACAGCGCTTGGACGCAGAACCGTGACAAAACGCTTGCTTTCCGTGCAAACGGTGATTTCAGCAAATTCACCGGCGTTAAGGTTGACGATACGCTGATTGACGCGAAGAATTATACGGCGGTATCCGGTTCTACTGTTATCACATTAAAAGCCGATTACCTCAACACGCTCTCTGTCGGCACGCATAAACTCACAGTTGTCTATAACGACGGCGAGTGCAGCACGAATTTTGAGATCAAGGCACCACAAAACGAAAGCGGCGGAGGTTCCGGTTCGGAAAAAACACCGCAAACGGACGATAACAGCAATATGCTTCTGTGGGCAGCACTACTGTTCGTCAGCGGAGTAGGCGTACTCGGAACATCGGTTTACGGAAGAAAGAAAAAACATTCTCTGTAATATAATTTCAAGGATTAAAACACCTCATTTAAGCAATTTACAGAGTCAAAAACAAGGCGGGCAGGGCTTATCCCTGCCCGCCGCATTTTTGCGATTACAGGCGTGACATTACTCCATGCTAAAACGATTTCCTTATTCACAATCTCCTTTTGCACACGCCCCTGTGTTATTGAGTCGTCCTATCCATTCTAAGACGTTTTCTGCCTTTAACTGCTCTGTGATACCCTGCGCCAACTTCATAGCCTCTATGAGCCGTTCAAAGCGTTCCCGCGCCTGCTTGTCGATGTCAGTGAGGTAGGCGTTGGGCATGCCACTTGTAAGCAGATTATAGTTTTATTTGATGTGTTTGTCAAATTACTTCCTTATGCGGAGTTAGCATGCGGGAGACCCCCTTTTTTATTTCTCCGAAATTTTTGTAATTATTTTGTAATTTTTATGTAGCATTTCTGATAAATATATGGTATACTACTTTCAGTTTACCGGCATACGCCATGATTCCGCAAGGAGGAAGGGAGTTTTTATATGTCCAGAAGGATCTGCTGCATTTGTCTGGCTTTGTCCGTTCTCATCGCCGCAGCGTCCATCGCTTATGCGGATAGTACACCTGTTAGTAAGCCTACAGAACAGGATTATCGGCAAACCGTGGCTGCTTTGGCAGAGATCGGACTGCAAACAGGCTTCAACTCCGGTCGGGACAGTATGCAGCGGCTGTATTCCCACGATCTGCCGAAGACCGGGCAGGAAAAATCCATTACCCAGCTGCAGTTTATGGCGCTGGACGAGATGGCGGCAGAGCTTCTGGCTCAGCAGGCCGCTCGGGAGCAGTTGGCCCGGAACCTTGCCCTGCTGGCGCAATATGACGGTGTGAAGCTCGGCAGCAGCGCAACTGTGTATTCCGATGCCGGGATCACCTCCACAGACGACACCATAGAATCCGGCAAGGTGGCCAAGCTCAAGGACATCGACCCTACAGGTCGGTGGTATCTGGTCTCTTTCAGTGATTGCAGCGGCTATGTCTCCGCCGACATCTGCACACCGGTAACCTATAAGGACTATGACGGCACCGACGCCGTGCGCACCCAGGCGGAGATCCAGGCACGGAGCAACGCTGCTGCGGCCAAAAGCTTTGGCACCGGCGTGGTGCCCGGCGGCAGCACCCTGCGCAACGCTGTGGTGGATTACGCTTACTCCTTCCTGGGCGTACCTTATGTGTACGGCGGCGCCAGCCGGTCCGGCACGGACTGCTCGGGCCTGACCATGCAGGTTTACGGTTACTACGGCATTTCCCTGTCCCACGGCTCCAACCTCCAGTACTACCAGTGCGAGCCTGTTTCCCGCTCCGCTCTGCAGCCCGGCGACATGGTGTTCTTCTTCTCCGACATCGGCCATGTGGGCATTTATGTGGGCGGCGGCCAGTTTATCCACGCCAGCGACTACGGAGTTTGCGTGGCCTCACTGTACAGCAGCTATTGGATCAGCTGCTACTACGGCGCGGGGCGCATTATCTCTGACTAATACAGCGCTTTTTCCCGGGACGGAGTCCGCACAGCAGGCTCCGTCCCCTTTTTATGCTGTATAGGCGCATAAAAATTCATTTATGCAGAATATACTTTGTATATTTTATGCGCATAGCCGGATTATTAAGGTTATATTTCTGTCGTTTTTTCCAAATTATCCATTTCCTGTGTTTTTTTATGCAAATAGGGGTTGACATTTATACACTCAAAGCGTATAGTATGCATTGTCAAGGGGAACTCCCCCAAACAAACCTCATCTATATTCCGGCGGCGTCGGATCATATAGAGCCATTTCAAAAAAACGAAAGGAAAGATGAAAATGAAAAAGTTCATATCTCTGCTGCTGGCTATGCTGTTGGTTGCAAGCCTGGCAGCCTGCGGTTCCAAGACCGATGACAACAACGGCAAAGACAACACCCTGGTGATGGGTACCTCCGCCGACTACGCCCCCTTCGAGTTCATGTACAAGGGCGAGAACGGCACTATGCAGTACGGCGGCATCGATGTCTCCGTGGGTCAGTACATCGCCGAGAACATGGGCAAGGAGCTGAAGGTAGAGAATATGGCCTTCGACTACCTGCTGCCCGCTCTGGTCAAGGGTGACTTCGATATCGTGATTTCCGCTATGGAAGTGGATGAAAAGAGACTGCAGAGCGCTGACTTCTCCGATCCCTACTACACCGACCTGCCTCCCGCCATTCTGGTGAAGGCTTCCAACGCTGCTTCCTACAAGACCCTGGCTGACTTCGCCGGCAAGTCTGTGGCCGCCCAGACCGGCACCACTAAGCTGGACATTGTGAACGATCAGCTCACCGGCGCCAATGCCGTTCCTCTGCAGTTGGTAACCGACATGGTCAATGAGTTGGTAAACGGCAAGGTGGATGCCATCGTGGTGGACGGTGCTGTGGCAAAGCAGTACGCCGAAACCAACAAGGACCTGGTCATTGCTGATGCCTCCTCCGAGCTGGGTGCCGCTCAGCCCTACTGTGTGGCCGTGGCCAAGGGCGACCCCAAGGGTCTGCTGCCCGCCATCAACGCAGCCATCGCCAAGATGAACGAGGAGAACAAGCTGGAGAGCTTCATTAGTGCCGCTGATGCTCTGAAGGATGTGTGGCAGGAAGTCACCGCCGAGAATCCCTCCTGAGTTTTCAGAATAACCCCTCTCTCCTTTAACTTACATCATAATGCGTGGTGCAAAGCCGCATAACGCGGCTTTGCACTTTCGCACTGTATTTGAATCCCACTGAAGAAAGGACTGACCGATTATGTGGTGGACGAATCTGTTCAAAGATATGAGCAGCACCAGCTTTTTCAACTTCTCTTTCCTTCCTGCCTATACCGGGTACTTCCTGCAGGGCATGGCTTACACCCTGCTGCTGGCCGTAGTATCCGTGGCACTGGCGGTGATTCCCGCCCTGCTGCTGGCCTTAATGCGGCTGAGTAAAAGGAAGGTCATTCAGTGCATTTCCGGCGCATACATTGCTGTATTCCGCTCCACTCCCCTGCTGGTACAGCTTTCCATTATCTACTTTGGCCTATTCACTGCGATCTCCATTCCCCGGATCACTATTTTGGGGTTTGTGGATCTGAGTCGTTTCATCCCGGGCGTGGTAGCCCTGGCCCTGAACAGCTCCGCCTATGTGGCTGAAATTTTCCGGGCGGGCATCCTGGCCGTGGACAAGGGGCAGACGGAGGCCGCCCGGTCCCTGGGCCTGTCCTCCTGGCAGAGTATGCGCCTGGTGGTGCTGCCCCAGGCTATCAAGAATGTACTGCCCGCCCTGGCCAACGAGGTGGTAACCATGGTGAAGGAGAGCTCCATCTGCTCCATGCTGGGTATGGCGGAGCTGATGTTCGTGTCCAAGACCGTGGCCACGGGTACATATATCACTCTGGCTCCCTATACCATTGCCGCTCTCATTTATTTCTGCATCAACTATCCGGCCTCCAAGGCCATCGAAGCCATCGAAAGGAGGATGCGCCGTGGCGACAAGCAATAAGCTGATCTCCGTTCAGCACCTGGTAAAGGAGTATAATCGCGGCACCGTGAAGGCGCTGAACGACTGCAACCTGGACATTAACCAGGGCGAGGTGGTGGCCATTATCGGCCCCTCCGGCTCCGGTAAATCCACGCTGCTGCGGTCACTGAACCTGCTGGAGGAACCCACCGCCGGGCAGATCATTTTCGACGGAGTGGATCTGGCGGACAAGTCCGTGGACATCAACCTCCACCGGCAAAAGATGGGAATGGTGTTCCAGCATTTCAACCTCTTCCCCCACAAAACCGTGCTGCAGAACATCACCATGGCCCCTCTGGCGCTGAAGCTCAAGTCCCCGGAGGAGGCCAAGGCCCAGGCCATGTCGCTCCTGGAGCGCATCGGTCTGTCGGACAAGGCCGACGAGTATCCCAATATGCTCTCCGGCGGCCAGAAGCAGCGCATCGCCATCGTGCGTGCACTGGCCATGGATCCGGAGGTAATGCTCTTTGACGAACCCACCTCCGCTCTGGACCCGGAAATGGTGGGCGAGGTTCTGGATCTGATGCGTGATCTGGCCAAAGACGGCATGACCATGGCGGTGGTGACCCATGAAATGGGCTTTGCACGGGAGGTGGCCGACCGTGTGGTGTTCATGGCCGAGGGCAAGATCCTGGAGGAAGGCAGCCCCTCCGAACTATTTGACAATCCCAGGGATCCCCGGCTGCAGGACTTCCTCAGCAAAGTGCTTTAAAAAAGACGGCAGGAGCAAGGCTCCTGCCGTCTTCTCTGTGTATAGTCTTGTCGAATTTCTTTTTACAGCGATTTTCTGTTTATGACACGCTCCCCCTTACCGTCAAGGCGGATAGGACAAACTCCAGCGGAATATCCTTTCTCTCCGCCGCTTCCTCCGGGGACAGCTCTCCTTGGATAAAGCGGCGCAACCACCCGCTGGCCTCATCGGTGCACAAGCAGCTCACGGACATACTGTATATCAAAGGACTTGAGCCGGCCTCGAAAGGAGTCCACGTCCTCCTTCTCAAAGTAAAGCTCTCCGAAGATATTAGGCAAAAACACCTGCCCGGTCCGAGTAAACGACTGCCCGGCGTCCATGGTCTGCAGGATAACACCGCCCTCCAGGGTCACATTGGCGCCGAAATCCGCCGTCACCTGCAGCCCTGACACATCCCGGTAAAACCGCTTGCTTATGTCCATATTCTTAACCGCGACCAGAGTGCTTGCGTATCTCATCATTCCTCCCGGTCACATGGCACGGCCTCTCATTGTCCCTGTGTGGCGCTTCATGGAAAATGCGTTTCTTACAAAGTGCCTTTTCGCTCCGCTTGGCTTATACGATCCCTATTGCGATTTCAACAACCAGCGCCACAATGACAACCAAAGCAGAAATAATAAAACCGTGTATCATCGGGCGAATGCCGGCTTTCTTCATGCTGGAAAAAGAGGTGTTCAGCCCAATGGCCGCAAGGGCACATACCATGAAAAACTTACTCGCCGTTTTTGTTCCCGAGACAACAGCAACCGGGATTTGGAAAACACTGGCCACAACGGACAGGGCAAGAAACCCGAGAATAAACCACGGGAATATCTTGGATATACTAAAATTCGCCTTCAACGCGCCACAACTGGCGCTGCTTGCCAGCGCCTCTTTCCGTTTTAAGTGAAGCTGCACAAACGCAAATACGATGACCGTGGGTATAATTGTGATCGTCCTTGTAAGCTTAACCATTGTCGCGAAATCGCCTGCGGCCTCCGAAAAGGCATACCCTGTGGCCACAACGGATGATGTGTCATTTACGGCAGTCCCCGCCCAAATGCCAAACGCTTCATCGGTCATGCCAATGGCTCTGCCCATGATCGGAAACAGAATGATCATCGCCATGTCGAAGAGGAAGGTGGCAGACATGGCATACGCAACATCGTTGTCATCCGCGTCAATAGTCGGGGCAATAGCCGCAATGGCAGAGCCGCCGCAAATGCCAGTTCCTGCGGATATGAGATTGGACAATTTCCAATTTAGCCCTAAGGCTTTTCCGATAAAGTATCCTCCGCCAAAGCATGTAAGCAAGGTGAACACCATAACGACAAGTGACATTTTGCCGACATGCAAAACAGTTGTAATGTTCAGTGATAAGCCGAGTAAAATGATGGCAAATTTCAGCACCTTCTTGGAGGTAAACTTGATCCCAGACGCAAAAATGCCGGTATTCTTAAGAAAGCGATTGAGGATCATGCCCACAAACATGGCTATCACGGCAGAACCGATCAAATGAATCGGAAGAAGGCTTTCAATCCAGCAAGCAAGTAAAGCTACCCCTGCTGACAAAGCAATTCCGGGAATCATTTTTAAGATTTTCATAAACATATCTCCAGTCTCTGCTTCAGAAGCAAAAAGAGAATTCTCTCTTACGTTCTAAAAATTTTATCAAGACTTCATCAATTATACCTATTTCGGCATAAAAGTCAATCAGCTGCCTACCCGGTAAAATATGTAAAAACAATCCCGGCCAGATGAAGATGACTTTCCCTTTCGTGGACAGGGCGCACGGAAACAAGCCATCCCATCGTCTTCTCTATCGACCCAAGCGCATGCCGAAAAAACACGGCTTGCTGAAGTAGCTCCATGCACTCTCTCCACTGCGCCGGATATCTCCACCTACACACTTAAAAAAGCAATAGTGCAGACCTGCGATGGAGATCAGGGAAATGGAAAAGGCAGCATAAGAACAGCCGAAGAATACAGCGCAGCGGCAAAAACAGCCAAAAGCAGTTTCATCTTGCACTGCCCGATTAAATCAGTATTTATGTCTATACACTCAAAACCAATATTGCTGCATTTTCCTCAAAAAGCCCTTTTTAATTGGAAAGCCGCTATGCTCACCAACAATTGAATCAATACCGCAATATGGGCAAACCGCGGTACCCGACACATCTGCAATCCACCCCTTAATCTCTTTTGGATCAAAAATATCCAGGCAATAAAAGCATCCGCATTTCTTATCTTTTAATAACGTTTCCCGATGGTTAGATGCAAACTCATGCGCCTGTATAAAATCGGACATTTTCTGTTCCTCACCAATGTTGTATACACATTGCCGGTTTCATTGCCGGTTTCAATCACAGCTATCAGTCTTGCTGTCCAGGTTTTTTGGCGCAAATGTCAGCGCAGCTCTGCCAAATCCAGGATTAACTGCTCCGTTTTTTCCCAGCCGAGGCAGGGATCGGTGATGGACTGTCCATAAACACCGTCCTCCGGCTTCTGATTGCCGTCCACCAGATAGGACTCAATCATGAGCCCTTTTACCATGCGGCAGATATCGGAGCTATGCCGAGTGCTGTGGAGGACTTCCTTGGCTATGCGGGCCTGCTGGTCCCACTTTTTCCCTGAATTGGAGTGGTTAGTGTCTATAACCACACCGGGATTATCCAAATCGCTCTTGGCATACAGCTCACACAGCTGACTCAGATCCTCGTAATGATAGTTGGGCAGCGACCGGCCATACTTGTTTACCGAGCCGCGCAGGATCGCATGGGCCAACGGATTTCCCTTGCTGTGCACCTCCCACTGGGAAAAGAGAAACGAGTGGGCATGCTGGGCAGCCATAATAGAGTTCATCATCACCGTCAAATCCCCGCTGGTGGGATTCTTCATACCCACCGGTACATCAAGTCCACTGGCAATGAGTCGGTGCTGCTGATCCTCCACAGAGCGCGCACCGATGGCCACATAGGAGAGGATATCCGACAGATAGAGGTAGTTCTCAGGATACAGCAGCTCATCAGCTCCGGAAAAACCTGTCTGTTCAAGCACCTTCATGTGCAGTTTGCGGGTGGCAATCAGACCTTTGAGCAGATCCGGCTGTCCGTTGGGATCGGGCTGATGCAGCATACCCTTATACCCGTCACCAGTAGTGCGGGGCTTATTGCTGTAAACACGGGGTACCAGCAATAATCTGTCCTTCACCCGCTCCTGGATCTCCCGCAGCCGTCCCACATAGTCCAGCACCGCGTCCTCACGGTCGGCAGAGCAAGGGCCGATCAGCAGCATCAGGCGGTCATCTTCGCCGGTCAGGATCGCCCGGATCTGACGGTCATTCTTCTCTTTTTGCATCGCCAGCTCCTCAGACACCGGGTACATATCCTTTATAGTCTGGGGCGTAGGCAGCTTACGTTTTAATTCCATGTTCATGGGTCTATTTCCTTTCTATCGTCCCCCTGCTCAAGTGCGCCGCGCCCACATCAGGGGTATATCTCTACCGTCAGGCCCAGCCTTTGCAGGTCCTCAAAGAAGCCGGGATAACTTTTATTTACCGCTTCCGCGCCGCGGATCGTTCCGCCCACCGAAGATGCCAGCACCGACAGAGCCATCACAATGCGATGGTCATTGTGTCCGTCCAGTTCTTCCTCCGGAAATGAAATACCTCCAGGCAGCACCGTGGCCCGATTCTCCTCTTCCCGCACACGGACACCAAATTTGGCCAGCTCCTGTGTCATCGCCGCCACCCGGTCGCTCTCCTTGATGCGTAGGCGCCGGGTCCCGACAAATACCGCGCCGTGGCTGCGGGCTGCGGCCGCAAACAGCACCGGTCCCAGGTCAGGGCAAGCCGACAGATCCAGCACAGCACCGGGCGTTTCCAGCCGATGGAGCATTTCCCGGCATACCCGATCGCCCTGCAAGCTGCCGCTGTGCAGTCCGGTGACCCTGACTTCATCGCCCAACGCCAACAAAAAAGCGGCGTTGGACCAGTCCCCTTCCACTGCGGCGCAGCGGCACTCATACCTCTGGCCACCGGGAATATAGAAGGTATTTTCCTCACTCTTTTCCACACGCACGCCAAAGGAAGCCATCACATCCAGCGTGAGGTCCATATAGGGACGGCTCTCTACCGGCGGCAGGACACGCACCGTGCTGTCACTTTTCAGCAAGGGCAGGGCCAGCAGCAATCCGGACACAAACTGGCTGCTGATGTCGCCCCGCAGGATATACTCCCCCGGTGTAAGACTGCCCCGAAAAGATATTCCCGCGGAAGTTTTTTCTATAATCACACCCTTGGCAGACAGTATTTCCTCATAAACGCCTACGCCCCGTTCCATAAGCCGCGCCGCACCCGTAAACACGGTGTGCCCACCAGGCACAAGCGCAGGCGGGATGCAAAACCGCAGGGTACTGCCACTCTCCCGGCAGGGGTAGGTGGCCTGTTTTGCGGCACGCCCCCCGGTGCCGATAACGGAAACGGTGTCCCCCTCACGGAGGCATGTACCGCCCATGGCCCGGATACAGTCCATGGTCGCCTCCATATCCTGACTGCCTAATATGCCCCGTATCCGGCTCTCGCCATCTGCCAAGGCGGCACACAGCAGCATACGGTGCCCACAGCTTTTCGACGGCGGCGCGGCAATCACGCCGTGGGCCGTGCCGGGAGCAATGGTGACCTTCACTGTCCTGCCCCCTTCGCCAGAATATCCAAGGCTTCCGTATAACCCGCAAAGCCCTTGCCCATGACGGTAGCCACGCAAGCCGCGCGCACATAGCTGATTTGGCGGAAGTCCTCACGCTTGGCAACATTGGAGATATGCACCTCCACGGTAGGGATTCCCACAGTTTTCAATGCGTCCAGCAGAGCCACGCTGGTGTGGGTATAGGCCCCCGGATTGAACACAATACCATCCACGCCGTCAAAATATGCCTGCTGGATGGCATCCAGCAAAGCGCCCTCATGATTGGATTGGTAAAAAAGTACCTCCACGCCGCATTTCTCCGCATGAGTGCGGATCATCTGCTGCAGGTCATCATAGGTGCCGCTGCCATAGATGGCCGGCTCCCGGGTTCCCAGCATGTTCAGATTGGGACCGTTCAGTACGAGGATCTTCATCTTATCCACTCCTTTTCAACAAGATCAGCCGTTTCCTCCACAGAGCCATTGCCGTCAACCCGAAAATCGGCGGCAGCACAATAGAGGGCGTACCGCTCTGTGTATCGGCGGCGAAGTGCTTCGGCATCAGCAGAGAGCGGCCGGTCCGCAGTTGCGACCAGCTTTTCCGGCGAACGGTCCAAAAAAAACAGCCGTCCGCTGCGCCGCAGGGCGGTCACATTTTCTTCCCGCAGGATAGCCCCGCCGCCGGTTGCAATGACCTGTCCGCCGACAGCCGCCACCGCTGCCACCGCCTCCTGCTCCCGATCCCGAAAGGCAGATTCGCCCCGCGCGGCAAAATAGTCCGCAATACTTGTGCCGATAGCCTGCTCCGCCAATTCATCCGTATCAACAAACACTTTTCCGGTTTTCTCTGCCAAAAGGCGTCCAACGGTGGTTTTGCCCGAAGACGGCATACCGATAAGAACAATGTTTTCCATCTGATACCGCACCGTTTGATAGGCCAGGTCGATCTCTGCGATCGTTGCTTCACAGCCCCGGAAAAGAGCACTGGCATACGCCGCCTGTGCCGCCAGCATATAAAGCCCCCCCTCTGCGGCGATGCCCCGCTTTTGGGCGGCAAGCACCAAATTGGTGCGCAGGGGATTATACACCGCATCCACCACGCCCTCCAAATGGGGGAAGCTGTCAAGATCCAGGGGACAGCCCTCCACGGCGGGATACATACCGCAGGGGGTGGTGTTGATAACGCAGGCAGCATCCTTATGAAGCGCAGCGGCCTGCTCGTAGGTTATGGCGCCTTCCCTGCCGCTGCGGGACAGACGATAGACCTCCGCAGCGCCCAGATGCAGTGCCACTGCCCGGGCTGTCCTCGAGGTGCCGCCGGTACCGAGGATCAGCACCTTTTTCCCGGAAAGCTCCAATTGCAAGCGGCCAATCAGGGCAGTCATTCCGAAAAAGTCTGTATTGTCGCCATAAAGTCGGCCCTGTCGGTTCACGATAGTGTTTACTGCCCCGATACTCTTCGCCCTGTCAGATATTTCATCCAGAAAGGGGATCACACTCTGTTTGTAGGGAATAGTCACATTAATGCCCACAAAATCCCGGCCGTGAAGAAACGCCTCTAATTGTTCCGGCTCCAGCTCCCACAGGTGGTAGTCGTAATCCGCCAGCACCTTATGGATCTGAGGTGAATAGCTATGGCCCAGTTTTCGGCCGATCAGTCCGCATTTCATGTCCATTTTCCTTTCATGAAGCAGTCGGTTCCATAGCGCTGCGCCAGCAGGTCGCACAGCGCCAACGCCGTAATGCTGTCCAGTACCGGACACACCCGGCGGATAATAGCCGGGTCATGTCGGCCATGTACGCCGATCTGCGCGTTTTCTCCCCGGAGAAAATCCACGGTTTGCTGTATTTGCCCGATAGAGGGCGTCGGCTTGACTACGCACTGAAACACCACCGGCATACCGTTGGTAATGCCGCCGTTGATGCCGCCGTTGTGGTTGGTGGCCGTTACTACCCGCTCTCCCTCCATGCGGAGGGGATCGTTAAACGATGAGCCGTGCTGTCCCGCGGCAGAGAACCCGCTGCCAAATTCAATTCCCTTAACGCCGCCAACGGAAAAAACCGCGTGACTGATGATGCTCTCTACAGTATCAAACCAAGGTTCTCCCACACCGGCAGGCAGACCACACACAGCGGTTTGGGTTATACCTCCCACGCTGTCTCGATTTTCCTTTGCCCTCAAAATCGTATCGCTGATGGCACGGGCGCTCTCGGAGGAAAGCGCAGGGAAGTCAGCCGTCTGCAGCGCAGCAATGTCTTCGGCGGCATTTTCCGAAAACGGGCGGTCCCATGCGTCGCCGCAGCGCAGAATATGGGTACCGACGGTAATGCCCGCTGCGGAAAGGGCAGACAGGCATATCGCGCCGGCAGCCACAAGAGGTGCGGTAACGCGTCCGGAAAAGTGTCCGCCGCCGCGCCAGTCTTCATAGCCGTGATACTTGCAGTAGGCGGCATAATCGGCGTGGGAAGGGCGGGCAAGGCCGTATGTGTAATCACTGCTGCGGGTGTCCTTGTTGGGGATCACAATGGCGATTGGAGTGCCGGTGGTGCGCCCGCAATAGACGCCGCTGAGTATTTGATAGTGGTCCGGTTCCTGCCGAGCTGTATCCATGGCTGTGCCGGGGCGCCGACGGGAAAGCTGGCGGCGGATAAAGTCCTCATCCACCGGCAGGCCGGGAGTCAGCCCATCCAGCACCACACCCACGGCGGGGCCGTGGCTTTCGCCGAAAATTGTCAGAGTAACGGATTGGCCAAAGGTATTTTTCATAATACAGCGTCCTCCATTCGGCTGAGAATCTCCTCCGGCGTTCGCCTTTCCATGCGGAAAGAGCCGGGTGTGTCCACCTCCACAACGGTTATGGATCCGGACTGCGCTTTTTTATCATGCAGCAAGTACGGCAGAAGCTGCACAGCGGAAGCCTGTGCCGCCGTAGGCAGCCCGCATTTTCTGAGGATATCTGTCAGCCTGGGACGCAAAGTGGGCGCGCACATAGGCAGCATACCTATCGCCACACATTCTCCGTGGAGCAGACTCCCACCGCTGTGGCTTTCAATGGCGTGGCCGATGGTATGGCCGAAGTTCAAAACTCTGCGCAAGCCCTGCTCTGTAGGATCTTGTTCCACAACCCGTGCCTTGATGGCAAGGGATCGGGTGATGATCCATGGTAGGTCGCGCTGCAAGTCATCGCTGGATTCGATAAAGGAGAGCAGTTCCTCGTCACAGGTCATGGCCATTTTTACGCTTTCGGCAAGTCCCGCGGCGATCTGCCGCCGCGGAAGCGACTGTAGAGTGTCTGTATCAATCAGCACGGCCCGGGGCTGGTGGAACGCACCCACCACATTCTTCACGCCGTCCATATCAACGGCGGTTTTGCCGCCGATGGAAGAATCCACCTGTGCCAGCAGCGTGGTAGGCACATTATAAAAATCCACCCCACGCATATAGGTTGCGGCGGTGAAGCCTGCCAGATCGCCCACCATGCCGCCGCCCACAGCTACCACGCAATCGCCCCGATCCATTCCCAAGCGCAGCATTTCCTGCAGAAGCAGGCGGTAATTGTCCAAAGTTTTACTGCTCTCACCGGCAGGCAAGGTGCAGACATGGAATTTGCGGCATACCCGGGTCACGGCCGCCGCATACTCCCGCGGCACGCCGCTGTCCGTTACCACCAGAACACGGCGGTCAAGGGATAGCTCGCGGCTTGCTTGAGCCAAGGCGCCGGATTCGACGGTTATCGGGTAGCTTTTTGCTCCCAGTGAAACAGAAATAACCATACTGTGTCCCCTTTTTAAATATTATTCGCGTAATATGAGCCAACGAGGCGGAGCTTGGCGCAGGCGGCGGACAGCTCCTGCAGCATTTCACGGCCATTGGTGTTGTTGATACAGCCCTCGGCCTCCACATAGAAGAAATATTTCCAGGAAAGGCCCTTCATAGGACGGCTTCGCAGGGTGCGCATATTATATCCGTGGGCTCCAATGATATTTAGCGTTTGTGCCAGAGCACCGGCATCGTTCTGCACGGTGAACACCAGGACAAAGTTTTCATCCTCCCTCTTACAGTCGGCCTTGGGCCGGCTCTGCATATGGGAGAGGGCCGCAAAACGGGTAGTGTTGTTTTTCACCGTGTTGATATTCCGCTCCAACACCTGCAGGCCGAAAATCCCGGCTGCTTCTTCTGAGGCGATAGCTCCCAAAGAGGGATCGTTTGCCTGACGCACATATTCTGCTGCCGCGGCGGTGTTGGGGTAAGGCGCTGCTTTATACCCATGGCCTCTGATATAATCGTCACACTGGCGCAGGGCCTGCGGATGACTCACCACCGTCTTGATCCTATTTGCACAGGAGCCGTCCACCCCCAAAAGGCTATGGCTGATCTCCAGGTCCACCACTTGGTTAATAAACAGTTCACCGGAAAATAGCAGATCCATTACAACGCCAACTTCGCCGGCATAGCTGTTTTCCAGCGGCAAGACAACACTGTCCGCCTCGCCCTGTTCAACAGCCTTGTACGCAGCAGCAAAATCGGGGTAGGAAATCAGATCTGCCTCGGGGAACATACGCCGGGCCGCCAGATAGCTATAGGCCCCTTCTACGCCGCTGTATGCGATCTTCATTCCGTTCAGCAGCCGGCTCTGATAGGCGCAGGACAGGCCAATGACATTGCGTAAAAACCGCACATAGTAGGAGCCCAAAACCGGATCCGTAACGAAGGCGCGATTTCGCTCTATCAATTCTCTCTCCCGCTCGGCATCCCGAATAGACAGGCCTCTTTCCCTCTTGAATGCAGCTACCTGTCTGCTCATTTCCATTCGTTTTTGGAATAATTGAGCCATTTGCTCGTCAATGCTGTTGATACTCTCTCTGATTTGCTCCAGCTCGCTCATAATGGTGACACCTTTCAAGAATAAAAAATCGGCCTTCCCCTCAGGGAAGACCGTTTGAGCCGCATTTGCCGCGGCTTTATCATACGATCAAACACGAATCTCCCGGAGGCATTTCCTTACTGAAAAAAAGGGAAGCGAAAAAAAGTGCAGCGCACTATACAGCACGCTGCACATAAAACCAAAAAAAGCGCTACCGGAGGCGGAACAGGCGCACTTCAACACGGAATCATTAGCACGAATACCGCGATGAGCCATATCAGCCACCTCCCGCATAAATACAACAAGATTGTATGCTTTTTTTTTAATTGCGTCAAGGGTATATTCTCATTTCTCACATCTGCACAAAAGTCAATGAAATCTTGAGGAAATCTCTGTACTGAATGTGCCGCGGCACAAGTGCTTGCTCTTTGCTAAGGATACACAGCCATGATCCGCCTTTGCCCCTGCCAGAGTCAGGTGTCCGTGCCGACACAAGAAACAGCGAAAAAGGTCGCCCATCCTTTCTTTCAAAAAATCAGTCTTGACGAAGGAGGCTTCGGCTGCAGTCTCTGAAGTGGCTCGATCCTTTGTTCCTGTTTTTTCCGCATTCTCACTCTATACTCCTTTCTGCAAACAATTCTTCCGCGTGGTACACCATAGCTTTGAGATATATGAGGCAAATCCGAAAGAGATATGTGAAATTGTTTGCAATTGCTTTTCAGAAGATGTCCGGCTTCTTGGCAAGTATCTCTGCCGCAAATGTACTGCCCCAAATTGTGCGGACAAAAAAGGCACCTATGTAGGAAAATGAGTATTGAGCGGAGTGGCGCTGTTCGCCCATCTGCTTCCACTTCCTGCGACGCCTGATTTGCGCCAATAAATTATACTTCTTCATGATTCGAAGGACTGTCTTAGGGTTGTGATGAATATTTTGCTGCTCTAACCATAGCCACACCCTGCGATACCCATAAGTACCATAACAACGCTCCTGTTGCCTGCAAATCCTTTCTACCAGCTCTGAACCTCCCATCGACTAATTCATTATTCTCTGCTCATTGTGTTCCGGCTCTCTCCTGCGCGGATTCTGGAGATAACCGTTTCTCGTATCCCTTGTGGATTCTTTTTCATTCCTTTTTTTCTTGACACAACAACGCCCCCTATGTAGTTATTGTCCTGCATAGGGGGCCTTTTGCTTATCTTCCCATTTTGCATAGGAGAATTCATATAGACATAAAAAATAGTAGAATTTTTCTCTCTGCCGCAAGATGATTTTAGGTCGGTTGAGGGATTAGAAAACGCCGGAAACCCGCATAAACTCTATGTTTTTGC
>SFGJ01000055.1 GCA_004557655.1 Clostridiales bacterium | reverse complement strand
GGGGGCCCACAGGCATGGGCCCGAGTGGCCCGTGAGTGCTGGTCCAGCCCGCGGGACCTTGGGCATGGCCCGAGTCGCCCGGGGCAGCTGGTCCAGGCCGCGGGACCTTGTGCATGGCCCGAGTCGCCCGGGGCAGCTGGTCCAGGCCACGGGACCACGGACCAGAGCCCGTGTCGCCCCAGACTGATGGTCGACATTGATGGCCCTCAGACACTTGCCCGAGTTGCCCGGGACAGCTTGTCGACCCAGCGGGCCCATGGACCAGGGCCCCGTGCCGCCCTGGAAAGCTGGTTCACACCACGGGCCTTCGGACACGAGCGCGAGACACCCGGGGAACTTGTCGACCCCACGGGCCCTCGGACCCAAGCACAAGTTGCCCAGGAGAGCTGGTGGAACCCACGGGCACTAGCACCAGAGCCCGAGTCGCCCGGGAGAGCCGGTCGACCAAGCGGGCACTCAGACCTGAGCACGAGTCGCCCACGAGACCTGATCGACCCCACGGACTCTTGGACACGGGTCCGAGTCGCCCAGGAGAGCTGGTCGACCCAGAAGGCACCCGCACCCGAGCGCGAGTCACCTGGAAGAGCTGGTCCACACCGCGGTCCCTCGGACCCGAGCCCAAGTCCCCCAGGACAGCTGCTCCAGCCCGTGCGACCTCGGGCACGGGCCCGAGTTTTCCGGGACAGCTGGTCGACGCCGTGGACTTCGGACACGCGTGCGAGATGCGCAGGAGTGTTGGTCGACCCCGCAGGCCTTCGGACCCTGGCCCGAGACGCCGGGGACAGTTGGTCGACGCCACGGGCCCAAGGACACTGGCCCGAATCGCCCGGGAAAGTTGATCGACCGTGCGGGCCATCGGACCCGAGGCCGAGTCACCCGGGAGAGCTGGTCGACACCGCGGGACGTCGGAGTCGGGAGCGAGTCTTCCTGGACAGCTGGTTGACACTGCGGACTTGGACCCGTGCCTGAGTCGCCCGGGACAGCTGGTCGACAACGAGGGCCCTCAGAACGGGGCCCTTACCACCCGGGAAAGCTGGTCGAGCATGCAGAACCTCGGGCACGGGCCCGAGTTACTCGGGAAACCTTGTCGACGCTGCGGGCCCTCGTACCTGGGCGCAATTCGTCCGGGACAGCTGGTCGACCGCGGGGGGGAGTCCGACAATGCACGAGTCACCTCGGAGAGCTCGTTGACCCCGCGGGCCCTCAGAACAGTGCCCGAGTCGCCTGGGCAGCTGGTCGACACCGCGGGCCCTCGCACCAGAGCGCGAATCACCCAGGGGACCTGGTCGACACCAAGGGCTTTTGGACATGGGCCCGATCGCCTGGGAGAGCTGGTCTACCCAGCAGGCCCCAGCACCCGAGCGCAAGTCGCCTAGGAGAGCTCGTCGAAGCCGCGGGCACAGGAATCCGGGCTGAGGTCGCCTAGGACATCTATCGAGCCCGTGGGACCTCGGGCACGGGCACGAGTTTCCCGGGACAGCTGGTCGACCCCGCGGCCCCTTGCACCTGATTACGAGTCCCCCGGGAGTGTTGGTCAACACCCCGGGCACTCGGGCACGGGCCCATGTCGCCCGGGACAGCTGCTAGAGCCTGCGGGATATGGGGGACGGGCCCGAGTTGAAGGGAGGGCTGGTCAACACCGTGGGCCCTCGGAAACGGGCCCGAGTTGCCCGCGAGTGCCGGGCAACCCCGCAGGCCATAGGACTTGTGCGTGAGTCGCCCGGGAGATCTGGTCGACCTCTCGGGCCATTGGACCCTGGACCGAATCGCCCGAGAGACCTGGTCGACACCATGGGCCCTCAGACACTGGCCAGAGTCACCCGGGACATCTGGACCACACCCCGGGGCCACGGAGTTGGGCGTGAGTCATCCAGGACAGCTGGTCGACCACGCGGGCCATTGGACATGAGGCCGAGTCGCCCAGGAGAGTTGGTCCACACTGCGGGCACTCGCACCCGATCGCAAATTGCCCGGGAGTGTTGGTTGACCCCGCGGGGCCTCGTCCCGGGCCCAGGTCGCCCCGGACACCTGTTCGACACCGTGGGGCATCGGAACCGTGCCATGTCGCACGGGAGACCTGGTCAACACCGCGGGCCCATGGGCTCCGGCCCGAGTCGCGCGGGGCACTGATCGAGACCGAGGGTTTTCGCACCGCGGCCCCAATCGCCGGGGACAGCTGGTTGACGATGCGGACACTGGAATCCGGGCCTAGGTCGCCCAGGACATCTGGTCGAGCCTGCAGGAACTCAGGCACGGGCCCGTGTTTCCCAGGAGAGCTGGTCGACCCCGCGGGCCCTCGCACCCGATCGCGAGTGGCTTGGGAGTGTTGGTCGACCCTGCGGGCCCTCGGTCACTGGACCGAGTCGCCCGGGACATCTGGTAACCCCCCGGGGCATCGGAGCCAGGTGCAAGTCATATGGGCCAGCAGGACAAACCCGCAGGCCATTGGACCCGAAGCCGAGTCACCCGGGAGAGCTGGTCGACCTCGCTTGCATTTGGACTCGAGCGGAGGTCGCCAGGGAGAGCTGGTAGATACCTTGGGCCCTCGGACCTGGGCGTGATTCGTCCGGGAGTGTTGGTCGACCCAGCGGGAAGACGGACACGGGCACGAGTCGCCCGGGAGAGCTGGTCGAAGCCGCGGGCCCTCAGAACAGGGCCCGAATGGCCCGGAAGAGCTGGTCGACCCCGCCGGCCCCCGGGTGTGGGCCCGAGTCACCGGGGACAGCTGGTTGACCCCGCGGGCCCTTGGACCCTGGCCAGAGTCACCCGCGAAAGCTGGGCGATGCCGCGGGCTCTGGAATCCGGGCCTAGTTGGCCCAGGACATCTATCGAGCCTGCGGGACCTCGGGCACGGGCCCGAGGTTCCCAGGACAGCTGGTCGAACCCGCGGCCCCTCGTACCTGATTGCGAGTCCCCCGGGAGTGTTGGTCGACTCCCTGGGCACTCGGGCACGGGCCCATGTCGCCCGGGACAGCTGGTAGAGCCTGCGGGACATTGAGGACGGGCCCGAGTCGATGGGAGTGCTGGTCGACCCCGCGGGCCCTCGGAAACGGGCCCGAGTCACCCGGGAGCGCTGGGCAACCCCGCGGGCCTTCGGACCTGAGCGTCAGTCGCCCGGGAGATATGGTCGACCTCTCGGGCCATCGGACCCTGGACCGAATCGCCCGGGAGAGCTGGTCGACACCACGGGCCCGAGTCGCCCGGGACATCTGGTCGACACCCCAGGGCCACAGAGACGGGCGTGAGTCGTCCAGGACAGCATGTCCACCACGCGGTCCCTTGGACCCAAGCGCGAGACTCCCGGGAGAGCTGGTCCACACCGCGGGCCTTCGGACACGGGCGCGTGTCGTCCGGGATATCTGGTTGACTAGGCGGGATCACGGATCTGGGCACGAGTCGCCCGGGACAGCTGGTCGACACCGTGGACACTCCCACCCGATCTCGACTTGCCCGGGAGAGCTGGTCAACACCGCGGGCCATCAGACCAACGCCCATGTCCTCCTGGAATGTTGGTCGAGTCCGCGAGACCTCAGGCACGGGCCAGAGTTACCCAGGACAGCTGGTCGACGAAGCGGCCCTCGGACCAAGGCGCGAGTTGTCCTAGACAGCTGGTCGACCCCACCGTCCCTCGGACCTGGGCCCATGTCTCCCGGGATAGCTGGTCGTCCCCTCATGCCCTAGGACCCGGGCTCGAGACCCCTTGGACAGCTGATCCACACCCCGGACCCTCGCACCTGATTGTGAGCCGCCCGGGAGAGGTGGTCGACCCCACAAGCCCTTGGACACAGGCCCATGTCTCCCAGGAGAGCTGGTCGAGCCCGCGCACCTTCGGAACCTGGCCCGAGTCACCCTGGACAGCTGGTCAAAACCGGGGGCCCACAGGCATGGGCCCGAGTGGCCCGTGAGTGCTGGTCCAGCCCGCGGGACCTTGGGCATGGCCCGAGTCGCCCGGGGCAGCTGGTCCAGGCC
>SFGJ01000001.1 GCA_004557655.1 Clostridiales bacterium | reverse complement strand
AGCAGCTGAGCAACCTCACCGAGGGCTTCAGCGTACGCATGGTGAAGGGCTCCACAAAGGGCTGGACCTATGCTTCCGAGCAGTGGCGCATTGAACCTTACTTCGAGAATGACGCGCTGGATCTGAAAATCGCTGTTAAGGAGATCGTTGACGGCGAAATCAGCGAAGTATATGCCAACGGCATGAGCTTTGCGGTGGGCTACGAAGCCGTGACCGAGCCCGAGACACCCCAGACCGGCGACAACAGCATGATGGTTCTTTGGATCGCATTGTTCGTTGTTTCCGGCGCCGGCGCAACGGCCATCTACAGCAGAAAGAGAAAGTCTTCTGCCAAATAATGTGTGATTGACACCAAGCCGCAGGCGGCGACAGCAATTTTGCTGTCGCCGCCTCTTTGCTACCTCGAAGGGGGCAAAGCGTGTTTTGGCCCTTTGGAGAGGGCGATTCGTTCAGTAGGTGCCGTCAAGAGTTATGCGCAAATTTGTTTGCAGACTCTGGCTGAATGAAGTCAGCCGGCAATAGAGGCGGCATCCGTGTCCCGGGCGGTGGGTATTTAAGCCGCAGATATTTACACAGCGATCAAGAGCAGCGGCTGGCGCTGGCACAGCAGCTTGAAAAAAGAAAAAAATACAGTACCCCATTTGGCAGGATCGCTGTCTGCCGGATGGGGTACTGTTCATATTTTCCGGATAAAAATGGGTTACTTCTTTCGCAGTACGATGGCAATGAAATTCAGGTACTTTCCGCCGCCGGCTTCCATGGATTTGCGATCGCCTACAGCATACTCGTTGTCCTGAGCAAGCCAATCAGCCCATACCTCCTCGTTGCTCTCCATTTCCATAATGGAAATGACATCGGCCCCTTTGCACTTGTGCATGATGTTCGACCAGTAGGCCACATCATGCATATACTCTAACTGCTCGGGCGTCCAGGACAGAAGAAGCTCTGCAGGCAGATGGTCGTGGCAGTCTTTTTTCATGCCGGGAATTGCGATGTAGATGTAGCCGCCGCTTTTTACGCAGGGCAGAAGCTTTTCGTCCAGATATTTTTCATCTCTGCCGAAATAATTGTAGGAATCCGTGGACACAACCGCATCAAAAAACTCCTTTTCAAAGGGCAGGTCTGTGGCATCTGCTTGCACAGGGATGATCTGCTCCTGTGACAGGCCCATTTCATCGAAAAACCTCCGGTTTTCCTCCGGGTCACTCCAGAGGTCGGCGGCATATACGGTGAAGCCGTATTCTTTCGCCAGAAACACACTGGTCAGCCCCTGCCCACTGCCCAGATCACACACCACGGCGCCGTTGGGGATTTTGTGGCTTTGCAGCAGCTCTTCCTCCAGCTTCACAGGGTTTGGCCCCATGATCTTGCACTGCAGGGAGGGGGTGTTATATTTTTCACTTCTCGGATATTTCATGGTAATAACTCCTTTTTCTTTTCGGGTCGGTTTGTTGCTTTAGATGCAAAGACTGCAGAAGCCCGACAGTTATTTACTGTCGGAAATGGTATCTGTCAGCATTCCTTGCAGTTGGTGTTTCGGCGGATAAACCTCTCGCGGATAAACCTCTCAATATGTGCCTCCAGCAGCTTTGCGTTTTTTTTATCGTTGGGCAGACCCATCAGCAGATACATGGGCGCGTAAAACTCCACGGAAAGCGTCTGGGGGTCAGAGTTTTTGAGGATGCCCCGGCCCATCATATCCCGAAAAATGTCCTCCATGTACGCCAAGGGGCCCGCTGTTAGGCACTGGCTATGCAGTTGTGCCATCTCTTCGCTTCGATATTGCTCCAATGTCAGCATCTTTCGGAAATTTGCCGCAAACTCGTCCTCGGTCCAAAACTGAAACTGCGCCATGGTGAAAGATCGGACGGCTTCAACGGATACTGTATCGTACGCCCCGGGAGCGTCACAGTATTTTTTCTGAGGAACAGCATACCGTCGTGACCTCTCTGCGTCGATTTGATACATCCGCTCCACAATGCTGTTGAAAATGGACCGCTTATTGGCGTAGTGCTTGTATAGAGCGCCCTTGGTAATGCCCAGCTCGCCGGCAATTTCGCTCACCGACACAGCCTCGTAGCCGTCCCGGGCAAACAGTCGCAGGGCGGTCTGCAGAATCTTTTCTTTTGTATCAGACAAAAGACATCCTCCTCTCAGGAGTAAACGATCGTTTACTTAAAGTATAGTAAACAGTCGTTTACTTGTCAAGAGATTTTTAAAACATGCAGATAAAGATAAACCCTTCCCTGCATAGGCTTGTTCGTCCGATTTATATAAGATTAGAAAAAATCAGGGATGGAAAAGCACGAACGATTGTTTGCGTACGGGGTTGTCGTATGGTATAATCAATACAAAGCACACAAACAAGGGGGGAGAGAAGTACATGCTGCGTCTATGGATCGGCCGTGCCGGAGCCGGAAAAACCGCTCGGGTGCTGGAAACCATACAGCAAAACCGGCGGTTGAGGGATCAGCTTCTCATTGTGCCGGAGCATGTGTCCCATGAAGCGGAAATGGAGCTGTGCCGCGCTTTGGGCGATACAGCCAGCCGCAACGCGGAGGTTTTGAGTTTGCGCAATCTGTCCGGCCGTGTGCTGGGGGAGGTGGGCGGCCTTGCTGACTTTACTCTGGACGGCGGCGGCAAGATCCTCACCATGCGCATGGCACTGCAGGAGGTGGGCGGCAGCCTCCGCGTGTTTGGGAATCCCTCCCGCCGTGCCGCTTTTCTGGAACAGCTTGTGTCTCTGATGGACGAGCTGTATGCCTATGAGATTCCGCCTCATGACCTGTATGCCCGCGTGCAGGACGCACCGGGACAGGAGGGAGACAAGCTGCGGGATGTGGCGTTGCTGTACGCAGCCTATGATGCCCGACTCCGTGCCAATGGCCGGGATGCCCGCTCCCGGGTGCAGAAGCTCCGGGATGCCCTGCCACAGTCCGCTTACTTGCGTGGCAAGGATGTGTATTTTGACGGTTTTTCCTACTTTAATAAGGCGGAGGAGAGCATCTTACTCACGGCTTTGCAGCAGGCCGACAGCGTCACCGTCACTCTCTTGGGAGAGAAGCTTCCCTCGGAGATTTTTCAAAACGCTTTCCGCCAGCGGCAGCGTCTTGCCAACCTGGCGCAGCAGATGGGCCATCGCTGCGCCGTGGAGTTTATGCAGTCCAAGGCAAATACGCATCTTGCCCATTTGGAGAAATACTTTTTCGGTGCCGCTGCCCCTGCCCGTGGCGGAGGGGAGGAGCAGGTGCGGCTGTATGAGGCGACCACTGCCTACGCGGAGGTGGAGTATGTAGCGTCACAGATCTGGCAGATGATTCTAAACGGTTATCGCTGCCGGGATATCGCTGTTACCGCACGAAATCTGGAGGAATACGGCCCTGTTCTGGAACACATTTTTGCCCGGGACGGCATTCCTTATTATATCAGCCGTCGGAGCGACATTCTGCAAAAGCCCCCGCTGCTGCTGATCCTAAGCGCATTAGACGCAGTCACCGGCGGTTTTGAGTACGAGGATATGTTCCGCTACCTCAAAACCGGACTGGCCGGCATCAGCCGATCAGAATGCGATATTCTGGAAAATTATGTGGTTCTTTGGACCATCCGGGGTAAAATGTGGCTCCGTGATGTTCCCTGGACAGCCAATCCGGACGGCTACGGGGCTGAACTCACTCCGGAGCATCAGCAGCGGCTGAAAGAGATTAACGCCATCCGGGAGAAGGTACGACTTCCTCTTTTGCCCCTGTACGAGAATATGAAGGTGCCATCGGCCGCCACAGATAAGGCCGCCGCCCTGTACCGGTTTGCACTGGAAGCAGGCGTGCCACAGCTTTTGCAGCGGCAGGCCCGGGATCTTATAGCCTCCGGCCGGGTGCAGGCAGCGGAGGAGTATCGTCAGCTCTGGGAGATCTTCTGCACCGTTCTGGATCAGTTTGCCGAAATTTTGGGGGATACCTCCCTCACCGGCGAGGAGTTCTGCCGTATGCTGCGCCTTGTGCTGACACAGTACAGCGTGGCCACAATCCCCGCCACCTTGGATCAGGTGAAGGTCAGCGAGATGTCCCGCCCGGGCCGCCGTACTGTTCGGGCGATGTTCCTTCTGGGCTGCAACGATCATCTTCTGCCTCATGCGGGAAGGAGCAGCGGCATTTTAGACCAAAAGGACCGTGCCTTTCTGCGGGAACATGATATGCCCCTTGCGGACGCCTCATTTGATGAGCTGGATAATGAGCTGCAGAATATCTATTCTGCTTTGACCCAACCCACGGAGCTGCTCCATATCAGCTATCCCACCGTGTCTCTGGACGGCTCCGCCCTTCGACCTGCCTTTGTGGTGGAGCGCATCCGCCGCCTGCTGCCGGATGTGGCTGTAAAGCATGAGGACGGCCAGTATCGCTTCGCTGTACCCTCCACTGCTTTGGAGGCCGCCGGCCGCTATCCGGGCAGCGATTTGGCCTCCTATTTCCGAACCGATAGCCAATACAGCCATGTGCTGGACGCCATACAGCGTGCCAGGACTCTGGAGCGCGGCCGCCTGTCTCCGGCGGCGGTACGAGCCCTCTACGGCACGCAGGTACATATGTCTGCCTCCCGCATGGATCGCATGAAGAGCTGCCACTTTGGCTATTTCATGGAGTACGGCCTCCGGGCCAAGGAGCGCAGGGCCGCAGGCTTTCAGGCTCCCGAGATCGGTACGTTTATCCACTATTTGCTGGAAAATGTCTTCCGCACCGTCCGGGATAGGGGCGGCTTTGATAGCGTGACCCAATCAGAGCTGGACGATTTGGTGCAGTGGTATATCCGGGAATACGCCGATACCAGGATCGACCGGTATAGCGAAAAGAGCGCCCGCTTCCGGTATCTCTTTGAGCGGCTGCAAAAGACCGCCAAGGCCATTGTGAACAATGTTGCCGACGAGATGCGCCGTTCAGACTTCCGCCTCATGGAGTTTGAGATGAGTTTTGGCGGGCGGGACGCGGATCTGCCCGCCGTGCGTGTGGAGCGGGAGGACATCTCTTTGCGTCTGGTGGGTAAGGTGGACCGTGTGGACGGCTGGGTCAAGGACGGCAAGCTGTATCTGCGTGTGGTAGACTATAAAACCGGCAAGAAAACTTTTGATCTCTCCGATGTGCAGTACGGTTTGGGCATCCAGATGCTGCTGTATCTCTTTGCGCTGGAGCAGGAGGGCGAGCGGTACTTTGGCCTGCCGGTGGTGCCGGCGGGTGTGCTGTATCTGCCCGCCCGGGATGTTATTGTTTCGGAGAAACGGGGAGCTTCCCCTGCAAAAATTGAATCTGACATTCAAAAGGAACTGCGCCGCAGCGGCCTCGTGCTGGAGGATGCCGATATTCTTCGTGCCATGGAGCACGATGCGCTGGAAAATCCGGTTTACCTGCCCATCAGCGTGAAAAAGGATGGAACTATCACCGACGGGGTAGCTTCAGCCCATCAACTGGGCCGTCTGGGGAAATATACGGAGTATCTGCTGCGTCAGATTGCCGGGGAGCTGGCTCGGGGCAATGTGGATGCCGATCCGATTTCCCGCTCGCCCCAGGATACCGCTTGCCGTTGGTGTGCTTACGCTTCCGCCTGTTATTTCCGGGACGGCGTGGGAAGTGACCGCCGCCGCTATTTAAAAAAGACGTCTCCGGCGGATTTCTGGCAGAACATTGAGGACCAACTGGGAAAGGAGGCGCACTATGATTGACTCTCGCCTGACGGAGGAACAGAAGCAGGCTGTTACCGACAGCGGCGGCTGCCTGCTGGTATCGGCGGCTGCCGGCTCCGGCAAGACCAAGGTGTTGGTGGAGCGCCTGTTTCGCAGGATCGAGGAGGAAAAGCTCAGCGTTGACGATTTCCTCATTATCACCTATACCCGTGCTGCTGCCGCCGAGCTGCGCGACAAAATCGCAAAGGAGCTTGCTGTGCGTGTTGCACAGCGACCGGATGATGAACACCTGCGCCGCCAGCTTTACCGTGTTTATCAGGCGGACATTAAAACGGTGGATGCCTTTTGCAGCAATCTGATTCGGGAACACATTCATCTTCTGCCGCCGGTAAACGGTCACAGCCTCACGCCGGATTTCCGCCTGCTGGATGAGCAGGAGGGCGCCGTGCTTCGTGACCGTGTACTGGAGCGGGTCATGGACCGGTTTTATGAGGAACTGGAGCAGGGGGACGAAAACGCCGCGCTTCTGGTTCAGACTCTTGGTGCCGGGCGGGATGACAGCCGTCTTACATCTCTTGTGCTGGAACTTTATGACAAGCTGCAGAGCCAGGCGCACCCTTTGCAGTGGCTGCAAAATGCCCGGAAACTCTGGCAGGCTGTTCCGGATAATCTGGCGGATACCCCCTTCGGGGAGATCCTTCTGACGGATCTGACGCAGTGGGCGGAGTTCTGGAGCCGACGCCTGGCCCGTGCCGTGGAGGAGATGGCATCTTGCCCGGCGGTGGAGGCGGCCTATGGCCCTGCCTTTGCGTCCATGTCTCAAACTCTGGTGAAGCTGCAGCAGGCAGCATCTCAGACCTGGGATACCGTGGCGCAAACGGATATTTCGTTCCCCAAGCTCAAGGCGGTCCGTGGCGAGGAGAATGCCGAGAGTAAAAACCGGATGCAGAGCCTTAAAAAGAAATTCCAAGAGGAAATGAAGTCCGTTCTTGAACCGTTTTTGACCTCTCAGGCGGAGCATCTGCTGGATCTTCATATCATGGCTCCGGCCATGCTGGCGCTTTTGGATCTGACCGCGGACTTTATTCGCAGTTTTGGGCAGGAAAAAGTGCGGCGCAATGTGGCGGACTTCTCCGATCAGGAGCACTATGCGGTGAATTTGCTCCTAACTCCTGCTGAAAAGCCCACGGAGCTGGCCTTGCAGATCGCCCAGCGGTATGCGGAGATCATGGTGGACGAATATCAGGACACCAACGAGGTGCAAAACTGTATTTTTACCGCCATCTCCCGTAAAGGGAAAAACCTTTTCACTGTGGGTGATGTCAAGCAAAGCATCTATCGCTTCCGCTTGGCACAGCCGGAGATTTTTCTGGAGAAGTATCAGTGCTACCGTCACGCGGCAGATGCCGCGCCCGGTGAGGCCCGGAAGATATTGCTCAAGCGCAACTTCCGCTCCCGGCCGGAGGTGTTGGAGGCCACCAACTTTGTATTCCGCAATATTCTCTCCCGCCAAATGGGGGAGATGGACTATGGTCCGGAGGAGCAGCTGTACCCCGCTGCCGATTACTTGCCTGCTCCGGACCGGGAAACGGAGTTCCATCTTATCAGCCTGGAGAATACCGAGGATGAGGAGTTTGACCGTACCCGGTCTGAGGCGGACTTTGTGGCGGGGTTTATTCGAAAAATGCTGGATGAGGGCTATCCTGTCCAGGGGGAGGACGGTGCGCTTCGCCCTGTGCGGCCGGAGGATATCGTTCTGCTCATGCGTTCTCCCAAGAGCCGTGTAGCGGACTTCGGCTCTGCGCTGAATCGCTGTGGCATTCTGTATTCCGGCGGCGAGCGGGAGACATTTTTTGAAACACTGGAGGTTTCCACCGTTTATTCACTGCTGCAGATCATCGATAATCCCCGGCAGGATGTGCCTCTGATAGCTGTGCTGCGTTCCCCTCTGTACGGCTTTACACCGGATCTCTTGGCCGCCATCCGCGGCTGCTCCAATGGCGATTTTTATGCAGCCTGCTGTGCCTGTCCGGAGGAGCCGGTGCAGACATTTTTGAGTCAGTTAAACGAATTACGTGAACTGTCGGCGGAGCTTCCTGCCGATCAGCTTTTGTGGCAGATCTATGACAAGTTGCATCTTTTGGGCATATTCGGCGCCATGGAGGACGGAGAACTGCGCCGCAGCCGTCTGCTGAATCTGTGCCGCTATGCTGAGGACATGGCCGCCATGGGAAAAATCACGGTCTTTGAGCTGACGGATTATCTCCGCAGCCTCATGGCGCGGGGCAAGGAACCCCAGATCGCATCGGAGCAGAATGTCGGCGGCGTGCGCATCATGAGCATCCACCGCTCCAAGGGCTTGGAATTCCCGGTGGTGATCCTCTGCGACATGAATAAGGATTTTAACCGGGAGGACTTTAAAAGCCCTGTTTTGGTGCATCCCCGGCTGGGGCTGGGAACGGAACGGGTGGATACGGCTTTGCGTGTGCGCTATCCCACTGTTTCCAAAACGGCATTGGCCCGGGAGATGGAGAGTGAGATGCTCTCCGAGGAAATGCGCCTTCTCTATGTGGCCATGACCAGAGCCAAGGAAAAGCTGATCTTAGTGGACTGCATGAAGCGTGCCAGAACGCATATTAATAAGCTGCTCTCTCTTACGGAGCTGCCTGTGCCGCCGCAGGTGGTTCGCAGTGCCAAGAGCATGGGAGACTGGGTGCTGCAGGCGCTTTTGTGCAGCATGGAGGCCGGTGCCATCCATGAGTGGGCCGGTGCGCGGCCTGAGGTACTGCAGAGCGCAACCGGCTGGCGTGTGTATCTCCATGAGAATCCCTCCGCTCCTGCTGCCGCGAAGGGGGGCGGGGAGGAGGCGTCAGCAGTGCAGCCGCCCTTCCTGCCGTCGATGCTGGAAGGCGGGTATGCGCATCTGGCGGCGGCCACCATCCCCACTAAGGTCACAGCCACTCAACTCAAGGGACGGGAACTGGACCAGCAGATCGCCGAGGGGGCCGGGCAGCGCTTACCAGTGCAGGGCGATTTTGCTATGCCGAAGTTTTTGCGGGAGCGGCAGGGCCTTACTCCTGCGGAGCGCGGCACGGCCATGCACCTTGTGATGCAGTACCTGCCCTTCGACACACCGGATACCACAGAAGCAGTGCGGCAGTTCGTCGATTCACTCCTTGAACAACGTCTGCTCACTCCGGAGCAAGCAGCAAGTATAAACGCTTTACAGATAGTGAAGTTTCTGCATTCTGATCTGTGCTGCCAGATGCGCGGCTCCCCCCAGGTGTGGCGTGAGTTCCGCTTTGCCCTGCTGGTGCCTGCCACGGTATACGATGCCGGGGCAGAGGGGGAGGAGATGATGCTCCAGGGCGTAGCCGATGTGTGTTACCGCACAGAGCGGGGGCTTGTGGTGGCGGATTTTAAGACCGACTGCATACACCCGGGTGAGGAGCTGCAGCGCGCGGAGGAGTACCGTGCCCAGCTTTGGGCGTACAGTGAGGCCCTGAGCCGTGTGCTGGAGGAGCCTGTGTGCCGCCGGGTGCTGTACTTCTTCGCAACGGGCGCAGAAGTGGAGCTGTAACGGTAAAAAACGCGTTTTTTCTAAAAAAATACTTGCATTGCATATGGGTTTGTGGTATGATGTGAGTTGCCTTTGGAGTTCAAGGGACTTGTGTACCGGAAAGGGGTGAACCAGAGCAATGAAGGAAGGAATCCATCCCAATTATCAGCAGACTACTATTAAATGCGCCTGCGGTAATGTAATTGAGACAGGTTCTACGAAGAAGGATATTCGCGTAGAAGTCTGCTCTAAGTGTCACCCGTTCTTTACGGGCAGACAGAAGCTGGTGGACACCGGTGGCCGTGTGGCCAAGTTCAACAAGCGCTTCGGCCTGGACAAGTAATTTGTCGCAACACTCACCCCCGCACCGAAAGGTGCGGGGGTTTTCTTTTTGGTTCGCAATGTCTTTTGTTGTGCATTTGTGCCGATTATGGTACAATATATATAATATAATTTTTAATGAGGTATGCTATGGAACGCACACAGCTGCAAGAGAATAAACGGGATCTGGCGGTGTTGGTGGGGCTGCGCTCCCCGGTCCTCCGGGAGGACAGCACTGATGAGGAGAGCCTTGCGGAGCTGGCCGCGCTGGTGGATACCGCCGGCGGTCAGGTGGTGGGGAGCATTCTCCAGAGCAGGGAGAAGCCCGACCCACACAGCTTCATAGGAGAGGGCAAGGTGGAGGAGGTCAAGACCATGGTGACCTTGGAGAAAGCCACGCTGGTCATCTTTGACAACGATCTGTCTCCTTCACAAATTCGAGTGCTCACGGAGCTTTTGGGTGTGCAGGTTATTGACCGCAGTGGCCTGATTCTGGATATTTTTGCCCAGCGAGCCAAGACCAAGGAAGGATGCCTGCAGGTGGAGTTGGCCCAGTACCAGTACCTGCTGCCCCGTCTTATTGGCATGTGGACCCATCTGGAGCGTCAGGCCGGAACCAGCGGCAAGGGCCCCATAGGCTCCAAGGGCCCCGGCGAGACTCAGCTTGAAACGGACCGCCGCCACATCCACCGCAAGATCGACAAGCTTAAGGAAGAGCTGGAAGAGGTGCGCCGGGTGCGCAACACCCAGCGCCAGCGCCGCATGAAGAACGAGATCCCGGTGGTGGCCATCGTGGGCTATACCAACGCCGGGAAATCTACGCTGCTCAATGCCATCACCGGCGCCGGGATCCCGGCCAATGACCGCCTCTTTGACACTCTGGACACCACCACCCGGCTCCTCACCGTCAGCGATACGCTGGATGTGGTCATATCCGACACCGTGGGCTTTATCCGTAAGCTGCCCCATCAGCTTGTGGAGGCATTCAAGGCCACCCTGGAGGAACTGGAATATGCCGATCTGCTGCTTCATGTCATTGATCTCTCTAATCCCCTGTGGCCTCAGCAGGCGCAGGTGGTAGACAGTCTCATTCATGAATTGAATGCCGACCACATTCCCTGTCTGCGGGTCTATAACAAATGCGACCTGGCCTTTGCCGGGCAGATGCCCCGTGAGGAGGACAGCGTATCCATTTCCGCCAAAACAGGGGAGGGTGTGGACCGGCTCCTGCAGGCTATCGACGGCAAGCTGGACAAAGGCACCCGCCGGGTCACCATTCACCTGCCCTATGACAAGGCGGGGCTGCTGGACGGCCTGTATCGGGAGGCCAAGGTGGAATCTGTGAAATATGAATCCATAATCACCGTTGTCTCGGTCTGCACGCCCAAGGTGCTGGGCCAGATGAAGCCCTACATCGAAGGCTGGCAAGAGGAGAAGGAGGACTGGGAGTAATGGCAGTACAGCGTATTCCTTTTTCCTTTGCTGAGAGTGAATTCGTGGAGAAACGTTCCCGTTTCATCGGTCAGGTTTGGCCCATTGCCTCCGAAGAGGAGGCACAGGAGTATATCCGCGCCGCTAAAAAGAAATACCACGACGCCCGGCACAACTGTTGGTGCTATCTTCTGGGGGACAATGTCCTGCGTTACAGCGACGACGGCGAGCCGCAGGGCACGGCGGGCCAGCCCATGCTCAATGTCTTCCAGCGGGAGGGCGTGAGCAATGTCTGCTGTGTGGTCACACGCTACTTTGGCGGCATATTGCTGGGGGCCGGAGGCCTTACCCGGGCCTACAGCAAGAGTGCTCGGGATACCCTCACCGAAGCAGGTGTTGCCACCATGTGCCTATGGGAGCAGGTTTGTCTGGAATGTGCGTACAGCCTGTTGGAGAGGGTAAAGCTGGAGATTGCCGCCGTAAACGGAACTCTGGACGATATTTCCTACGCTGCCCATGTCACGGTTACCGCTTCCCTGCCGGATAACGGTCTGCTGTTTTTGCGGCAGCGGCTCACTGAGCTCTCCGCCGGCAGCATCACCCTGCATTCCCTGGGCCAAAGCTATCGTCCCGGATCCCGGGAGGAATTGTAAAAAAGAAAAATGTCTGGCAATCGTTTCCCCCTTGACAAACTTAATTGTTCTGATATAATAAACCGGACTTATTAAATAGCACTTTGTATAAGTAATTATTATATTAGATATTTCCCGGAGTAATGCTGCGGGCAACCTATACAGGAGGAATGATTATGAAATACGATGTCATCATTATCGGCGCCGGTCCCGGCGGAATTTTTGCCGCCTATGAGCTTGCGGAGCAGGATCCTACTATGCGCGTGGCGGTCATTGAGGCGGGTCACAGTCTGGAAAAACGCCACTGCCCCATTGACGGCGACAAGGTAAAGACCTGCATCAAGTGCAAAAGCTGCTCCATTATGAGCGGCTTTGGAGGCGCGGGTGCGTTTTCCGACGGAAAGTACAACATCACCAACGACTTCGGCGGCACTCTCCACGAGCACATCGGAAAGGATGAGGCTCTGCGCTTAATGCATTATGTGGATGACATCAATATGCACTTCGGCGGCCAGGGAACCAAGCTCTACTCCACCGCCGGCACTCAGTTCAAAAAGCTCTGCATCCAGCACAAGCTGAAGCTGCTGGATGCCTCCGTCCGCCATCTGGGCACGGATATCAACTATGTGGTCCTGCAGAACCTCTACGACCACCTGAAGGATAAGGTGGATTTCTATTTTGATACCCCTGTGGAGCACCTGCTTCCTCTGCCTGAGGGAGGCTACGAGGTCATCTCCGCCGCCGGGATCATGAACTGCGACAAGTGTATCGTGTCCGTAGGACGCAGCGGCAGCAAATGGATGCAGTCCGTGTGCAAAGAAATGCACATTCCCACCAGGAGCAACCGAGTGGACCTGGGTGTTCGGGTAGAGCTGCCTGCCGTGGTGTTTTCCCACCTGACCGACGAGCTCTATGAGAGCAAGATTGTCTACCGCACAGAGAAGTTTGAGGACAATGTCCGCACCTTCTGCATGAATCCCAACGGCATCGTGGTAAATGAAAACACCAACGGTATCGTCACCGTCAACGGACATAGTTACGAGGACAGTGCCATGAAGACGGAGAATACCAACTTTGCCTTGCTGGTGGCGAAGCACTTCTCAGAGCCTTTCGAGGACAGCAATGGCTACGGCGAGAGCATCGCCCGCCTGTCCAATATGCTGGGCGGCGGCGTCATCGTCCAGCGTTTCGGCGATCTGGTCCGTGGCCGCCGCAGCAATCAAAAGCGCATTGACGAGGGCCTTGTGACCCCTACGCTGAAGGCCACCCCCGGCGATCTGAGCCTGGTGCTGCCCAAGCGCCTGATGGACGGCATCATCGAGATGATCTACGCTTTGGATCAGATCGCCCCCGGCACCGCCAACGACGACACCCTGCTCTACGGTGTGGAGGTGAAGTTCTATAACATGGAGGTGGCGGTGGATAAGAATCTGGAGAGCTGCCGCAAGGGCCTCTATGTCATCGGCGACGGCAGCGGCATCACGCATTCACTGTCCCACGCTTCTGCCAGCGGCGTGTATGTGGCCCGTCATCTGACAAAGAATATATAGTATTTGAAAAGAGGGAAACCCATGGGAGTATTGTCCGGACTGGAGCCGAATAGAGTTTTTCATTGGTTTGAAGAAATTTGCCGCATCCCTCATGGCAGTGGCAGCACAAAGGCTATCAGCGACTATCTGGTGCGTTTTGCCCGGGACCGGGGCCTCGATGTGCGGCAGGATGAGCTGAACAATGTTATCATCAGGAAGCCCGCTTCCTCCGGCTATGAGGCCGCTCCGGCGGTGATGCTGCAGGGACACATGGATATGGTCTGCGAAAAGGAGCCGGGTTGCGGGAAAAATATGGACGCCGAGGGTCTGGATCTGGTCGTGGATAGCGATACGGTATATGCCAAAGGCACTACTCTCGGCGGTGACGACGGAATTGCCGTTGCTATGATCCTGGCTCTGCTGGAAAGCAAGGATCTGCCCCACCCCCTGTTGGAGGCGGTGCTCACCGTGGACGAGGAAACAGGCATGACCGGCGCGTCGGCTGTTGATTTGAGCGATCTCCAAAGCCGACTGCTCATCAATCTGGACTCGGAGGTGGAGGGCGTCTTTACCGCCGGGTGCGCCGGCGGCGCAAGAGCAGAAATATCAATACCTGTAAAGCGACAATACTTTTCTGGAAAATGCTATAGAATTGTCGTTTCCGATTTGACGGGCGGCCATTCCGGCATCGAAATTAACCGTGGACGAGCCAATGCCAATGTGCTTTTGGGCCGTGTTTTGTATGCCGTTGGGCAGTCAGCGCCCATGCGCATCATCACCGTCAACGGCGGCAGCAAGGACAACGCCATTCCCGTTTCCGCTGAAGCGGTTATCTCCGTGGAAAGCGGGAGAAATGTTGCCGCAGCCTGCCGGGAAATGGAATCCCTCCTACGCCGGGAATACTCCGTGGCGGATGGAACTGTTTCCGTCAGTATGCAGCCCTGTGATAGCGCACAGCTGCCTATGGATGCTGCCTCTGCCAGCCGCATCATGTGCCTTCTCCAGTGCGCACCAAACGGTGTGCAGGAGATGAGCCGGGAGGTGGAGGGACTGGTGCAGACTTCCTTGAATCTGGGTATCCTCGCCACCTATGGGGAGGAGGTGCGTGCCACCTTCTGCGTCCGCAGCAATATCAATTCACAAAAGGAGATGCTCCTGCACCGTCTGGAGCTGCTGTGCGGCGCGCTGGGCGGCACATTCTTGGTCAGCGGTACCTATCCTGCCTGGGAATACCGTGCCGATTCGCCCCTGCGCCGCCTGATGGCGGAGGTTTTCGCGGAGCAATACGGTCATACTCCCACGGTGGAGGTGATCCACGCCGGGGTGGAATGCGGCCTGCTGGCGGATAAGCTGCCGGGGCTGGACTGCGTATCCATTGGTCCGGATCTTACAGAGATCCACACCCCTCGGGAGCGGATGCATGTTTCCTCTGTCCGCCGAACATGGGCCCTGCTCACCGAGACTCTCCGCCGCATTCGCTGACGCCCAAATGCGCATACTCCCACAAAACGCCACAGACGAACAGCCGTGGCGTTTTGAACTGAGTACCTTGTTTTGTCTCCGCCAAAATTTTCCTGTAAAAATTAGTGAAAATTCCAAAATGACAGTTTTTTCACAAAGACGCTGTTCTTTCCCTTTATCCTGTGTTATACTATAATAAAGTGCGCTGAGGACGCACAGAAGATTTGGAGGAGGAGCAAAGGTATGGATTACATGGAGATGTATCGGCAAAAGCTGACTACGGCTGACGAAGCGGTGAAGGTCATCAAATCCGGCGATTGGGTCGACTACGGTTTCTGCGCCATCCATCCCCGGGTATTGGATGAGGCACTGGCCCGTCGGGCGCCGGAGCTGGAGGATGTGAAGGTCCGCGGCGGTATCAGCCTGTGGAAGCCGGCTATTTTTGATATTGAAGATCCCGTTCATCACATTATTTTCAACTCCCATCACATGAGTGCTGTGGAGCGCCATCATATTGCCAGTGGCGCGGGCTTCCATGAGCCAATGCGCTACTCTGAGCTGCCCCGGTACTACACAGACCACATCACCCCTCCCGATGTTGCCATGTTTCAGGTGACTCCTATGGACAAGCATGGCTACTTCAATTTCGGCCTGTCCGCCTCCCATCTGCGGGCGGTCATTGAGAAGTCCAAGGTGGTTATCGTGGAGGTCAACGAGAATATGCCTCGGTGTTTAGGAGGCTTTGATAACTGCATTCACATCTCCGAGGTGGACATGATCGTAGAGGGGCGCAACGATCCCATGGGCATCCAGCCCTCCAACCCCGCTACGGATGTGGATAAGGCGGTGGCCAAGCTCATTGTGGAGCAGATCCCCAACGGTGCTTGCCTGCAGTTGGGTATCGGCGGTATGCCCAACACCGTGGGTGCCATGCTCTGCGAGTCCGATTTGAAAGATCTGGGCGTACATACGGAGATGTATGTGGATGCTTATGTGGATCTGGCCCTGGCGGGCAAGGTTACGGGTATGCGGAAGAATCTGGACCGGGGGCGTCAGGTATACGCCTTTGCCGCAGGTACCCAAAAGCTCTATGATTATCTGGACGATAATCCGGCCTGTATGGCTGCCCCCATCAGCTATACCAACGATATCCGTACCGTCGCGTCGCTGGATAATTTCGTTTCCATCAACAACGCAGTGGATGTGGACCTGTACGGTCAGGTGAACGGCGAGACTGCCGGCATCAAGCAGATCTCCGGCGCAGGCGGACAGCAGGATTTCGTACTGGGCGCCTATCTGAGCAAGGGCGGTAAGAGCTTCATTTGCCTCAGCTCCACCCATAAAAACAAGGACGGTACGCTGACTTCCCGCATCCGTCCTACGCTACAACCCGGCAGCGTGGTCACCGATACCCGCGTGAACACCATGTATGTGGTCACCGAGTACGGCTGTGTGTGTCTCAAGGGCCTCAGCGTTTGGGAACGCGCCGAAAAGCTGATCTCTATTGCCCATCCCGATTTCCGTGAGGAGCTCATCAAGGAAGCGGAAAAGCAGAAGATCTGGTATCCCCACAACAGAAGGTAAAAATGCGAGAAAACCGTGCAGCAGCCATCCCGCTGAAGCGGGAGGGCTGCTGTTGCAATTCCGGGGACAGTATGCTACACTGAAAGAAATGTTTTCCGGAGGTGAATGTATGGGAAAGCTATTTGACAAGATCCGAGATTTGCGTAAACCCACCCGCCCTTTCTGCTCGGTGGTAGTAGTGGCCGCCGGACGGTCTGAGCGGATGGGAAAGGATAAGCTTCTGCTGCCCCTGGCGGGCCGTACGGTGCTGGCGCATACCCTGCTGGCCGTGGACCGTTCGGAGCGGACGGATGAGATCATTCTGGTTACCCGGGAGGATCTCATGGTGCCCTTTGCGGATATTTGTAAACAAATCGGACTGAAAAAGCCCGTTAAAATCGTTAAAGGCGGAGAAAGCAGAACGGAATCCGTATTATCCGGAGCACTGGAGACTGACTCCCGAGCGGAGTTGATCGCCGTCCATGACGGAGCACGCCCCCTGGTGGATCCGAAGCTGATCGACACCGTGGCCGAGAGTGCCCAGCAGACCAACGCCTCCGCCCCTGCCGTACCGGTTACAGACACGGTAAAAGTGGTGGATGCCCGGAATGTTGTGCGGTCCACACCGGACCGAGGCACCCTGTTTGCCGTGCAGACGCCCCAGATATTTCAGGCGGAGCTGCTGCGGGCGTCCCTGCAGTCCGCCGTCACCTGCGGTGTTTCTTTAACCGACGATTGTGCCGCCGTGGAGCGGCTGGGCAAGCAGGTGCAGCTGGTGCCGGGGGACAGCGAGAATATTAAGATCACCCGGCCGCTGGATCTGGTGGTGGCGGAGGCGATTTTGAAAGATCGGGAGGGGAGAGCATGACGAATCTGCGCATTGGACACGGCTACGACGTTCACCGCTTGACAGAGGGGAGAGCACTGATTTTGGGCGGTGTGACCGTGCCCTATGATAAAGGCCTGGACGGCCATTCCGATGCCGATGTGCTGACCCACGCCATCATGGACGCCCTGCTGGGCGCCGCCGGACTGGAGGACATCGGCTGCTTGTTTCCCGATACGGACGAGGAGTTCCGGGGCATCAGCAGTTTGCTTTTGCTTGAAAAAGTGGCCGGTGAGCTGGAAAAAAAGCGGGTGCGCGTTGTGAATGTGGACGCCACCATTCTGGCCCAGGCTCCCAGGCTGGCACCTTATCGCAAGCAGATGCGCCAGAACATCGCCGAGGCTTTGTGCGTTGGTGTGGAGCGGGTGGGGGTGAAGGCCACCACCGAGGAGCATCTTGGTTTCACCGGGGACGGCAGCGGTATGGCCGCGCACGCCGTGGCACTGGTGGAGATGGATTGCTGAATTTTTCTCTAAAAATCTATTGACCAACAAAACTGTACTATGTGGTTGATACAGGTGGAAACTGTATTATGCGTGTAGTACAGTTTTGTTTTCGACGGGAGGTGCCAGGACGCCATGATCTCATTTGACGATTTCTGCAGCGTAGAAGGAGTGCCCACCTATCTGCAGATGATCCGCCATGTGAAGCAGGGGCTTTCGGCGGATGTTATGCAGAATGGGGAGAAGCTGCTGTCCCGGAGGCTTCTCTCCACTACCCTGGCGGTGAACCCCAACACGGCGCAAAAAGGCTACCGCCAGAGGAAATGCGGCACATGGATTTGCTGCACGGCGAGGTCGTTCGACAGATTGACCGGTATCGCAAGGCGAAGGGCGAACCGCCCACCTCCATGCAGGCTATATATGACTATCTGCACGAAAAGCAGATTGACGAAGCCAAGGGCGTGAAAGAGTACCAAAGTATGTATCGCAACGTGTGATTTTCTGCCCGAATTTGTAGGCCACAATGTAGCCCACGCAGCGCAATTTATCAAAACTTACAGCAATTTTGCGCCATAGTTTTATGCGCCGCCAGAGCGTATTAAGGCATGAAAAAACCCCGGAAACCCATGATTTACAAGGATTTTCGGGGTTTGGCGCAGAAGGAGGGAGTCGAACCCTCGCGCGGGTTTCTAAGCCGCCTACTCCCTTAGCAGGGGAGCCCCTTCGGCCACTTGGGTACTTCTGCAGAACCATATAAAGCGCTTTGGCGGAGAGAGTGGGATTCGAACCCACGGATGCTTTCACATCGCCGGTTTTCAAGACCGGTGCTTTCGACCACTCAGCCATCTCTCCGTGAGTGAAAGTACACTCAACTCAAACGCAGGATTTATTGTACCATAGGGGGTTATGTTTGTCAACAATAAACAAAGAAAGAAAAGTTGTTTTTTCCAGAAAAAAATGGGTTGACATTTGTCGGGGGCGGTGGTATTATAAACAAGCTGATTCCATTCAGAGAATGCAAAAGTGAATATCCGGGTGTGGCGAAGTTTGGTATCGCGCTTGAATGGGGTTCAAGAGGCCTCGAGTTCGAATCTCGACACTCGGACCACGAATTGTCCTGAAACTGCAAGAGTTTCGGGACTTTTTTATAGAGTATCTATTGAAATAAGAAGCAAACTTTCAGGATCGAGATCGGAGCACTTTATGAACAATAAAAAGACGCTAATATGGGAGATTCTCTTCCTTATCCTCGTCTTTGGGGTCACCGTTTACGGGGTATTTCGGGGAGAGGACCTAAAACTGAATTTGCAGATTATTCAGAAGGTGCAGAAGGCCTATTTGATTCCGGCTCTATTGTGCGTGGTCTTCTTTATTTGGGGAGAGTCCATCATTATTTACTATATGATGGGTACACTGAATGTCCGGTTGAAAAAATGGACCTGCTTCCTGTTTTCCTCTATTGGCTTTTTTTATAGCTGCATAACTCCCTCGGCCTCCGGTGGTCAACCCGCTCAGATCTACTATATGAAGCGCAAGGATATCCCAATCCCGGTATCCACTCTGGTGCTGATGGTGGTCACCATTACCTATAAGGCTGTGTTGGTGCTTATGGGATTGGGCATGGTCATATTCGGACAGGGATTTATTCAAAAGTACCTTGTAGATATTCTTCCGGTTTTTTATCTGGGCATTGCCTTGAACGTGATCTGCGTGGTCATTCTGATGGTGCTGGTTTTCCACGCGTCTCTGGCAAAATCCATTATGAGTAAGGGCCTTGCGCTGCTGGAGAAGCTGCACCTGCTGCGGTACAAGGAAAGCCGCCACGAGAAGCTGAACTCCGGTATGGACAAGTATCGGGAAACAGCCGAGTATTTCAAGACCCATAAGCTTGTGGTGGTCAATGTGCTGGGCATCACCTTTGTGCAACGGTGTGCGTTGTTTTTGTCCACCTATTTTGTGTATCGTGCCTTCGGGCTGCATGATTTTTCAGCTATAACCATTGTCCTGCTGCAGGCGGTTATTTCTATTTCCGTGGATATGCTGCCCCTGCCGGGTGGAATGGGTATCAGTGAAAAGTTGTTCTTGACCGTTTTCGTTCCTGTGTTCGGCGCGGAGCTGCTTCTGCCGGGTATGATTCTCAGCAGAGGCCTGAGCTATTACACGGAGCTGCTGCTGTCCGCGCTGCTGACGCTGTATGCGCATTTTGCCATCAGGAGGAAGACGCCCCATACCCTGGAATAATCATACTTTGAGGAAAACGGAGAAGGAAATGGCCACAAGCAAGGAGTACATGGACTATATTCTCGACCAGCTCTCGGGGGTGGAGGGGATTACGCACCGAAAGATGATGGGAGAGTACATTTTGTATATTCATGGACGGATTGCCGCCTATGTGTGCGACGACAGGTTGTTGGTGAAGCCGGTGGCCGCAGCAAAGCGGCTTTTGCCGGATGCTCCCATGGAGGCACCCTATCCCGGGGCCAAGGAGATGCTGCTGGTTGAGGACACGGACGATCGGGTGCTGATGGAGCGCTTGCTTCAAATAATTTGAAAAAAGGGTAGAATTATGATAAGAAAACCTTTACAATATTAAATCATAGATAAATAAGCAGAGGTGAAGCCCTATGAAACAGACACTGCAGGAAAAGCTGCTTAAGCGGCAGGTGAAGCTGCCCAATGGACTGCTGTATTGGATCCTCATGCAGGTGGTGAAGGTCCTCAACCGCAGGATCAATACATCGTTCCGCTTTAAGGCCGACCCCCGCAAGGATAAGGATCCCTTTATTCTCATCAGCAACCATGCTTCCCGCGTGGACTACCAGTTTACGGGGCCGGCGTGCTATCCCAACAAACTCAATTATGTGGTGGGATACAATGAGTTCGTTCGTTTTCCGGTTTGCTTGCTCCTGAAGCTGGCGCAGGTCATTCCCAAGAAGAATTTTACCCCTGACCTGTATTGCATGCGGCAGATGCGCGGCATCATCAAAAAGGGCGGCAACCTGTGCATCATGCCGGAGGGTATGAGTTCCATCACGGGGATGGCACAGCCGGTGATGATTGGCACGGGGAAGTTCCTGAAGTTGATGGGGGTTACGGTGTACTATACCAAGGTTTCCGGCGGATATTTGACTTACACCAAGCACTGCCTGGATGAGCGTGTAGGTCGTGTGGAGGTGACCGTGGACCGGATGTTCACGGCAGAGGATCTGCAAAAGCTGACGCCTCAGGAAATTGAGGACACCATGAACCGTCTGCTGGCCCACGACGATTATATCTGGAATAAACAGGCCCAGGTGACATTCAGCGGCAAGGGGCAGATGGCTAAAAATTTGGATACGCTTTTATACCTGTGTCCTAAGTGCGGTGCTATGTACCAAATGGAGTGCAGCGGAAACGAAATGCGCTGCACCGCCTGCGGTAACACCGTTGCCCTGGATGAGAAATACAATCTGAGTCCGGTTGGAGAGGGGAGTGTATGCCCTGAGCTGGTCAGCGATTGGGTGCTGCTGGAGCGGAAAAAGGCAGAGGAAGATGTAAAGGATCCGAACTTTACATATAGGGGTCATGTTCGGGTGGGAAGATTACCCAAATATAAGAATCTCAAAGGGGACGACACCTCTGTCATCTGTGGCGAGGGTGAGCTTTGGCTGAACCGGGATGGACTGCATTTCAGCGGAACGGTGGACAATGAGCCGTATTCCATGCATTTGAGCACGGAGCAGGTGCCTACATTCGGTATGTGTACGGATATTTCTCGCTTCTACACTTTCGTTGAGGGCGAGTTTATTGAGTTCTATCCCGATAACCGGGATGTGCTGCGGTGGGACCATCTTACGGAGGAGATGCACAGAATAAACGGCGGCAAATGGCAAAATACACCATACAGACACTGTGATTGATCAAAACCGCACAGGTTGCAGCCTGTGCGGTTTACTTTTTGAGATTACTCCCGGGCCTTTCCGAGGGCCATCAGGGGAATAGTGATCAGTATCAATAAAAAGCCCAGAATATCCAGCCGGGAGAAGGTGGTTTTCAGAAACAGCACGGAGATCACCACCGACCCCACCGGTTCCACAGAGGACAACACACTGCCTGCCAGACTGCCCACAATGTTGCATCCGCTTTGAAACAGGCCGAAAGAGAGGACTGTACCCAGGAGAATGACACAGGCCAGGAGCAGCCATAACCTACCGTTAAACGCGATGCCCTCCATCTGCCAGGGGCGGAACAGCAACAGCATCACGGCACCGCCGATGGTCATCCCCCAGCCCGTGATGGAAAGAACGGAAAATTGCTGCATCAGCTTCCGGGGGGACACAGTGTAAAAGGCGAAACACACGGCGCTGACTATGCCCCACACGGCACCTTTGACGGGTACAGCCAATGTGTTCAGGTTAAAGTGGGTCACACAGGTGAAAGCGCCCAGTACCACCAGCACCACGCTGATCAGTTCGTAGGCATGGGGCTTTTTTTGGGTGGAAACAATGGTCCAAAGCAGAATTACAATAGGGCTGCAATAGGACAATACCGTGGCGAAAGCTACATTTGCGTACTGCACGGAGGTATAGTAGCTATACTGGCACAGGGCGGAACCGAGCAAAGCAAAGACCAACAGGGGAAACCATGCGTTCCGATGGCGCAGGACTTCCAGTGGCTTTCCGCCGGTGAGGGCCGTGATAAGCAGAGTGATTACGCCGCCGGTAAAGAGACGGATGGGCACCAGCCAGTCAGAGGTGACACCGCAGTCACGGAACATTACCTGCCCGCAGGCACCGCCGATTGCCCAGCACAGACCTCCGCATAGGGTCATGATATAGCCTTTGGTAAGGGAGGATTTAGCCTTTGTATTCATGGCGGTTCTTCTTTCTGTATTTTTTCCTGCATCAGCATACCATTGCGACAGGTAATTGTCTATGGACCGGGATGACAAATTCTTAAAAGCCGGATGGATTCTTATTGTGGAAAAAGCGTTGCGTATACGCATAAGGCTGTGATAGGATAAAGGGAGGAGGTGAGAGGATGGACATTGCGATTGAGCCGGCAGAGAAATATTCAACCGAGGAATTGGCGAGGAAAATGCTTGCCCATATATCGGGAGTAGATCCGGAGAAGATTGTATTCTACCGGACAGAAAATGGAAAACCGCAGAGCAACCTACCTCTTTACTTTAATTGCAGTCACAGCGGCGAATATGTAGTATGCGCCGTCAGCGAGAAGGATGTGGGTGTGGATCTGGAGCGGATCCGACCGGTGAATCCCCGCTTGGAGCGCACGCTGACGGAGGCAGAGCGGCGATGGCTGGCAAATCTGCCAAGCCAGAAACAGGACGAAGGATTTCTGCGGCTGTGGACGCTGAAAGAGAGCTGGATCAAATGCCGGGGCGGCCGGCTAATGGAGTATCGTAATGTGAAATTTGCGCTGCGGGGTGAGGAGATTGTTTCAGCGCCGGCTGGCTTTTTCTTCCGCTTTTTGCCTTCTCCGGAGGGATATGTGCTGACTGTGTGCGTAAAAGAATAAAAAATGCGGAGGCTGGCGCCTCCGCATTTTGCTTTGCTTATAGAGCATATGTTTGCTTGTATTCATCGTAGTACCTGGCGAAAGATTCGTCCTTCATCATCTTCAGGCTGCGGACATACTCATGTGTATCGAAGGAATCGGACTGCAGCTCGATGACGGCAAGGGCGATGTTGGAGCAGTGGTCGGCCACGCGCTCAAAGTTCGTCAGCAGGTCATTGAAGACAAAGCCTTGGTTCAAAGTGCATACGCCCTGCTGCAGCCGATCAATGTGATGACTCTTCATTTCGTCACAAAGGGTATCTATGATCTCCTCCAGCGGCTCCACCCGACGGGCATCCTCCACATTGCTGGCGATGAAGGTATCCACCGACAGGTGCAGAATTTCTCGGATGGCCTGCTCCAGCACAGCCAATTCGTGTTGTGCCTGCTCGGAGAAAACGATATTCTTTTCGTGGATCTCCTTAGCACACTCGGCGATGTTCAACGCATGGTCGCCGATACGTTCAAAATCGGAAATGGTGTGCAGATATTTGGAAACCTCTTCGCTCTGCCGTGTATTCAGAGACTTAACTGTGATCTTCATAAGGTAGGTGCCCAGCTTATCCTCAAAACGGTCGATGGTATCCTCCTGCTCCTCAATGTGCTGAAATCCTTTGTCGCTGTAGGAGCCGATAAGCTGCAGTGCATCCATCAGATTGCTGCAGGCGGTGTTGGCCATAGCAGCCGTGACCTCCCGACTCTGCTCAATAGCCAGAGCAGGATGCTGCAGAAAACGCTCCTCCAGCCGATCCATTTCCAATTGAGCGGGATCTGCTCCATGCTTGTCCGGGATCAAGAAGCAGACAAACCGCTCCAAATGACCGATGAACGGTGTCAAGACAACCACGGTGGCCAGACGAAACAGAGTGTTCAGCAGAGCAATGGACACAGTGGTCATGGGCATGGTCAGAAAAGAGAAGTGGGCAAAGGCATTCACCGCATAAAACACCGATGCCCAAATCGCCACACCCAGCATGTCAATAAGCAGATAGACAAAGGCGGTACGGCGTCCACAAATATTGGCACCAAGCGCACTGAGCAGAACCGGCACGGCGGCGCCGATAGCAACGCCCATGATAATAGGAAAAGCAACCTCAAAGGTCACAGCGCCGGTGATAGCCAATGCTTGCAGAATACCGACAGCGGCAGATGCGCTTTGAAGGACGCTGGTGAAGATTATACCCACCAGAATGCCCAAAAACGGATTGGAAAAGCTGGTGAGTAGACCGGTAAATGCCGCGCTCTCTTTCAAGGGAGCCACTGCGCCGCTCATGGCGGACATACCAAACATCAAAACCGCAAAGCCCATGAGGATATTTCCAATGGCCATAGTGGACTGCCTTTTCCCGGCCATGCGCAGAACGATGCCAATTACAGCCACGAGGCCTGTTAGGGTGGAGGTACTGAGCAGATCGATCCAACCGCTGCCGCCGGATAGGTCAGACAGGCAAAGGAGCCAGCCGGTGATACTGGTACCCAAAATAGCGCCCATGACCACGCCAATAGCCTGCTTGACCTGCATCATGCCAGAGTTGACAAAGCCCACCACCATCACGGATGTGGCGGAAGAAGACTGGATCACGGCGGTGACGCCGGTGCCCAGCAAAACGCCTTTGATGGGGGTGCTGCTGAGTCGATAGAGTACCAGCTCCAGCTTATTTCCGGCGACCTTTTTCAGGCCGTCTCCCATCAGGCTCATGCCGAACAGAAACAGGGCCACCCCGCCCAATAGGGTGATTACATCGGATATGCCCATCCTCAGTTTCCCTCCTAAACAAAACTCTTTTTATAGTATACAAAATTTGTTAGGCAATGTCGACATGTTTTTGATAAAATGGGAGAAAAAAGAAGAAAGATAGATTATATGCTTTTTATGGAAATCTCCATGATTTAAGATAGATTTAACATAAAGCGGATTTTCTTTTTAACAGCGATACGGTATAATTAAACCGAAGGAAGGTGAGAACGATGATCTATCTGTTGGAAGACGACCACAGCATCCGCAAATTGGTGATCTATGCTTTGCAGAGCCAGGGTTTTGAAGCGGCGGGATTTGAAAAACCGTCTGAATTCTGGCACGCCGTGAATAGACGCTTGCCGGAACTGGTACTGCTGGATGTGATGCTGCCGGAGGAGGATGGATTCACCGTGCTGAAAAAAATTCGATCCACCTCAGCTACATCAGCTATACCGATCATTATGCTCACGGCGAAGAATACGGAGTTTGACCGAGTGACAGGCTTGGACTGCGGAGCGGACGATTTTGTTTCCAAGCCTTTTGGCATGATGGAGCTGCTGGCCCGGGTACGGGCGGTACTGCGCCGCACGGAAAAGGCGGAGGAGGAGCAAGTATGGCAGATGGGCCCGCTGTGCGTATGCCCTCAGCGGCGGCAGGTAGAAGTAAATGGGCGGGAAGTCGCACTGACTTATAAGGAATTTGAGATACTGTCCCTGCTTTTGCGGCAGCAAGGACGGGTGCTGACCCGGGATGTGCTGATGGATCGCGTCTGGGGCCTGGAGGCGGAGCGGGAAAACCGCACTCTGGATGTGCATATCCGCACTCTGCGGCAGAAGCTGGGGGAGGCGGGAAATATGATCGAAACAGTCCGAGGTGTGGGCTATAAGCTGGGAGGACAGGCATGACCGGTAAGATCATTCGCAGCTCCTTCAGCCTTGCGCTGCTTGTTCTGCTGGCGGGCGCTTGCCTTTTTTCCGGCATACTATATAGTTATTATGAGAAACAGTCCTTTGCATCCCTCTCTCAGGAGGCACTGCAGATACGGCAGACCTTGGAGTATATTGCCCCGGATCAGATTCGCTCTTCAGATCGCGTCACTCTCATTGCCTCCGACGGCACGGTGCTCTATGATAGTGTGGCTAAAGCTACAGACATGGATAACCACCTGAGCCGGGAGGAGGTGGCATGTGCCTTGCAAGAGGGGACGGGAACGAGCAGTCACTATTCCAGCACGGTGCTGAAAAAGAATCTTTACTACGCCCTGCGCCTGCAAAACGGCACAATATTGCGTCTGAGCCGGGAGCAGAGCAGTTTGGGCGCCATGCTGCTGAACATGGCGTGGCCCATAGCGGTCACCGTGGCAGGGCTTTTATTGCTGGCGGCTGCGCTGTCGGTGCGGTTGGCCAGGCAGATCACAAAGCCCATCAATGCCATTTCACCCGATGATCCCCAGAATGTGTACCCGGAACTGCAGCCCCTGACCCAGCGGCTGCGTCAGCAAAAGGACACCATTCGTCAGCAGATGGACGAATTGGGCAAGCGTATGCGGGAATTTTCCGCTATGACGGAGAACATGAGCGAAGGTTTTTTGCTCATTGATCTGCACGGACAGGTGCTGACGGAAAACCACAGTGCAGCTACACTTCTTCCGGCGGGAGCGGACAACATTGCAAAGTGCCGTGAGGAACAGCTTCGTCAAGCGGCGCGGCAGGCCTTGGCCGGGCAACGCTGCGAGCGGCTTTTGCAGCAGGGGGAGAGAACGCTATCGGTCATAGCAAGCCCGGTTCTGGAGTCCGGGCAGGTCACGGGAGCCGTGGTGCTGACCATGGATGTGACAGAGCGGGAACAACGGGAAAAGCTGCGCCGGGAGTTCTCCGCCAATGTATCCCATGAGCTGAAAACGCCTCTGACCTCCATCTCCGGCTTCGCCGAGCTTATGAGCCAGGGCCTTGTGCCTGAGGACAAGGTGCGGGAGTTTAGCCGGGACATTCAGAAAGAGTGCGTCCGTCTGACCAATCTGGTGGAGGACATTATGGATCTCTCCCGGATGGAGGAGGGCGGCGAAATGGAGTGGGAAGGCGTTGACCTTTACGCACTTTGCGACGAAGTGCTGCAGAGCCTGATGCCGGTGGCAAACAAGCAGGAGATCTCCCTGCACCTTGCGGGTGATGAGCAGACGGTTCGTGGGGTGCGGCAGGTGCTGCATGAGATGATCTATAACCTCTGCGATAATGCCATCAAGTACAACCGCCACGGCGGCAGCGTAACCGTAACGGTGGGGGAGAGTGGGCACAGGGCCTTGGTAACGGTAAAGGACACCGGCATTGGGATTCCCTATGACCACCAGAGCCGGGTCTTTGAGCGGTTTTACCGTGTGGATAAAAGCCATAGTCGTGCTATCGGCGGCACAGGCCTGGGGCTGTCCATCGTTAAGCACGCCGCCGCGCTGCATGACGCGGAGGTAAAGCTGCAAAGCCAGCCGGAGCAGGGAACAGTTATTACAGTTCTTTTCCCTGGAAATGAACAAAATATGTGAAAATAGGAAAAGTCCCCTTGTCATGGAGTGCCCTCTTGTGCTGCTTGCACGAGAGGGCACATTGCGTTTTAGGGAGACACTTTTTCCGGTTTAATATAGATTTAACCTATCTGCGGTTTCGAATTTAAGATAGACCGGATAAAATAAACGAAAGAAGAAAATGAGAATACTATGCAGGAGAGAGTAATATGACTTTTTTTGACGTGCTAACACTTATAGGCGGATTAAGCCTGTTTTTGTTCGGTATGAACCTGATGGGAGACGCACTGGAAAAGCGTGCGGGGCAGGGACTGAAAAACCTCTTGGGCAAACTTACAGGAAGCAAGACTGCGGGATTCCTCACCGGTGTGGGTGTTACAGCGGTGATTCAATCATCCTCGGCCACCACGGTGATGGTGGTAGGCTTTGTCAATTCAGGGCTGATGGCTCTGCGGCAGGCAATCTATGTGATAATGGGTGCCAATGTGGGCACTACGGTGACAGCGTGGATCCTGAGTCTATCGGGCATTGAGAGCAGCAATTTCCTTGTGCGTCTTTTCAAACCGACCTCATTCACGCCCATATTGGCTCTTATCGGTGTTGCGCTTTATATGATGGGTAAGAGCGGCAAGAAGAAGGACACGGGTCTTATTCTTCTGGGGTTTGCAACGCTGATGTTTGGCATGGAAACCATGAGCGGCGCTGTAGCGGGGCTAAAGAATATGGAAGGCTTTCGGGAACTGCTGCTGATATTCACCAATCCGATCCTGGGCGTGATCGCCGGCGCAGTGCTGACAGCTATTATTCAGTCCTCCTCGGCGTCGGTGGGTATTCTCCAGGCGGTGTCCTCCACAGGACAGATCACATTTGGAGCGGCAATCCCCATCATCATGGGCCAGAACATCGGTACCTGCGTCACAGCCATGCTTTCCTCCATCGGAACCAACCGCAGCGCCCGCCGTGCGGCGGTGGTGCATCTGGCATTCAACATCATCGGCACCGCCGTATGGCTGACGATTTTTGAGTTGCTGCGGGCGCTGGTGGACATTCCGCTGCTTTCGGGAAACATCGACCAGTTGGGCATCGCAATAGTTCACTCCGTATTCAATGTACTGTGCACCGTCCTGCTGCTGCCTATGGCATTCTTTCTGGAGAGGCTGGCTTGCCGCATTATTCCCGACCATACAGGAAATGACAGTGTGCCGGAGCTGGACGAACGGCTTATGGCTACTCCGTCGGTGGCCATGGAACGGTGCCATGAGGTAACTATGAACATGGGCCTTACTGCAGTCCGTGCTACTCGGAATGCCATGCGTGAACTGCGCAAGCACGAAGATAAGCGTGCCGAGAGTATTCGGGAGGATGAGCAGACCGCTGACCGCTATGAGGATGAGCTGGGCACCTATCTGGTGAAGCTGTCGGGCTGTCCTTTGAGCGACCAGGACCGGGTGGAGGCGGCGGAACTGTTGCATATGATCGGCGACTTCGAGCGAATCAGCGACCATGCGGTGAATATTCTGGAAGCCACAGAAGAGTTGCGCGGCAAGGGCATGAGCTTTACACCTGCAGCTATGGAAGAAATGAGCAAAATGTTTGGGGCAGTGGACGAAATATTGGATCTGGCGCTGACGGCATTCATCCACGCTGATCTAACTGCCGCCCGGGAGGTGGAACCGCTGGAACAGGTGGTGGATACACTGAAAGAGCAGCTTCGTTCCCGTCACATTCTGCGGCTGCAGGAAGGCAAATGCAGTATGGAGGCAGGCTTCGTGTGGGCAGATCTGCTGACGGATCTGGAGCGCATCGCCGATCACTGCTCCAATATCGCCGGCTGCGTTGTGCAGATGCAAAAGAGCCGGCTGGATATTCATGGTTATCTGGACAGCGTGCGCACCGGAAGCGAGGAGTATCGCCAGCGATATAATTTTTATGCCCGGAAATATGCGCTGGTTTAAGCCTTGTCAATGGGCGATGGAATGTGTATAATAAAGGCATTCTAAAGTTAGGAGCAACTATTTCATGCTGAAGCATTGTCTGATCGTATTCGGTGTATCTATGGTTCCACTCATTGAGCTGCGGGGTGCCATCCCCTACGGCGTTGCGTTTGGCCTGCCTCTGTGGCTGACCTTTATCATTGCCATCATTGGAAACATGCTGCCGGTGCCGATCATCTATTTCTTTGCCAGAAAAGTGCTGGTATGGGGCTGCGACAAGAAGTTCATTGGCCGGTTCTTTACCTGGTGCCTGGAAAAAGGTGAAAAAGGAGGCAAAAAGCTGCAGGAAAAAGCGGGACGGGGCCTGTTTTGGGCACTACTGCTGTTTGTGGGTATCCCGATACCCGGCACCGGAGCCTGGACGGGTACACTTGCGGCCAGTCTGCTGGACATGGATTTTAAAAAGAGTGTTCTGGCCTGTATGGGCGGTGTGCTGTTGGCTGCCATTATCATGGGCACTCTCTCTGTTTTGGGTGTGGGGATTTTTACGTCGGTAGTGGCTTAACGATTGCAAAGGAGGAAGCAACTATGACCTATACCTATCAGCCCCGAGGGGTTTGCTCCCGGAGGATGACGGTGGTACTGGAGGACGGGATCATTCGGGATGTTCGTATCGAGGGGGGCTGCAACGGTAACCTGCAGGGTATTTCCCGTTTGGTTATAGGTATGCCTGCCCGGGAAGCTATCCGGAGAATGAAGGGCATTCCGTGCGGAGGGAAGCCCAGCTCCTGTCCCGATCAGTTGTCGATAGCACTGGAACAGGCACTGAAGCAAGAAGAATAAAACATGAAAGCTGCGGAAAATACTCCGCAGCTTTTTGCACCCTATTTTTACCCGCTGCATAGTATATAGAGCAATGGGAGCGTGAGAGCAATGGCCTATGATGAGCGAGAATTGTTGGCCCGGCTCATTCAGTGTGAGGCGGGAGGCGAGGGAGAAGTTGGCATGAAGGCGGTGGCGGGCGTGGTAATGAATCGGGTCAATGTCATCGGCGGAGAGTATGCCCGGCTGGGCAAGGGGGATCTATTCAATGTTGTGTTTCAGCCGGGACAATTCACCTGCCTGGCGGAGCATACCGCCGGCGTATATAACCCCCAGAACATCTACAATATGCGGCCTACTCAGGAGAACTACTATATAGCCGATTGGGCATTGGCCGGCAACCGCCTGCCGATTGTGGGGGATGCACTGTGGTTTTACAACCCCTACGACAAGCCCTGTAAAAGCTATTTTCCCTCCCGTGTGGGACAATTCGTGGAAAAGATCGGAAGACATTGCTTTTATGTCCCGACAGACGCCTATTATGAAACTTGAGTGAGGTGCGATGTATGCTGGAGTTACATACGGAACCAATGCAGAAAAATGGGATGGGAATGAGTCCTGTGCAAGGTGATACAAATCTGATTCAGGGCAGTATAAGTCCCATGCAGGGCGGTATGACGCCTATGCAGACCAGTCAAAGCAATATGGCGTTGATCCCTCATCGGCCGGATCACATAATGCTGCGGCAGGAGGGGATCGAAACGACAGAGGATCCCGCCGGCAGGCGGGATGTGACCAACAGCTCTATCCGGGGACTGCTGGCAAGGAATCTGGGGTATTATGTGGTTGCCAGCTTCCTCATGGGTACCCAGCAGGCCATTCAATGGGAGGGGATTCTGGCCAGTGTGGGCAATGATTATCTGGTGATCTATCAGCCGGATCAAAACCGCTTTGTCAGCGGAGATATTTATTCGCTGAAGTTTGTGGAGTTTCATGAGAACCAGTCTGCCGGCGCCGGCTACCGGCGCCGGGATGCCTTCCAGGGCTGGTAAAAAAAGCACCCGAAACGGCCTTATGCCGCTTCGGGTGCTGCTGTTTATTTCTGCAGCTCCGCGCAGGAAAAGAGGTTCCAGGGATATTGCACCGGAGGCGGCTGGCAGACATCAATTTTTTCACCTGTGAGGGGGTGGGTCAGTGCCAGCCGGTATGACCAGAGGGAGGTGGTGCATTTCGGGTCCTTGCTGCCATAGCGAATGTCCCCCAGCAGGGGCAGACCCCGGGAGGCAAACTGCACCCGGATCTGGTGGGTACGCCCGGTGTGCAGCCGTACACGCACCAAAGTCAATTCTTCGGTTTCCGCCAGCACGCGGTAAGACAGCTTTGCCTCCCGCACGCCTTTACGCATCCGATTGACCACATAGCTTTTGTTTTTCGCCGCATCCCGGAACAGAAGATCAGTAAGCTCAGCCTCTTTTTCCTTCGGATGACCCCGTAGCACTGCCAGATATTCCTTTTCTACCTGATGCGCTGCTACGGCGGCGATGAGCTTTCCGGTGACTTCCCTGCGGCGGGAGAAGATCATTAGGCCGCCGGTGATCTTGTCCAATCGGTGCACGGTAGCAATATAGTTCGGCTGGCGCAGGGCGGAATAATGCGCACACAGAAGCCGGGGCATGGAGGCACCACTTTCGCTGTCCTCGGAGAGAACGCCCACGGGTTTTACGCACAGAAGCAGATACTTGTCTTCAAATACAATGTGGAGATCGTTTTGGGGCATACTGTGTCCTTTCTAAACAAGGCAGACGCCGGGGTGCCTGCCTTGCTTATATTTATCTGCGTCTGCCGCGGTAATTGCGGAAGCGCTGTCCCCTCCTGCGGCGGGAGCTGTAACGCCTCCTGGGCCGCAGCAGCTTCAGCCAGATGAAGACAAAGGCTGCAAGAAGAAGCAGTACCACGGTGAAGATTTTTACGATCGTTTTGGAGAAGAACTGTCCGATGAGATACTTAGCCTGCAGAAAGCGGTTTACGCTGACGCTGTCGGCGGCTAGCAGCTTAACCGTGGCGTAGGTATAGCCGTCATAGGACAGTGTCATTTCGCCAAGCTCCTGGTCGACCTCAATGGGGGCAAAGGCGGTATCGCCGTATACAGTGACCTTGCGCTCCAGCATATCGGGAGTAACATCGTTTGGTAAAAGGAAAGACACATCGTCGGCCGCATGTACCAGTACGGCGCTGGTCTCCTTGCTTAGGGCCACCGGCACCTCCTGAAGGAGTTCTTCCTTGGTGAATACCGTCTTCACGCTGAAATTGTCATAGCCCCAATCCAGCAATACGGCGGAGTCCACAAAACTCATGATCTTGCTTTCACCATTGATTTCCTTTGTCTGACAACCCAGAACCACGGAGATCAGGCGGCGTCCGTCTTTCAACGCTGTGGAAAGCAGGCAGCGGCCGGCTTCGTCGGTGAAACCGGTTTTAAGGCCATCGGCGTAATCGTAAATATAACCCAATACACGCCAGTTGGAGATGAGAGCGTTTGTGGAATGCAGTTCACGGATGCCGGACTTGTTGGTGGCGGGCACATCGTGGGATTTGCGTGCGCAAATGGTTGTGAACAGCTCGTGCTTCATGGCTTCCCGAGCCATAAGATAAATGTCCCAGGCGGTGGAGTAGTGCTGCGGATCATGCAGGCCATTGGTATTCACAAAATGGGTGCCCTCGCAGCCAAGCTCTTGGGCGCGCTGATTCATCAGATCCACAAAACCGGCGATGGAGCCGGATACAGCTTCGGCCAGCACATTGGCGACTTCATTGGCGGAAACAATCAGCAGGCAGTTCAAAAGTTCCTCCACTGTCAATGTCTCACCGGCTTCAATACCGGCGGTGCTGCTGTCTTCGTCAATGCTGTTGATGGCTACCGATGAGGCGGTGATGGGCTGGGACAGGGACAGCTCACCCCGATCAACAGCTTCCAGCACCAGCAGAGCGGTCATGACCTTGGTAATGCTGGCGGGATAGGCTTTAACCTTTGCGTCTTTCTCATATAGCACGCGCTCAGCGGTCACATCTACCAGCAAAGCATTCCTGGCGTCCAGTGACGGATCCTCCAGTGCATAAGCGCACGGTGTCAAAAAAAGACAAGCCAAAAAAAGTGAAATAAAAAAAACAGATATAATGCGGCGATTTTTCATGGTCGTTTTTCTCCATTTATGCTATAATAGTTGAAGCAAGCATATTGCTGCAAAAGTTTTTAAATAAATTATAAGCAAAAAACAGGGTGTAGTCAACAGTGAAAGAGAGATTGAAACCAACAAAAAGCGAAATAGCGCTTTTGCTTCTGGCAGCCGCATTTGCGCTGGGAATGCTCCTGTATAAGGACTTAAGAGCCGACGGCGGCGCGTGGCAGATCACCACCCAGCGGGACAGCGACGCACAGTGTGAGGTCATGCCGGTGAACATCAATACCGCTACCGAGGAAGAGCTGATTGCCGTGGAGGGTATCGGCCCAACACTGGCTCAGCGTATCGTGTCCTACCGGGAGGAACACGGTCCCTTTAAAACAATAGAGGAACTGGATCAGGTGAAAGGCATCGGCATGAGCCTGATCGAAAACATACGCTATCTTGTCTGCACGGAGGAATAACAATGAAAATACTGGTAGTTGACGATGAAAAACTGCTTGTGAAGGGTATTACCTTTAACCTGCAGAACGAGGGATACGATGTGGAGGCCGCCTATGATGGCGTGTCTGCTGTTGATCTGGCCCGGCGGGAAGAGTATGATCTCATCATTTTGGATTGGATGATGCCGGGTAAGTCCGGCAGTGAGGCCTGCATGGAGATCCGCACCTTTTCCGATGTTCCGGTGATCATGCTCACGGCCAAAAGCGAGGACAGTGACAAGATCATGGGCTTTGCTTGCGGAGCGGACGACTATGTGACCAAGCCTTTCAACATTATGGAGCTGAAGGCACGCATCCGCGCGCTGCTGCGCCGCTCCGCCGGGAGCAGGCGAAAAGCCCGGGAAAGCAGCCTGCTGCGGTATGGGGATTTCACTTTGGACATGGGACAGCGTGTGGCTTTGCGTGGAGGGCGTGTGGTGGATCTGACGGCCAAGGAATACGATTTGCTGGAGATTTTGATGAAGAATCCCCGCCATGTTTTCAGCCGTGAAAAACTCATGGATCAGGTGTGGGGCTACACCTATGCCGGGGACTATCGGACCGTGGACGTGCATATCCGCCGCCTGCGGGAGAAACTGGAGCCGGATCCGGCCCAGCCGCAGTACATTCTGACCAAATGGGGAGTGGGATATTATTTTCAGTATGAAGATCAGACTGCGATTTAAGATAGGCCTGAGCTATATCTCCATCATTGCCGCCGTGCTGGTCATCCTCAATACATATCCGCTGATTGAGTCCCAGAATCTGGTGTTCCGGTCCAAGGAGTCCACTCTCAGCAGCAGCGTGAAGGTTATCGAGTCGTCGCTATCGGGCCTGTCGGCCTTAACGGAGGCCAATGTGGAAAAGGCGTTGTTGGGCCTGGAGGAGACCGGTGTAAGCCGTGTAATGGTTACAGATACGGCGGGGCGTGTGCTCTACGACAGCCGCCAGCAGGAAAATGCAAGGGGGCAGTACGCCTTCTACACAGAGATCGCCAGGGCGTTGGGAGGAAATGACGCTTTTTACTGCGGATATGACGGAGAGGCGTTTTTGAGCCGTGCTGCGGCACCGGTGGTGTACCGCAGCCAGATCATCGGCGTTGTGTATGCATACCAGTACGATGCCCAGCAGGGCACACTGCTCAGGGAGCTGCAAAAGAACTTAATATCCATTTCCGCTGTGGTGGCGGTGCTCGTTCTGGGAGTCAGCTTGTTGCTCTCTCGGATGTTTACCCGCCGCATCAGTCATCTTTTGCAGGCCATCCGCAATGTGCGGGAAGGTGCGTATAACCACCGCGCTCAGGTAAAAGGCTCTGACGAGATCTCGCAGATCGCCGAAGAGTTCAACAGTCTCACCGACCGCCTGCAGACAACAGAGGAAGCCCGGCGCAGATTTGTGTCTGATGCATCCCATGAGATGAAAACGCCTCTGGCAGGCATTAAATTGCTGGCGGATTCCATTTTGCAGACAGAAAATATAGACCCGGAGACTACCCGGGAATTCGTGGCGGATATTGGGGACGAAGCCAGCCGTCTGGAACGGATCACCGAGGATCTTCTCCGCCTGACCCGGCTGGACAGTGGCGCCATAGAGCCTGCCGTTCGAGTGGAAGTGAAGCCTGTGCTGGAGCGCGTGACCCGTATGCTGCAGCCGGTGGCCCGGCAGAGAGGTATAGACCTGCATTGTCAGGCAGATGACACTGCCGCCGTATTGGCCACAGAGGGGGACATCCACCAGATCCTGTACAACCTCATGGAAAACGCGGTAAAATACACTGCGCCCGGCGGTTTTGTCCATACCTATGTAGCCGTGGAGTCAGATCAGGTAGTGATAACGGTGGAAGATAACGGAATTGGTATTCCTCCGGAAGATATGCCGCATATATTCGAGCGGTTTTATCGGGTGGACAAGACCCGTTCCCGCCAGATCGGCGGCACAGGGCTGGGCCTGAGCATAGTGGGTGACACGGTGCATCGCCGTGGCGGCGAAATAACCGTTACCCCCCGGGAGAACGGCGGCACAGTTTTTACTGTCCGATTTGCGCAGGTGGAGGTGACGACATGAGCAGGAAATGGATGGCGGCCGCATGGCTTGCGTTGGTGCTCGCGCTGACCGGCTGCGCGGCAGACAAAAACAGTGGACACAGTCTGCAGCTTTTCTACCCCGCGTCTGAATATCCTGCCGGCGGCGATGTGATCCATTCTCAGGCGGTTGATTGGACGCAGCAGGAAAAAGACACAGCCGCGCAGCAGGTGATGAAGGTTGTGGAGCTTCTGCAAAATCGGGATAAAAAAATGGACTTTGAATCGCCTATACCGCAGGGGACGGATCTGCTGCGGTGCACTGTTGCCAACGGCCTTGCCACACTGGATTTTTCTGCCGCCTACGGCCGTTTGTCGGGCATTGATCTGACGGTGGCCGACTATTGCTTAACCCTGTCGGCTTCCCAGATTCCGGGCGTACGGCGGCTGCAGATCCTGGTAGAAGGGGAACTGCTGCCTGCTTGTGAGACGCTGGAATTAACCACGGATGATGTGCTGCTCACAAGCTCGGAGGATGTGGTGAAGGCGGTACCTGTGACGCTCTATTTCCCAGATGCGGGGGGAACATTGCAGGCGGAAAGGCGTGAGCTGCTGATCTATGAGGGTGAAAACCGCTGCCAACGGGTCATGGAAGCTCTGTTGGAAGGGCCGGAGAACGAGGATCTGGAAAAACTTCTGCCGGATGGAGTGGATGTGGCCGGCATCTGGATGGACGGCGACGTATGCTGCCTGAATTTCTCATACAGCAATTACAGAAAACTGTGTGAGGGCACCGTGGATCAAGAGCGTGTTGTGCGCGGATTGACACAGTCGCTGTGCTCGCTGAATGGGGTGCAGAGCCTGCAGATCCTTGTGGACGGCGCCTATCGCACCGTGCTGGGCGCAGTGAACATTTATCTTCCGATTTCTCCATAAAAAATGGGTGCCGTCAGATGGCGGTACCCATTTTTTATTGCTTTCGCGCGGTGATATACTCGTCTCCGGGCCGCCAGTAAGGGCAGGCGTCCACCCGAGAAGAGAGAAAACGAACCATTTCGTCCTCATCCAGATCCATCTCGCAGATATAGGCATCATACTCCTCATCGTAGGAGTAATAGACGCAGTTTTCACATTTTTCCCCCATAGATAGACCTCCTTTTGAATTTTACCTTTGCTATTATAATTCCTCAGCGGATGGCAGTCAATCATTGGACTGCTGCAAATTTATCTTAGAAAGTGGGAAAAATTAAAAGAAATGTAATGACTTTTTTCTGCCTTTAGGCTACAATAAAGCGAATGAATCGAACAGGAGGAGTTCCTTTTGAAAAAAATCTATGAATCGGTGGAGCGCTTTTGCGCCCGCCATACACGCTTTGGCATTCCCAACCTCATGCGCTATATTGTCATCGGCAATGTGGTGGTGTACATTTTGTCCTTGCTCAGCCGTAACGCGGACGCAACGGCTCTGGACTTTCTTGCCTTCAACCTCAACGGTTTGCTCCACGGTGAGGTGTGGCGGCTGGTGAGCTTTGTCTTCGTGCCGGGATATGCAAGTCCCTTTGCACTGATTATTTCGCTGTATTTCTATTACTGGATCGGCTCTACGCTGGAGCGGGAATGGGGCACAGCCAAGTTCACGCTGTACTATGTGGGAGGTTCTTTTCTGACCCTTTTGGGCGTGGTCATCACCAGCCTTATTACAGGAAACTACTACCTCACTCTGGCCGGAACAGGCTATGTGAATCTGTCAATGTTTTTGGCCTTCGCGGTGCTGTTTCCCAATATGGCCGTGCTGCTGTTTTTTATTATCCCCATCAAGATCAAGTGGTTGGCCATCATCGTCGGGGCATTCTTCGCCTTTGAGATCGTTTCCGCCGTTATACACGGCAACGCCGTGGGAATCATAACTCCTATACTGGCGCTGCTGAACTTTGCGCTCTTTGCAACGCCTCATTTGCTTTATTGGCGGCAGAAGGTCGAGTACCGCCACTCTCCCGGAGCGGTGAATTATCGACACACGGTGCATCAGGCACAGAAGCAACAGCAGAAGGCAGCCTACCACCACAAATGCGCCGTCTGCGGCCGCACGGATACGGATTATCCCGACCTGCAGTTCCGCTATTGCAGCAAGTGTGCCGGGTATCACTGTTTCTGCCAGGACCATATCTTCTCCCATGTGCACTTCACGGAGGAGTAGCTTGACGGACCAATCGGTTTTCGATAGAATAGGATAAATTATGCAGCGAGGTATTTTGTATGGCAAACGGCTTTATTGATAAGGCTCGAATCACCGTCAGGGCCGGCAACGGCGGCAACGGTGCCGTAGCCTTTCACAGGGAAAAATATATAGCCGCCGGTGGCCCAGACGGCGGTGACGGCGGCAACGGCGGCAGCATCATCGTGCGGGTGGATGATAACATGTCCACCCTCATGGACTTCCGCTATAAGCGCAAGTATGTGGCAGGCAACGGTGTAGACGGCCAGGGGGGCCGCAAGAGCGGCAAGGACGGTGAGAGCCTGACAATCCGTGTGCCCCGGGGCACGCTGATCCGGGATGCGGAGACCGGCGAAATTATCAAGGATATGTCGGATAATGAGCCGTTTGTGCTCTGCAAGGGCGGCCGCGGCGGCTGGGGCAACCAGCATTTTGCCACCCCCACCCGGCAGGTGCCCCGTTTTGCCAAGGCGGGTCTGCCCGGTGAGAGCCACGATGTGGTCCTGGAGCTGAAGCTGCTGGCGGATGTGGGGCTGGTGGGCTTTCCCAATGTAGGAAAATCCACGCTCCTTAGTGTGGTGAGCAAGGCTCATCCCAAGATTGCCAACTATCATTTCACCACTCTGTATCCCAATTTGGGCGTGGTGTATGTGGATGACGGCGTCAGCTTCGTCATGGCGGATATTCCCGGCATTATTGAGGGTGCCAGCGAAGGAGCGGGTTTGGGGCACGATTTCCTGCGGCATATTGACCGTTGCCGCTTGCTGGTGCATTTGGTGGATGTGTCCGGCAGCGAGGGCCGTGACCCGGTGGCGGACTTTGACGCCATCAATGCGGAACTGAAGAATTACTCTCCGGAGCTCGCTAAGCGGCCCCAGATTGTGGTGGCAAATAAGACGGATCTGCTGCAGGATCCCGACCGGCTTGAGACCCTCCGCCGCCATGTGGAGGAGGCGGGATATACCTTCCTTACGATGTCCGCTGCCACCCACCAAGGGACGAGAGAACTGGTGCAGGCCGTCGGCCGTATGCTGACGCAGCTTCCTCCGGTGGTGGTGTATGAGCCGGAGTATGTGCCCCGTCCGCCGGAAGTGGATACCTCCCAGCCGCTCAACATCCATGTGGAGGACAATACCTGGCTGGTGGAGGGCCCGTGGCTCCAGCGGCTCATGGCCAATATCAACTTTTCCGACTATGAAAGCCGGATGTATTTTGACAAAATGCTTCGCCAGAGTGGACTGTTTGACCGGCTGGAGGAAATGGGCATTCAGGATGGGGACATCGTATCCATGTATAACCTTGAATTTGAATATCAGCACTAAAAGACACGCAGGAGAGAACCTCCTGCGTGTCTTTCATTCCGCCGGGAAATCCTCCCGGCAGGCCATATGCATAATGGATACCTCGTAAGCAGTGCGCTGCAGGGCTGTACCATCTGCCACTTTTAAGTACACCCGGCTCTGGACACGTCCCTCGGCACAGAAGCTGTCGCCGGTTTCCAGCTCCGCCGCCTGCCGGGCCAAAAGCCCCCAGGTGATCACCGGCAAGTAGTCCGAGCGTCCGCAGCGGCGATTCACCGCCAGCAGAACATCGCAGATCTCCCTGCCCAGGGGCGTGCTGCGCAGGACAGGAGGCTTGCACACCGCGCCGCACAGGTAGATCCGGTTTGTCGGGCGAGCTCCAGGTGTTATGGAAAGGCTGCGGGCAAAGACGGATAGGATGAGCCGCCGTCCCTGCCCGCTGCGGTTATTGAAGGAGCGAAGCTGCCCTGTAAGGGTCACAGTGTCGCCCTCCTGCAGACAATCCGGCAGAAGGTTTTGCCGCACCAGCACCGGCAGGTCATCGCTTTGACCGGATAGCCTGGGGACGGACAGAATAAAACGGTAAAAGAGTTCTCCGTGGTTTGTGTGGGACAACTCTGGTGCCGTGAGTATCTGCCCGCATAGTTCCACACGATTATAGCAATCCTCCATGGTATTGAACATTCCTTTCGCTTTAGCGGTAGATTTCCATGGAACACTATATGGTGCGGCGGTAAAGAATATGCTCTTTTCATCCGGGGGAAAATGCAGTATAATTAAAAGTGAAAGGAGAGATGACCGTGCGATATAAAGGAAAAGTGTATCGTCCGCCCAGTGAAGCATACAGTCTCATCGTGCAGGTGACCTACGGATGCAGTCACAACCGATGCGCCTTCTGTGATATGTATAATGACAAGCATTTTGCCATGCGCCCCATGGAGGAGATCCGGGAGGATTTCGAGATGGCCCGTCGTGTCTATAGAAATGTTAACCGGGTGTTTTTGGCCGACGGTGACGCATTGATGCGCAAAACAGATGATCTTATTCAGATATTAGGGTTGATATATGGCTTGTTTCCGGAGTGCGAGCGGGTGACCTGTTACGCATCGCCCACCAGCATTCAGATCAAAACCGGGGAGGAATTGCTGCTTCTCCGGGAAAATGGTCTGAAGATGGTCTACATGGGCCTGGAATCAGGCTGCGACGAGGTGCTGCTGCGGATGAATAAGGGCCACACGGCGGCTCAGATCATTGAAGCCGGGCAGAAGGCCCGCAGAAGCGGTCTGCAGCTTTCCGTTACAGCTATCTCAGGACTTGGCAGCCGGGAACTGTGGCAGGAGCATGCCATACAGACGGCTCGTGCGTTTAATGCCATGAATCCCGAGTATATCGGTCTGCTTACCTTAATGGTGGAGCCGGGCACACCCCTTGAAAAATGGGTGCGGGAGGGAAGCTTTTGTGTGCTGGACGCCGTGGAGGTGTTGCGGGAGATGGAGCTGTTTTTGCAGCACATTGACAGCCCGGGGAGCGTATTTCGTATGAACCACGCTTCCAATTATCTGACCCTGAAGGGGACACTGAACCAGGATCGGGAGAGGCTTTTGCAGCAGGTTCGACAGGGACTTACCGGCTATGGATTGCGTGATGAGTTCATGAGAGCATTATAAAAGAACGCCGCAGACTGCAGCCTGCGGCGTTCTTTTATTTGTGAAAGATTTATACGGCAGTGCGGCGCTGTTCGAAATACAGTACGCCGTAGGCCAGACAGAGGATCAGCACCAATGCGGCCAGCGCTAAGGTACCAATGGCGCATACCGTTCCGATGCCCTGAGGCAGGAAGAAGGCAATTGCGGCCAGACCGAAGCAAACAGCCGTCAGCAAAACGATCAAATTGCGGATAGTTTTCATCGGTTTCATGTTACATTCCTCCTGTACTTATTTTGTGATTTTATTATAGCAGAGAGATGGATTATGTTCTTTACAATGCAGCTACAACATTATACTTTTTTGACTACAAAACAGTTACATTTAGCAGTAAAAAAGTAGTGAATGTAACCTTTCTGCTTCGCTGCGGTTTTGCGCTTGAATTGGAATCTTTTTTTTGGTATAATATTTTTCGTTATTAAAGATTGAAGATGGGGGAGTATTGTCTTGCACTATTTGAGCAATTTGTGGGCTGCGCTGGACTTTGGTTCCCTGCTGGATATGCTGAAGCGGCTGGCGGCAGTTCTGCTGTGCCTGACGGTGCATGAGACGTGTCATGGACTGGCAGCCTACGCTCTGGGAGATCCCACCGCCCGGCGTGCCCACAGGCTCAGCCTGAACCCCCTGCGGCATATTGACTGGTTTGGTCTGCTGATGATGTTTGCGGCGGGCTTTGGCTGGGCAAAGCCAGTGCCTGTGGATCCCAATTTTTTCAAAAAACCGAAGCAGGGCATGGCGCTGACGGCGCTGGCCGGGCCGGTGAGCAACTTTTTACTGGCGTTTTTAATGCTTTTTGCGGCGAAGATCATCTTCAGCGGGGCGAGCTGGACCCAGACCAATGAAGCCATATTGGATTTTATGCTGACTGTGGCGGTGCTCTCTATCGGTTTGGGGCTGTTTAATCTGGTTCCCATCCCCCCGTTGGATGGGTCTAAGGTGCTTTTCTCCGTGCTGCCGGATCGGGCTTATGACCAGCTTATGCGGTACGAAAGGTACGGTATGCTGCTGCTTTTCGCTCTGGTGTTTTTTGATGTGGGCAGCAGTGCATTTTCCAAGGCCATCCTGTGGTTTTTTGAACTTTTTTGCCGCATTGTCGGCCTGTAAGGAGAATTTGATTTGGATAGTCCCATTTTCAAACTGGAAAAAGTGGTGCAAAACAAGGCGGCGGAGCCTCTGGAGGATTTTGAGGGTCCGCTGGATTTGATTTTGTTCCTGCTGAGTAAGAATAAAATTGAAATACAAGACATCCCCATAGCGCTGATCCTGGATCAATATCTGGAGTATCTGGAAAAGAGACAGCAGATGGATCTGGAGGTAGCCAGCGAGTTTGTAACCATGGCCACCCATCTTATGTATATCAAAACCAGAATGCTCCTGTCCATTGAGGACGAGGAGGCACAAAGCGAGATGGACGCCCTCATCCAGTCGCTCCAGGACCGGCAGCGGGGCGAGTGCTACCAGAAGATACGCAAGCTCACGGAGAAGCTGGGGCCTATGAGTGAGTTCGGCCGCAATATATTCACCAAGAATCCGGAGCCTATGAGGCGGGGCAAGGTATTTGAGTACGACCATGATCCGGGCGACCTGGCAATCGCTATGCAGGAATTGCTGGATCGGCGGGATGTGGCCATGCATCCGCAGCTTTCTGTTTTTGAGGATATTGTGAAGCGGGAACCGTACTCCGTGGAGGAGAAAGCAGAAGAAATTGTGCGGCGTGTAAAGCATGCAGGCATTACACGGTTTCTGCTTTTGTTCAAGGGCAGCCACAGCCGCAGCGAGCTGGTGGCCACCTTTATGGCGGTGCTGGAGCTGTGCAAAAAACGGGTGCTGCGTCTGGCAGGAGGTCCGAAGGACTGTATGGTATCCTGCAGTAAGGATACCGAGGTGTAATCGGAGGGAATATGGAAATACTGGAAATGAAAGAGATCGAAGCGGCGCTGGAGGGCATTCTCTTTGCCTCCGGAGAGCCGGTGCACATCGACCGTATCTGTCTGGCTCTGGATCTGGACCGGCCTACGGCGGAGCTGGTGCTGCAGAAGCTGGGAGATTATTACAGCTTTGAGCGGCGGGGTATCCGCCTTGTGCGCATGGCGGATACCTGGCAGCTTTGCTCGGCACCGGAATATGCCGATATTATCCGCAAGGCCTTTGAAATACGCAAGCCCGCAAAGCTCTCCCAGCCTGCGCTGGAGGTGCTGACCATCATTGCTTACTATCAGCCCACCACCCGGGCCTATATTGACCAGATCCGGGGAGTGGACAGTTCCTACACCGTGGGACTGCTTCTGGAGCGGCATATGATCGAGGAGTGCGGCTTTCTGCAGGTGCCGGGACGGCCGCGGCTGTACCGCACCACCAAGGAATTTCTCCGGGCGTTCCACCTGAACACTCTGGAGGATCTGCCGGAGATGCCGGGGCTGGAAAATGACGGCCAGCTCAGGCTTGAGACTGACGGGTCTATCAGCGATGAGATGAATACCTGAGAGGGGGAGGAAAGGGTTGACGGCACTGTGGATAGTGGGAATATTGCTTCTTATCCTGCTGGCGGTGCAGTGCAGCCGAGTGGGTGTGCAGATAGCCTTCGGAGAGGAGACGAGGGTTGTGGCACGACTGGGGTTAATACGCTTGCAAATTATGCCCCAAAAGGAGAGACAGACCCCCAAAAAACAGAAAGAGAAACCTAAGAAGGAAAAGAAGAAAAAAGCGGACAGAGAGCCTTGGAAACCCGGCTTTTCCGCCATTTTGGAGAGCCTGCCGGAGCTGTGGAGGATCCTGAAAAAAGGATTTGCCATGACCTTTCGGCGAATATATATTTCGCCCATGGATATATCGGCGATAATCGGGGGGGAAGATCCGGCGGACACGGCCCTTCTTTACGGCAAGCTCAGTGCCGCCATGTTCGCGGTGATGCCGACCCTGCAGGAGCTTCTTCATATGCCGGATCCGCACATCCATCTGGAGCCGGATCTGCAAGGGGGGAAGACAACGGTCTCCGGAGAGGTGGGAATATCCTTCCTCATCTGGGACTTGACGGTTATAGGCTTTGCCTGCGGTGTACCGCTTATCAAATGGTTCCTACGACTACGCAAACAGCCGCAAAAGGCGGCACACGATATAAACAGACAAGCTGGAAAGGATGAACAATATGGAAAACAAGCAGAAGACCAACCTCAGCGAAATGATGGAGACCTCCATGAGCAAGGTGCGGGAGATGGTCAGCAGTGATACCGTGATCGGACAGCCCATTACGACCCCCGACGGCGTGACGCTGGTGCCGGTGTCCCGGCTGAGCTTCGGCTTTAGCTGCGGCGGCAGCGACTTCGGCAAGCAGGCGGACGGCAAGAATTTTGCCGGCGGTACAGCGGCCGGCGTGAAGGTGGATCCGGTGGCGTTTCTGGTGGTAAAGGATGGCGTAACACGGGTGATGCCGGTGACTATTCCCGCCATGGGTACTGCTGACCGCATCATCGAGATGGTGCCGCAGGTTTTGGATCGGGTGGAGAATTTCATCGATAAAAAGAAGGAAACTACCGATTTTTAACTGCGTATACTGTCACCATCAACTGCTATGAGGGTGATGGGGATTGAAACTTGCACGGGTGGCCGCTGCTGCGCTGGCGGTGCTGATTTTGTTGATGCAGAGGGTATGGGCCGTGGATGTTTCTGCCACAGCCGCAGTGCTGATGGACTGTGATAACGGACAGATCCTCTATGAGAAAAACGCCGATAAACGGATGCTCATTGCCAGCACCACCAAGATCCTCACGGCACTGGTGGTGCTGGAAAACTGCGGAATGCAGCAGGAGGTCACGGTGCTGCCGGGGCATATGGCGGAGGGCTCGTCCATGTATTTAAAGCCCGGAGAAAAGATGACGGTGGAGAGCCTGCTGTACGGCCTGATGCTCTGCTCCGGCAATGACGCCGCTCTGGTGCTGGCAGAGGCCTGCGGCGGGCAGCAGCGATTCGCTCGGCTGATGAATGATTTAGCCACGGAGATCGGCATGGACAGCAGCCATTTTGAAAACCCCAACGGGCTGGATGGGAAGGAGCATTATTCCACAGCCCGGGATATGGCGAAGCTGGCAGCGTATGCATCCGCGCAGCCTGTATTTATGCGCATCTGCTCTACAAGCACTGCCCAAACAGCCGGGCGCAGCATGAAAAACCACAATCGGCTGCTCCGGGAGCTGGAGGGGTGCATTGGAATGAAGACCGGCTATACCAAGGCAGCCGGGCGTACATTGGTATCATGCGTGGAAAGGAATGGGCGGACACTGGTGGCAGTGACGCTGCAGGACGGCAACGACTGGGCCGACCACGCGGCTCTGTATGAATATGGATTTTGCCGGGAGGACGGAGTGGAAACGGCGTATTTTCCCGGAAATAAGAGAGAATTGTGAGATAAAAGGCAGGTGACACCGGTGCGGCAGCGCGTGCAGAAAATCGTTGCCCAGGCGGGGCTGTGCTCCCGACGCACGGCAGAGGAATGGATGCTTTGCGGCCGGGTCACGGTGAACGGTGTGGCGGCACGGCCTGGGGATCAAGCGGACCCGGACGTGGACTGCGTTTTGGTGGATGGGAAGCCTTTGGAGAGGACCGAGGAGAAAGTGTACCTGATGCTCCACAAGCCGCGGGGGTATGTGACCACCTTGTCCGATGAGTTCGGCCGCAAGACTGCCGCGGAGCTGGTGCAGGACTGCGGTGCGCGGGTGTTTCCCGTGGGGCGGCTGGATATGGATTCCGAAGGGTTGCTGCTGTTTACCAACGATGGGGAGCTGATGCAGCGTCTGATCCATCCGAAATTCGAGGTGGACAAACTATACCGGGTCACGGTGCGGGGTGACTGGGAAAAAGGTACTGCGTTGCTGCGGCAGATGCGCAGCCTGGAGGGGGAGGTGATCGCTCCGGCGCAGGTGGAGCTTGTGTCCGGAGAGAGTGAACAAGCCGTGCTGCACATCACCATTCACCAGGGAAAGAACAGGCAGATCCGCCGGATGTGCAAGCAGGCAGGATTGAACGTTTTACGGCTGGAGCGGTTGGCAGAGCATGGAATTATGTTAGGAAACTTGCCATGCGGCAAGTGGAGAGCCTTAACAGATTTTGAAGTCAGAAAGCTGAAGGGAAGCGATGAAAATGACCCATAATGTGCTGCATCTGATACGCACGGGAATGGATGATTTTTCCAAAGGCCAGAAGCGGATCGCAAATTACATACTCTCCAATTACGACAAGGCGGCCTTTATGACTGCTTGCCGTTTGGGACAGATCGCGCAGGTCAGCGAATCTACGGTGGTGCGTTTTGCATCGCAGCTGGGGTATGATGGGTATCCGGCCATGCAGAAGGCGCTGCAGGAGCTGATCCGTGGTAAACTGACCAGTATTCAGCGCATCGAGGCCTCCGGTCACCAGATCAACGGCAGTGATATTGCCGGCAGTGTTATGCAGCGGGATATGGAAACCATCCGCAATACCATTGAACGCATGGATCGTACGGAGTTCGATCTAGCTGTGGAAAAACTCATGGGGGCGAAGCATATCTACCTGCTGGGCGTGCGGTCCTCCTCTTTTCTGGCGGGGTATCTGAATTTTTATTTTCACCTGATTTTTGAGAATGTAACGCTGGTGCAAAGCTCGGCGGCGGGTGAGATTTTCGACCAGATGCTGCGCATTGGCCCGGGGGACGTGCTGGTGGGCATCAGTTTTCCGCGATATTCCAAGATGGCTGTGAATGCTGTGCGCTTTGCCCGGGACCGGGGGGCGGATGTCATAGCCGTAACGGACAGTAAAATGTCGCCTTTATATAAAATGGCCAGCGCATCGCTTTTGGTGAGCAGTGATATGATCTCCTTTGTGGACTCTATGGCGGCGCCGGTGAGCTTGCTCAACGCATTGATTATGGCTGTTGGACAGCAAAAAAGTGCTGAGACCGCTGAGAACTTTTCGGAGCTGGAGCGGGTGTGGTCCCGGTACGGGATCTTCGGGTATGAGGAAGATGAGTAAACAGATCGTTGTCATCGGCGGCGGGGCTGCCGGTATGATGGCGGCCATTTCCGCGGCGGAGCGGGGGGCAAGTGTCCGCCTGCTGGAGCCAAATGAACGGCTGGGCAAGAAGCTGAATATTACCGGGAAGGGCCGGTGCAATGTGACCAACAACTGCCCGCTGGAGGAATTGATGGCCCACATTCCGCGCAATGGGCGGTTCCTATATAGTGCGCTGACGCGCTTTACAAGTGCGGACACCATGACTTTTTTCCGGGAGATCGGTGTGCCGCTGAAGACGGAACGGGGAAGCCGTGTTTTTCCGCAGTCGGATTGCGCCTTTGATGTATCCGGGGCACTGAAGCGGCGGATGGAGCAGCTGGGCGTGCGATGGGAGCATGACCGGGCGGTTTCCATTATTGCCGGGGACGGCACCGTTTGCGGGGTAAAGGGTGAAAAGGCGGATTATCCCGCACAAGGGGTTATTTTAGCTACCGGGGGATTGTCCTATCCGGGGACAGGCTCTACCGGAGACGGCTACCGCATGGCATTTGAACTGGGGCACACCATAGTTGAACCGCAGGGTTCTCTCGTGCCGCTGGTGAGCGACGACCCCTGCTGCGCGCAGATGCAGGGGTTGGCACTGAAGAATGTGCAGGTAACGGTGCTGAACGAGAAAGGGAAAGCGGTGTTCAGCGAGTTCGGCGAGATGCTGTTTACTCACTTTGGCGTTTCCGGACCGCTGGTGCTGTCTTCCAGTGCCCATCTGCGGGACTGGGACAAGCACAACTATCGGCTGTCTGTTGATCTAAAGCCCGCACTAAGCGAGGAGAAACTGGACGAGCGGCTGCTGCGGGATCTGCGGGAGCAGAGCAACCGTAACATGGATAATATTCTTTTGCATCTGCTGCCCGGCAGCATGGTACCGGTTTTCTGTGAGCGTTTGGACATACCACCGGACCTGAAAGCGAATTCCCTGAAAAAAGAGCAGCGGCGAGCGCTGCTGCGGGAAATAAAGCATTTTACGATTTCCGTTTCCGGGCCTCGGCCTGTGGCGGAAGCCATCATTACCTCCGGCGGTATAAAAGTGGGGGAAGTGAATCCCAACAGCATGGAATCCAAAAAAGTGCGGGGGCTTTTCTTTGCCGGGGAGATTTTGGATGTGGATGCCTACACCGGCGGATTTAATCTGCAGATCGCATGGTCTACAGGGAGAGCGGCAGGCATTGCCGCCGCAGAAACAGAAGGAGAGAAAAGAGTATGAGCATATATTCCGTGGCGGTGGACGGACCTTCCGGCGCAGGCAAGAGCACACTGAGCAAGGCGGTAGCCCGGGAGCTGGGCATCGTATATGTGGATACCGGTGCCATTTACCGTACCATAGGTTACTATATTTTTAGGGAAGGCATTGACCCCAAGGATGCGGGCGCTGTGGTGGCTGCTTTACCTCTGATCCATGTGGATATGTGTTACAGCGAGGACGGCTTGCAGCATATGCTCCTCAACGGCGAGGATGTGACGGAGCAGATTCGGCTGCCGGAAATTTCCATGTATGCCTCTGCTGTGTCCGCCATTCCGCCGGTACGGGACTATCTATTGGAGATGCAGCGGGATATGGCCCGGCGCAGCAGTGTAATCATGGACGGGCGGGACATCGGCACCGTGGTGCTGCCTGATGCGCAAGTAAAGATATTCCTGACCGCCGATGTGGAGGTGCGTGCACGACGCCGTACCGCGGAACTGGAGCTGCGGGGAACTCCCAAACCCTTTGAGCAGGTGCTGGAGGAGATGAAACAGCGGGACTGGGCGGACAGTCACCGGGATGCGGCTCCCCTGCAGGAGGCAGAGGACGCCATTAGGGTTGACACCACGGACATGGATTTTCAGCAGAGCAAGGAGGCCATTATGCAGGTGATCAGGAGGCGGACACAGCTATGAGCAGCAAATATTATTCCACGGTATATGACATCGTGCAGCCCATCGCCAATTTCCTGCATCCCATTCGGGTGGAGGGATTGGAGAATGTGCCCAAGGACGAGCCGGTGCTCCTGTGCCCCAATCACAGCAGCAACTGGGATCCGATCCTGCTGATTACCGCTCTGGGGCGTGAGGCTAATCTGCGGATCATGGGCAAGGCGCAGCTCTTTAAGATACCGGTCTTGCGCACATTCCTGAATAATTTGGGAGTGTTTCCTGTGAATCGGGGGCACTCAGACATAGGCGCTGTGAAAAAATCCATTCAAGCACTGAAGGATGGGTTTATGCTGATGGTGTTTCCGGAAGGAACACGTGTGCGAAAAAAGAATAAGGGGTTGCGACCCAAGGGGGGAGTGGCCATGATGGCCATTCGGGCCGGTGCAAGGCTGTTACCGATTTATATCGGGACGCAAAAGCGATTGTTTGCCACGGTGCCCATCATTTTCGGCAAGCCCTTTGCCCCGGTGTATACCGGCAGAAAGGGTACGGTGGAGGAGTACCAGACCAATGCCAACGAGGTGATGCGGCAGGCGTATGAGCTGGGAGGAGAAGTATGGATGTGACGTTGGCCGGGAGCGCGGGGTTTTGTTACGGCGTGAAGCGGGCGGTGGATATGGCCCGGGAAACGACGGGGCAGGGGAACCCTTGCGTGATGCTGGGCAGCATCATCCATAACGCCAATGTGGTTTCGGAGCTGGAGGCTCTGGGAATGCGCAAGGCGGAGTCCTGGGAGGAGATTCGTCCCGGTGAGACTGTTTTGATTCGATCTCACGGAGAAAAGAAAGAAGTTTTTCAGAGACTGGAGGAGCTGGGTGCTCAGTGTGTCAACGCCACCTGTCCCAATGTGCTGCGCATCCAGCAGCTTGTGGCGCAGGCACAGGACGATGGGAGAATACCCCTCATCATCGGTGAGCCGAACCATCCGGAGATCATGGGCGTGGCAAGCTGGTCGAATCAGTCGGTGGTCTTGCCCGGGCCGGAGGAGCTGGAGAGATGGCTTTCTGAGAATCCCAAACGCAAGGATCTGCCCATAACAGCGGTCGCTCAAACCACTTGTGTGCGGGCCATTTGGGAATGTTCAAAAGAAATTTTAAAAAAACAGTGTACAAATGTAAAAATATTTGATACAATATGTAATGCTACGTATAGGCGTCAAGCGGAGGCTGCTGAATTGGCGGCCAAAGTGGATGTCATGGTCGTAGTCGGAGACCGAAAAAGTGCCAATACCAAGCATTTAGCGGAGATTTGCAGGGAGAAATGCGGACGGGTCGTTCAGATCGAACGGGCCGATGAACTCTCGTCAGACCTTTTTGAAGGATGTCTTGTGGCAGGTCTTACGGCCGGTGCGTCTACGCCAGCGGGCATCATTAAGGAGGTATATACAACGATGAGCGAAGAAATCAAGAACAAGGAAGCCACTGAGGAGAGCTTCGAGGAACTGCTGGAAAAATCTTTTAAGACTTTAAATACAGGAGAGAAGGTAACCGGTATCGTGACGGCGGTAGGCCCCACCGAAGTCCAGGTAGATCTGGGCTGCAAGCAGGCAGGCTACATTGCTGTGGATGAGTTGAGCGCTGACCCCAATGTCAAGCCCGAGGATGTGGTGAAGGTTGGCGATGAAATCGAGACCTACATCATCCGCGTCAATGACGTGGAAGGCTATGCTATGCTCTCCAAGAAGCGTTTGGACGCTGTGAAGGTCTGGGAAGACATCGAGATCGCCCGTGAGAACAAGACCACACTGGAAGGTAAGGTCACCGAGGAAAACAAGGGCGGTATCGTCGTGAATGTCAAGGGCGTACGTGTGTTTGTGCCAGCTTCTCAGAGCGGTATGCCTCGTGGCGCCGAGCTCAGCGAGATGGTCGGCCAGACTGTATCCCTGCGCATCACCGAGGTCAATCGTGCCCGCCGCCGTGTGGTGGGCTCCATCCGTGCGGTTCAGTTCGAGGCTCGTCAGGCTGCCCAGGCGGCTGTCTGGGAAAGCATTGAGGTTGGCAAGCACTACACCGGTACCGTGAAGTCTATGACCAGCTACGGCGTGTTTGTGGACATCGGCGGCGTGGACGGTATGGTACATATCTCCGAGCTGTCTTGGTCCCGCATCAAGAACCCCGCTGAGGTGGTTTCTGTGGGCGACACTCTGGATGTGTATGTCATTTCCTTCGACCCCGAGAAGCACAAGATTTCTTTGGGCGTGAAGGATCGTTCCTGCAATCCTTGGGATAAGTTTATGGAGACCTATCACGTGGGCGATGTTGCCAATGTGCGCATCGTGAAGTTGATGACCTTCGGTGCCTTTGCCGAGGTTGTTCCCGGTGTGGATGGTCTGATCCACATTTCCCAGATCGCTGACCGCCGCATTGAGAAGCCCGGTGATGTTCTGTCCGAGGGCCAGATGGTGGACGCCAAGATCACTGCTGTCGATGAGGAGAAGCAGAAGATCTCTCTGTCCATCCGTGCTCTGCTGGGCGGTCACGGGGAAGAGACTACCGAGGATGAGGCAGAGGCCGCTGAGACTGAGGAATAATTTCAAGTAAATTCTTTGGGTCCGGCATCCGTTTTCGGATGCCGGATCTTTTGCGCTTTGGAGGGTGTCAAAGATCCGATTCGGCACATAAAATATGGCATGAGGAGGAATGGCAGTATGGAATATGTGATCATTATCGCCCGTTCCGTGACCCAGGCGCAGCGCATGATGCGCATCCTGGAGGATTGTGGCGTTTGGGCAATAATTTTTCGGGCGCCGGTTGACCTAACGGAGCTCGGGTGCAGCTACGCGGTTAAAATAAGAAGAGAGAAGCTTTGGCAAGCTATGGATTGCCTGCGGCGCAGTGGCTTAACACCCCTGTCCGTCCATGAAAAAACACAGGGCGGATACCGAGAGGTGAGAGTATGATCTACCTGGACAGCGGAGCTACTACGATGGAAAAGCCGCCTTCCGTGGCATGGGCCATGGCACATGCGGTTGGGGAGATGTCCTCGCCGGGACGTGGAAACTACCCGGCATCCCAGAAAGCGATGCAGACGGCGTTTTCCTGCCGGGAAGCGGCGGCGGAACTGTTCGGAGTGCCGTCGCCTGAGCAGGTGGTGTTTACCTCCAATGCGACCCATGGGCTGAATATTGCTATTCGCACTCTGGTGCGACCCGGTTGCCGGGTGGCGGTGAGCGGATATGAGCATAACGCCGTGACCCGGGTGCTGCACAGCATTCCGGGGGTGGAGATCGTGGTGATCGATGCACCGCTGTTCAGACCGGAAAAAATGCTGGAGGGATTCCAAAAGGCGCTTCGGCGGGGCGTGGATGTCGTGATTTGCAACCATGTGTCCAATGTGTTCGGGTGCATACAGCCGGTAGAGGAGCTGGCGATGCTGTGCAAGAAATTCCACACGCCACTCATCGTGGACGCCTCCCAATCGGCGGGAATCCTGCCTGTTTCCCTATCCGCGTGGGAAGCGGCCTTTGTGGCGATGCCCGGGCACAAAGGCCTTTACGGGCCCCAGGGAATGGGGCTGCTGCTGTGCGGCCAGAAGGCACAGCCACTCTTATGCGGCGGAACGGGCAGTGCTTCCCGATCGCCGACGATGCCAGCCGATCTGCCGGATCGTCTGGAGGCCGGGACACACAATATGCCGGGCATTGCCGGACTGTTGGAGGGCATAAAATTTGTCAGACGAACCGGACCGGAGCGCATTGCTCTGCGGGAAAAGCGGCTGACACGCCGCGCATCCGTAGGACTTTCGCGCCTGCCGGGCGTGGAGATTTTTACGGATGAAAACGATATGGTCCAGACAGGCGTGCTGTCTTTCCGGGTGAAAGGCGTGGACAGCGAGTTGATAGGGGAGGAACTGGCAAAACGGCAGATCGCCGTGCGGGCGGGACTGCACTGCGCACCCTTGGCGCACCGCACCGCCGGTACCCTGGAAACAGGAACAGTGCGCATTAGTCCGTCGGTTTTCAATACGGAGATGCATATCGATATTTTTTTGCGGGAAGTTGGAAGTATTCTTAGGGAGAATACAAAGAAAACTGTATAGTTCCTGTTGCTTTTTTCCGAGATTATATATATAATAAGTGTTATCTATGGCAACTATTTGTACAGGAAAGGAGCAGACTGTGGATTCTATCATTTCTGTGCTGCAATATGTGTGGCGATATCTGATGCTGGTTCGGATCACCGACGTGCTGGATATAGCCATCATGTCCTTTGCAATCTATAAGCTGCTGAGACTGGTGCGCAGTACCCGCGCCGAGAATATCCTCAAGGGTGTTGTGATCTTTATTCTGGCCCTATGGCTCTCATCCATACTGAATTTGCGGGGCATCAACTATATTTTGAGTTATGTGGTGGAATGGGGCGTTCTGGCTCTGTTCATCGTTTTCCAACCGGAGCTGCGCCGAGGACTTGAGCAGCTCGGCAGCAAGAATATCCGGCTTTTACGATTCCTCTCTCCGGAGCAGCAGAGCACGGAGCTGGAAAAGGCAATTGATCAGACTGTCATTGCCTGTACCGAGATGTCAAAGACCCGCACGGGCGTTCTGATCGTTTTTGAGCGCAGGCTGCTGCTGAATGATATGCTTCGCAGCGGCACTACGCTGGATGCCGCTGTATCCAGCGAGCTGCTGAAAAACATCTTCTTCGTGAAAGCTCCTATGCACGACGGAGCTGTGATCATCCGCAACGGCCGTATTCTGGGCGCCGGATGTATGCTTCCTCTGTCTAAAAATGTGAATCTCAGCAGAGATTTAGGTATGCGCCACCGGGCGGGAATTGGCATGAGCGAAAACTCCGACGCGGTGGTAGTTATCGTATCCGAGGAAACCGGGTCCATTTCAGTGGCTATTGGCGGGATGCTCAAGCGGCATCTGATGCCCGAGACCCTTGAAAAACTGCTGAAAAACGAACTCATGCCCACAGCGGAGGCGGAAGAGCAGCCGTCACAAAAGAGCGTTTGGCTGGATCGTTTGCGCCGAATGAAGGGGGGCAGCGATGATGAATAAAAAGCGTAAAGCGGTGCGAATCGCGGCATCTATTGTGGCTGCCATTGCTATTTGGCTGTATGTGGACACGGTGCGTATGCCCAGCGTCCCTATGACAGTGAAGGATATTCCTGTGGAGTTTGCCGGTGAGAGCACGATTATGGCTGACAAGGGCCTTATGCTGCTGTCCGGCTATGACACCACCATTGACCTCACGCTGAAGGGCCCTCGCCGCCAACTCTACAAGATGAATAAAGATGACATTCGCATCGTCGTGGACACAAGCTCCATCACAGAGGTGGGCACGCAAAGCCTGTCGTATCAGGTGATTTTTCCGGATGGAGTGTCAAAAAACGCCATCTCTGTGGATTGGGCCAGCGCATACCGGGTGACGGTGACGGTGGGTGAACTGTTTTCCAAGGAGGTTCCCGTTAAATGCGAAGTGACCGGCGCCCCCAAAAAGGATTTCTATGCTGAGAAGCCGATCCTGGATACGCAGTCCATCCTTCTCCACGGACAGCGGGATGACCTGGTGAATATCAGCTATGCCAAGCTGTCGGTGGATATTAACGGCGCTGATAAGTCCTATGAAAATGCTGTGGGCTTTACTCTGTACGACTACAATGATATCGCGGTGGAGAATTCGGCCATTCGGCCCACCGTGAAACTTGTACAGGTGAAGGTGCCGGTGAAGACTACAAAAGAAGTGCCGCTGGAGATCATCGTGCGGGAGTCGTCCGGATCCACCCTTGCACAGATAGAATACACGATCGCTCCCCGCTCCGTTACTCTGGCGGGTGAGAAGGATGTGCTCAACACCATTACAAGCATAGCTTTGGATACTGTGTACCTTCAGGATATTTCCCAGTCGCAGGTCCTGTATTATGACATTATTGCCCCGGAAGACACTGAGTTGGTGGGTGAAAACCAGAGCGCTACGGTGAGCTTTAGCGTTACCGGGGTCACGGAGAAAACGGTCACTGTGACTCAATTCCTTGTGGAGCGGGTGAAAGAAGGCTTTACGGGAAAGTGCATTACCGAGAGCATTCAGGTTACACTTCGCGGAGTAACGTCTGAGATCGAGGCCATCACGGATGAGCAGATTGTGGCGGTGGTGGATTTCGGCAATCTCAACATTGCCGGGGAGTACACTTTGCCAGCTAAAATCGTAGTGAGTGGCTATGATAATGTCAGCGCAAAGGGTAATTACCAGGTGAATGTTAAATTGATTTCCACGGGAATTGACGAGGGTGAGAGGGAGAACACATGACACAGATTGCAACGGTTGAAAAAAAACTGGAGCCTGGCTTCGTGGAGATCTCCGTGCCTCGCAAGTCCGCCTGCGGACACGACTGCGAGGAGTGCGCCGGCTGCGGCATGACCGGAGCCGCCATTCATGCCCGTGCAAGCGACCCCATTGGCGTGGAACCCGGTGACAAAGTGGTCGTACAGAGCGAAACAAAAAAGCTTCTGGGTGTGGTGGCACTGGTGTATCTGCTGCCGGTGATCGCTTTCCTGCTTGGATACTTTCTCTCGGACGGTCTTGCCGAAAAGGTACGCTATTGCATCGCCATTGCGGCCGCCATTGCTGCATTCATCCCGAGCATTTTCTATGACCGGTATGCAAAGCACCATGAAGTGCTGACCTATACCGTTGTGCGGCTGTTCTGATGTTCGGATATGTGCATATCTCTCCGGAAAGGCTAAGCGGGGAAGAGAAAGAGCGGTATCAGGCCTGCTACTGCGGCCTATGTCATACGCTGGGGGAGCGATACGGCGCGTTTGCCCGGATGATCCTGAACTATGACCTTGTTTTTCTGGCTATGCTTTTAGCTGACGGCGAGGTGCCGGCGTGCTGCGCAAGGCGGTGTGTGCTGCACCCGATTCATCCGCGATGTGCCTGCCGGGCTACGGCAGCATTGGAGTCGGCGGCAGATATTAGCGTGCTGCTGACATGGTGGCAGCTTCGGGACGGCGTGGCAGATCACGGGTTCTGGGGCGGCCTGAAGTACAGGTTTCTTTCCCTGCTTTTGCGCAAGGCTTATAAGAAGGCGCAGGAAACTTGCCCGGAAATGGACAAGATGATTCAAGTGCGGCTGGACAGGCTTTCCGTGTTGGAGCGGGAAAAATGCCCGGTGCCGGATGAGGCGGCGGACGCCTTTGCGCTGCTGCTGCAGGATACCGCCTCTTTGCAGCCCTTTGGTGTGAAGCGGCGGGTGCTTGCGCAACTGCTGTACCATTTGGGTCGGTGGATCTACCTTGTGGATGCTTTGGACGATCTGAAAGAGGACGGCACGAGCGGCAGCTACAATCCATTGCTGTTGCGATATAAAGTTGAGAACGGCATTTTATGCCCTGAGGACCGAGCGCGGGTGGCGGCATCTTTGGATGCATCCATCCGCACCATGGCGGCAGCCTTTGAGCTGGCGGATTTCGGTTGCTGGACGGGCATTATAGAGAGCGTTGTATATGAGGGACTGTATGCGGTAGGGAACGCCGTGCTCAACGGGACCTTTCGAAAGAATAAGAGAAATATTGAACGCCAAATGAAAGGCAGGACCCAATAATGCGAGACCCCTATGAGGTGCTGGGTGTACCCAACTCCGCGACAGATGAAGAAATAAAGAAAGCCTACCGTAATCTGGCTCGAAAGTATCACCCAGACAACTACCACGATTCACCCTTGGCAGATGTGGCTCAGGAGAAAATGAAGGAGATCAACGAGGCCTACGAGGCGGTGCAATCCATGCGTAAGAACGGAGGCAACGGACAGAATCCCTACGGAGGCTATGGGAGAAATCCCTTTGACGGGAATTCATATGGAGGGTACAGTGGCAGCTATGGAGGCGACCCTGCCTTCAGCCGTGTGCGCATGACCATTGCTCAGGGAAATCTGAATCTAGCCGAGGAATTGCTCAATGCCATGAGCAATCACAATGCTGAGTGGAATTATCTCAAGGGAGCCGTGTTCTACCGCCGGGGCTGGATGGACGAGGCCAAGCGGTACTATGAAACGGCGGTGCAGATGGATCCGAACAACCTGGAATACCGTAGGGCACTGGATATTCTGGAGGGACGAGGCAACACCTATCGGCCCAACGGATATGGAAACGGGACGACGAATATTTTCGGTAACGATATTTGCTCCAAGGTGTGCGGCGCACTGGTCTGCATGAATTGTTTGTTCGGTGGCAGCCGTTTCATTTACTGCTGCTGACGATATAGAGGAGGAGTCAAAAAATGGTCAAGAGCATGACCGGATATGGCCGGGCACGGGAGGAACGCAACGGGCGGAATATTACCGTGGAGGTGCGATCGGTTAATAATCGCTATCTGGACTGCACTGTGAAGATGCCCAGAGCGTATATTTTCGCGGAAGACGCCATGAAGGCGCTGGTGCAGAAGTCTATCTCCCGAGGTAAGGTGGATGTATTTGTCACCGTAGATGCCGTGGATGCCGATCAGACGGTGGTGCAGGTCAATGAGCCGCTGGCAAGGAGCTATTATGCGGCGCTGAGCCGGCTACAGGAGATGTTTTCCCTGCAGGGGGAGCTGACACCCGTAGCTCTGGCAAAGTTTCCCGATGTGCTGACGGTGACCAAGGCAGAGGAGGACCTGGAGATGATCTCCGCAGATATCTGCGCCGTGCTGCACCAGGCGCTGTCTGCCCATCAGCAGATGCGCTCCGTGGAGGGAGAAAAGCTGTATCAGGATATTGCCGGCCGTGCCGATACCATTGAGACAGTGGTTTGCAAGGTAGAGTCGCGTTCTCCGCAGACCGTTGCCGAATACAGGGAAAGGCTGGAGGGAAAGATGCGGGAGGTTCTTCAGTCTACCACCATAGAGGAGAGCCGCATTTTGACCGAGGCGGCCATATTTGCCGATAAGATCGCCGTGGACGAGGAAACCGTCCGCCTGCGCAGTCATCTTGCTCAGCTGCGGACTATGCTCTCCGGGGACGAGCCTGTTGGCCGAAAGCTGGATTTTCTGATCCAGGAGGTAAACCGGGAATGCAACACCATCGGCTCCAAGTGCAACGATTTGTCCATCGCGCGGGATGTGGTGAACATGAAGGCTGAGGTGGAGAAGATACGTGAGCAGGTGCAGAACATCGAATGAGGAACGGGAAATGGATCTGATCAACATTGGCTTTGGAAATCTGATCTCCGCCCAGCGGCTCATTGCCATCGTCAGCCCAGACTCGGCACCGGTAAAGCGGCTTATTCAGGAGTCGCGGGATAGTGGAATGCTTATTGATGCCACTTATGGCCGCAAGACGGCGGCGGTGCTTATTATGGACAGCGATCATGTGGTGCTGTCGGCTCTGTCAACGGAGAAAATGGCTCACCGATTGGGCGTAAAGGTAGAAGACTTCACACAGGAGGAATTGCTTTGACCAAGGGGAAAACATTCATTATTTCTGGCCCCTCAGGCGTGGGCAAGAGTACAGTTCTCAACGCACTGCTCAAGGAGTATCCTGATCTGTACTTTTCTGTTTCCGCTACTACACGTGGACCTCGTGAAGGGGAAGTGGACGGCGTACATTACCATTTCATCGCTCCGGAATTCTTCCATCAGATGATCGAGGAGGACGCGTTTTTGGAGTACGCCGAGTACGTGGGCAATTTCTATGGGACACCAAAGAAATTTGTGGATGCCGCCATGGATGAGGGTAGGGATGTGATCCTGGACATCGAGATCCAGGGTGCCCAACAGGTTTGCGCCAAGCGGCCGGAGACCGTGCGCATCTTTATAGCGCCGCCTTCCTGGGCGGAACTGGAGCGTCGTCTGACATCTCGCGGAACGGACGATATGGACAAGGTGCAAAAGCGTCTGCTGCGGGCCAAGGTGGAACTGAAGATGGCGGATCGATACGATTATTTTGTGGTCAATGACACCGTGGAGAGCGCTGTATTCCAGCTTAGGTCTATTTTGTGCGCCGAGCACTGCAAGTCTGTGGAGCGAATCGAAAAGCTCTTGATTTAATAAGTTATTAAATTTTCGCCGAAAGGCAGATTGGAAGTAGATTATTATGATGTTGTATCCTGCAATGAATAAACTCAACGAGTACATTCCCAACCGCTATATGATGGTCAATGTGGTGGCTCGCCGGGCCCGTCAGATCGCGCTGGAGGCTGAGAACAATGGGCAGATCCTGGAGGATAAGCCTGTGACAATGGCTATTAATGAGGTTGCTGAGGGCCTGTTCGACGCATCCACCATTGATACCGTTATCGACACCGATAATAGGTAATCCACGACCGGAGGACTCACTATGGCACAGATCGCCAAAATTGCAATAGAGGCGGCTACCTATGCCATAGACAAGCCTTACGATTATCTGGTGCCTTACGGCATGGAGCTTTGCCCCGGGATGCGGGTCAATGTGCCGTTCGGCAGGGGAAACCGCCGCTCAGAGGGTATGATTCTGGCTGTGAATGCCGGTTTGCCGGACCGGCCGATCAAGGCAGTGGAGGCGGTGCTGGATGAATCACCTCAGCTTTCCCATGAGCAGATCAGGCTGGCACTCTGGATGTGTCAAAGGTATTTCTGCACTTTTTATGAGGCGCTCCACGCTATTTTACCCATCGGACTGTGGTATCAGCACCGGGAGATCTGGACACTGCGGCGGGAACCTGATGGAGAGAATCTGTCGGATAAGGAGAAGCAGCTTCTGGATATGCTGCGGCAGCAGGAACAGACATTTTCCAATTTGCAGGCGGCCCAGCCTCAGGCGAGAGCTATGCTGCAAAGGATGCAGGGACTGGGATTGGTGGATTCCCGACGGGAATCCAGTCGTCGTGCGTCCGATAAAACAGAGAAACTGGTCTCGCTGGCTATTGCTTCTGATGAGGCAGAGGCGCTGATCAGGGAGAAAAAAAGCAGAGCACCCCGGCAGAGTGAGGCGTTGGCGTTTCTGCTGCAAAACGAGGAAACCTCCCTGCATGAGCTGCTGTATTTTACCGGCATAAGCCGCAGGGCTGTGACGAACATGGTCAAAACGGAGATACTTGCCCTGCGGGAGCAGGAGGTGTTTCGGGTGCAACGTCGATCGGCAGATACGGTCGCACCGGATATACACCTGAATACTGAACAGCAGGCCGCGTATGACGAAATACTGCGGCAGATTCACGGTGGCAAGCCCGGAGTGACGCTGCTGCAGGGCGTTACCGGAAGCGGCAAGACCGAGGTGTATATTTCTCTCGCCCGTCAGCTTTTGCAGGAGGGCAAAACCGCGATGATCCTGGTGCCGGAAATCGCCCTCACTCCACAGATGATGCAGCGATTTTCCCTGCATTTCGGGGAGGATGTGGCTTTGCTACACAGTGGCCTGGGCATTGCGGAGAGATACGATCAGTATAAACGCATTCGACAGGGTTTGGCAAAAATTGTGTTGGGTACCCGGTCGGCGGTGTTTGCTCCGCTGCAAAATCTGGGCATGATCGTTATAGACGAGGAGCAGGAGGGATCCTACGAATCGGAAAAACCGCCTTGCTACCATGCCAGGGACATTGCAAAATACCGCTGCGCCAAAGAGGGCGCATGGCTGGTACTTGGGTCGGCTACGCCTACGGTAGAGACGGCATATCTGGCACAGAAAGGGGATTACCGCCTGTCGCTGCTGCGAAAGCGGTATAACGAGAACGCACTGCCGCATGTTTCTGTGGTGGATATGCGGCAAGAGCTGCGGCAGGGAAATTATACATCCATCAGTAAGGCGCTGTACGAAGAAATACGGAAGAATCTGGAGCTTGGTCAGCAGACCATTCTCTTTCTCAACCGTCGGGGCAACAGCCGACAGATGATCTGCCCCGGCTGCGGCTATGTGCCCCAGTGCCCACGGTGCAGTGTGTACCTGACCTATCATTCCGCCAACCGGCGAATGATGTGCCACTATTGCGGATATTCAGAGACGTTTGCGTCGGATTGTCCTCAGTGCGGCGAGCCATTTAAGTCCATCGGATCGGGAACACAGAAGGTGGAACAGGAGTTGATGGAGTTGTTCCCGGATACGCCTATCCTGCGTATGGATGCTGATTCGGTGGGTACGCAGCATGAAAAGGTGCTGCAGAAATTTGAAAAAGAAAAAATTCCCATTCTCTTAGGCACGCAGATGGTGGCCAAGGGATTGGATTTTGAAAATGTAACTTTGGTGGGTGTTCTGGCGGCGGACCAGTCGTTATATGTGGACCATTACAGGGCCGCCGAGCGCACCTTTGTACTGCTGACGCAAGTGGTGGGCCGGGCCGGCCGGGGATCCAAGGCGGGGCGAGCCATAATCCAGACATACACACCTGAAAATGAGGTTCTGCTGGATGCCGCTGCACAAAACTATGAGCATTTCTTTCATAGGGAAATTGGTCTGCGGCGCATACGCCGGGAGCCGCCGTTTGCCGATGAGATGGTGCTGACAGTAACCGGACCGGAAGAGGACGCAGTGCGTCGTGCCTGCACGCAGGTGCGGGACAGCCTGCGAAAGACTGTTCTGCAGCCGCCCTACGCCGAAATGGATCTGGATATTTTAGGCCCTGCACCGGCGAGTGTTGTAAAGGTGAAAAACCGCTTTCGTTACCGCATTACGGTGGTGGGTAAATGCTCTGCAGAAGTAAGAAGACTGCTGGCGGCCTATATGAAGGAATTTGCGCAGCGAAAGGAAAATCGCACGCTGCACATTTTTGCAGAGTGTAACCGTATGAATTAACACACAATGGAGGAACTGAAATGGCACTTCGAAAGATTGTTTTGCAAGGTGACGAATGCCTGACCAAGGTTTGCCGACCTGTTACGGACTTTAACAGTCGTCTGCACACACTGCTGGACGACATGAAGGAGACGCTGCTGGATTCCGGCGGTGTGGGACTGGCTGCCCCGCAGGTGGGTATTTTGCGCTGTGTGTGCGTGGTGCAGAACGAGGATGACGAGATCATTGAACTCGTCAACCCGGAGATCATTTATACGGAGGGAGAGCAGACGGGACTGGAAGGCTGCCTCAGTGTACCCGGTAAGTATGGCATAGTAACTCGACCTGAGATCGTGCGCGTCCGGGCACAGGACCGCAACGGTGATTTTTTTGAGGTGGAGGATTCAGATCTTACGGCTCGTTGTTTTTGCCACGAGATCGAGCATCTGAAAGGACATCTCTTTGTGGAGCATACTGACCACCTGCTGAACGAGGCGGAACTTGAGGAGTTCATCCGCCGGCAGCAGGAGGAAGACGAGGAGTAATATGCGGATTCTGTTTATGGGCACACCGGAGTTTGCCGTGGAGCAGCTTAAGCGGCTTGTGGAGACCGGACACGAGTTATGCGGCGTTTTTACACAGCCGGATAAACCTAAAAACCGGGGCATGAAAATGACCTTTTCTCCTGTGAAGGAGTATGCCTTGACACACGGACTGGAAGTTTATCAGCCGACGAAAATGCGTGACGGCAATGCACTGGCCATTGTGCGGGAGCTTCAGCCGGAACTGATCGTTGTGGCCGCCTATGGGCGTATTTTGCCGGAGGATATACTGACGCTTCCGCCCTTTGGTTCTATCAATGTGCATTCTTCTGTTCTGCCAAAATACCGCGGGGCCGCCCCCATCAACTGGGCGATCCTGGACGGGCAGAAGGAGACCGGCGTTACCATTATGTATATGATCAGGGATTTGGATGCCGGGGACATTGTTTGTAGTAAGAAAACGGATATCATGCCGGATGAGGATGCACAGGAGCTGACGCATCGACTGGCTCTGTTGGGTGCAGACGCACTGGAGGATGCCATAGAAAAGATCGCAGACGGTACCGCCGTGCGCACCCCTCAGGATCACAGCGCTTCTACCTATGCTCCTATGCTGAGTAAAGATCTTTCCCCTATGGATTGGACCCGATCCGCTCAGGCTTTACACGATCAGGTGCGGGGGCTTATTCCCTGGCCCTGCGCAAGTATGGAGTTGGGCGGGAAAAAGGTAAAAGTCTTTAAAACAAGGATGGGCGGAGAAATAAACGCCACTGCCGGGACGATCTTGACGGCCGGTAAACAGGGCTTGGAGATCGCCTGCGGAGACGGACACAGTCTTTGGATCCTGGAGCTGCAGGCCGAGGGCGGCAAGCGCATGATGTCGGCGGATTATCTCCGGGGTCATCCTGTAGAGATCGGAAAATGAGTGAAGGAAAGAAATTTACTTCCCGGGATACTGCCCTGGAGGTACTGATGCAGGTGGAGCGGGCCAACGCCTGGTCCGACGGAAGCCTCAAGCGTACCATTGCCAAAAACGGGTTGGAGGGCCGCGAAGCGGCACTTGCTACCCGTCTGAGCTATGGTGTGATACAAAACCGCACATTGTTAGACTATTATATTTCCTGCTATTGTGTGCAGAAGGCGCACAAGCTGGAACCGGTGATCCGCAATATTCTGCGCATTGGCGGGTACCAGATATTGTTTATGGACAAGATTCCCCATCGTGCTGCCGTAAATGAAGCAGTGGAGATGTGCAGGCGGAACGGGAGACCCCGGGCGGCAGGCATGGTCAACGCTGTGCTGCGTAGATTTGTCACCAATTGGATGAATATGCCGGAGATACGCTGTAGCGGTACCGCGGAATACTTATCCATACGATACAGCCACCCGCTCTGGCTGGTGCAGAGGCTACTGGAGATTATTCCGCCGGAGGAAGTGGAGCGGTTTTTGCAGGGAAACAACGAGATTGTGCCCACCACGATACAGACAAATCTGCTTAAGACCACGGACAAGGCTCTTGTGGAGGAATTGACCCAGGCGGGGATTGCAGTGGAGCGGCACGCATGGCTTGCCCACTGCTTTACGGTGAGCGGAATCGGGAATCTGGAGCGCTTACCGGCCTTTGCACAGGGACGGTTCATGGTGCAGGATGCCGCGGCGCATCTGGTATCAATGGTGGCCGGGGTCAAAAAGGGCGACCGGGTGCAGGATGTGTGCGCTGCACCGGGCGGAAAGTCTTTTGCCGCGGCCATTGCCATGGGTGGCGAGGGAGAAATCCTCTCCTGCGATATCCATCCTCATAAGCTGAGGCTGATCGAAAACGGTGCGCGGCGACTGGAGATCGGCTGTATACGCACTATGCTGGCGGATGCACGGGAGCATCACGCTGCCTGGGTACGGGCGGCGGATGTGGTCATCGCTGATGTGCCCTGTTCCGGCTTGGGCATTATACGCAAGAAACCGGATATTCGCTATAAGGACCCCGATGAGCTTAAGCAGCTGCCTGCAATTCAGCGGGAGATTTTGGAGAATGTATGTGAATATGTGCGGCCCGGCGGTGTGCTGGTGTATTCCACCTGCACGATACTGCCGGAGGAAAATGAGGACATCACCGACGCCTTTTTACAGTCACACCCGGAATTTGAAATGACACCATTTTCCCTGCCGCTGCCTGTGGGGCGGTGCGACGGTCACTTGACTTTGTGGCCTCAGCGCAATGGAACAGATGGCTTTTATATCTGCCGTATGCGCAGAAAAGAATGCTGATAACCGGGAAGGAGGACAGCTCTCTTGGTTGACATAAAATCCATGAACCTGGAGGAAATGCGCACCTATTTTCAGGAAATAGGGGAGCCGTCCTTCCGGGCAAAGCAGGTATTCACCTGGCTGCATCGGGGCGCGAGATCTTTTGACGAAATGAGCAACCTCGCAAAGGTGCTTCGGTGCAAGCTTTCCCAAGCCTGCCGCATTACTGTACCCACAGTTGCACGGAAACAGGAATCCAGATTGGACGGTACCATAAAATACCTCTGGGAGTTGCAGGATGGGAATTGCATTGAAACTGTACTGATGAAGTATCATCACGGCAATACCGTGTGCATTTCCTCACAGGTAGGCTGCCGCATGGGATGCGCCTTCTGCGCATCTACAGTTGCCGGGCGTGTGAGAGATCTGACAGCGTCGGAGATGCTGGATCAGGTGCTGTTTACCCAGCTTGATTCCGGGCGGCAGATCTCCAACATCGTGCTTATGGGCATTGGAGAGCCGCTGGATAATCGGGACAATGTGCTGAAATTTTTGGAGCTTGTGAATCACCACGATGGCATGAATATAGGCATGCGCCACATCAGCCTATCTACCTGCGGAGTCATCCCGGGAATTGAATACCTGGCGCAGCAGCATTTTCAGCTCACGCTGTCGGTTTCCCTTCATGCCCCGGATTCGGAAACACGCTCACGCATTATGCCGGTGAACAAGAAATATGATGTGGAGGAGTTGTTTGCTGTCTGTCACCGGTACTTTGAGATGACTGGGCGGCGCATATCCTTTGAATACGCCATGATCGACGGGGTGAATGACCACGATTGGCAGGCTGACCTCATTGCAAAAAGACTTGCGGGTATGCCGGGCCATGTAAATCTGATCCCCTTGAACAATGTGGTGGAAAGTCCTTTTAAACCCAGCCGTCGCGTGGCGGCATTTCAAAAAAGACTTGAGTCTCATGGCATCGCCACCACGGTGCGGCGCAGCCTGGGAGGAGATATAGACGCATCTTGCGGCCAGCTTCGCCGCAAAGCTTTGGAGGAAAAGGAGGGGAACAGCCGACAATGAGGATTTGGAGCATATCGGACATCGGCCTTGTTCGACATGAAAACCAGGATTCCTACGGGACGATGCTGATAGGAGAATACACGGCTGCTGTGGTGTGCGACGGAATGGGCGGTACTGCCGGGGGTGCTGTGGCCAGTCACCTGGCCGTGCAGATCTATAGGGAACAACTTGAGGCGAATCTGCGCAGCAATATGACCATGGAACAGCTGAAAGAAGTATCCGGATATGCCATCGCAGCCGCAAACGAGGCAATTCATCATCGTGGACAGGAGGAATCATCTATCCAAAGTATGGGGACCACATTGGTCGCCGCAATTATCCGGGGAGAGGATGTGCTTATCAGCAATGTGGGAGACAGCCGTGCGTATCTGCTGTCGGAATCCGGCATAAGGCAGATCTCCAAGGATCACTCCCTTGTGAGTTCCATGGTGGAGCAGGGAAATCTTACTCGGGAACAGGCCAAGAGTCATCCGGGTCGAAACCTGATTACCCGTGCTCTGGGACCGGAGGAAAGCGTGCGGGATGACGAGTTCGTCCACAAATGGAAGCAGGGCGAGTACCTGTTGTTGTGTACGGATGGACTGGTGAACACGGTAAGCGATCAGGAACTGCTTTTTGAAATCGTTCACACGGAGGACCCGGAACATTGTTTACAAAGGCTTGTCAACATTTCTGTGAGTCGAGGCGCACCGGATAATGTGACGGCTATTCTGATACAGAACATTTAAAGGAGATTTCATATATGGATAAGTACATAGGAAAAATGCTGGATGATCGCTATGAAATCATAGAATTGATCGGCGCCGGCGGAATGGCAAATGTATACAAGGCTAAGTGCCACAGGCTCAATCGCATGGTTGCGGTGAAGATCTTGAAGGCGGACATGGCGGAAAACGAGGAGATCCGCCGCCGTTTCAGAGACGAAAGTCGTGCCGTGGCGCAGTTGTCCCACTCCAATATCGTGTCCGTATATGATGTCTCCAGCAGCGCGGACACCGAGTATATCGTCATGGAGCTTATTGACGGTATTACGCTCAAGCAGTATATGGCCCGCCGGGGCGAGATGGATTGGCGGGAATCTCTCCACTTTATCATTCAGATCATGCATGCGCTGGAGCACGCGCACAGCCGGGGTATCGTTCACAGGGATATTAAGCCTCAGAACATAATGGTTCTGCGGGACGGCGGCGTTAAAGTGGCTGATTTTGGCATTGCCTGCCTGCAGAACGCTGCCCAGACTATGACGCAGGACGCACTGGGCTCGGTGCATTATATCTCTCCCGAGCAGGCGCGGGGCGAGCATATAGACGCCCGATCGGACATCTATTCCGCCGGTGTAGTGCTGTATGAAATGCTGACGGGCCGCCTGCCCTTTGAGGGTGATTCCGCTGTGTCCGTTGCCATTCAGCATCTAAGCTCTGTTCCACTTGCGCCCAGTGAGATCCGCGAGGATGTTCCCAAGGCTCTGGAGCTGATCTGCATGAAAGCGATGTGTGCCAATATCAGCAAGCGGTACTCATCCGCCTCGGAGATGCTGGAGGATCTGGAAAATTTCCGCAAGAATCCGGATGTAGATCTGGAATATATTCGGGAAGAGCTTTCCGAGAAGGAAGACACGGAGCCTACCCGGTATATCAGCAAAAAAGAGATCAGCGAGGCTGTTAAAAGCAAGAAGGAAGCTATGGAAAAGATGGAAAAGAGCACGAAGTCCAGCATTGCCGGCACCAAAACCGAAAAAAAGCGTATGGCTATACTTTTCGGCGCTTTTGCCGGTACAATGCTCGCAATCTTCCTGGTATTCAATTTGATTTCCGGCGGATTTAAAAATGACACAACCGATGGACACAAGGTACCGAATATTGTCGGTATGACTGTGGAGGAAGCCGAAAGGCTGGAGGATATTAAGGGAATATTCAAGATTGAGGTCATCGGCACCCGGGAAGACAGCCAGTTCAGCGAAGGTCAGATCATTTCCCAGGATCCTGTGGAGGGTACCGTTCGCAAGAATAACCTGACCATCCAGGTTTATGTTTGCGCCAATGAGGAGAAGTCCTTTATGCCTGTTACAGCGGGTATGACGGAGGCGGAAGCAAAGGTCCTGCTCAAGAACATGGATCTGAATCTGAGCATACAGATCCAGCCGAAATCCTCTGATACGGTGCCCAAGGGTCAGGTCATCACCTCCAGTCCGTCTGCCGGCAGCCCGATCAAAAAGGGATATAGCGTGATCCTGTATGTCAGCTCCGGCAAGGAGATTGTGCCTGTCACCATTCCGAACTTTTTCACAATGACAGAGGAGAACGCCAAATCTTTGGCTGAGACTTTGGGCCTGACGGTTACTGCCAGTACCAGCGAATACAGCGACGAACCCATTGGCACGGTCATCGGACAGAGTATTCCCGTTGGCGGAGAAGCAAAGACCGGTGACAAGATCACCTTTACCATCAGCAAAGGCCCGGAGAATACCGAAATCGCCATTCCGAATGTTATAGGAGCCAACTTAAATGCAGCAAAGAAGGAACTGGAAAGCGCTGGATTTACAGTGGAGGTACAGTTGGAGGATGGAGTAGTAGCCGATGAGGCCGTTGTAAAGAGCTATTCACCCACCGGCTCTGCAAAGAAGGGCAGCACCATTACGATTTATTTGGGCGCTCCCTCCCAGACCCCCGGATCTTCCGATACCCCGCATGACGACAACGGCTGATGAGGGGACGCATTGAAAAGGCGCTCAGCGGCTTTTACTATGTGAATATCGGGGGGCAGGTTCTGCAGTGCCGTGCCCGTGGAAAATTCCGCAGGGATGGCACCAGTCCTTTGGTGGGGGATTGGGTGCGGGTTCGTGAACTGGGCGGCGGTGAGGGCTTCGTGGAAGAGATCGAGCCGCGCACAAACTGCTTTGCCCGGCCGGCCGCGGCCAATATCGACCAGCTTGTGATCGTCGCCTCTGCCGCCATCCCTGTGACTGATCCGTATCTCATTGACCGAATTGCCGCCATAGCTGCTCTTAAGGCCTGCGCTGTGCTGGTGTGTCTGAACAAGGCGGATCTGGATACGGCGGATAGACTGTTTGATATTTATAATCGGTCAGCCATTCCGGTGCTGCGAGTCAGTGCCAAGACCGGGGAGGGCATGAATAATCTGCGAGAGATGATCCGTGGAAAGCTCAGTGTTTTTACCGGGAACTCCGGCGTGGGAAAGTCCAGTATACTCAACTCTCTTTGTCCGGAACTTTTTTTGCAGGTAGGAGAGGTCAGCCAGGCGTTGGGTCGCGGCCGTCATACCACCCGCCACGTGGAGATGTTTTCTGTGGAGGAAAATACGTGGGTCATTGATACTCCCGGCTTTTCTTCCTTCGATACCGCGGAACTGAATCTGGGGCTTCAGGCACACTTGCCTGAGACCTTTCCGGAGTTTCTGCCTTATCTGGATCATTGTCGCTTTGCCGGATGCAGGCATATTAAGGAGAAGGGCTGCGCTGTGCTCCAGGCCGTGCAGGACGGAGCTATCCCGTTGGAGAGACATAGAAGTTATGTGCGTTTGTGGGAGGAAGTAAAAGATCTTCATCCCTGGGATAAAAAGTGAAGAGATGCACCGCCGTTTCTGCTTGAATACGGCGGTGCATTTTCACGGGAACGATTATTCAGCCGTCTGCGTATACTGCAGTAGAGGAGGGTTATTATGAGACGGTGGAATTGCGGACGGGGGATTGGGGTCTGCGCGCTGGCCCTGGGATTGGGGATCCTCGTTGCCGCCATATTCCCAGTGGGATGTCTGATGTTTATCGTGGCGTTTTTGCTCATTGCCTGCGGCATATCCTGTCTGCGGCACTGAAAGGAGGGAACCGAATGAAGATCATCGTTTGGAAAGCTCCGTCTTTTTTGCGGGGAATTTTAAGATGCTTATTCTGCGCGAAGGAATAGAGATGACTTAACTCTCATAGAATGGGGCAGGATACAATATGAGAGGGTGATAGAAGTGGAAACAGAGCTTAAATTTGAGCAGATACAGTGCTATGACCTATTGACAAAGGCGGTCACGACCCACGAGGAAACTACGGAGACTACCTTGCCGGACTACTGCGCCACGGCTTCTCGGATTTTGGATGCCACAGGGCAGCTCTTGGTGCGGGAGAAACAGGCGGCAGAGGGCCTGCTGCGGGGAGAGGTGCGCGTGAGCGTGCTCTATCTGTCTGAGGAAACCGAGGGCCTGCAGAGTGTTACCATTATGGTGCCGTTTACCTGTGAAATCAACGAACCAAAGCTGCGGGAGTGCCATATGTTGCAGGTACATAGCCGGCTGCTGCTGTGCGAGGCGAAGCCCATCACCGGGCGTAAGCTGTACTTAAGGGTGATCCCTGAGCTGACTGTTCTGGGATATGGGCAGAGAATACTGCGCCTGTGCAGCGGGGCAGAAGGAAAGGGTCTGCAGGTACGGGTAAAGAAGCGGGATCTGTGCTTGTTGGCAGCAGTTGAGGAGCGCTCCTGCACCACGGCACAGGAGTTTGACGTTGGCAGCAGCGGGGCAGAGGAGATCCTGCTGAGTCAGGTGGTCCCTCGGATCACAAGCTGCCAGCAGATCGGCAGCAAGGTGGTAGTGAAAGGGGAAATGGATATTTCTGCCCTGATCCGCGCAGCGGACCGTAAGCTGCAAGGCATCGTGCAGACACTGCCGTTCTCACAGATATTGGACGGGATAACCGTTCCGAGCGAATGTAGGCTGCAGGTGGAAGCCGCACCCGCTGAATGGGATCTGCGGCTGGTGCGTAGCGACAGCGCCTGCCGTATGGGATTGACGGCACGCATCACGCTGCAGGTATATGCATATCAAAAGCGAGAGATATGTTATATTGATGACCTTTACAGTATTTGCCAAAGCTTGAAAACACAAGTTGAAAATAGTACGATCACTCAGCGTGTCAGTCCGGCCTGTATGCGGGAATGGGCAGAGGAACAGCTCGAGTCCGGCAGAGGCACGCTCTTTGCCTATGTTACTGCATTCGATTGCGGCAGTGCCATTGCCCGCTGCGATAATGGGCGGGCGGAGCTTGCCACAACAGTACGGATGCGGGTTTTGTATCAGGATGAAAACGGCGCTCCGGTCATGGCGGAACGAAGCCGGGAGATCAGCACGGTTATGGAGGGCTGTCCGGACACGGTCTGGGTCACAAGTGGTATTGCGGAGCTACGGGGTAACGCCGGAACCTGCCAGGTGCGCATCCCGGTGTGCTTCTGTGGCTGCGTGGGAGAGCCTGTGGAGTTGCGTACGGTTACCGCCGTGGAGGAATGTGCGGAGGATAAGCCCCAGCCGCGGCCGTCGCTGGTGCTGCGCAGACCTTGTTCCGGAGAGTGCCTGTGGGACATCGCAAAGCAGCACGGCAGCAGCGAGGAAGCTATAAAGCGGTGCAATCACATGGATGATGATACAATACCAGAAGGGATGCTGCTCATTCCTGTGCTAAGGTCATAATAAAAGCGCCCGATGAATTGTCGGGCGCTTTTCATTTGTTAATGCTGGGCAAAGCGGGAGAGGAACTGTCGGGTGCGCTCCTCCTTGGGATTGGAAATGACATCCTTGGGGTCGCCCTGCTCCACGATGACACCGCCGTCCATAAAGATCACGCGGTCAGCTACATCCCGGGCAAAGCTCATTTCGTGAGTGACAATGACCATGGTCATATGTTCCTCGGCAAGCTGGCGAATGACCTTGAGAATCTCACCGGTCAATTCCGGATCCAGTGCGGAGGTGGGCTCGTCAAAGAAAAGGATCTCCGGCTCCATAGCCAAGGCACGGGCGATGGCCACACGTTGCTGCTGTCCGCCGGAGAGCTGGCAGGGATAGGCACCAGCCTTGTCGGCAAGGCCCATCTTCTCCAGCAGACCCATGGCCTTTTCCTCCGCATCCTGCTTGCTGCGGCCCAGCACATGGATGGGCGCGTCCGTTAGGTTTTTCAGAACGGAATAATGGGGGAATAGGTTGAAGTTCTGAAACACCAAACCAAAACGGCTGCGGATGGTCTTGAGCGTCTGTTTGTCAGCATATACAGATACGCCTGCCTCGTTATTCTTTGCGGCATAGTCGCCGGAATACAGCAGGTCGCCGCTATCCATCTCCGTCAGCAGGGTAGCACAGCGGAGCAAGGTAGACTTGCCGCTGCCGGAGGGGCCGATGATGGCCACCACTTCTCCCTTCGCCACAGTGAGGCTGATACCCTTTAGGACATGGAGAGAAGAATCATTGAAGCTCTTTTTTACATTTTTGATTTCCAGGATATTCATATCCTCACCTCCTTATTTGTAATAATCCAGCCGCTTTTCAATACGCCCCATGACCAAATCCACGATGGCGTTGAATACGAAGTAGAACACGCCGGCAATGAGGAAGGGGGTGAAGCTGGTTTCGGAGTTGGCAATCATCTTGCCGATGGTAAACAGTTCCTGATAGGATACACAAAAGGCGATGGAGGTATCCTTTACCAATGTGACCACTTCATTGGTGATGCTGGGCATGATGCGCTTGACAACCTGAGGCAGAATGATATGCATAAAGGTCTGCATCTTGGTGTAGCCCAGAACATTGGCCGCCTCGTACTGCCCGATGGGCATGGATTCGATACCGCCGCGGTAGATTTCGGCGAAATAGGCGGCATAGTTGATAGCAAAGGCAATGACCACGGGAATGAGCTTATTTTGGGCGACACCTATGCCATCTAATGTGTCTTTGAACAGGTAGTAAGGGCCATAGGTAACGGCCAGAAGCTGCAGCATCAGGGGCGTGCCGCGGAGGATAGAAATGATGAACCGCATCACAGAGGACACGATCCGGCTTTTGCTCATGCGCAGCAGGGCAAAGACCATGCCCAGCGGCAGGGAAAACAGCAGGGTCAGGAAGAAAATGGCGCAGGTATTTCCAAGACCTTCGCTCATTTTCAGGATCATGGTGGATAAATTCATAGAATCTCCTTTATCTATTACACACGCAATCCCGGAAGCCCAGGGAGAGCTTCCGGGAAATGCGGGATTCATTTGATTACATTTGCCTGTCCGATCAGTTCAAAAACAGCAGATTGTTGGTGCTAATGTCGGGATACTTCTCGGCGATTTTGGCATAGGTGCCATTCTCCACCAGAGTCTTCACGGCACCCTCGATGGAAGCGCACAGCTCCTTGTCGGCTGCTCGGAAGGCAATACCGTACTGCTCGGCTCCCAGATTCTCATCGAGGATGATGAAGCCTGCATTCTTTGCTGCATAGGAGGCTGCAACGGGCTTATCCACGATCACGGCATCCACAGCGCCGCCACCCAACTCTGTGAAGCACTTGAGGAAGCTGTCACAGCGCATCAGGGATCCAAAGGTTGCGGCCAGGGCTGCCTGATCGCCGCCCTCGTTGAGCAGGCTTTCGCCGGAGGTACCCAACTGCACAGCCACGGCCTTGCCGGAAAGATCCTTGGAGGACTTAATATCACTGCCTTCCTTGACCATGATGACCTGGGTGTTGTCATAGTAGGGAGCGGAGAGGGTATAACCGGCATCCTTCATGCTGTCCAGAATAGTCATACCGGACCACACGCAGTCACATTCCATGGAGTCCAGCTGCACCAGCTTTTGATCCCAGTTCACAGGGAAGATCTTCAGCTCCCAGCCCAGCAGATCACAGGCGGCCTTACATACATCTACATCAAAGCCGGCATAGCTGCCATCGCTGCCCAGATAGCTGAACGGGGGATACTCGGCATCAATACCCATGGTAAAGACTTTCTTGCCGCCTTCGTCCTCTTTTTTGCTGCCGCAGCCGGCCAGCAGGGAAACAGTCACCAGCACTGCCAGCAGCAGGCACAGGGTTTTCTTCAAATTCTTCATTTTAGTTTTCTCCTTTTCTCTGGTCATCCTATCTTGAGGGCCAATTTCTTATCGCACTACCATGCTACCACTTTAGCGCGATAGTGTAAAGAAGCAACAATAACAATATTTTCTTGTTTAATTGAAATAAATTGTATGAAATATACAAAATCGGTTAAAAAGGGGCAGCCGCCAGCGGTTTACGCAAGCGGCTGCATATTAAGTGAGCAGATCTGTAAGCCGGGTTCTGTTATCATACGGTCATCTATCTACGCGTACCGTTACCGGCACGCTCCAGCCACCTCGGGAGCGGCCGGGCAAGCCTTATGCTCCCACTCCGGTGTTGCTCCGGATAGAGTTTACAGCGACGGACGCTTTTGCACGCCGTCGGGTGAGCTCTTACCTCGCCTTTCCACCCTTACCTCAAAATGAGGCGGTATATCTCTGTTGCACTTTTCCTGAAGTCGCCTTCGGCGGGTGTTACCCGTTATCCTTGCCCTGTGGAGCCCGGACTTTCCTCATGGACAGGCTTTCGCCTTTGTCCCCGCGACCGTCTGATCTACTCGCACATAATAATATAGGAATCCTCCGGCAAAGTCAACCTGCAGAGCCTATTTCTTTGGAAAAAGGAATTGAACTGTTTCATAAAATGGGATATAATTATACAGACAATTTTGCGTCTATGGAGGCCTATCATATGACATTACGCCAGTATCTGGATTCGCTTAAATATAAGACGGTAGCCGTCATTGGCATCGGCGTGAGCAATACACCCTTGCTGCGGCTTTTGCTTCGGGAGGGTATCCGTGTCACCGCCTGCGACAAGCGGGATCGGGCCTCTCTGGGAGATTTAGCTGACGAACTGGAGAGCGGCGGATGCATTCTGCAGCTTGGGGAGACATATCTGCAGGATCTCGATCAGGATGTGATCTTTCGTACCCCGGGTTTGCGACCCGATGTGCCGGAGCTGCTTGCGGCGCGGGAGAGGGGCAGCGAGATTACTTCCGAAATGGAGGTCTTCTTCTCCGTTTGTCCCTGCACGCTCATCGCCGTTACAGGTTCAGACGGCAAGACCACCACGACGACCATCATTGCGGAGCTGTTGAAGGCTGCCGGGAATACCGTCCATGTGGGCGGTAATATTGGCAATCCTCTGCTGTGCGAGGCGGACGAAATGCGCCCGGAGGATTATGCCGTGCTGGAGCTGTCCAGCTTCCAGCTCATGACCATGAACCAAAGTCCCCACATTGCTGTTGTTACGAATCTGGCCCCCAACCACCTGGATATGCATAAGGGGATGGAGGAGTATGTGGCTGCAAAGGAAAACATTTTCCGCTTCCAAACGGCCGGTGACATTGCGGTTTTCAATCAGGACAACGACATTACACGCCAGCAGGCAGGCCGTGCCGTGGGTCGTGTGCGCACCTTCAGCCGTAGAGACGAACCGACGGACGGTGTATTCCTGCGGGGCAACGCCATTATCAGCCGCCACGAAGGAAAGGAGCGGCAGATCATGACTACAGAGGATATCCTGCTGCCGGGCGTGCACAATGTGGAGAACTATATGGCCGCTATCGCTGCCGTGGATGGACTTGTTCCGGATGAGGTGATCCGCGGCTTTGCCCGCAGCTTCGGCGGCGTGGAGCACCGCATTGAGTTGGTGCGCACCTACCACGGTGTGCGGTTTTATAACGATTCCATTGCCAGCAGCCCTTCCCGTACTATCGCGGGACTGCGCTCTTTTCAGGAAAAAGTGATCCTCATTGCCGGCGGGTATGACAAGCACATCCCCTTCGATGTGCTGGGGCCGGAAGTGGTGGAGCATGTGAAGCTGCTGGTGTTGTGCGGCGCGACGGCGCAAAAGATCCGTGACGCCGTGGAACAGGCTTCCGGTTATAAGCCGGGCTGTCCGGAGATCATGGAAGTCACTCCCTTTGAAAAAGCCGTGGAGACAGCACGGGACAGGGCACATTGTGGCGATGTTGTTACTCTTTCGCCGGCCTGCGCAGCCTTTGACCAGTTCAAGAATTTTATGGAGCGGGGCAAGACCTTCAAGACCATTGTGAACGGCTGGGAGGAGTAACAGCGGACACGCTGCAGGCATACACTGTATGTAGGGGGTGTGTGCCGTGCGGAGGTTTCGCTATGTTCGTTTAACCGGAAAACAAAAAGTTGCGATCTGGCTTTGCATTATTTTGATCCTTTTTTTTGTGTGTGCGGCGCTTGTTGTAGTGCGTATCCAGCCCATGGTGGCTCGTCTTACAGAATCACGTACTACAAACCGGGTCAACCGCATCGTGTCAGATGCTGTTAGTGATGCCGTAGCCAGCGGACAGGTGGATTGCTCAAATCTTATCACTTTTGAAAAGGACAGCAGCGGAAAAGTCACGGCGCTGCGCAGCAATATGTCGGAGTTTAACCGGCTGCAATCGCTCATCTCCGACACAGTGCTGGATCGGCTGTCGGAGATGACATCCTCAGATCTGTCCATACCTCTTGGAACGCTTACAGGTTCCAATCTTCTGGCGGGCCGCGGGCCGCACATCCGGGTGCGCACGCAATCCGTGGGATCGGCCACGGCCAGGCTGCGCAATGCCCTGACAGCGGCGGGAATTAACCAGACCAAGCATCAGGTATTGCTGGATGTGGAGGTATATGTAACGGTGCTGCTGCCGGGCTTCGCCACTTCCGTGCAGGTGAATAATGAGCTGTGCGTGGCGGAAACCGTAATTGTGGGCAATGTACCGGAGACATACACCTATTTCAGCACCACCGAGGATAAGGTAGAGGACTACGCAGACGAGTACATTATGAACAAGGGATAAAAGGGAGATATAATATGGACTACCGTGCGGAAATGAAGAAGCTGCGGGACACGCTGAACGAAAATGCCCGCCTCTACTACACGATGGACGCATCCACCATGTCCGACTATGAATATGACCAGCTCTATCGCCGGCTGCAGGATCTGGAAAAGGAGCATCCCGAGGAGATCACCCCGGATTCGCCCACCCAGCGGGTGGGGGATGCGGTGCTGAACGACTTCGCGCAGGTGGAGCATCCCGTGCCGCTGGAGAGTTTAGAGGATGTATTTGACGGAAGCGAAGTTGAGGACTTCCTGCATAAAGTGTTGGAAACGCTGCCCAAAGCGGAATACAGCGTGGAGCCGAAGGTGGACGGATTATCCGTGGCATTGGAGTACCGGGACGGCGTGTTTTATAAAGGGGCGACCCGGGGTGACGGACGAGTGGGGGAGGATGTGACCGAAAACCTGCGCACGATCCGCTCCATTCCCATGACACTGCCGGAGAAGCTGCCCCGGCTCATTATGCGGGGAGAGGTATATATGGCCCGCTCTGTATTTGAGGAGCTCAATGAGGCTCTGGAGCTGGAGGGCAAGCCCCTCATGGCCAACCCCCGCAATGCAGCCGCAGGCTCCTTACGGCAAAAGGATCCCAGGATATGCGCCCAGCGCAGGCTGGATATTGCTGTATTCAACCTCCAACTGGCGGAGGGCAGGGCGTTTTCCACTCACGCTGAAACCATCGGGTATTTGAAATCTCAGGGCTTTCCGACAATTCCCCAGACTACGCTGTCGGAGGGAGATGACATTCTGCGGGAGATCGAACGTCTGGGAGACACGCGCATGAGTTTCCCCTTTGATATTGACGGAGCAGTTATAAAGTTAAATAGCTTGTCAGATAGAGAGGTACTTGGCAGTACAGCCAAATGTCCCAAGTGGGCTGTTGCCTACAAGTATCCCCCTGAGAAAAAACCCTCCCGGGTGGTGGACATTGTGGTGCAGGTGGGGCGCACCGGTGTGCTGACCCCCAAAGCGGTGCTGGAACCGGTGCGACTGGCGGGGACCACCGTGACAAATGCAACTTTGCACAATCTGGACTTCATCCGGGAGAAGGACATTCGCATCGGTGATACGGTCATCGTTCAGAAGGCAGGAGAGATCATCCCTGAGATCGTCAGCGTGGTGCGGGAAAAGCGGCCGGATGGGACGGAGGAGTTTGAGTTTCCGGATACCTGCCCGGTGTGCGGGGCGGCCGTGGCTCGCGATCCGGACGGTGCGGCTATCCGCTGCACCGGCGCGGAGTGCCCTGCACAGCTTCTGCGCAACCTCATTCACTTTGCCTCCCGGGATGCCATGGATATCGACGGCGTCGGCCCGGCTTTTCTGCGGCAGCTTATCGACGCAAAGCTTGTCGCAAATCCTGCGGATCTCTACGACCTGAAAGCGGAACAACTGGTGCTGCTGGAGCGTATGGGCGTGAAGTCCGCCCAAAACGCGGTGGATGCCATCGCCAAATCCAAGGAGAATGACCTCTGGCGGCTGATCTATGCCTTGGGTATCCGGCAGGTAGGGGCGAAGGCTGCCAAGACTCTGGCCGCTCATTTCGGTACAATGGATGCTCTGCGCCATGCTACCGTGGAGGAGCTGACCCGGATTGACGATGTGGGTGCCGTTACGGCGGACTATATCACACGCTGGATGGGCAGTACGCAGGCGGCAGATCTGCTGGGGAGGCTAAAAAGCGCAGGAATCAATATGATAAGTAAGCAAGAGCTGGTTGACCGTCGCTTTGCAGGGATGACTTTTGTGCTGACAGGATCTTTGACCCGATTTACCCGCGAAGAAGCGGGAGAGATGATCGAGCAGCGGGGCGGCAAGGCGGCCTCCTCCGTGTCCAAAAAGACTACTTATGTGGTGGCGGGGGAGAACGCCGGTTCAAAGCTGAAAAAAGCGCAGGAATTGAGCATTCCCGTGCTGAGCGAAGAGGAATTTTTAGCACTGATAGAATAATTGATTACCGCACCTCAAGGGGTGCGGTAATTGTATTGTGCATTTACACAAAAATGTTTTCCGATGTTATGAATAGTTCCAAAATTGCCGCTTTCTCATTGACGAATCCAAAGAAAGTGGTAAGATATAAATTGTACTATTGCGAAACAAATTCGGCACTGGGCGATCCGGATTTGCAGTCTTTAATGCCCAAGAGGAGGAAAAAGAATGAGTAAGATCATGAAGATCTGCGATGGTAACGAGGCCGCGGCATATGTAGCATATGCGTTTTCCGAGGTCGCAGCAATTTATCCCATTACACCGTCTTCTCCCATGGCCGAGCATACCGATGAGTGGTCTGCCAAAGGAAAGAAGAACATTTTTAATCAGCCTGTCCGTCTGGTAGAGATGCAGTCTGAGGCCGGTGCCTGCGGTGCTTGCCACGGCGCATTGGAAGCCGGTGCGCTGGCCACCAGCTTTACCGCCTCTCAGGGCCTCATGCTGATGATCCCCACGATGCACCGTATTTCCGGCGAGCGTCTGCCCGGTGTGCTGCATGTTGCATCCCGTACCGTCGGCACCCACGCCTTCTCCATTTTTGGCGATCATTCCGATGTAATGAACTGCCGTCAGACCGGCTTTGCCATCCTCAATTCTGGCAGTGTGCAGGAGATTATGGATCTGGCCGGCGTGGCGCATTTGTCCGCCATCAAGTCCCGCATTCCGTTTCTGCACTTCTTTGACGGATTCCGCACCAGCCATGAGATCCAGAAGGTGGAGGCCCTGGAATACAGTGATTTTGCCAAGATGGTGGATTATGACGCTCTGGCCCGCTTCCGTGCCAATGCCCTGAATCCGGAGGATCCCCGGATGCGCTCTATGGTGGATAATCCCGATATCTATTTCCAGCTTCGAGAGGCCAACAACAGCGATTATGATAAACTCCCCGACATCGTGGAGGAGTATATGGGTGAGATCAGCAAGCTCACCGGGCGGGAGTATCATCTGTTTGATTACTACGGCGCGCCTGATGCTGACCGTGTCATCGTGGCCATGGGCTCCGTCACGGGCTGCGTGCAGGAGACTGTGAAGTACCTCAATGACCGTGGCGAGAAGGTGGGCTTCCTGCAAGTGCATCTGTTCCGTCCTTTCTCCGCAAAGCATCTGCTTTCAGCTATGCCCAAGACGGTGAAGAAGGTCGCGGTTCTGGACCGCGTGAAGGAGATCGGCTCCATCGGCGAGCCTCTGTATGAGGATATCTGCGCCGCTTACATCAACGATAAGGATCGTCCTGAGATCTATGCGGGCCGCTACGGCCTGTCCAGCAAGGACACCACCCCCGCTCAGATAAAGGCTGTGTACGATAACCTGCTGCTTTCTGAGCCGAAGAACCACTTCACCATCGGTATTGTGGATGATGTGACCCATCTGTCCCTGCCTGTTGGCCCGGCACTGGGCTGCGAGCCGGAGGGAACCATCTCCTGCAAATTCTGGGGCCTTGGCTCCGACGGTACCGTGGGTGCCAACAAGAACTCCATTAAGATTATCGGCGACACCACAGATATGTACTGCCAGGCTTACTTTGAGTATGACACCAAGAAGTCCTTCGGTATCACGAAGAGTCACCTGCGCTTCGGAACCAATCCCATCAGCTCTACCTACTATGTCAGCAACGCCGATTTCGTGGCCTGCCACAATCAGACCTACCTGACCAAGTACGACATCATCTCCGAGCTGAAGCCCCACGGAAGCTTCCTGCTCAACTGCGAGTGGTCCGAGGATGAGCTGGAGCAGAAGATCCCCGGCGATATTCTGAAGTATATCGCTGAAAACGACATCAAATTCTACATCATTGACGCCAACAAGGAGTCTCAGGCTTTGGGTCTGGGCAACCGCTCCAACATGGTGCTGCAGGCCGCATTCTTCAAGCTGGCTAAGGTCATTCCTGTGGAGGATGCCGTGGAGCATATGAAGGCCGCTGTAAAGAAGACCTACGGCCTCAAGGGCGAGAAGATCGTCAACATGAACCTGCAGGCAGTGGACGCCGGTATCAATGCCGTGAAGGAGGTCACCGTAAAGGAGAGCTGGAAGACTCTCTCTGGCGCTGCCATCCAGCCCGCTCCTGAAAATGTGCCTGATATCATTAAGAACATTTTGGTGCCTATCAATGCCCAAAAGGGAGACCTGCTGCCCGTGTCCGCTTTCAAGGGTATGGAGGACGGTACCATGCCTCTGGGTACCTCCCAGTATGAGAAACGCGGCATCGCCACCCATCTGCCCGTGTGGAACCAGGCCGAGTGTATTCAGTGCAATATGTGCTCCTTCGTGTGCCCCCATGCCGTGATCCGTCCCTATCTGTTGGACGAGAAGGAGGCCGCCAACGCTCCCGCCGGTATGATCCTTGTGGACGCCAAAGGCCCCAGGATGGAGGGCTTGAAGTACACCATGGGTGTATCCACTCTGGACTGCACCTCCTGCGGCAGCTGCGTTTCCTCCTGCCCCAAGAGCGGTAAGGCCTTGAAGATGGTTCCCACTCATGAGGTTTCTCTGGATCAGACAAACTGGCAGTATCTGCAGACGCTGCCCGAGAAGAACGACCGCATCGACAAGTTCACCCTCAAGGGCAGTCAGCTCCGTCAGCCTCTGGTGGAGTTCAACGGCGCCTGCGCCGGCTGCGGCGAGACTCCGTATATTAAGCTTTTGACGCAGCTCTACGGTGACAAGATGTATCTGGCCAACGCCACAGGCTGCACACAGGCTTGGGGCGCCGCAATGCCCTGCGTACCTTACTGCAAGAATAAGGACGGCAAGGGTGTGGCATGGTCTAACTCCCTGTTTGAGAACAATGCCGAGTTCTCCTATGGTATGTGCCTGGCTGTGAAGCAGCTCCGTGCCGCCGTGACGGAGTATGTCAAGCAGTTGGATTCCATGTCCGGCGATGCTGCCGTGAAGGCCGCTATCGCCAAGTGGTTTGAGACCTATGACGATCTGGATGCCTCCTCTGTGGCTACCGACGAGCTGCTGACGGTGCTGGAGAACACCAAGTTCAGCGCCGAGGAACAGGCCGTTGTGGCCGAAATCCTCAAGCGCCGCAAGGATATGTCCAAGAAGACCATGTGGATGTACGGCGGCGACGGATGGGCCTATGACATCGGCTACGGCGGTTTGGATCATGTGTTTGCCATGGGAGAGGATGTGAATGTGCTGCTGGTGGATACCGAGGTATATTCCAATACCGGCGGACAGTCCTCCAAGGCTACCCCCGTGGGCGCGGTGGCGCAGTTCCAGGCATCCGGCAAGAAGACCCGCAAGAAGGATCTGGGCATGCTGCTGATGACCTATGACAATGTCTATGTTGCCCAGTGCTCCATGGGCGCTAATCCCAACCAGCTCATCAAGGCAATCAAGGAGGCCGAGGCGCACAAGGGTCCATCCATCGTCATCTGCTACGCGCCCTGCATCAACCACGGCATTAAGAAGGGCATGAACAATGTCCAGCAGGAAATGAAGGATGCCGTCAATTCCGGCTACTGGAATCTGTATCGCTATGATCCCAGCACCAAGAAGTTCACTTTGGACTCCAAGGAGCCGTCTATGTCCCTGTATGACTTCATGAAGGGCGAGGTACGGTACGCCTCTCTGGAGTTGAGTTTCCCGGAGAACGCCAAGGTGCTGTTTGCCGATGCGGAAGAGGCAGCAAAGGAGAAGTTCGAATATTACAAGCGCAAATCCGAGAATTGATCGCCGGATTTATTAAAACCGCTGCGGGCGGGGCATAAAAACCCCGCCCGCAGTTCTTCCTATTTTCTGTTAAAGCATTGACAAAGTTGTGAGAAAGTGATAAAATTAACAAAGTATTAAAATTTAAATTAAGAGAGGCGAGGAAGCTATGGCCATTCCGTTTGATTATTCATCCGAATATAAACGCAAACTCTGCACCCCTGATGAGGCCGCAAGAGTTATTAAGAGCGGTGACTGGATCGACATTTCCATGGGCGGTGCTTTTCCGTCTCTGATGGACGCCGCCATTGCCCGCCGGAAAGAGGAGCTGCGCGGTGTGAAGGTAAGGGGTTACCTCATTTCCCAGCCCATCCAGATGGTGGAGTGCGACCCAAGCAGGGAGCATTTCATTTATAATAGCTGGCATCTGTCCGGTTATGAGCGCAAGCTCTGCGATAAGGGTCTGTGCAACTTCATTCCCATGGTGTTTCGCAATCTGGGCGCATACTACTCACATTTTCTCACAGTCAACGTGGCAATGATGTGTGTGACGCCGATGAACGAACACGGGTATTTCAATTTTTCTGTCAGCAATGCGTCTGCTCGTGCGGTGCTGGACAAGGCTGATATCGTAATCCTGGAGATCAATGAGAATCTGCCCTGGGTTTACGGCGGCCTGGATGAATGCATACATATCAGTGATGTAAATATGATCGTGGAAGGCGACCACGGTCCGCTGCCCAATGTTAAGTCTCCGGCGGCATCCGAGGCTGAGATGAAGATCGCGGAGTTCGTGGTGCAGAACATGGTGGATGGCTCCACGCTGCAGTTGGGTATCGGCTCGCTGCCCAATGCCGTTGGGCAGATGATCGCCAAGAGCGATTTGAAGGACTTGGGTATCCATACGGAGATGCTGTGCGACTCCTATCTGGATATGTATAAAGCAGGAAAAATCACCAACACCAGAAAGGCTTTAGACCGATATAAGAGTATTTTCGGTCTTGCGCTCGGCTCTCAGGACTTGTACGATTGGATTCGAGAGAATCCCGGTGTGGTTACATACCCCATTTCTTACTGCAACGACCCGGCAAATGTGGGAAAGATCGACAACTTTGTGTCTATCAACAACTGCATTTCCGTGGACCTGTATGGCCAGATCTGCGCCGAAAGCTCCGGTATCCGCCAGATCAGCGGCACGGGTGGCCAACTGGACTTCCTGGAGGGTGCTGCGGTATCCCGGGGAGGCAAGGCTTTTATCTGTCTGACCTCATCCTTCACTAACAAACAGGGAGAGATGGTTTCCCGCATTAATCCTACGCTGGTCACCGGCGATGTGGTCACCGATCCCCGCAGTCTGGCCTATTACATCGTCACCGAGTACGGCGGTGTGAATCTGGTGGGTTGCAGTACCTGGGAACGAGCGGAACGTCTGATCTCTGTGGCACACCCGGCATTCCGGGATGAACTCATTGCCGCTGCGGAGAAGCAGGGCATCTGGATCCGTTCCAACAGACGCTGAAATCAACTTTGCATTAATAAAATAAGTTGTAACACCGAAAAGTTGATAAAAAAGCGCAGTCTTAAGAAAAATCCTAAGACTGTGCTTTTTCAGCTTTTATACAAATATGTTTTAATGCTGTTTTTGCAGTTTGCATGCAAAGATAATGTGTGGTACAATATAAAAAAACAAGGGAGAGAATAATCCATGGCCATTGTGAAAAAATTTCCTCTTCGAGTTGCCACGGTGTATTGCGCCGGCGGTTGCCGAGCTAAACGAGACGAGAAAGGAATGCTGTGTAAATACGGATGCGTTGCCTGCGGCGCCTGCGTCAACGCCTGTAAATTTGACGCTATCCACATAAATGAGTACGGCGTGGCCGAGGTGGACGAGGAGAAGTGCATCGGCTGTGGAGCCTGCGCCAGAGCCTGCCCAAAGAAACTGATCCGCATCCGTATTCAGGATAACAGCATTCTTCCGCTTTGTTCCAATAAGGACAGGGGATTTGACCCGGTGACTCAATCCGGCGCACGCACTCAATGCGATGTTAGCTGCATCGCCTGCGGACTTTGTGTGAAGAACTGCCCTTCAAACGCTATTTCCATTTTGGAGCAGCATGCCGTTATCAATGAAGACCTGTGTCTAAACTGCGGTATGTGTGCCACAGTTTGCCCACGCCATGTTATTGTGGATCGCCGTGGTATCGTAGCAAGCCCTCGTTAAATAATAAAACCCTCGGATCGTGATCCGAGGGTTTTTCTGTGATTAATTCAGGAAATCCTTCAGTTTTTTGCTGCGGGAGGGGTGGCGGAGCTTTCGCAGAGCCTTTGCCTCGATTTGACGGATACGCTCACGGGTGACATTGAATTCCTTTCCCACTTCCTCCAGGGTGCGCGTGCGTCCATCCTCAATACCGAAACGCAGCTTCAAAACCTTTTCCTCACGGGGCGTCAGGGTACTGAGTACATCTACCAGCTGCTCTTTCAGCAATGTGAAGCTGGCAGCCTCTGACGGTTCCGACGCTCCCTCATCGGGAATGAAGTCGCCCAGATGGGAGTCCTCTTCCTCACCAATGGGTGTCTCCAAAGAAACCGGCTCCTGAGCGATCTTCAGGATCTCGCGCACCTTGTCCACAGGCATGTTCATCTGTGCAGATATCTCCTCCGGTGAGGGGTCATGCCCCAGCTCCTGCAGAAGCTGGCGAGAAACACGGATGACCTTGTTGATGGTCTCTACCATGTGTACAGGAATGCGGATGGTGCGGGCCTGGTCGGCAATGGCGCGGGTGATTGCCTGACGGATCCACCAGGTGGCATAAGTAGAGAACTTGTATCCCTTGGTATAGTCGAACTTCTCTACAGCCTTGATAAGGCCCAGATTGCCCTCCTGGATCAGATCCAAAAACAGCATGCCGCGGCCGGCATAGCGTTTGGCGATGGAAACAACCAGACGAAGATTGGCCTCGGCCAACTTTTGCTTGGCCACATCGCCCTCTTTGACAAGTTTATGGAGCTGAGACAGATCTTCCTCGGTGAGGTCTCTGATCTCCTCATCGGAAACCTCGATTTCACCCACGGGATCTTCGGCATCCAATACCTGTTCCACGGTTTGCCCATTGGCCTTTTCCCAAGCAATGATTTTAGCCTTGGCCTTATTGCCCTCGGCAATGGCTGAGGCCAGTTCTATCTCACCCTCGGCTGAAAGCAGAGGAACCTTGCCGATTTCCTTGAGGTACATACGGACAGGGTCATCAATGTTAAAGCTATCCACGAGGGAATTGGGGTCGACAAGTTCTTCTTCCTCGATCTCTGCGATCTCATCCAGAGGTGGTTCCGTGTCGGAGGTAACATCCGGAAGAAATGCTTCCGTAGTGATTTCAATGGAAAGCTTTTCCAGAGAATCATATATCATGTCCAGCTTTTCACTCTCAAGTTCCATGGTGTCCAATACATCCGAGAGCTCACTGCTTTCCAACTTACCATGCTGCTTGCCTTTAATGAACAAATCTTTCAGCCGCTCGTTGTTTTGAATCATTTGAGAGGCAGGGAGGGAGGCGATGGTCTTTTCATCCAAGCTGCCCTTGTTGCACTTGATGACTTCCTCTTCGATCTCGTGCTGCTGTTCTTCGGCTTCCTTCAGTAACTGATCGGCCATGCTTTGCAATTCTTTTTCTGTGTAATGATTCTCGGTCATGAATTCTTTCCTCCGTATCCCTTTTTAAATTTATATTTTTCTTTTGCCGCAAGCAATGGATCCATCTCCTGGCTTCCGCTGCGTCGGGCTGATTCCTCACGGATGATGCGCACATAATCGTCCAGTGCTTGTCGGGCACAGGAAACAGACTCCGGTTTTTGCAGAATGGCCGTAAAATGGCTCATTTCTTCCGGGGTTAATTCACCGGAAAGCGCAGCCAAGCTGTGGTTTTGGCCCAGCTTGCGGTCGTTGAGCAGCAGTTTATAGATTTTTCCCAATACTGGGGAGGAAAACTCCTCCGGATGCAGGGAGGGAATGCCGTCGAACAAATCATCATCCAGCATCATGAGCCGCAGAACACCCTCCTCTGCCAGTGCACTGCGAAGATTGGTGTAGCGCAGGTCTCGCGCCAGCGGCTGTAAGGTGGCTGACGGGTTCATCTCTCGCCGTGTCTGCTCCCGTTGCTCCCTGCGCTTGTTTTTCTTATAGTTGCGGGTCACTTCGTTTCGCATGGCATCCGGCGTCAGCCCGGCTGCTTCGGCTGCACGCACGGTATAGATTTCGCGCTCCACGGCATTATCCAATGTAGACAGGATCTGGCTTATTTCAGCGGCATAGGCAATGCGGTCAGCATCGTTTTTCAAATCGTATTTGGCCGCCACCTGACTCATGCGGAACTCGATGCCGTTTTCGCTGCCGCTAAGTAAACGCTCAAAGGCCTCCGGGCCTTGGAATTTAATGAAATCATCAGCATCCTGCTTTATGTAACTGCCATCCACCAGACGGCGGGGAAGCTGCAGCACCCGAACGGTGAATTCTGAATTTTTTAGAATCTCCAGTGCCCGTTGGGTGGCAAGCTGACCGGCGCTGTCATTATCATAGCAGAGAATCAACTCCTTTGTGTAGCGGCTCAGCAGGCGGGTCTGTTCTACGGTGAGAGCTGTCCCCATGGAGGCCACAGCGTTATCAAAGCCTGCCTGGTGCAGCGTCACCACATCCAGGTTACCCTCGCAGAGAATAATATTGGGCCGTTTGGTTTTTTTGGCCAGGTTCAAGCCGTACAGTACCCGGCGCTTGCTGTAGACCGGGGTCTCACTGGTGTTCATATACTTTGGCTCGGACTTGTCAATGACTCGGCTGCCGAAGCCTACCACATCACCTCGCACATCCACTACCGGAAGGATCAGTCGATTGCGGAACTTGTCATAGAATCCACCGCTTTTGTTCTGCACAATGAGTCCGGCCTTTAAAAGCTCCTGCTTTGTGTAACCCTTGGCAGTCATGGCCCGCAGCAGATGGTCCCAACCCTCCTGGGCTGCCCCCATACCGAACCGAACGGCAATGCCGCGGCGAATCTGACGGCGGTTGAGGTAGGCCTGGACAGCGGCACCTTCCGGCTTTTGCAGGGTATCATAGTAGAATCGGGCGGCATCGCGATTCAGATCCAAAAGTCGTTTGCGGAGCCGGTCCTCCCCGTTGGATTCACCATCCTCGGGCACGGGCAAATTCACACGCTTAGCCAGAAAACGAACTGCATCGGGATAGGAGAGATTCTCGATATCCATGATGAAATTGATAACGCCACCGCCCTTTTTGCAGCCGAAACAGTGATAATACTGCTTGTCCTGCAAAACATGGAAGGAGGGCGTTTTTTCATTGTGGAATGGACAGCAGCCCCAATAGCTCCCACCCTTAGGCTGCAGAGACACATAGCTGCCCACCACATCCAGTATGTCATTTCGAGCTGCCAGCTCGTCCAAAAAGCTCTGGGGAAAGGCCATGTGTCCGCCTCCTTTTTATGCTGTTGCACAGAGTCATGCAACATTTCTTCAACTATACTATACGATATAGAATTATATTTTCCTCTTTTTTTAAAAAAAATTATCCCACAGTTTTTCTGTGGGATAAACATAGATGATTACAGATCGACGATCACGGGAGTGCAACCGATATGAGGCAGGAAAACATGGAGCAGATCCGATGTTTTCAGACGAAGAGAACTGGTGTTGCGGCAGGGATGGCAGCCAAACCATTCTGCATCCGCTACCCGCCGCTCCATGGCCAGAGTGACCCGGTGCTCCGTGTCGTTCATCAAACCCAGCACCGATGCGGAGCCGATTTGTACGCCGAGCAGATCCCGCAGGTCCTCCTCCGTGGCAAAACTCAACCGGGAGGAGCCGATGATTTTGGAAAAATCCGCCGTGCGGAATGGGAGATCATCCGGCATAGCCAGCAGATAAAATGCACTGCGGTTGCGAGGAGTCAAGAGCAGGTTCTTGCAGATATGCACGCCTAATACCTGACTGATGACGCCACAGGCGCCCATATCATACGCAGCATCATGATCCACACGCTCGTAGGGAATATTCAATTCATCCAGCAGATCATAGACCCGCTGCTCCAAAAAATCCCGTATTTCTTTGGGACGACCGGAATAAACAGGGGAGATCGTCATAATATTTTCTCCCTTGCCAGCAGTTTTTCGCCTGCACGGTAAATATCTCCCGCGCCCACAGTGAGGATCAGGTCATCCGGCTGAGCCATCTCCGCCAGAACATCCGCAACCTGATCCAGAGTGGAACAGTATATTGCTCCGGGAATCTGGGCAGCCAATTGGCTGGAGGAGATACCAATGTCATTGACCTCACGGGCAGCATAGATCTCAGCCAGCACCGCTACATCCGCAAGCTTCAGCTCCTCCACAAAGCTGGAGAAGAGTGCCTGGGTGCGGCTATAAGTGTGGGGCTGGAAAGCGCAGATGATCCGCTTATAAGGCATGGAACGGGCGGTAGTGAGCAACGCATGAAGCTCGCCGGGATGATGGGCGTAATCATCATATACAGCGGCGCCGTGAAAGCTGCCCTTGTACTCAAACCGACGCCCGGCACCGTGGAAGGTGCGCAGCCCTTCCTCAACGGCCTTTCCGCCAATACCCAAAACATAAGCGGCTGAGGCGGCGGCTAACGCGTTGGAAATGTTATGCTTGCCGGCCACAGCCAAGGCAATATGAGCATAGAACTGTCCGTGAACCAACACGTCAAATTCACCACACCCGTCGTGGAAGGAAACATTATCGGCACGACAATCGGCGTTTTTATCCCGAACGGAGAAGGTAAACACCGGGTGGACCAGACCTTTTACGGCGTCCATTGCGCCACTGTCATCCGCATTGGCGATGACATAGCCCTGCTGGGGAACGAGAGCCGCAAAGGCGTGGAAGGAATGCTCCACATCAGCAAGATCCTTGAAAAAGTCCAGATGATCCGCCTCAACATTGAGGATCACAGCCACTGTGGGGAAGAAATTAAGAAATGAGTTGCAATACTCGCAGGATTCCAGAATTATAGTGTCGCCATGCCCCACACGATACCCGGAGTGAAGCATGGGCAGAGTACCGCCGATCATTACCGTGGGGTCAGCCTGAGCCGCCATGAAAATGTGAGCGGCCATAGAGGTTGTTGTGGTTTTTCCGTGGGTACCGGAGATGCACAGAGCGTTCCGGTACTGCTGCATAATGGCACCCCAGGCCTGTGCACGCTCATAAACGGGTATGCCCCGGGTCACTGCACCGGATATCTCCGGGTTATCGTCGTGAATAGCGGCGGTGCGAATAACCAGCTGGGCGTTTTGCAGATTCTCCGCGGCATGACCTACGGAAACGGGGATCCCCTGAGAGCGCAGATGCTGTACGGTTTCGCTTTCCGTCATATCCGAACCCTGCACGCACAGGCCCATGCCGTGAAGTACCTCCGCCAAGGGGCACATGGATACGCCGCCAATACCTGCCAAATGAACACGGACGCCGGGCCGTAAGTATTCTTTGAAATCCACGTGGGGATGCATCATAGATTATTGCCTCCTAAAGACTGGTTAGCTACTGAATTGATTTTTGATATGAAATATATTATAATACGAATGAAATAGAAGTGCAACATAAATTGCCGCTTTATCGGAGGACGGATCATGAGCCGCGAGCAAGCGCAAATAATTATAAACGAAATAGAGAACAGGGGCTTTCAAGCCTATCTGGTTGGCGGCTGTGTCCGGGATCTGCTGCTTGGCCGTATACCGGAGGATTGGGATATTGCCTCCTCCGCACGCCCGGAGCAGATTATGGAAATTTTCGGGGACAAGGCATATCCCACAGGCCTTAAACACGGGACGGTTACGGTGAAAACTGACCGCGAAGCCTTTGAGATCACCACTTTTCGAACGGAGGGCAGCTACTCAGATGGCAGACACCCCGATGCGGTCACCTTTGCGCGGACCATGGAGGAGGATTTGTCTCGCAGGGACTTTACTGTCAACGCCATGGCCATAGATAGTGCCGGACGGCTGGTGGATCCCTATGACGGAGCCGGAGATCTTGCGCGGCGATTGATCCGCTGCGTTGGTGAGCCGGAGCGTCGGTTCACTGAAGACGCGTTGCGCATTCTGCGCGGCCTTCGCTTTGCATCGGTTCTGCATTTTTCTATCGAGAAGTCCACACGGCAGGCTATTCAAACTCATGCTCATCTGCTGCAGCGAATTGCCTCGGAGAGGATTCTGGCGGAGATGAACAAACTGCTGTGCGGCGATGGATGCCGGGAGGTCCTGCTCGCTTACCCGGATGTACTGGGCGTATTTATTCCGGAGCTGCTGCCATGTGTCGGGTTTGATCAGATGAATATTCACCATTGCTACGATGTATATACGCACACAGCCTATGCGACAGCAGCCGCTGAGCCAAACCCGATTTTACGCTGGACTATGCTGCTGCACGATATTGGCAAGGTGAATACCTTTACAATTGATTCGGCAGGACAAGGGCATTTTTACGGACATCCCAGAGTCAGTGCGGATATGGCGAGGGAAATCTGTGCCCGCTTGCGGATGCGCAGAAAGGATAGGGAGGACATTGTGACGCTTATTGAGTGGCACGACAGGGATATTCCGGTTACGGAAAAGGGCATTGGCTCTGCGGTGCTGCAACTGGGGGAGGAGAATTTCCGCAGACTCCTGGCTGTGAAACGAGCAGATAATCTGGCGCAGGCTCCGGAATATCGCTGGGTCATGCGGAAAATCGACCTTGGTGAGAAGCTGCTGTATGAAATGTTGCAGAAAAAACGCTGCATACTGCTAAAGGATCTGGAGGTAGACGGAAACGATCTGATGGCATTGGGATACTCCGGGCGGGAGATTGGGCAGACTCTGCAGAGATTGCTCCGGAGCGTTATTGCCGGGGAAATAGAAAACCAGCGGGAGAAATTGCTGGCATATTTGAGGATGAAATAGAAATTACTTCCACAGGTTCAGGTAACCGGCATCCCGAAGCTGCTTGAGAAACAGCAATGCAATGGGGAAGAGGATCATCCCCGCTACACCAAAGGAGCAAAAGCCGACATACATGGCCAATAGCGCCGCCAGAGGCGGCAGATTTACCTGCGCCGCCATGATCTTCGGCTCCAAAAAGCTCCGCACCAGCGTGATCACAGCATACAGCGCGCCCAGGGCGATCGCCTTGGGCGTTTGCTGCAGCAGCAGACAAACAGCGGCCCATGGCAGGAGCACTGTACCTGTGCCGAACACCGGTAAAGCGTCAATGACGGCAATGACTGCGGCCAGCAGTAGGGCATACGGCTGGCGGATCAGCAACAGACCCACCAGCAATTCTGAAAATGTGACAGCTAATAGGATGCATTGAGCCTTAAACCATTTACTCAGAGTGGAAAGCAGGTTATCCTTTACGCCTCCGGCCTGCCGCAATTTTTGCGGAGGAAGCTGCCGCCGCAGAAAAGCCACAATGGATGGATACCTTGCCGCTGTAAAAAATATGGCCAAAACAGTTGTTGCAGAAAAAAGGAAAATAGTAGGGATATCTTTCAAGGCCTCTGCCGCAGCACCGACACAATCGGCTGAGACGCGGGCGACCCATGCCGTGAGCTGCCCGGATCCATACGATATTGCCTGCTCCAGCCATGACTGTATACTCTTTGGACACGATGCGCAGAAATGTTCAAGACGCTCCTGCAGTACAGTAAAATAGCCCGGAAGCTCTGCCAGATACTGCGGCAGCGCCTTAAATAGCCGCACTGACTGCTGCAGCAGATTCAGACACAGTACGGTAATAACAGCTATCAGCAGAGCAAGCAGGATAAAGGAGAGAACCGACGAAACAAAGCCTCTGCGCAGCCGGAATTTTTCCCGCAGGTAGCAAACCGTTGGCTCCATGAGATAGGCCACTGCCAGTGCAATGATGAATGGCATAAGCCAAAGCAGAACATAACGTACCCCGATCCAGCACAGCAGCAGGATCAGTCCCCAGTACAGAATAAAACCAATGAAGTTGCGATGCTTTTCGGACATATATGCCTCCACAATTGTGAATATGCTTGCATACAGGGACAATATATGCTATTATACCGACAACTGAACTTAGATTATTCGGGAGAAACAGTATGAGTAAGAAAAAATACTATATTGTGTCTGAGGATGCGCTGCCCGATATATTTATAAAGGTCGCCGAGGCCAAACGGATGCTACAGGTGGGAGAGGCGCAGACGGTGGGTGAAGCGGCCCGGCTTATGAACATCAGCCGCAGTGCCTTTTATAAATACAAGGATGCCGTGCAGCCCTTTCAGGATATGAAAGCAGGCAGGATCATCACCTTTTACGCCCTGCTGAAGGATAACCCGGGTGTGCTGAGCAACTTCCTGTCTATTTTTGCCAATTCGGGCGCAAATATACTGACTATCAATCAAACGATCCCAACCAATGGCTGCGCCGGCGTGACGATTTCCGCAGAAACCAGCGAAATGAATGAGGGGCTGGATGAGATGATCGCCGGTATATCCGCCGCGTTTGGCGTACTGAAATTTGAAGTGCTCGCAGGTTAAAAAAGCACCGAGAGGAATGCTCCTCTCGGTGTTATCTTTATTCTATTGTGAAGTGCTTCAGCGGCTCCTGCTGGTCCAACCGGATCGGTTTTCCATAGCGATCCTCCTCACTAAAGATACAACCGCAGTATTTCTGCATATAAAGACCCAACTCTCGGGCACGCTGCTGTCCGGCCCGAAATCCAGGACGGAAATCACGATAAAGAAATTCTACGCCCCATTTATGTCCGGCTTGATCGGCAATTTGCGCCATGCGGTCATGTTGCTGATAGGGACTGACAAACAGGGTGGAGGTAAAGGAATCAAATCCGTTTTCGGCGGCAAACCTTGCCGCTTGCTCCAGCCGCATTTCATAGCACTTTTCGCAGCGGTGGTCAATGTCCGTTGCCACGGCGCGCACAAAGCTGCGCAGACCGTAATCCTCCTGCACGATCAGCTCCATACGGATCGACTTGGAGTATTCTATCAGTGCATCCCGACGAGCCTTGTACTCCTGATAGGGGTGAATATTTGGGTTAAACCAATAGGCTGTGGGCTCGATCCCCTCTGAGCGAAGCTGCTCCACACAGGAAACAGAGCACGGGGCGCAGCAGGTATGCATCAGCATTTTCATGATTTATTCTCCTTGCTGGCGGATTTAAATTTGCAGAGGAATTTGCGAATCTTTCCTCCGTTTGCAACGCCGTAGGACCAGTCGGAAATAGCAAAAAACCGCTGATAAACCTTGTGGAAAGGCTGGCTGACAAATGCGTCAAAGAAAGCCGCCCGTTCCTGAGGGACGCTTGTAGCGCGGGAAAGGGCCGGATTATCCTTTTTGGCCTCCTCCAAAGTGCGCTTTTCACGGTGCAGGGGGACAAGATCCAGAATATGCGCTCCTTTTACCGTGTTGATCAGCAGCATGGAAATGCCCAATTTCTGCTGCTCCTGTTTATAATCCGACGGCAGTCCGCGGAAGGAGCCAATGGTCAGATCCGCTACTCGCTTTGTATTACAGTAGGTGCAGTGGTAGCAGGCGGGCCGCAGGAACAGACCTCTAAACAGGCCCCGGCCGTAGTCGGATTTCAGCAGTGGTGCATCATACTGTCTGCCGCCGTCAAACTCAACTACAAAACGGGATTCCGACCCAATAACTTTTTTGCAGAATTGTACTGCCTGTACACGGCGCTGCTTGATGTAGCGCATGGCATCAACCATCTTGCACCACACACCGGGTGACGGAACACCGTTGCAGAGAATATCCGCTGTTAAAAGAAGCTCCGGATACTCTCCCAAATATTTATAAAGGCCATCTACTTGACAGGGCGTGCCTGTGAAGAAAACAAATCTCCCTCGGTCCAGATAGTAGCGCACCTGCTGAAAGCATTCACCCATATCACTCTGTACCAGTTTGACACCCATAAGGCGGGGCAGGTCATCTTTGTGTTGGATGGCCGTGTGCGCTACACGCATATCGCTGTCCATAGCCGCACCGAATACCACACCGCCGGATTCCAGAATAAAAGAGGCAATGGCGGCAAACGCACCGCCGGATGTGGACTGCTGCCGCAGGGCATCGTCCTCACTCCAAACGGCAAACACTGTTGGGTCAGGACGCAGCTCACGATGCTTGAGTGAAGGGCAGATGTGCGTGCAATGACCGCAGAAAACGCAGGCATCCGTTATCTCTGGATATAAAAAGCCCTCTCTGTCCGCACGCATCCGTATAGCGCCCCTGGGACATCCACTGGCGCAGGCACCACAACCGGTACAATGCTCTCTGGGAGCAAGATGAGGAGAAGCGGAATTGATCATCGCCATACCTCCCGATTTTTTTTGCCATTATATCACTTAAAACGCTAAATAGCAATAAACTTTGCTGCGGTCTGAAAGACTTGCTATTTTCGGAACTATCTGCTATAATCATTTAAATTATTCGGTGGAGGTTTGCTATGCGTATTCTGGGCATTGATCCGGGGGTGGCCATCGTGGGCTTCGGCCTTATTGAGTCTGACCGCGGGACATTGCGTATGCTGCAGTATGGCGCCATCACCACCCCGGCCGGGTTACCTCTCGCCGCTCGTTTGGCCCAGATTAACCGGGATATAGAGGAGCTGATCGGTACCTTCCGGCCGGATGAAATATCCGTTGAAGAGTTATTTTTTTCCAAAAATATAACCACCGGCATTGCTGTGGCCCATGCGCGGGGCGTGATCCTATGTGCTGCAGAAAAAAAGAAGATCCCCATTTATGAGTATACCCCCATGCAGGTAAAGCAGGCAGTGGCGGGCTATGGTTTGGCGGATAAGAAACAGGTCATGGACATGACCCGAAGGCTTTTGAAGCTGAAATCTGTGCCTCGTCCGGACGATGCCGCTGACGCTTTAGCCATTGCGCTGTGCCACGCCAGAAGCGCAACGAGCCTTTTGCGGGGCACATACCCGAATGTGAAGGAAACCGTGTAGAAGTAGGGAGTTATCCATGTTTTATTACTTAAGCGGAATGGTGGCAGAAATTGCCCCAAATTTGGCAGTCATCGACTGCGGAGGCGTAGGATATGCCTGTGCCACCACCAATTATACCTTGGCTCAGCTAAGAAGAGGTGAGCAGGCGAAGCTTTTCACCTATCTCCATGTGCGGGAGGAGATTTTTGACCTGTACGGTTTTTCCTCACAGGCAGAGCTGAACAGCTTTAAGATGCTGTTGGGCGTATCCGGTGTGGGACCAAAGGCTGCGTTGGCGATCCTATCCTCCGGTACGCCGGATCAACTGGCACTGAGCATTGTCACAGGGGATGAAAAATCTCTCACCAGCGTGCCCGGGATCGGCAAGAAAATTGCGCAGCGAATCATACTGGAGCTGAAGGATAAGCTGGCAAAGGAGCAGGATCGTTTTGATGCCCATGTTGGCACACTATCCCCGGTACCTTCCGGTGGAAAGGTGCAGGAAGCCGCATCCGCTTTGGCGGTGCTGGGCTATTCTTCACAGGAAATATCCGCCGCGCTCAAGGGTGTGGATGCGGCTCTGCCTGTGGAGGAGATCATCCGGCAGACCCTGAAGAAAATGGTAAAATAATTTGATTCGTTGGATGGTGTTGTTGTGAGCATTGATTTTGGAAATGATATTTTTGAGGATTCCCTGGTGTCCACTACCTTTCAGCCCGAGGACAACGGGGAGCTTTCTCTGCGCCCCCATACACTCAAAGAGTACATCGGACAGGCCAAAGCCAAGGAGAATCTCTATGTATTCATAGAAGCGGCACGCCGCCGCACGGAATCTCTGGATCATGTGCTGCTTCATGGCCCTCCGGGTTTGGGTAAAACCACCTTGGCGGGGATCATAGCCGCAGAGATGGGGGTAAATATCCGCATCACTTCCGGCCCGGCCATCGAAAAGCCGGGCGATCTGGCGGCTCTATTGACCAATCTGCAGGAAAACGACATCCTGTTTGTGGATGAGATCCATCGGCTCAACCGCTCTGTGGAGGAGATCCTTTATCCGGCTATGGAGGACTACGCCATCGACATTATCATAGGTAAGGGTCCTTCGGCTAACTCCATTCGGCTGGATCTGCCGCATTTTACCCTCATCGGGGCTACCACCCGGGCCGGTCAGCTCTCGGCGCCGTTGCGGGATCGCTTCGGCGTTACTTTGCGGCTGGAGCTGTATACGCCGGAGGAGCTTTGTCAAATTGTCACCCGCAGCTCGGGCATTCTGCGTGTGCCCATTGAGCCGTCCGGCGCAATGGAGATCGCCCGCCGCTCCCGCGGTACACCCCGTATCGCTAACCGGATGCTCCGACGAGTAAGGGATTTTGCTCAGGTCAAAGCCGACGGCGTTATCACCGATACCGTGGCGGATCAGGCGCTGAAGGCATTAGAGATCGATGAGCTGGGCCTGGATCCCGTGGATCGCCGGATGCTCCGGGCTATCATAGAAAATTACGGGGGAGGTCCTGTGGGGCTGGAAACGCTGGCCGCAACTATTGGTGAGGAATCTGTTACATTGGAGGATGTATACGAGCCGTATCTCATGCAGCTTGGATTCCTCACCCGAACGCCTCGGGGGCGCTGCGTTACCAAGAAGGCTTACGATCATCTGCACCTGGCTTATTCCGGTCAGGAACAACTTTCATTATAAGAGGAGATTTTTAAAATGGGAAGATTATTTGGCACCGACGGTATTCGAGGTGTGGTCGGTGAGACCTTGACCGCAGAGCTGGCCTACCGTGTCGGTCAGGCGATCACTATTGTTTTGACCCGTAAAAAGGGCAGCGCCCCCACCATCACTATTGGCAAGGATACCCGCATTTCGTCTGATATGCTGGAATCCGCGCTCATGGCAGGTATTTGTTCCATGGGCGGCAGCGTTATGCCGTTCGGTACTATCCCTACCCCCGCTGTGGCGTTCCTGACTGTGCAGGAGGAGGCGGATGCGGGCATCGTCATTTCCGCATCGCACAATCCCTTTGAGCATAACGGCATCAAAATATTCGGTGGCCAGGGTTACAAGCTCTCTGATGAGATGGAGGCTATGGTAGAGGACATTGTTCTCTCCGACGAGCCGATTCAGGTTATGACTCATGAAAAGATCGGCATGCGTCTGCATGGTATGCGTCAGATGAAAACGGATTATATTGAACATCTTTTGTCCACGGTGGACTGCGATATGCGAGGCCTGCGGGTGCTGGTTGACTGCGCCAACGGCGCTGCCTCGGCCACGGCTCCGGCTCTGTTTGGTAAGCTGCCCCTCCACGCTGATTTCATTTTTGACAAGCCCGACGGCATCAACATCAACAACGGGTGCGGTTCCACTCACATGGAGCCCCTGTGCCAGGGCGTTGTGGCAGGGAAGTATGACCTGGGCATTGCCTTTGACGGCGACGCTGACCGCTGCCTTCTGGTGGATGAAAAGGGCAATATCATTGATGGTGATAAGGTTCTGGCCGTGTGCGGCAGATCCATAAAGCGCAAGGGCGGGTTGAACGGCAACGCCATTGTAGCCACCGTTATGTCAAATCTGGGCCTGCATGAGTTTTGCAGGAAGGGTGACTATCAGCTTGTCTGCACCGATGTGGGCGACCGCCATGTGCTGGAGAAGATGATAGAGTGCGGTTATATGATCGGTGGTGAGCAGTCCGGCCATACAATTTTCCGGGAATTTGCCACAACCGGCGATGGTGAACTGACGGCCCTGCAGTTCATTCAGGCATACTGTGAGGCTGGTGTGCCTGCCTCAGAGCTGGTTTCCTGCTGTGCCCAGTATCCCCAGGAGCTTATTAATGTTCCTGTTTCCGCCATGGGCGGTGCAAAACAGCGGATCATGGCCGATGATCGTCTGTGGGAGCAGGTGCGTTTTCAAGAGGAATTGCTCCACGGCGACGGCCGTATTTTGGTGCGCCCCTCCGGCACGGAGGCGTTGATCCGGGTCATGGTGGAGGCAAAGACTGTCGAAACGGCTCATAATGTGGCTCAGGCTTTGGCTGATCTCATAAAAACATTGTGATATTTTGCATAGGATAAACAAATTTTTGCGGATTACTTGACAAATAATTCATGGAAAAGGTATAATAAGTAATGGATGGATATACGCAGAAGCAGTATAGAGAACTGGTGCAGATGACGGATGAAGAACTTTGTCTGGCACTGCAAAAGGGTGACTCTGCTGCCGGCGATGTTTTGGCTTATCGATACCGCAGATTGGTCCGAAGCTGTGCGCATCCTTATTTTTTAGCCGGAGGCGACAGTGAGGATCTGCTGCAAGAGGGAATGTTTGGTCTCATTAAGGCTATGCGTGAGTTTCGATCGGACAGAGAGGCCAGTTTCCAGACCTTTGCCGAAATATGTATCCGTAACCGCCTGTGCTCCGTGATTCGGACCTCCCGAGCAGGCAAGCATAGTCCTTTAAATGAATCCGTTCCCCTGAATGCATTTTTGCTTGATGCGCAGCCACAGTACAGTCAGCTCGATCCGGAGGATCTGCTTATTGACCGGGAAAAGGCTGCGGCACTGCTGAATCAGGTACGCAGCCAGCTTTCCGATTTGGAGATCCGAGTGTTGGATCTGTATATGGACGGCTATAGCTGCGGAGAGATCGCAGCCACGGTAGGTAAGCACTATAAATCCGTGGACAATGCCGTTCAGCGTATCCGTCGCAAAATTGGGCGACAAATTTCTTCCGGCGAGATCAGCAATGGCTGAGCGCAATATATTTCTCAAAAGAGAGGGTAAAATCATGTACGAAGATAAGACATTAGTATGCAAAGAGTGCGGCAACGAGTTCGTTTTCACTGCCGGCGAGCAGGAGTTCTATGCTGAGAGAGGCTTCCAGAATGAGCCCCAGCGCTGCAAGGCCTGCCGCGATGCACGCAAGAACGCCGCCCGTGGCCCCCGTGAGTATTTCACCGCTACCTGTGCTGCCTGCGGCGGCGAGGCTAAGGTTCCCTTTGAGCCCAAGAGCGATCGTCCTGTTTACTGCAGCGACTGCTTTGCCAAGATGAGAGAAAACGGCTGATTCTTTGCTTCTTTAATATGAAAACCGGTGCAGTGAGCTGCACCGGTTTTTTAGATTCCCAATGGGTGTCCCCAAAAGTTTCTGTTGAAAATTGCCGTAAATCGGGGTATAATAAACTAACAAAAGTTTAATGGAGGAAAAAACCATGATTGAAATTACTAAAGACACCATTATCGGTGATATTCTGGATGTTGCTCCTCAGACAGCTCCTATTTTCCTGTCTATTGGTATGCACTGCCTGGGTTGTCCCTCCTCCCGCGGCGAAACTGTGGAGGAAGCGTGCATGGTCCACGGCGTGGATTGCGAAAAGCTGCTGGCGCTGGTGAACGAGGAGGCCAATAAGTAAGGCAAAACGACGAGCGCATACGGTTATAGCCGTATGCGCTTTTCTGTTGCGAGGGAGGAGGCGAAAACATGGCGGGAGAGCTCCAGCTGCAGCCGAGATTACAGCTTTTGGCGCATCTGGTTCCTCAGGGAGCAAAACTCGCAGATATAGGTACGGATCACGGCTATCTGCCGGCCTATCTGCTGCAAAAGAAACAGATCGCATCCGCTATTGCAGCCGACATCGGACCGGCACCGCTGGAACACGCACGGAGGACAGCGGCAAAGTATGGCGTGGAAAAGTCTTTACGATTTCTCCAATGCGATGGCCTTGCCGGTATCGGCCCAGAGGATGCGGATACCATTGTCATAGCAGGCATGGGCGGGGAGACTATCATACACATTCTCTCCCAGGCACCATGGACAAAAGAGGGGAAGGTGCTTCTTCTCCTGCAGCCCATGACCAAGCAGGAGGATCTGCGTCTTTGGCTCAACGAGAACAACTACGCACAGTATGCAGAGCGTTTGGTATGGGACAAAGGCTATCTGTATCCCGTCTTCACTGTTTTTGGAGGTTCGCAGACAGCCCTTTCCGCAGGAGAAATATACGGGGGATTGGATATTGAGGTGGATCCTTTGGGCAAGGAGTATCTGACGCAGCGGATACGCCGTTTGGAGCAGGCAGCTGAGGGATTGCTGAAAGGCAGCGACCCGGCTAATGGCCATCGTGCGCAAGAGCTGAAAGAGATCATACATGTGTTGACTGAAAGGAGAAATGCCCTGTGACCCAAGTAAAAGATGTTGAGCGGTTGCTTTTTGATTGGGCGCCAGCCGAGTTGGCCGCTGATTGGGACAATGTTGGTCTTCTTGTAGGAGATCCGGATCGGGAAGTGCGCAAGATACTCACCACATTGGACATCACGGAGCCTGTGGTGGAAGAGGCTATTCATTTGGGAGCCGATCTCATTGTATCGCATCATCCGGTGATGAACTGTACCTGGCATCCCGTGCAGTCCATCCGCTGCGATACTCGACAGGGCCGTATTCTCACCAAATTGGCGGAAAACCGTATATCTGCCATTTGTATGCACACCAATCTGGATGCTGCTGAGGGCGGTGTCAACGACATGCTGGCGAAAAAACTGGGCCTTTTAGATATAAAAGATCTGACCGATGGAAAAATCGGTCGTGTGGGTACATTAAAATATGAATTTCCTCTTGTGGAATTTACCCGGTTTGTGGTAAAATCATTAGGATGCAATGGATTGCGCTATACCGACTGCGGAAAGAGTGTGCACCGTGTGGCGGTAGGCGGCGGTGCCTGCGGCGATTATATTGCGCAGGCTATTGCATTGGGCTGCGACACTTTTGTCACCTCCGATCTTCGTTATCACGATTTTCTGGATACAAAAGAGCTGAATCTGATTGATGCCGGTCATTTTCCCACGGAGCAAGTTGTTGTTCCGGAGCTTTGCCGGCGGCTGCAGGCAGCTTTTCCCGCAGTTTCCGTTTCCACTTCGACTTCCCATCAAACCGAAGTCATTCAATACTGCATTTGAAGGAGAGAGTAAGCTATGTCCGGACATTCCAAGTGGCACAATATTCAAAAGACCAAGGGCGCGGCAGATGCCAAGCGCAGCGCAACATTCACCAAGATTGCCAAGGAGATCATCGTAGCGGTGAAACAAGGCGGCAGCGGTGATCCATCTAATAACTCCCGCCTGGCGACAGTTGTAGCCAAAGCTAAGGCGGCTAATATGCCAAACGATAACATTAAGCGTACCATTGACAAGGCTTTGGGTGCCGGAAATACTGACAACTACGAGTCTGTTACTTATGAAGGCTACGGCCCGTGCGGTGTCGCCGTCATTGTGGAAGCTTTGACCGATAACCGGCAGCGTACCGCTCCCGAGATCCGCCATTATTTTGATAAGTTCGGTAAGGGAATGGGCGCTCAGGGCTGTGTGAGCTGGAGTTTTGACCGCAAGGGAGTTATTATCATTAACAACGAGGACGAAGAATTGGATGAGGATACCGTGATGATGGACGCCCTGGATTCCGGCGCAGAGGATTTTTCTCCCGACGGACCTGTTTTTGAAATTACCACCGATCCCGATGCTTTTAATGATGTGGTGTCCGCTCTGGAGAAGAAGGGCTATTCCTTTGAGAGCGCCGAAATTGAGATGGTACCTCAGAACTATGTCACCATGACCGGCGAGGATGATGTTAAGAGCATGGAAAAGCTGCTGGATATGCTGGACGATAACGAGGACGTCCAGAATGTGTGGCACAACTGGCAGCAGGACTGATACATTGGCTTAACAAAAACGCACCCCTTTGGGTGCGTTTTTTTCGTCTAAACCTCTCCACTCCATCATACAGTAGAGCAAACGACTATGACGGCCTTGCCGTTTGCAGGAGAAAGGAATGGTTGAAAATGACAAGTCAAGTCACGGATATTTATGAAAGTATAGCCCAGCGAACGGACGGCAATATCTATATCGGCGTTGTGGGCCCGGTGCGCACCGGCAAATCCACCTTCATCAAGCGCTTCATGCAAACACAGGTACTTCCCCGGATGGAAAGTGGATTTCGTCGGGATCGGGCCACCGATGAACTCCCCCAAAGCGGATCAGGCCGCACTATAATGACTGCAGAGCCGAAATTTATCCCTGAAGAGGCGGTGCAGATCCATTTGGAGGACGGTGTGGAATTCGGTGTACGACTGGTGGATTGCGTAGGGTATCTGGTGCCCGGTGCCATGGGTCAATTTGAAGATCTGGCACCGCGCATGGTCATGACACCATGGTTTGACCATGAGATCCCCATGGCAGAGGCGGCAGAGATCGGTACCCGTAAGGTCATTTCAGAACACGCCACCGTGGGCATTGTGGTCACAACCGATGGAACTGTGACAGAGATCCCCCGGGAGGATTATCTGGAAGCGGAGGAGCGGGCCATACGAGAGCTGCAGTCCATTGGAAAACCATTTGTAGTGCTTTTGAACAGCGCCGAGCCTGAAAAGGCCGAGACCGTGTCTCTTGCCAAGCAATTAGAAGAGACGTATGGGGCAAAATGTATACCGGTGAACTGCCTGCGGCTGAGCGAGGAGGAAACCAGTGGCATCATTCAGGGACTTCTCTACGAATTCCCTCTGCAGGAAATGGATATATACTTTCCGTCCTGGATAGACGCATTACCGGAGGAACATCCCATTAAAAAAAGCATGGTGGAGCTGGTCTCCAGGCAGGAGTGTGACCTGACCCATATGCGGCAGTTGGCGGATATTTCCCGGAAATTGGAAGAAAATGAGATGGTAGCTCATTGCAATATGCTGCAAATGGACTTGGGCACGGGTCGCACGGCACTTCAGGTGGATCCTCCCAGAAATTTATTTTATGAAACAGTTGGAAAGGAAACCGGCTTTACAGTACAGGATGATGGGGATTTGATGACACTGCTGACGGACCTGGCCAAGGTCAGTCAGGAGTACGACAAAGTGGCGCCTGCACTGCAAGAGGCTTATAAAACCGGATACGGTATCGTTTCTCCGGGATTGGATGAGCTGGCTCTGGAGGATCCGGAGATCGTGCGGCAGGGTGGACGGTACAGTCTGAAAATGAAGGCCAGCGCACCGTCCATTCACATGATCCGGGCAGACATTGAGACAACAGTTTCGCCTATTGTAGGAGATGAAAAACAATCCGAGGATATGGTCAATTACCTCTTGCAGCAGTTCGAGGGTGATACCAATAAGCTCTGGCAGACCAATATATTCGGCCGAAGCTTCAATGAGATCGTTGGGGATGATCTGCAATCTAAGCTGAAACGAATGCCGGAACCGGCACAGAAAAAAATGCGGGAGGCTTTGGAACGCATCATCAATGAAGGCGGCGGCGGACTTATCTGCATAATACTGTAAAGCGAAAAGACTTTATAGATATAAAGACGGATACCAAGCGTATCCGTCTTGTTTTTTTGTGTGATCCGTGATATGATATAAAAGAAGGGAGGAGACACCATATGCTGCTTGCCATTGACATAGGAAATTCCAACATCAGTGTGGGTCTGTTCGGAAGGGAAAAGGATCTGAAATTCCTCGCCTCCATCGACACGGACAGCCGCAAGACCGCTGATCAGATCAGCATTGACCTGATGAATCTCTTTGCTTTGTATGGTTATGATATTCGGGATGTCAGCGGTGCAATTTTCTCAAGTGTGGTACCGGGTATCAATTTTATGATGCATAAGGCTCTGACCCGCTTACTGGGAAAGGAACCTATGGTGGTTGGTCCCGGGATCAAGACGGGGCTGAATATCCGCATGGAAGTGCACAATCAGTTGGGAAGCGATCTGGTGGCCAACGCCGTGGCTGCAGTGGAAAAATATCCGGCACCCATCATTATGATCGAAATGGGAACAGCCACTACAATTTCTTACATTTCTCAGCAACGAACTTATGAAGGCGGCATGATGTTCCCCGGTGTGCGGTTATCCTTGGATGCCCTGTCGGAGCACTCGGCCTTGCTGCAAAATGTGGCACTGCAGCACCCCACGAAAAACCTCATCGGCAAGAATACCGAGGACTGTATGCGTAACGGCATTGTCTACGGAACCGCCGGAATGCTCGATGGCATTATTGACAGAATTATTGACACAATCCCCGACAGAAAGGCCGCAATTGTAGCTACAGGCAGTAACGCGCCGGTCATTGTGCGCTACTGCCGAAACGAGATCATTTACGACAAGTACCTGCTTATGGAGGGTCTGCGGCTCATCTATCAAAAGAATAAAGGATAAAAAAACGGCAGCCATGGCTGCCGTTTTTTATGTAGCTTTACTTAGCGAGGATTTTTTTCAACTTGGCGAAGCGGGGAAGGGAATCCTGCTTGGGCAGATCCGGCTCACCCTGAATCAAGGGGAGAGCATATTCAATAAAGCGATGGGTGACGCCGGTTCCGTCCTCGTTGATCCACTCGCGGGGGATCTTCTTTTCCACATTGGCCACTTCCATTAGCGGCACCAGCTTGGTTTTACAGGCGTACCGGCCATTCTGGATGCCGCGCTCAAAGGCGATCATGCGGCCGTTTATGCCTGCGATGGCATTCTCTACAGCCGCTTTTCCTGCCATGTAGGACTCCTCAATATCTGTTTCAGAGGCCAAATGTGCGCCGCAGCGCTGCAGCAGATTCAGCTCAATACCGCGAACCTTGGCGTTGGTCTCTTCTTTGATGACCTGAGCCAAAATGGCGGCCAATCCGCCCATCTGCGCGTGGCCAAAGCCATCAGCCTTAGCAACCTTAGCCTCGGACACAAAACCGCCGTCGGCATAGTGGATGCCCTCAGACACAGCTACCAGGCAGTTGCCTTTTTCGGCATAGACACGCTTGACGTCCTTGATAAACTTTGTCATATCAAAATCGGTCTCAGGCAAATAAATGAGGTCGGGGCCTGCGCCGTATTCGCTGGCCAAAGCGGAGGCGGCGGCCAGCCAGCCCGCGTGACGGCCCATGATTTCCATTATGACAATCATACCGGTATCGTATACATGGGAATCAAGATATACCTCCATGAAAGAGGTGGCGATATATTTGGCGGCAGAAGCGTAGCCGGGGCAGTGATCGGTGCCGAAGAGGTCGTTATCAATGGTCTTTGGCACGCCCATTACACGGCACTCATAGCCCACAGACTGCATATACTGGTTGATCTTATTGCAGGTATCCATGGAGTCGTTACCACCGTTATAAAAGAAATACCGGACATCATACTTCTTGAAGATCTCCAAAATCTTCTTGTAATCCGTGTCGTCCACGGCGGGATCAGCCAGCTTGTAGCGGCAGGATCCAAGGGCAGAGGAGGGGGTGTATTTCAGCAAACGCAATTCCTCGGGATCCTCCAGTCCCATATCAAACAGACGATCATTCAGAACGCCCTTGATGCCGTGCTCAGCACCCAGAACGCGGGTAATAACTCCGCTTTTCAGCGCGGTATCAATCACGCCGTATGCACTGGCGTTGATGACGGATGTGGGGCCACCGGACTGCCCGATGATACAGGCTCCTTTTAGTACATTCATGAAACAAAATCCTCCTAAAATGAAAAGTATTGGAATATTTTGATACTTTTTTGTTATTCTATTTTACCATGAAATCTTCAAAAAGTAAACGCCAAACCCTTGCAAATTAAAAAAAATATGATACAATTTACTGCATGTAATGGAGACTGTCCGACTCAAGAAATAATGATGAAAAGGAGAATACAATTATGCCTCTGGTTACTTCTAAGGAAATGTTTGAAAAAGCCTATAAGGGCGGCTACGCCATCGGCGCATTCAATGTGAACAATATGGAGATCATTCAGGGTATTACCGGTGCTGCCGCCAAGCTGAAGGCTCCGGTGATCCTGCAGGTGTCCAAGGGTGCTCGCAGCTATGCCAACCGTACCTATCTGATGAAACTGGTAGAGGCCGCAGTCATCGAGACCGGTCTGCCCATTTGCCTCCATTTGGACCACGGCGACAGCTTTGAGATCTGCAAGAGCTGCATCGACGATGGCTTTACCTCTGTTATGATCGACGCTTCCTCTAAGCCTTTTGCTGAAAATATTGCGCTGACCCGTCAGGTGGTGGAGTATGCGCATGACCGCGGTGTAGTAGTGGAGGCTGAGTTGGGCACTTTGGCCGGAATTGAGGATGAGGTTAATGTTTCTGCTGAGGATTCCTCCTACACCCGTCCCGAGGAGGTGGAAGAGTTCGTTTCCAAGACCGGCTGCGATTCCCTTGCCATCGCTATCGGCACAAGCCACGGCGCATACAAATTTAAGCCCGGCACCAAGCCTCAGCTCCGGTTTGACGTACTGGAGGAAGTAGAGAAGAAGCTGCCCGGATTCCCGATTGTGCTGCATGGTTCTTCCTCCGTTCCCCAGGAATTTGTGGAAAAGATCAACAAGTTCGGCGGCAATATGCCCGGAGCAATCGGTGTACCGGAGGATCAGCTTCGTAAGGCCGCTTCCATGGCTGTATGCAAAATCAATATTGATTCCGACCTACGGCTGGCCATGACCGCATCTATCCGCGAATACCTGACTATGCATCCGGATCACTTTGATCCCCGCCAGTATCTCAAGCCTGCCCGTCAGGCTATTGAGGACATGGTGTCCCACAAGATCGTGGATGTTCTGGGCTGTGAAGGGAAGGCTTTCTGAGCCAAAACTGCCGCATCTTGCGCTTTGTACCCCGCCAATTCCGGCGGGGTACTTTTTTTACGCCCGGATATGACGGATTTTACGCTCGGGCAGCGATATAATCAATGAGCAGGCAGGGAGGTGGAACATATGAGTATTTATTTAGACCGTGTATTTGTGTTGAATCTTGCGGTGGATTATCTGCTACTGTTAGCAGCGGCAAAGCTGGCAGGAACTCCCCTGCGCCGCCTACGCTTTCTGCTGTGTTCTGCAGGAGGGGGACTGTATGCATCCGCAATTTTTCTGCCGGGGCTTATCTGGCTGTCACATCCGGTGTGTAAAATTGCTGTCGGCGCGGGTATGGCTTGGATTGCCTTTGGCCGAGAACGGCATATAATCAAGTTGATTGGTCTGTTCTTCCTGCTGTCCGGGGCGTTGGCCGGAATCGTTCTGGCTGTTGGATTCTGCATTGGCGCGCCGGAGTTGCTGTTGGGGAAGATCTATCGGGCAGAAATTGATTGGAAACTGCTTTTGGGTGGAACAGCAGTCTTATCCGTTGTGCTGCATCTACTCTTTCGGCAGGGAGCCAGGCATGGAGGAGGCGAATTGATGACTGTTCAGGTGTCCATAAATGGAAAGGTAAATAGCTTTACAGCACTTCATGATACAGGTAATACACTGAGGAATCCGGTTGATGGACGTCCGGTGCTGGTGATGGAGCAGTCGGCTCTGTTGGATTTGTTGCCGGAAATGGACGTGCGGATACTTATGGAAAAATATTCGCCGGAAGAGACCATGGAAAGGCTCTATGCCGCCGGGAGTGAACTGCGTTTTACTCTTTTGCCTTTTTGCAGTGTTGGTACGGAGTCAGGTCTGTTGCTGGCTGTGCGCAGTGATTACATTGTGCTTCGTCGCAGAAAAATTCCCCATACGCTTATTGCCCTATCAACCGGGCCGGTGAGCGACGGGGGAGGATACTGCGCCCTGTGGGGCGGATCTGAAAGGGAGGAGAGAATTGAAAAGGCTGCTGAGGCGGATGTGGATCTGGCTGCTGCGGATCGCCAGGCCGGATAAGGTCATGTACATAGGCGGCAGCGATACGCTTCCGCAACCATTAACAAGAACGGAGGAAACAGAGCTGATCGCCCGAATGGGACAGGGAGATTTTTCCGTGCGACAGACGCTGATTGAACGGAATCTGCGGCTTGTGGTTTACTTGGCTCGAAGATTTGAGAACACAGGAATAAATATGGAAGATCTTATATCCATTGGTACCATTGGCCTGATAAAAGCCATCAATACTTTCCGGGCTGACAAAAATATCAAACTGGCCACCTACGCCTCCCGATGCATTGAGAATGAGATCCTCATGTACCTGCGAAAAAATGCCGGTCAAAGGGTTGAGGTCAGCTTCGATGAGCCACTGAGTACAGACTGGGACGGAAAAGAATTGCTTCTTAGTGATGTGCTGGGCACAGATGGAGATACAGTAATGCGACCCATAGAAGCAGATGTGGACAGGAAGCTGCTACGGGATGCTGTTGGAAAACTATCCAGAAGAGAGCGCGATATTATCACACTTCGCTTTGGCTTAGGAGGAAAAAAAGAGATGACCCAAAAGGAAGTGGCTGACAGAATGGGTATCTCACAATCCTATATCTCCCGTCTGGAAAAGCGGATCATCCTGCGACTGAAGCGTGAAATACAGAAAATGAGCTAAGAGATTGTGCCGGATCTCAGATCCGGCACTAAAGTGGAAATATTATTCTAAAAACTGCGCAGCGGGACGATTGACCACCATCATATTGTAGTATTTCAGTAGGTGATAGTCGTCCTTATCCAGCTTTATCGTGTTGAGCAGGCGGTCATTCTCCTCCAGCGGCTCCTTGGAAATCAGGGTCTTGAGCGCTATGGGCGCAAAGAAAGGCGTACTGCCGATGCCGGAGAGGAGGCCGATGGCCGGGGTGCGGGTCTGCATAGGATTGAGCATGCAGATGTACATTTTTTCGGCATCATTGATCTGATTATTCAACACCATGTGAGTAATGGTATCAAAAGCCTTCATTTCGCCGGTAAACAGATGCTGGCATCGATCTGGATTAGAAAAATCCTCTACACCTACATAGAGCATCACATCTACGGACTCGCCGGCCGTGGAAGGGGAGAAGCACAGCAAGGAACGGACGATCTGACGGATGCGGCCGTCAAAGAAGTACATATAGGCTCGGGGCTGATTAAAATAAAAATTCTTGGGCAGCACCGGCTCATTACGCAGGACTGGGGGCTGGTAGTCCAGAAAACATTTTAGATCAATGTCCAGTTTTTGAGAAATAATATAGAGGGTCTCAATGTCAATGGTAATGGTTCCATTTTCATATTTAGAGACCGTTGCCTTGCTCTTATTGATCATGGCCGAGAACTGCTCAATGGTATATCCCCGGCTTTTTCTGTACTTTTTTATACGCTGACCCACATGGTAGCAAAAGGAACTCATAGGCCCCACCTCCTATTTTAGTAAATTATAGCAATACTCTTCAAGAAAGTCAACAATTTGTTTCACAATGAGAAACCATGTGCAACAAGACTTTCTGCAGAATAAACGGCGAAAAAACTTGCACAAAATTTATTCTCAATTTTAAATAAATAGATGAAATCTTGATTTAAACAATTACATGGGAATTAATTTCGTTGACTGTCCTGCCATTTTTCGTTATAATATAATCATCGGGTGGAGATTATTTTCCGCCGGAAAACAGAAAAGGAAGTGAGTCAAGTGGCAAAGAAAGGAAAACTGGTTTTCAGAGCAGACCGTTGCAAGGGCTGCGAACTTTGTGTGAACGCATGCCCTATGAAGATCCTGAAGCTTGATGATGTTGCTGTGAACAGAAAGGGCTATCATCCCATCAGCGTGACGGATCCGGACAAGTGTATTGCTTGTGCCAGCTGCGCATTGATGTGCCCGGACGGCATTATCAATGTCTATGTTGAGGAATAAGTAGGAGGGTAACAAAGAAATGGCAGAAAAGAAATTAATGAAGGGTAACGAAGCCTTCGCTGCCGCCGCTATCAACGCCGGCTGCAGATACTATTTCGGTTACCCCATCACCCCGCAGAGCGAGGTCCCCGAGTATATGTCCAGAGAGCTGAAGAAGGCCGGTGGTGCGTTCATTCAGGCTGAGTCTGAGTTGGGCGCAATCAACATGGCTTACGGAGCTGCTGCTGCCGGCGGCCGTGTGCTCATCACCTCTTCTTCTCCCGGTATTGCTCTGATGCAGGAGTCCATTGGTCTGCTCTGCTCTGTAGAGCTGCCCGTTGTCATTATCAACGTCATGCGCGGAGGTCCCGGCATTGGTTCCATCCAGCCCGGCCAGGCTGACTATAATCAGGTCACCCGCGGCGGGTCTAACGGCGACTATCATACCATCGTCTTAGCTCCCAACTCCATTCAGGAAGCCATTGACATGATCGGCAAGGCTTTCGATTTGGCTGATGAGTACAGAAATCCTGTCATCATCGCTGCCGACGGTATGCTGGGCCAGATGATGGAGCCTGTTCTGATGCCCGAGGCTAAGGCTGCTCCCACCGAGGACGAGATCCCCATGGTGAAGCCCTATGCTCTGACCGGCCACAAAAACAAGAGAGACCGTCATGCTATCAACTCTGTTTGGCTCAAGCAGGAGCTGCTGGAGAACTACATCAACGAGTATTGGCCCAAGTACGAGAAGGCCGAGCGAGAGCTGCAGGATTGGGAGTCCCGTGATCTTGCCGGCGCCGAGGTTGTGTTCGTGGCTTATGGTTCCACCTCTCGTATTGCTATGGAGGCTATGGAGATTCTGACCAACGAGGGCATCAAAGTCGGTTTAATTCGCCCCAAGACCCTGTGGCCCTTCCCCAACAACGCCTTTAAGGAGATCGACTTCAACACCACTAAGCACATCATCTCTGTGGAGCTGTCTCAGGGCCAGATGATTTATGATGTGAAACTGGCCGTGGAATGCAAGCTGCCCGTCAGCCTCATTAACCGTGTCGGTGGTATGCTGCTGGATCCCCAGGAGATCGTTGACCGGACCAAGAAGATTATGGAGGTGAAGTAAGTTGAAGCCCGTATTTGAATATACCAAAGGTATGCGTGAGACCGAGATGCATTATTGCCCCGGTTGTACTCACGGTATTGCTCATCGCTTGATTATGGAAGTGCTGGAAGAGCGTGGCGACCTGGGCAACTGCATCGCTGTTTCTCCCGTTGGCTGCTCCATTGTGGCGCACCAATACATGAATGTTGATATGATCGAGTCTCCCCATGGCCGTGCGCCCGCTGTTGCCTCCGGCATTAAGCGCGTGCATCCCAACTCTCCGGTGTTTACCTACCAGGGTGACGGCGATTTGGCTTCTATCGGTACCAACGAGATCATTCACGCCGCTGAGCGTGGTGAGAAGTTCTGCACTTTCTTTATTAACAATGCTATTTACGGCATGACCGGCGGCCAGATGGCTCCCACCACCCTGATCGGCCAGAAGGCTACCACCTGCGTGGAAGGCCGCACTGTGGAGCAGGCCGGTATGCCCATGCGTATGTGTGAGCTGATCTCCTGCCAGGACCGGGCAGTGTATGTGGAGCGTGTATCTCTGGATTCGCCCGCTAATGTCCGCAAAGCAAAATCCGCTATCCGCCGCGCTTTTAAGGTGCAGGATCTGAAGCTGGGCTTCGCATTTGTTGAGTTCCTGTCCATCTGCCCCACCAACTGGGGTCTGTCCGCTCCTAAGTCTATGGAGTGGCTGCGGGAGAACATGATGCCTTACTATCCTGTGAAGCAGTTCAAGTGCCCCGAGGAAGTCAAGGAGGTAAAGTAAATGGCTACTAAAAAGGTTTTTGTGGCCGGATTCGGCGGCCAAGGCGTGCTTTTGATCGGCCAGATGTTGGCCTACGCCGCAATGTACGAGGGTAAAGAGGCCACATGGATGCCCTCCTATGGCCCTGAGATGCGCGGCGGTACGGCCAACTGCACTGTCTGCATTTCTGACAAGCCCATTGCTTCTCCTCTGGTCACCTCCTGTGATGTGCTGGTGGCTATGAACGGTCCTTCTCTTGATAAGTTCGAGGACATGCTGGTTCCCGGCGGTCATCTGTTCGTGAACGCTTCTGTTATCAACTATAAGGCTCGCCGCACCGATGTGAATGTCCACTATGTGGATTGCACCCATATTGCTGAGCAGGAAGTCGGCAACGGTAAGACCGCAAATATGGTCATGCTGGGCGCTATTATCCGTGCTTCCGGTGTTGTCAGTCTGGAGATTATGGACAAGGTCCTGGCCAAGACCATGACCGGCAAGAAGGAAAAACTGATTCCCGCCAACAAGACAGCTCTGTCCGCTTGGAAAGAGTAAGAAAGAAGAATTGCCTTGAAACGAATTACGCTTATTGTAGGCCATTATGGCAGCGGTAAAACAGAGTTTTCCGTGAACCATGTCATCAACTTGAAAAAGCAATTTGATAAGGTCGCTATCCTGGATATGGATATTGCCAATCCCTACTTTCGCAGCAGGGAACGGCAGGAATTCCTGGAGGATATGGACATTGCCGTGCACCACAATTCTTTTGGATATGATATTACCGAGGATCTGCCGGCTCTTTCCGCTTGCATGAAGGCCCCCTTGGAGAACAAAGACTACATCGTGGTTGCCGATGTGGGCGGCGATAATGCCGGCGCACGGGTGCTGAATCAGTTCAAGAAGTACTTTGTGGACGAGTCAGACTGTGAAATGCTCATTGTGATCAACGCCAACCGACCGGAAACAGATACCGTAGAGGGCGCCTTATACCACATCCAAACTATTGAAGCAGAAACAGGACTGAAAGTTAAAGGGCTTATCAACAACACACATCTACTGCGTGAAACCAAAGTGGAAGATATTCTCAAGGGCTACAAGCTATGTAAAGATCTGTCCCGGGAACTGAATGTGCCCATCACCTACAATACTTGCATTGAAACGTTGGTGCCGGAGCTGGAAAAGGTCAAAGCTGAGAAAGCTATGGATGATATGGTGATCTACCCCATTAAACTCTATATGCGCCCTACTTGGCTGGATAGAAAGTAAACTGATTCGTTGGAGCCTCTGCCCTATGACAGAGGCTCTTTTTTTGAAAAAATGAATCCGGAAGGCAAATTATATCGGGAAAAAAGAATGGAGAGAAAACTATGAGCGAAGCTGTACAGACTGCCCTGCCATGGATCGTTTGCGGCATTTCTGCAGCCATATTAATACCAGGTATTATTGACTTTTTCCGCAAAAAGGGGAAAGGCCACACCGACAAGGGTAAGGATGAGCAAAACTCCTGGATGATGGAGGGCATCGGTATTGGTATGCTGGCCGGCTATTGGGTAGGGAAGACTTTAGGAAACGCTGTGCTGGGCTTGGCTCTGGGTGTTTTGATCGGTATGTTTTTAGGGAGCAAAATTAAAAAATATAAGTAACAGTCCAGAAATATAGGACAGGGACTCCGATGTTTTTTCGGAGTCCCTTTTATTACTTATTGGTCGAAAGCGGGGTTAGTGAAATAGATATTCTTTTGATCCATCTTTTCCTTAGCCAGACGAAGACCCTCGCCGAAGCGCTGGAAATGGACCACCTCTCTGGCTCGCAGGAATTTTATGACATCGTTGACATCTGGGTCATCGGACAACCGCAGAATATTGTCATAGGTAACGCGTGCTTTCTGCTCGGCAGCTAAATTCTCTGTCAGATCGGCGATCACATCTCCCTTAACTGCCATTGAGGCCGCATTCCACGGGAAGCCCGAGGCGGCAGTTGGATAGACCCCGGTGGTATGGTCCACGAAATATGCGTCAAAACCGGCTGTACGAATATCTTTCTCTGAAAGGTTTCGGGTAAGTTGATGAACGATAGTCCCGATCATCTCAAGATGGCCCAGCTCCTCTGTACCGATGTCCGTAAGCAGGCCCTTTAATTCGGAGTATGGCATGGCGTAGCGCTGGCTTAAATAGCGTAGGGAAGCGCCCAACTCACCGTCGGGACCACCGTATTGGCTGATGATTACTGATGCCAACTTGGGGTTTGGATTTGTGATTCGAACAGGATATTGCAGCTTCTTTTCATAAACAAACATCAGCTATTTCCTCCTTCGTCCCAGGGCCAAGGATCATCCAGCCATCGGAAACTACCCGGGGTTAGATCTGTTTGCAGCAGAGGACCGTAGGTTTCCTGATAGCGTTTACGGCCCTCTCGCGCAAGTTCAATATAGTTCCAATACAGCGATAGAGCTTCTTTATCGTCGGCATGAGTGGTCAAATACAGCCCAAGCTCATCAACGGCAAAGTCCAGTGCCATTAGCTCCGACAGCGCAGTATTTACAGCTGGAAAACGGCTTTTCAACTCCCGATGGAAGGGCAGATCCAAACCGGGAAACAGCGTGCCCTGTTGCAGAGCTTCCCGCTTGTCATATTGTTTTGGATTATTGGCTTGCATGGGAACATAGGGAAAAGCCAGAGAAGCGCAGGTTCCCGGTAGTTTGCCCTGCTGCGGCATGCAGCTGGCAGAGACATTCGAATCCATTCCTGCAACTGATTTTTCCGAATACAAATTCATTTCCTCCTCATAGGGATTTAATTCCATTACGGAACAATCCATTTTATGCTATAAGTGTAGAAAATGGGATTCCCATATTCGCAGAAATATGATAGAATGTACGCATAAATAGGTGCATATAATGACCCGAAGGGGGAGTGGCACTGTGATCGTATTGCTTAAGAAACGAACTATTGTGTTGATTTGCGGGGCGATATTTCTGGCAGGAGCAGTTGTGTTCGGCTTACTTGCACAGAGGGATAAGCAGACCATTTCTCATGAAACTATCACTGCCGATACGATCCTTGTCCTGGATGCAGGCCACGGCGGAGAAGATGGCGGCGCTGTATCTGCCTCCGGTGTGCCGGAGAGCAGAATTAATCTCCAGATCGTGCAGAAATTAGAGGGCATATTTACTTTTACCGGACAAAACATCACCTTGACCCGCTCAGGAGAGGGAGCCATCTATTCGCCGGATGCGCAGACTTTGCGAGAAAAAAAGGTCTCCGATCTGCATAATCGAGTGAAGATTGTGAATGAAACACAGAGGAGTTTTCTTATCAGCATCCATCAGAACAGTCTGCCCAGCACAAAGGTCAAAGGTGCACAGACTTTCTATAACGCCATTGATCCGGCCCAGAAGACGGCTATTTCGGTGCAGCAAGCCCTTAATGGTACCATCAACCAGGGGAAAGTAAAAAATGCCAAGCAAATCGAAGATTCTATTTTCTTAATGAAGAACATCAATAGTCCGGGGATCCTGGTTGAATGTGGATTCATGTCCAACCCCACAGAAGTGAAGCAACTTCAAACGGACGACCATCAACTACGCATTTCCGCAGCCATTGTGTCTGGTTTTTTACAAAGCAAAACGGAGAGAGATAGGCCATGAAATCTAAAACTATGTTTTTTTGCACCGAGTGCGGCAATGAAACACCTAAGTGGGCAGGTCGCTGCAGCGCCTGCGGCGCATGGAATTCAATTGTAGAGCAGCCGGAGCAAAAAAAATCTTTAAAGATAGGAAAAAAACCTTTTAATAAAACATCTGTAAAGTTAGAAAATATTACAGATTTACATGGTGATGAGGAAATCCGTTTTTCCACCGGAATGCGAGAGTTGGATCGTGTTTTAGGCGGAGGCGCCGTAAAGGGCTCTTTGGTGCTGGTGGGTGGCGCACCGGGTATTGGAAAATCTACACTGATGCTGCAGATTTGTAAAAAACTTGGTGAGCAGTTCCGTGTGCTCTACATTTCCGGTGAGGAATCTGTCCATCAGCTAAAGCTCCGGGCAAAGCGGTTGCAGGCGGAGAGCGACAGCCTCTATGTGCTGTCCGAAACTAATCTGGGCGATGTGATAGAGTGTGTGTACGAGGAGCGGCCGGATGTAATCATTGTGGACTCCATCCAGACTTTGTATGATGAGGAACTGAATTCCCCGGCAGGCAGCGTGGGACAGGTAAAAAACTGCACCATGAAGCTGATGCAGCTTGCCAAAGAGGGTAATGTCACTGTTTTTGTCATTGGCCATGTGAATAAAGACGGATTTATTGCAGGGCCAAAGGTGCTGGAACACATGGTTGATTGTGTGCTGTATTTTGAAGGTGAGCAGCACATGGCTTATCGGATCCTGCGGGCGGCAAAAAATCGCTTCGGTGCAACCAATGAGATCGGCGTATTCGAGATGATGGATTGTGGGCTGCGCGAGGTGGAAAAACCATCCGAAATGCTTCTGTCCGGCAGACCGGAGGATGCTCCCGGCTCCTGTGTGACCTGCGTGATGGAGGGTGCCCGGCCTGTTTTGGCCGAAATTCAGGCCTTGATTGCACCGTCCAATGCCAATTATCCACGTCGTACCTGCAATGGTCTGGACACCAACAGGGCCTCAATGCTGCTTGCGGTGTTGGAGAAGCGGGGCAAACTGAAGGTATCCCAGTGTGATGCTTTTTTCAACATCATTGGCGGTTTAACGCTGGATGAACCCGCAGCGGATCTGGCGACCTTGGTGGCCATAGCATCCAGCTATCTGGACAAGCCTATTCCCGCAAAGCTGGCCGCTGTAGGGGAAGTGGGCCTTTCCGGTGAGGTGCGCAGCATCAGCCACGCTCAGCAGCGGCTTGGGGAAGTGCATCGACTGGGCTTTACCAAATGCATCATACCGGCGCAGCAGTTGGATAAACTCCGTACACCAAAAGATTTACAGCTTATTCCGGTCAAAAATGTCGGACAGGTGCTGCAGCTTTTGGTGCATGATGCGCTATAAGCCACTGACAGGGAACTTGGATCACATAAAAAGGCAGGTGATTATTTCACCTGCCTTAGTTTTCACTTCTTCTTATTTTTTTTGGACTTTGTTTTCTTTGAAGAGACTTCTTTTCCTTTATTTTCATTGCTGCCGGACTCTTCAAGGTCTTTGTATTTCTCCGGATGGCGCGCCCAATCGATCCGGTAATAGAGCAAGCCCAAAAACAGCAGGCCACCGACCGCGATGACAGCGTAAAAGAATATATTCCAGAACATAGCCCAACCTCCCAATAAACTATATGTAGTATACAGCAGATCCATTGAGATTACAAGTAAATTCTTAATAACATTCAAAATATAAGAATTATTGTTGTTTTTGTTGCCAAGCGGGCGTATAATTGCTTTATACTAATCCTGTAGACAGGGAGGAAAAATATGTTTACATCTTTTGAAGAAATTGAATCTTATGTTCTGTCGCAGAATATGAAAAAGCGAATTGCACTGGCCAATGCCCACGACGAGCCGGCTCTGAGTGCGGTTGTCAACGCAAAGCGCAGAGGTGTGGTGGAGGGAACTCTCATCGGAAAAAAGAATGAGATCATTCGCATGCTTCATGAGATGGGCGAGTGCGAGAAGGATTATGAGATCATTGATTTTGAAGGCGAAGAATTGGAGTCAGCAAAGATCGCCATTAAGCTGGTGAAAGATGGGCAGGCTGACATTCCCATGAAGGGGATCCTGCAGACTTCAAACTTTGCCCGGGCCATCCTGAACCGTGAAACGGGGCTGATCCCCGAGAGCGGACGCCGTCTGGTGAGTCAATGTGGTATTTTTGAGTATGAAGGCCGCTTTGTAATGATCACCGACGCCGCCATTAATATCAATCCCGATGTGGAAACCCAAATTGGTATCGTGGAAAACGCTATTCCTGTGGCAAGGGCATTGGGAATTGATTGCCCAAAGGTTGCAGTTCTGTCTGCCGTGGAAAATGTCACCGAAAAGATGGCAAGTACCGTTTCCGCCGCGGAGATCGCAAAGAGGGGAGTGGAGGGATGCATCATTTCCGGACCCTTAGCTCTGGACGGAGCAATTTCCATGGAGTCCGTAAAGCATAAGTCCATTAAGGATCCCGTGGCCGGTCGAGCTGACATATTGTTGGTTCCGTTCATTGAAATCGGCAATGTACTCTACAAAGCATGTACCTATATAGCCGGAAAGACTATGGCCAGCACCATCTGCGGCGCATCCTGCCCGGTTATTATCACAAGCCGCGCTGACACACCCGACAGCAAGTATTATTCCATTCTTATGGCTGTGCTGCGCTGCATCAAAGGGTAAGACTGACCCGCAAGGATTGACACAGCCAAATTCATATGTTATTATTGTATCGGGGAGTACAAGCTACTTCCCGATACTTAGGCATTATTAACTAAACAAAATAAAAATTTTGTTTAGTTAGAGAGAAGGATAATGGGTAAAGAAAGAGTAAATCATTGATTTGCAATAACTGCACAGACTGGAGGAATTCATATTATGGCTATGGATTATCGACTGGATTCGCCAAAAATCCTTTTGGAATTTCTGTCCTACCATGAAACAGTCAAAGCGCACTCTCAGAAAACCGTTGACGAATATTACTTAGATCTCCGCAATTTTTTAAGATATATTAGGCAGCTCCATGAACCTGAGTTTATCGGCCTCAAGCTGGATCAGATAGACATTCGTGATATTGATATTGACTTTATTCGTTCTATTACCCTGACCGATGTTTACAGTTACTTGGCGTATCTCAGTCGAGATAGGTTGCAGCGGCCGAACAGCGAAAAATCAAATAAAGGTTTGTCCGCATCTTCCCGTGCTCGTAAAGTAGCCACACTTCGTTCATTTTTTAACTATCTTTGCAATAAGGTGCATTTGTTGCCTGAAAACCCAATTCAGGACATTGATTCGCCCAAAATTCGCAAAACGCTTCCCTGTTATTTAACACTGGACGAGAGCATTCGGCTCTTGGAAACTGTCGATGGCCCAAATAGTGAGCGCGATCTTTGTATTTTGACTCTGTTTCTGAACTGTGGACTTCGGATTTCTGAACTGATTGGGCTAAATCGCTCTGATATTCAGGATGATGCGCTCCGTGTATTGGGTAAAGGCAATAAAGTACGCATCGTTTACCTCAATAAAGCCTGCAAGGATGCTATTGTAATGTACCTACAAGTGCGCCCGGTGATTGGCGGCAAGGATCAGGATGCCTTATTTGTTTCCAGAAACCGTCAGCGGATCAGCCGGGCCACAGTTCACAGCCTAGTGAAAAAGCACCTGGCTGAGGCCGGTTTGGACAGCCAAAAATATTCCTCCCACAAGCTGCGCCATACAGCAGCTACGCTTATGCTGCAAAATGGTGTAGATGTTAAAGCTGTGCAGGAAGTTTTAGGTCACGAACATTTGAATACAACCGAAATATATACGCATATTGATAATGATTCACTTCGGATTGCCGCAAAGGCAAACCCCTTGTCACATGTAAAAATCAAAGAGAAAAGTAAAGAATAGTTTCTGAATGCATCTCTCCCCTTCCCTCTTTATAATTGTGTCCCGATAGGTGTCAAAACTTGACTTTAGAGTGTAAATGATGTATCATTTTTTCGTATTTAAATAAATGGAGGTTACTCATGAATACGACTGAACTTTCCAAAATCTGTAGGCAGGTGCGTCGTGATATTATAACCATGACAGCCAATTCCGGCAGCGGGCATCCGGGCGGATCTCTGTCCGCAGTGGAACTCATGACCAGCGTATTTTATAACCATATGCGACTGGACCCCAAGAACCCCAAGTGGGACGGTCGGGATCGCTTTGTACTCAGTAAGGGCCACAGCGCCCCATGCTACTATGCTGTTTTAGCCAGCTTAGGCTTTATTGCCCGCAGCGAGTATGACAATTTCCGCCAGCTTCACAGCATTCTTCAGGGCCATCCGGACTGTAAGAAGGTCCCGGGTGTAGACGCATCCACTGGTTCTCTGGGCCAAGGGTGCTCCATTGCCGTTGGTATGGCGTTGGGCGCCAAAAAACTGGGCAAGGACACACAGGTCTTCACGCTGCTGGGTGATGGAGAATGTCAGGAAGGCCAGATCTGGGAGGCTTTCATGGCTGCTGCCCATTATCATCTGGACAACCTTACCGTCATCATTGACAACAACGGCCTGCAGATCGACGGCAGCAACGACGAGGTCATGTGCCTGGGTGATATGGCAGCTAAACTGAAAGCATTTGGTTTCGATCTCTACGAGATTGACGGCCATGATTTAAATGCCATAGAGATGGCACTGGCCGCTCCTCATTCCTCAGGCATTCCCAAATGCATCTTGGCCCATACGGTCAAGGGCAAAGGCGTATCCTTTATGGAAAATCAAGCAGGCTGGCACGGCAAGGCTCCCAATGCCGAACAACGTGAGCAGGCTTTGAAGGAACTGGAGGACTGAAATTATGAGTGAAAAAATCGCAACCCGTGAAGCATATGGCAAGGCTCTTGTGGAGCTGGGCGCTATCAATGATAAGATCGTCGTACTGGATGCTGACTTGGCCGGCGCGACCATGACCAAATATTTTAAGGCAGCTTATCCTGATCGATTCTTTGACTGCGGCATTGCCGAGTGCAACATGATGGACATAGGTGCTGGCCTGTCCACCATGGGTTTGATCCCTTTCTGCTCTACTTTCGCAATGTTCGGTGCCGGCCGTGCATATGAGCAGATTCGTAATTCCATAGCATATCCCAAATTTAATGTTAAGATCTGCTGCTCCCATGCTGGTGTCTCCGTGGGTGAGGACGGCGGCAGCCACCAATGCCTGGAAGACATAGGACTGATGCGTTTGATTCCCGGTATGACTGTTATTGTTCCCGCCGATGCTAATGAAGCCCGCAAAGCGACATTCGCTTTGGCAGAGTTCCAGGGGCCTGCCTATATGCGCACCGCTCGTCTGGCCACGCCTGTTTTTGAGGAAGACTATCCCTTTGAGATCGGTAAGGCAAATGTCCTGCAAGACGGTAAAGATGTTGCAATTTTTGCCTGCGGACTGATGGTGGCCGAGGCTTTGGAAGCTGCCAAGCTCCTCACTGCAGAGGGAGTTCACGCGGCCGTTATCAATATTCACACGATAAAGCCGATTGATGCCGCCTGCATCACTGAATATGCTGAGAAATGCGGCCATGTGGTGACGGTAGAGGAACATAGTGTCATTGGCGGTCTGGGTGACGCCGTTGCCGAGGTGCTCATGGGAAAGGTAAACTGCAAGTTCAAGAAGATCGGTGTGAACGATCAGTTTGGGCAGTCCGGCAAGGCTGTTGATGTGCTGCGTGAGTATGGTCTCACCGGTGATCAGATTGCAGCTGCAATCAAGGAAATCCTTTGATACGAAAGAATAATAATGAATCCCGACGGAGTGATCCGTCGGGATTTTTTACGCACGTGGATGCGCCTTTTGGTAGACGTCCTTAAGTTGTTTTTTGATGATGTGTGTGTAGATTTGTGTAGAAGAAATGTCCGCATGTCCCAACATTTCCTGGATAGAGTGCAGATCTGCGCCGTTTTCCAACAAATGAGCCGCAAAGGAATGCCGCAGCATATGGGGGGTAATGTCCTTATTGATCTCTGCCTTCTCCTGATAATACTTTATGATTTTCCAAAACCCTTGTCGCGTCATGCGCTCGCCATTCATATTGACGAACAACGCTTTTTCCTCATCATTAGCGACGATCCGCTTCCGGATATGCACCATATAGTCCTGCAAAGCTTTTACAGCACCGGGATACAGCGGAATACTCCGCTCCTTGCCCTTACTGCGGCACGATACAAGGCCGGCCGGTAAATTCACATCATCTATATCCAGTCCGATCAGTTCCGAAACACGAATGCCGGTGGCATAGAGTAGTTCCAGCATGGCGTGATCTCTGAATCCTTTTTCATCCACACACTTGGGTTGTTCCAGGAATAGCTCAACTTCCCTATTTGTCAGGATCTCCGGATAACTTTTCTGCACTTTTTTTGATTTTACGGAGGTAGCGGGATTAGTTTTTATGTAACCTTTGGCAAACATATATGCATAAAAGGATTTGGAAGACGCAAGAAACCGACTCGTAGTAGCCGGAGATTTTCCAAGCTGTTCAAGACGCTTTACATATTCCTGCAGCACAGTGTTTTTTGCTCTTTTTAAATCTGTTTTCTTCTGCTTAAGCCATTCATCATACTGTTCAAGGTCCCGCATATAGGAGATGATGGTATTGGCGGACATATGCTTTTCAGTTGTTAGATAATTGCGGTAAAGCGCAAGATAATCCGTCACACCCTCACCTCCCTGTTTATGAAATGTTCTGCAGCGCAAAAGCTGCAAGTTTGGGTACAAATGTAAGTTCGACCATTACACCCAAAGCCAGAATGACCGGATATAAAAACATAAAATGAAGCTGCCGACCTTCAGAAACCGATCGAGTCTCGGCTGTGCGTCGCCCCTGTCTCCGCACTGCCTGTCGAAATCGACACAGGGCAAGTGAGAGGGAAATCGGAATAATAAACATAGCGCGAATACCGAACACAAATAACGAAATCAGTATTCCGGCCCTTCCCAGTGCCAAAGAAAAATTCGCTACCGCAAACGAAAGCAAAAATCCCTCCACCATAAAAAGGCCGCAGAGAATAGAAAAAGCATGATAAAAATGGCCACACAAAAAAACAATGCAAGGAAACCGATAGTAAGCTAAAACCGCACCCAATAAAGATGCAACAGATAACACACCACCTGAGGTCAAAAAGTTCGCATACTGCTGTAAGTATTCCTTGATCTCGTTGTCTATACCCAAAGCAATGCAGCAGAAATATCCACCAGTTGAGCCAATTACAAAGGCAACACTGAAAAAAATAATTACCGGATCAATTCGAAAAACCTTGCCTGTCTTTCTTGGTAAATGACCTTTTCTCATGTAATACTCACCTCATACTATGTGTATGATTCAAGCATTACATTTAGAAGAAAACATCTATAATATAAGCTTTTTTTTTGAAAAGAGCAAGAAATTTACCGCAGAATCTTTATTTTCTATGTTTATTCCAAAAAGTTATGTAAACAGCGTTATGTAAACAACAGAAATCAGCAAAGGAATATGGCTATGTGTCAACAGTTATACCTAAATGTTGATTTATGCTATCTTTGTGCACACAACATCTTGCGCCAATTAAAAATTATGTCGCATTTCTCCGGGCAAAGAAACAAAATGACCGAAAAGGTGTTTTTGGTAAATATGACTATTGTCTGTCCTTTTTATGGCGCTTTGTCTTTGCCCCGGCCCTCTTTTTCCTGCGCCTCTTTCCTGCCGGGATTACAGAAGCCAGAATAGATCCACCAAATATGCAGCCGGTAAAATACCAGCCGTTCACACGGAAGATTGGCACTGCGTTTACCGCCAGTGCCACACACCAAACTAAAAAGTACAAAACGGTAGCCTGCACTGTCCCATGGAGCAGAAGTTGACCCAGGACACCGCGCAGAGCAATCCTGCATCCAAAGAATGCAGCTAGAAGCCAGATAACCGACATCCATATTCCTTCCGAATCCGTTGCAAGGTATTCCCTGTCCATAAGAAACGCCCCTGCAGCAGATCCGATCACGCATAGGACAATGCTCGCAAGCAGACCTATAACTACTCCCTTATTGATCCAATCCCTAATACGCATAAAATACCTCCCCCAACTCATGCTTTTTCAGCATATTGGGGGAGGTTCTTATTTATGATTAGATTATTCCTCGGCTTCTTTTTCCTCAGCGGGCTCTTCAGCAGCAGTTTCCTCCATGGCAGGAGTCTCCTCCACGGCAGGAACCTCTTCCACGGGTTTGGTAGTCTTCTTGCCACGACGAGGAGCGGCTGCTGCGGCTGCCTGCTCATCCAAAGTTCCCACAGAACCGATGGCGGACTTCACAAACTCCACGCGTACACGGTCCTCACTCGTTTCAATGACTATAGTACGATCGGTAATAGCTACGATGCGCCCATACACACCGCCAATGGTAGTGATCCAGTCGCCCTTCTTCAGGGAGTTGCGCATTTCCTCAGCCTGCTTTTTGCGCTTGTTTTCGGGGCGAATCAGCAGGAAATAGAAAATGGCCAACATTACAACGATCATAAGAATGGAAGTCATTCCGCTTCCGGTGGATGTTGTCGAACCGGAGGAAGCGGACGCATAAGCAATTTCAAACATGGGGCATAATCTCCTTTTTGTTTCAATATGTTTGTATTATACAAAATTGTGTTGAACTTTGCAAGACTTTTTAAGGTCGTTCACATATTCTTTTCAAATCTTTTGGGACAGTTTATGACTGTATTCCGCGCGAAACTCCTTGAACTGACCTACATCCAATGCATCCCGGATCTTTTTGGTCAGATTATTATAAAAAAACAAGTTGTGCATCACAGCCAGGCGCATGGCAAGAATTTCTTCGGCCGCAAACAGATGCCGTATATACGAGCGGCTGAAATTGCGGCAAACAGGACAGTCACACATCGGATCAATTGGCCTCTCATCCAATTTATATTTGGCGTTTTTTATGTTCATAGTTCCCTGCCAGGTAAACAGTTTGCCGTGCCGAGCATTTCGGGCGGGCATTACGCAGTCAAAGAAATCCACGCCTCTGGCCACCCCCTCAATGATGTTGCTGGGAGTGCCAACGCCCATGAGATACCGCGGCTTGTCAACAGGCATATATGGCTCCACCGCCTCAATGATCTCGTACATTGTGTCCGTAGGCTCTCCCACCGCCAGACCACCGATGGCATATCCGTCACACTCGATCTTGGCAATCTCCTTCATATGCCATCTTCTCAGGTCAGTGAATGTTGCGCCTTGATTGATACCAAAGAGCATCTGCCCCGGATTCACCACGTCCGGCAGACTGTTGAGCCGATCGTGCTCTGCTTTGCAGCGCCGCAGCCAACGCAGCGTACGCTCACAGCTTGCTTTGGCATACTCATAGGTAGCCGGGTTTTCTACGCATTCATCGAATGCCATGGCAATATCAGACCCCAGATTGGATTGGATCTGCATACTTTCCTCCGGCCCCATAAAAATTCGATGACCATCCAGATGTGAGGCAAAGGTCACGCCCTCCTCCGTAATCTTGCGGAGGCTTGCTAAAGAAAACACCTGAAAACCACCGGAATCCGTCAGGATTGGCCCGTCCCAGCGCATAAATTCATGCAGCCCGCCCATCTGCTTCACCACATCATCACCCGGGCGCAGATGAAGATGATAGGTGTTGGACAGCTCTATCTGGCAACCCAGCTCTTTCAAATCAAAAGCGCTGACACCACCTTTGATTGCTGCCTGGGTGCCCACATTCATAAAAACCGGGGTCTGAACTACGCCGCCATGGCTGCAGCTAAATTCACCCCGTCTGGCCCGCCCTTCTTGTTTGATGACCTTAAACATGGAAAACTCCTTTTAAAATTCAATAAATAAACATAGCATCACCAAAGGAGAAGAATCTGTAGCGTTCCCGTACAGCTTCTTTGTATGCGTTAAGCACATTCCTCCGACCCGCCAGAGCCGAAACCAGCATAATGAGTGTGGATTCCGGAAGATGGAAATTGGTTATCAGTGCATCTATGACCTTAAATTTATAGCCCGGGTAGATAAAAATGTTCGTCCATCCGGCATTCGCCATCATTGTTCCATCCTCTGCGGCCCAGGTTTCTAAGGTGCGACAGGAGGTTGTGCCGACGCAGATGATCCTCCCGCCGTTTCGCTTGGTTTCATTGATAAGATCCGCTGTTTCCTGTGGGATCACGCAGTATTCACTATGCATCATATGGTCTGTAATGTTATCTTCCTTTACAGGACTAAATGTCCCTAAGCCAACATGAAGTGTCACATAGCCCACCTTCACGCCCATATTCTGCACCTTTTGCAGCAGGGCTTCTGTGAAATGCAGCCCCGCCGTTGGTGCAGCGGCAGATCCGACGACCTTGGAGTACACGGTCTGATACCGTTCCCTATCCTGTAGTTCTTCCCTGATATAAGGAGGCAGCGGCATTTTGCCCAACCGGTCCAGTACCTCAAGGAAAACCCCTTCATAGTTAAATCGAACCAGTCTGTTTCCCCCGTCCAAAACGGATGTCACTTCTGCTAATAGTTCGCCTCCGCCGAATGAAAGTCTTGCTCCCTTGCGCAGATGCTTACCGGGCCGAACCAGGCATTCCCAGGTCTTATCTCCCCGGTCAATGAGTAGCAGAACTTCACAGGCGCCGCCTCCAGGCAGACGCTGCCCCAATAAACGAGCAGGCAAAACCCGTGAGTTATTCAGAATCAGACAGTCTCCCGGGCGCAAATACTCCGGCAGGTCAAAGAAATGCCGATGCTCCCATGCGCCGCTGTCCTTATCCAACACCAGCAGCCGAGAGGCATCCCGCCTCTCAATGGGAGTCTGCGCGATCAACTCCGCGGGCAGATCAAAATAAAAGTCACTTTTTTTCATATGGTATCATTCCAGTCTGTATTTGATCAATTCATGCCGAACTATTATAATACACTATCCGTTACTTTTCAAGCAAAAAAGGCTCTCTGCTACTGCAGAGAGCCTTTTTTGCTTGATTTTTACTGAATGAACGCTCTGTGAAAAATTTTCTTACCTTTTTTAATGATCACGCCCTCACCTGCCAAATCTTTAGCATCGAAAGAAGCGTCAATGGTCTCCACTTTAATATCGTTCACAGACACGCCGCCCTGCTGTACGAGGCGCCGCGCCTCGCTGTTGGAAGCGCACAATCCACATTCCACCAACAATGCCATCACACCAATCTTGCCATCGGTCAGCTTGTCTGCTGCGATCGCGGTGGCGGGCATGTGCTTTGCGTCGCCTTTGCCGGAAAACAACGCTCTGGATGCCTCGCGAGCCTTATTGGCCTCCTCCTCGCTGTGCACCAACTTTGTCAGTTCAAAGGCAAGGATATCTTTAGCTTCATTAATCTTGGCATCCTTCCAGCCAGCCATGGCATTGATCTCCTCCAGAGGCAAGAAGGTCAGCATCCGCAAGCACTTTATAACATCTGCGTCATCCACATTACGCCAGTACTGATAGAACTCGAAGGGACTGGTCTTGTTGGGGTCCAGCCACACAGCTCCGGAGGCAGTCTTACCCATCTTCTTACCCTCGGAGTTCAGCAGCAGATTGATGGTCATTGCATGAGCGTCCTTGCCCAGCTTGCGGCGGATCAGCTCCGTACCGCCCAGCATATTGCTCCACTGGTCGTTACCTCCGAACTGCATATTACAACCATAGTGTTGGAACATGAAGTAGAAATCATAGCTCTGCATAATCATATAGTTGAATTCCAGGAAGCTCAATCCCTTCTCCATGCGCTGCTTGTAGCATTCAGCCCGCAGCATGTTGTTCACGGAGAAGCATGCGCCCACCTCACGCAGCAGTTCAATATAGTTCAGGGGCTTGAGCCATTCTGAGTTATAAAGCATCAAAGCCTTGTTGTCGGAGAAATCAATGAACTTCTCCATCTGCCTCTTGAAGCACTCGGCGTTGTGATGGATTGTCTCCTCGGTAAGCATCTGGCGCATATCCGTACGGCCAGAGGGATCACCGATCATAGTAGTGCCATCGCCGATGAGGGCGATGGGCTTGTTTCCTGCCATCTGCAGCCGCTTCATCAGGCACAGAGCCATAAAATGTCCCACATGCAGAGAATCCGCCGTGCAGTCAAACCCGATGTAGAAGGTTGCTTTGCCGTTGTTAACCATCTCCCGGATTTCTTCCTCGTTGGTCACCTGTGCGATCAGCCCACGGTCTACCAGTTCTTCATAAATTCCCATCTTCTTCAATCCTTTCTTCCACTATTGTTCTCTGACAGGAGAAAAAACGCCCTCTGTCATTAGGACAGAGGGCGACATAAGTCACGGTACCACCTCATATTTGCCGCAATCTCACGATTTACAGCCTCACGGAGAGCATTGCACTCCTACGCTGTAACGGGCGCACCCGACACATTCCTACTAAAGCTATCACTCATTCGGAAGGCAGCTCCGGGATGTATTCACTATCTCTTCCCTTTCCTCCTTGCACCTACCGGAGGCTCTCTTTAAAGGTTAAAAAAAGCTACTTCTTCCCTTCAATGCTATTTAATAATGAACTTGTAAGTATTATAAAAAACATCGCTCCCTTTGTCAACTGTTTACTCCAATGTTTTTTTATAGGTATCTGCCGCTGTCAGAAGCTCTTCGGCGCCGTCCACCATAGTCTGTGAGATCTGCTCACCGCCAGTGAGACGCGCCAATTCTTCCCTTCGCTGCAGCCTGGACAGCTCCTGTACCTTAGTGAATGTTCTGCCGCCTGAAACGCCCTTTTCAACAGTGAAATGCGTATCTGCCATGGCGGCCAACTGCGGCAAATGTGTCACACACAGCACCTGTTTTTGTCTTGAAATCCGAGCCATTTTTTCGGCCACCTTTTGGGCTGCCCGGCCGGACACACCGGTGTCCACCTCGTCGAAAACCATGGTCCCGATCTGCTCCTGCTGAGAGAAAACAGTTTTCATGGCAAGCATAATACGAGCCAGCTCACCGCCGGATGCAATTTTATGAATGGGACGCAGCTCCTCCCCGACATTGGCGGACATGAGGAACCGTACTTCGTCTATGCCACTTGCGTCAGGTTTTTTCTCGGAAAAAGCGACCTCAAAGCGGATAGAACTCATATTCAGCTCCTGCAGCTCTTGGATAATCTGCTGCTCCAAATCTTTAGCTACGACCTTGCGCTGCAAGGAAAGCTCTCGCGCCGCATCCAGCACGTCGTTCATGGCCTTTTCATGCTGCTTTTGCAGCAGTGCCAGCCTATCGTCGGCAAAGGCGATCTGGTCCAGTTCCTGCTTACACCGCTCCAGATAAGCCATCATATCTTCGACTGTGGCGCCATATTTCTTCTTCAACCTATATAGTAGGTCGCACCGGCTCTCCACAATGTCAAGCTCGCCGGGTGCAAAGTCAAATTCATCTTTCTTTTCCTGCACGGTGTATGCAATGTCATACACCTCACTATACGCAGATTCCAGCCGCTCATAAAGCTGAGAAAACGCATCACTTAAATTTCGTAAAGAGGATAGCTGCTCCTGAGCCTGCCGCAATAGCGAAAGTACCCCTTCGGAATTATCATCCCCATTGAGGCAGTAATCCGCTCCCTGAATGGCTGAAATAAATTTCTCGCCGTTGCGCAGCAGATTCCGGCGTTCCAGCAGTTCTTCTTCCTCGCCCATCTGCAGATTGGCCCTTTCCAGATCTTTGATCTGAAACTGCAAGGTATCTATTCGCCGAGCCTTCTCCGATTCATCCATCTGCAAGGCCGATATCTTACTTTGAATCTCCTGCAAAGCAGCAAACTTCTCAGAATAAGCAATCTGTAAAGGCATATACCTTCCGTACTGATCCAGATAAATTATGTGCTGTGTTTCATCCAGAAGCTGCTGGCCGTCATGCTGACCGTGTATGTTCAGCAACCGGTTTCCCAGTGTGCGAAGCTGTGTCACGGTCATTGGACGACCGTTCAATCTACATATATTCTTACCATCGGCATAGATCTCACGCTGCAGCAGCCATTCCTCCGCATCCTCGATGCATAAATCGGCTCCAAGCCCATGGGGAATATGAGAAAACACCGCGCTGACAAAGGCGTGGTCGGCCCCGGTGCGGATCAGATCCCTGGAAGCGCGCTGACCCAAAACAGCGCTTAAAGCGTCAATTACAATGGACTTCCCTGCGCCGGTCTCGCCCGTAAGCACATTAAAACCCGGTCGAAAAGAAATGTCCGCCCGTTCAATAATCGCAATATTCTCAATATGCAGAAGCTCCAGCATATTGTATTCCCTCCGTATCAGCGCAGCATCATTTTGATACTTGTGGCAAATTCAGCGGCACTCTCGTTGTCCCGCATTATGAGCAACACCGTATCATCTCCCGCCAAGGTACCGATGAGGAAGGAGATATCCATGCTGTCAAGTGCGGCGGCAGCACCGTTGGCAAGACCCGACATGGTGTGGATCACCACCAGATTCTGCGCGTAATCAACATTCACGATACTCTCCCGGAAAATGTTCTGCAGCTTGTCCGCTACATGGATTTTTGTCCCGTGGTCGGACACGGCATAGTGATACTTTCCCTGCCCTGCCGGTGCTTTAATAAGATGCAACTGCTTTATATCCCTGGATATTGTAGCCTGCGTACCGGTAAAGCCCCGGGCTTGCAGTAAAGCCAGAAGCTGTTCCTGCGTCTCAACTGCTTCTTGGGCTATGATCTCCAGAATCATTTTTTGACGGTCATTTTTCATATTTTGCAGCCTCCATTGCCATTTTCTTATCCAGAATCTCGCAGAAACTCTTTTTTGACAGGCGCACCAGTTTCATAGTGTGCTTGGACAGACTTGCCTGCACCACATCCTCGTTTTTCAATGAAAAAGCCTTGCCGCCATCGGAAGAAAGGTAAACGAACTTCCGGTTAGCATCCGGTGCCGTCACACGAATCACATGGGACGGGTCAAGCACATAGCTGCTGGAACGAGTGGAATGGGGGCAGATGGGACTGATAAGTATATTTCGGGCGGTAGGCTCCACAATGGGTCCGCCGGTAGCCATGGAATAACCGGTGGATCCGGTGGGTGTGGAGATCACCACGCCGTCGCCTCCTACCCGGGTAAGGAAGCCCTCCTCGGTATAAATCTCCAGGCGTACCACACGGGCAATGGAGCCTTTAGAGATTACGGCATCATTCAGTGCAATGGTGCTGTATACCGTGCGGCCGTCCCGCACAACGGAAACATCCAGCATCATTCGATCCTCAATAGTAAGGTTCCAGTCCTTCAGGTCTCGCAGACGATCCAGTTCGTTTGGCTCCAACTCCGACATAAAGCCCAGACTGCCCAGATTGATGCCCAAAACAGGCACATTGTTCATTGCAACGGTCTTGGCCAGATGAAGGATCGTTCCGTCTCCACCGAAGGCAATAAGCAGATCCGCTTTTTTTATCTCATGTGTGAGCTGGAAGATCGGCACACCCAAATCTGTGCCGTACCCCTCCTTCTGAAACGGCAGACATACGACTGTTTCAAACCCAACTTCCTCTAAAATGGCCTTGGATTGTGCGGCAACACGCATATCCTTATCCCGATACGGATTAGGACAAAGAATGATTTTTTTCTTTGTTTCCATAAAATTCACTCCTTCAAGGCACAATGTGACGCATTCACAATGGCTGATAGATCCAATGGCGCATCCGGCTCATTCGATTTTCGCAAAAAACCAAGGTATTCAATATTTCCCTCAGGTCCGCGAATAGGAGAAAAAGTCATTCCAAGCACTGTAAAGTGATTTTCCTTTGCATAATTGAGGAAGTTTTCCAATACCTCCAGATGTACAGCCGGATCACGGACGACCCCTTTCTTACCAACTTTTTCACGGCCCGCCTCAAACTGAGGCTTGATTAAGCACGCAATTTCTCCCCCTTCACGCAGAAGTCCGTACAATGCGGGAAAAATCAGTTTCAAGGAGATAAAAGAAACATCAATGGATGCAAAATCCAACTCCTCCGGGATATCCTCATGGGTCAGATACCGGGCGTTGGTACGCTCCATACACACCACCCGCTCATCATTGCGCAGTTTCCAGTCCAGTTGGCCGTACCCAACATCCACGGCGTAAACCTTCTTTGCGCCGTTCTGCAGCATACAATCCGTAAATCCGCCTGTAGACGAGCCGATGTCAGCACAGATTTTCTCACATAACTGAAGTGGAAAAGTCTGCATGGCTTTCTCCAATTTCAACCCACCACGGCTGACATATTTCAGAGTTGTGCCCCGAATTTCAATCTGAGAGTCATTTGGAATCATGGTACCGACCTTATCCATTCGCTGTCCATTAACGAAAACAATACCGGACATAATGGTCGCCTGAGCCTTTTGGCGGGAATCCAGCAGGCCGCGTTCCGTAAGCAGAACATCCAATCGGGTTTTATTGCTCATGCAGCGCCTCCTCAATAGATGCGGCCACAGACGCGGCGTCCAGACCTAATGCTTGATTTAGCTGATCCACGCTGCCCTCATCCGGCAGCCTCGCACCGCAGTTTTTCATGATAAATTTATCCAGTTTGACCCCTGCCTGCGTTGCTAAACAGGCCACTTTTTCGCCTACACAGCCCACGGCAATGCAGTCCTCCAAAACCAATAAACGCTTGGTTTTTTTGAGCATTTGATCCACTTCGCTCTCGTTTAATGGAGCAATGCGGTTTAGCTTCAACACCTGAATGGAAATATCCTTTTGAGCCAGCAATTCCGAGGCTTTTAAGGCTTCATTGATAAGCATCCCATAGGTCAAAATCGTGAAATCATATCCCTCACGCAACCGAGAATAATAGGCAGGAGCGTTTGATATTTGATAGCTTTTTTGACCGCCGCGAGAATACCGAATGGCAACAGGACCGGCAACTTCGTATACCGCATAACGCAGCATATCCTTCAGCTCGGCAAAACTGGCGGGACATAACACAGTCATACCGGGGATGGCCGACAGATACGCCGTATCAAAGCAGCCGTGATGGGTCCGCCCGTCTGCCCCCACCAAACCTGCCCGATCCACGCAGAAAACGGCATGGAGGTTATCCAGAGAGATGTCATGGATCAGCATATCAAATCCGCGCTGGAGAAAGCTGGAATACACGGCAAAAACCGGAATAAGCCCCTGTTTTGCCATGCCGCCGGCCATGGCGACAGCGTGGCCCTCCGCAATACCTACATCAAAAAAGCGATGGGGGAATTCCTTTGAAAACTCCGTTAGTCCGGTGCCGGAGGTCATGGCGGCAGTAATGGCACAAATGCGGTTATCCTGCCTCGCCAGATTCAACAGCGCCTCACCAAATACATCAGAAAAGCACTCCTCTTGTGCCTGTAGTGATCTGCCGGTCGCCGGGTCAAAAGGAGGCGTACCATGGAAGCGCTCAGGATCCTGCTGTGCAAATGGGTAACCTTTCCCCTTCTCCGTCAGCACATGGAGCAGCACCGGCTCGTTCTTCTCTCTGGCCCAAGTGAGCATCTGCGTCAGCTTCTGCACATTGTGGCCGTCCACGGGACCCATATAGGAAAATCCCATTTTCTCAAACATGGTGCTCTCCGGCAGCAGAGTACTCTTGAGCCAGTGCTTCACCTGAGAGCTGGCCTTATACAGATTTTTCTTGGTGGGAGAGTCGCCCTGCAGCTTTTCCTTGTACCATTTCTTGAAATTGTTATACCCTTCCTCAGAGCGAAGCCGGGAAAGGTGTCGGCTGAGGCCCCCCACATTGGCCTCAATAGACATCCCGTTGTCGTTGAGAATGACGATTATAGGCTCACCGGAAGCGCCGGCATCATTCAGTCCCTCAAAGCTCAATCCACCGGTCATGGCTCCGTCACCGATCAGAGCCAGAACACTGTAATCCTCGTGGAGCAGAGTTCTGGCGTGGGCCATACCCAATGCAACTGACACGGAGTTTGAGGCATGACCGGCCACAAAAGCGTCATGCTCACTTTCATAAGGCTTGGGAAAACCGGAAAGTCCACCCAGTTGGCGCAACGTATGAAACAGCGATTGACGCCCGGTAAGAATTTTGTGGGTATAGCACTGGTGCCCCACATCAAAAACCAAACGGTCTCTGGATGTATCAAATACACGGTGGATAGCAACCGTCAGTTCCACCACGCCCAAATTGGATGCAAGATGTCCACCGGTATGGGCAACTTTCTGAATCAGAAACGCCCGAAGTTCCCGGCAGAGCTGGTCCACTTGGCTTGCATTAAGTCTTTTTATATCCTCCGGATCACGGATCTTTTCCAAAATCAAAATTAACTCCTCCGTTAACGGAACAAATGTAGTGCATTCATTATTCGGGCCACACGGTATACCACCTTGGTGCAATCGTCGATGGCAATTCGCTTGCATAAAGCTTTTCCTCCAATGGTGAGGCCGGAGATCAGAGCTGTAACCCCAATAGAAATCAATAGCGAGGTGGTAGAAAAGCCGCGCTGCAGTTCTGTAACGATCACCGCTGCCGTTGAACCGCTGACGATGCCGCAAATATCGCCCACCACATCATTGCACAGTGAGGATACCTTGTTGGACATATTCAGCAGCCGTATTGCCTCCCGGCCTCCCTTTTCTCCGTGGGCAGCCATTGAATGAAAGGGCTTGGGATCAGCCGCCGTTACGGCCACACCGATCATATCGAACACGATACCCAAAAGAATAAAGATCATTAAAACCAAAATAGGGATCCAAATGCCACTGTCCTCCAGCGCCGCAGAGGAGCAGAAGCTCATTACGGCGGACAGAGAAACCGCAATCAAAAACACCCGGAACGGCCAATGATCCCTTGTCTTTTTGCTTTTATCATGACCAGACAAAAAAATCCCTCACTTAAATCATAATAAAAAACTGAATGACGGCAGCACCGATGATAAATCTTACGGCTTAGGTACGGGTTGGATTTCCCCACGGTTTACCTCTCGTTGCCGACCAGGCGGTTTCCCATTAAAACCCGAGCTGCGGCGTTACCTACCGCAGTACCCGACTGCCACTTAGTCCGCACTGCAACCTCATCGATACCCTTTATGGGACAGCCTAGGTGATTTCCACTGCAGTCAAACCGTCTCTTAGCCTCTTTTGCAGAGGGGGTTTCAGAGGAATATCGGAGAGCATCCCTGGCCGGGGATACTTCCGCATGGCTCCCTAATCCACCCACTCCACGCAAGGCAGGCTACTCTGCACACAGCGTTCGCAGCCAAAAGGCCGGGTAGCACCGCATTGCAGGTTCTCAATCTGTTTCGTACACAGGTCGCTTTACCACAAGGGGAGTACGCCTGCGCACAAGAACAGGTCTCCACAGAAGCAGGGTCGGGTCCTCCATGCCATTGGAAGGCGCCCTACTTTTGCAGGCACGGACAAATGCCGCGCCTCCCTCCAGCACCCACCCCAAACTGGGCGTAAGAAGCAGGCACCAGAGGCTTCACAGTTGTGCCCTTTAAGGGATTTTTAGGCCCCTCTTACAAGACGGCAGATCTGACTAGGATACTGCACCGCCATTCAGTAATTATTTATTTTATCACAATTCATTCAATTATTCAATAGGTCTATGCAAATACAAGCGGTGATAAAGGAATAATACAAGGACCTCCCGCACCATACGCAGAAGGTCCCGCAGAGAATTACTTGTTTCGCCCCACCATACGGTCAGCCAACTCCCACAGGAATTCGTGGTCGGGAATGTCCCGAACGGCCTCCTTGGCGGCAATGGTGCATTTTTCTACTTCTTCGGCGCATCCATCAAGGCCCTTAAGATCCACATAGGTAATCTTGCCCTCCTCCTTGTCCGAGCCAATAGGCTTGCCAAACACGCTCTCGTCCCCCATGACATCCAGCATATCGTCCCGGATCTGGAAGGCAAGCCCCAGTTGCTCGGCAAACAGCACCGCTTGCTGCCGCCAGTACATAGGCATTTTTGAGGCAACGCACCCCAGCTCTGCAGCGGCGGAAATCATAGCTCCTGTCTTCAGACGGTTGAGCAAAGCAAGTCCGGCCTCATCCTTCACATGGCAAATGGTATCCAGCACCTGACCGGCCACCATACCATCACCCCCGCAAGCCCTTGCCAAGATCAGCGCAGCTTCTATGCGGTTATCGGCGGACAGACCGCGTGCCTGCAAGATCAGTCGAAAGGCTTCCGGCTGCATGGCATCCCCGGCCAAAACCGCCAGAGTTTCTCCAAATACCTTATGGTTGGTGGGCTTGCCACGGCGGAGATCATCGTCGTCCATGCAGGGCAGATCGTCGTGGATCAGCGAATAATTATGCACCAACTCCAGGGCGCAGGCATAGGGCAGAGCCAGATGCCAGTCGATGCCGCCTAACCGGGCAAACTCAAGGGTCAGCACGGGACGGATCCGCTTGCCCCCAGACAAAAGGCTGTAACGAATGGATTCCTGCAGCTTGCCGTATAGCTTGCCTTCGGCGGAGAAAATTCCCTCCAGATATTCCTCAATAGCCTGCTGATAGGCGTTATAGCGCTCCTGATAACTCATACCGTTTCCTCCTCGGATGTAAAGTCTTCCTCCATGGGTGCGTCGTCCGGTCCCTTTGTGAGCTTAACTACTTTCTGCTGCGCCGTATCCAGTTCCTTTCGGCAAGCGGCCAGAAGCTTACTTCCCTCAGAAAAAAGAGTAAGAGATTCGCTTAAGGGAGCGTCACCCTGCTCCAACAAGGCTACGATTTCTTCCAGACGGGTCATGTTTTCCTCAAATGTCGCTTTTTTCATGTTCATCTCCCTTTTTTGTTACAACGCATTGCAGTCTGCCGTCCGCAAGCCGCAGGGAAATGGTCTCCCCCGGCTCCGCCTGCAAACAGCTGCGCAATATAGTCTTGTCCTCTTTTTGTGCCACACAGTAACCACGGCGCAGCACACGCAGCGGGCTCATGGCGTCCAAGGATGCCGCAGCATGTGTAAAGCGGTGGGTATACCTTTCTAAAACGCGCTCCACAGCAGTAACCAGCTTTTCTTGGGTAAAATCCAACTGCATACTGCGATCCTGCAGAAAAGCCACGGGATCTGCCAGCACACGCTTGCGCTGCAGCTCCTGCAGACGGCGATCATACACATCTATTTTGTGCCGTTGGTTCTTACTCATACGCTCGGATAGCGTTTGCAGCTTGCGCCGCAGCTCCCCCTGATCCGGAACAACGATCTCCGCCGCATTGGAAGGTGTGGAGGCTCGGCAGTCCGCCACCAGGTCGGATATGGTCACATCCGGCTCATGCCCCACGGCTGAAATAACGGGGATTTGGGAGTCGTAAATAGCCTGGGCAACGATCTCCTCGTTAAAGGCCCACAGGTCCTCAATGGATCCGCCGCCACGGCCGACAATGAGTACATCAGCCAACTGAAAGCGGTTAGCGTATCGGATGGCAGAAGCGATCTCCGGTGGGGCTTCCTTTCCCTGCACACGCACCGGAAGAAGCAGAACTTTGCTCAGTGGATAGCGTCGGCGCAGAATGCGAATCATGTCATGGACCGCCGCTCCGGCAGGGCTTGTAACAATGGCAATGCACCGGGGATAGGCGGGCAATGCCTTCTTGTGCTCCGGTGCAAACAGACCTTGGGCGTACAACTTCTGCTTGAGCTGCTCGAAAGCAATGTGCAGATCACCGACACCGTCAGACACCAAACGAGTGCAGTAAAGCTGATACGCTCCGTCCCGAGGATAGGCGCTGATTTTACCGGAAGCCACAACCTTCATGCCGTTTTCCGGGCAGAAGCGGAGATATTTGGCAGAACCGGCAAACAGCACACAGCGCAGGGCACCCTGGCCGTCCTTCAGTGTAAAATAATGATGACCGGAGGGATAGACTTTATAGTTGGATATCTCGCCTCGGATCAGAATTCCGCTTAAAATGGGCTGCTCTTCCAGCAGTTGCTTAATATATTGATTGACCTCGCTGACACTGTAAATCCGCTGCTGCAAATCCTCACCTCCGCTCAAAAACAGGCAGAGCATTTGCAGCCCTGCCTGTGCGTTCTTATTCCTTGACCTCTTCCCGAAGGAAGCTGCCCAAAATACCGTTGACGAACTTCGCCACCTCAGGAGCGTCGTACTTTTTAGCAATAGTCACAGCCTCGTTGATGGCTACGCCGTGGGGAATATCCGGCATATAGAGAATCTCAAACATGGCCACACGCATGATTGCCGAGGCAACCAGGCTGATGCGCTCAAACCGCCACCCCTTGGCGTATTTCTCAATGTAGGCGTCCAGCTCCGCCGCGTGTTCGCTGACACCTCCCACAAGACGGCGAATGTAGATCATCTGCTTTTCATTGGGCAGTTCTTCATACAGGGAATACTCCGGAGCAAGGGTAGAAAAAGTTTCCGATGAAAGATGCTCATCCAGAAATTCCGCCACTGAAAGGTCAGAAAAGCTCAGTTCATAAGCGAGATGAACGGCGATCTCTCTGGCTGTGTTTCGTGTCATACCGATTTTCCTCTTCTCTCTTTTGTGGGATTAATCGAAGCAAATTCCGCCGATCATCACATTGACGGCGTGGACATTAAATCCGGTCATATCGTTTAGGGAGGCCAAAACTGCCTTCTGCACCTTACCGGCTACCTCGGCCATAGCAAATCCGTAACGAATCATGACATACAACGTAATGGACAGACCATCCTCCTCCGGTTCGATGACCACACCCTTTGCCGCCATCTTGCGGGCGGGTTTTAGATCTCCCCCAGCGGCGGTAACCATGGCGCTGACACCCTCGGTCTCCAAAGCAGCCGCTGTCGCGATGGACGCCACAACATCCTCAGAGATCTGTATGGCGCCGGCATCTTCCTGCTGGGTGATATATTCTTTATTCTCAGCCATTGAATTAGCACTCCTTGCAACAAATTGATATTTCTATTGCATAGAAGTATACCATCCCACAGCAAAAAATACAATACTTTTTTATTATGACCTCAATTGGATTCCAGGACTTTGATTTGGTTAGGCGAGTATCCGGTCTCCTGGACCACAATATCCATGATGCGGGCCACATCTGTGGCATCCAGTCCATCTTTATCATCCACAACAACGCTGATGCTCTCAGCGCCCATAAAGGCAACGCAATCGGCATACCCCTTAGCGGTGACAAGGTTTTCAATCTGAGATTCGGATACCGTATATCCTGCAAGCACCTGCAAGGTTTCAGAGGCTTCATTCAGCACGGATTTGTCGGCGTTTTCGTCCTTTGCAGCATCTTGGAGCATACTGATTGCGTTATCTCTGGCCTGCTTACGGCTGAGCCGGGCAGTGGCAAAGTAGTCGTTTTCGCTTGCGAGCTGTTCTGCGCCGGCGCTGTTCTCGCCTGTTTTTTCTCCGGATACAAGGGTGGATTCACCCAACACCTTAGAGGTGTCTTCCAGAGAACCGGCATAGCGCCAGTTCATATAAACGGCCGCACAAACAAACAACAAAACTGTTGCCACCACAGCCCTTTTTTTCCATATTTTTTTCATACCCTGTCCTCCTGTTACGATGTCCACTTTGCCACTCTGATCCGATCCGAGGGCAGACCGGTCAGTGCCTGCACCGTTTCTGTAATGGCCAGTCGAACGGCGCTGCTGTCTGCGCCCTGACATACCACTACCGCCCCTTGATAGACCGGATAGAAACGATTTGTGATCACGATCTCCTGATTCCCGCTGCCCCGATTTAGTGTCACAATCTCCCGCTGTGTTCGATCTTGATCTCTTTGCGTGTCCTCCGCCAGTGTCAGCCGGGTTCCGCTTTGCAGCGTCAGCATCAAACGGAGCTTCCCAACTCCATCTATCTTGCCCAGAACCTCCTCCATGCGCTGCTCCATCGCCGCCAGGTCGAAGGACTCCTGCGGGATCTGTGACTTGTTTTCCTCCGTTTCTTTCGTCTGGGAGGAGACCGGAAGAAGCATCAGAATGATACCAACCAGCACCACCAGCAGAACAAATTTGTACTTTTTCCATAACTCGCTCCATCTAACCTTTCCCATCTTGTTATCCTTCCGAAGTAAGCCATTTCTGGTTTTTTGCATCGATTCCTAAGTTTTCTGCCAGAATTCTTGACAGTTCTTCATGAAATGGAATGTCCATAGCAACCGCTACCGGCAAAGGGATGTTTTCCTCTGTCCACATTGTTTCAACCAAAGGATTACATACAAGTCCTAACGCCTCTGCCTGTTCCGAAATATATGCGCTGCATCGCTCCTGTATGAGTGATTCCATATTCTGTCGGCTTTCCGCCTCGTATATCTTCATTTGGCTGCTGATTTGAAGGGAACAGTTTTCATAGGACAATCGGATGTCCGCCAGATCCAGCCGTTTGATACCACGCAAAAGCGTCAGCAGTAGCACCAATCCTCCGGTGACTCCCGCTATCTTCTTCACGGTTCCCTCCGGCAAAAGTGTTGAGAGCACCGTCAGGAGTATCGAAACCGCCATAAGACCTATCAGCCATATCCGAAATGCATCCATTATACATTCACCACCATTACAGACGACGCAACGGAAATCAGAAGAAGCAGCGCAGCCGCTCCGGTCATTCCAAGCACCAGGCCAAAGGCGGTGCTTAATGCGTCCACCAGCTTCACAAGCGGCTCCGGAGCTACCGTAGCAGCAAAAAAAACCGTCAGCTTCAAAAGAAGGTACTGCACTCCCAGCTTCAAAAAGGGCAATATGCAGGTGGCCAGAATTGTCAGCGTCCCGAGCACGCCTACAGATTGTTTCAATACACCTGCGCCGGCTAAAACTGTATCCGCCGCGTCGGAAATAATTCCGCCCACCACAGGGATCACACCTCCTATTGCAGAGCGTGTCATCCGCAAAGTCATACTGTCAGCGGAAGAAGCAAACGCTCCGGAAATAGACAGATATCCCGTAAACAGGAGCAGGCTTCCGGAAAGCAGCCATGTAATAGCCTTCTGCAAGCCTTGGGCAATGCCTCCCAGCCTTCCCGCAGGCATAATGGCATTCGACGCAGACAGAGCGACATAAACCCATACCATAGGTAAAAGCAAGCTGCGGATCAGACTCATAAGCAGATCAGAAAAGAAAACCGTTGCCACCTGCCGCACGCTGGCAGCTACCGCTCCCCCGCTGGCGGCTGTGGCAGCAGACAAGGTAGGCAGCAGAGCCTTGGAAAAAATATTCAGCTCCTCGATGGTTTCTTCTCCCAAGCCCATGAGATTTTTCATATTGCTTCCCACAGCCAAAAGAATAACAAGTGTGCCGACCAATGGAACCGGATCCAAAATTTTCCCCCCGCCCGCAGCACCGAAGCAATCTTCCGCCACAGAGCACAGAAGAATGGCTGACAGAATCAGTATCACACCGCCCAGGCTTTCCTGCACTGTGGTCACCAGGAGTTTACAGGTGCGATCCCACAGGGCAGATAGTCCTGAATTCAACGATGTAAAGTCATTTGCTTTGTCGGTATTTTCAAATAATTCTCGTGCGCTGTCTGGTATGGCATCCGTAAACTCTTCAGGAATATCGGCTGCATATACCGGCACGATGCTTAAAAGCAATACAAATAGAATCCATAGCTTTCGCATTACAGCATCCCCCGCAGCAGCTCCCACACCGCCTTTAACAGCGGGATGGACACAATGATGGCACTGAACGCTCCAGCGGTCTCTACCACCGTGGCCACAGCCCCTTGCTTTGCGTCCCGGCATAACTCTGCTCCGGTATGACTTATAAGGGCAATGCCCACTGTTTTCAGCAGCGGCTCCAGCAGATCGGAGGATATGCCCCCTGCCTGAGCCATCTGCTCCAGAACCGACAGGATGATTTTCATGCGCCCCAGGTAAAAAAACAACATCCCTGCGCACACTGCAATAGCCAACAAAATAGCCAGTTCCGGATGGTTTTTCTCCAAAAGCAGTGTAAGAACGATACCGATAAGGCAAATAGCCGCAATTCTTCCCAGTTCAGCCATAGTTATAGGGAAAACAGGGACTTTACCAAATCGAACAGGTCACTGATCTGACGTACCAGCATCATTAACACCACCACAAGTCCCGCCAATGTGGTCATCATAGCCTGTTCCTCCCTACCGCTGCGGGCCAGAACCAGATTCAGCACCGCTACCAAGATCCCCACAGCGGCGATCTTGAAAATCAAATCAACATCCATGTGTACTCCTTACAGTAAAAGAATCACCAATAGACCGCAGCCCGAAGCCGTAAGAGCCAGCGTCATTTTTTGCTGTTCCTGTCTTCCGGCCTCTGTCCGCCGTAATATATCCCGCAGAGCATGGGATGCGGATCGGAGATTTTCTCCCAGCCTCTGTGTATCCCCGGACAATTCAAGGGCTGAAAGCACATCTCTCGCCCTCTCACAGAGAATTGATTTCATTGACAGTTCCCATGAATCCTGTAAAGTTTTTCCGCTTTTCATATACTGAATTACATAGGCAAATGCTTGTCCGCAATACTGCCTTTTTTCCTGTTCTTTCAGCATATCCGGCATGGGCAGGCGGCGGAAGCGTATGGCTGTTTCCATCTGCTCCAGAGCTGCTGCCATGTCCCGCATAAAAAGCACTTCCGCCCGATTTTGCCGCCGGATTTGCAGAAATAGCAGAGCACCGGCGGCGAGAATCATCAGTACTCCTACGAATTTTAAGCTCATAGCTCCTCAATGCGATAGCGGCGGTGCCTGTCCATCATACGGATACAGATAGCTTTTTCAAAAATGTGTGTTTTTTGCAGCCTTCGCAGCAGAGGCCGACTTTGCAGGTCCGCAACCGAGTCGGCGTGAATAGTGGCCAGAAAACGCACGCCGCAGTGGGATGCCTCCTCAATGGCCTGTATGTCCTCACTCTGGGTGATTTCATCCACCGCGATAATTTGCGGATTAGCCGAGCGAAGCAGCATGGGAATTGCCACCGCCTTTGGGCAGCCGTCCATTACATCTGTATGGCATCCTATTTCCATTTGCGCTATACCATGTACCATAACGGCCACCTCCCCGCGCTCGTCCACCAAGGATATACGGTGAGCCGGACATGCATCCGTCCCGTCGGATAAGTTGCGCACAAGATCACGAAGGAGTGTTGTTTTTCCCAAGCCCGGCGGTGCGATGATAAGTGTGCTGCAAAATGTACCGTTATGATATAACTGAGAAACCAGATCGTCCGCAAGACCGGGGATCTCCCGAGCGATCCGGATGCAGGCCGAGGACAGGCTGCGTAAGTTCGTACTTCTTCCGTCCTGCAGCACGACTGTACCACACAGACCGATGCGAAAGCCGCCTTTTGCTGTTATATACCCCCGGGCCATTGTCTCCACCGCAGCGTAGCGGGAATAGCCCGTCACAGTGTCACACAGAAGCTCCAGATCCCCCTGTGTTACAACGGCATCCTCACCAATAGTCTGTTCCCCCTGAGGCAGAAGTACGGTCATAGGATGTCCTGTGCGCAGACGCAGCTCCTCCGCCTGCTCTTTCTGCCAATCCGGAAGCTGCATGGCTATGCGCTGCCACCGTGCAGGGAGCAACTGCGCCGCCTGTTCATATTGATTGATTGCATAGCGTTCCACCAAAGCGATCACGCCTCCTTTTCGTAGCTACCTAACTGTATGAGGGGCTGCTCGGATTTATGCAAAAAAAATCCCCACACCGTTCGGTGTGGGGATGAAATACCTTTTTTATTCTTGTGCAAATAAGGCATCCACAATCTTGGTATAAACCTGTTCAGCGTTTTTTTGAAAGCGGTCTGCCAGACCTTTGGCCAGTTCCTCTGTAGCAGCCATCAGTTCCAAATGCATAAGCTGATCCACATCATCACTGAATCGCAGATCCACAGTGTATGTGCCGTTATCTCTGGCGGTAACATTAGCCCGCACCTGATCTCTGCGCAGAAGCATCTGATTGTAGGCTGCCACATTGCGATCCGTTAAAAGCCGCACAGACAAGGGCAGACTGCTCTCACAAATCTCGCTGTTGCGCAAGCCCTTGGGGGTAATGGCGTATAAACCGGCATCGGAGAGAGTCAAGTGCCCTGTATGTACCAGATCATTCAAGCACTCAGAAAAAGAAAAGTAATCAATGCCACTGTCACACATGGTCAGCTCCTGCATCCCCTCCACGGGAATCGGCTCGGAAACACGAGCGGCAATATATAAAATGAGAAATTTGATCTCCAGCTTGTCGTGAATAAATGAAGCATCCATTCTCTCGCGCCCCCTTTGCCTGCTATTATACGTCATAAACTCACTTTTGTACAGCGAAAAATGTCGCCCCATCGCTCTCAGGCGCACACCGCCGCACCCGCTGCATACACTGGAGTGAAAGAGGCTTCTTTCATTACTTAATAGGAGGTTATCTGGATGCCTGAAAACGGAATGCCGGGCCCGGTCTGCGATTTGAGCAGTGTGAGAGAGTCCGTGTGTATTCACACCAAGAAAATCTTTGATAGCTGCAGGGACAAAGATTGCATCGAAGACCTGCGGTTTTATCCCACCCATGCGGCACAGGAGGTACTGTGCGCCTCGCAGATCATCAAAGGCGGCTGTGCCGAGCTGCTGTATGTCTATACCGATGTAGAGCCTGTTACCTTTAACCGGGGATTCTACTCCATTGATATGCGATTTTTCTACCGTGTAACGCTGCAGGTAGGCACCGGGACTCCCCGGTCCACTGAGGTGGAAGGGCTGTGCGTATTTGACAAACGCTGCATTCTCTTCGGCAGCGAAGGAAGTGCAAAGACCTTCTCCTCCAACGCCACCTTGGGGAATATTGCGCCTCAGACCAATCTACCCACAGCGGTTGTGGAAGCAGTGGATCCTATCGTTCTGGACACTCGTATAGTGGAGGATTGCAGCGTGTCAGGAAATTACGAGGGAAGCGTATCGGAGATCCCGGTAGCCATTGCCGCGGCCTTCAGCAGTCCCTTGGTCTTTGATCAACCCAGCACAAGACGATATTATGTGACTTTAGGGCAGTTTTCTCTGGTTCGGCTGGAGCGAGATACCCAGCTTCTCATCCCTGCCTATGATTACTGCATCCCGCAGGTGGAATGCAGCGGCGGTGATCCGGAGGATCCCTGCGGTCTGTTCAAAAATGTAGGTTTTCCCATGAACGAGTTCTTTCCCCCAAACACCGTAGAAATGCCCAAGGACTATAACGGCACCCGCAGCTACTGCGCCTGCCACTGAAAAAGAGAAAACCGATGGAAGTAATTCCATCGGTTTTTTACTGCTATTATTCATTTTTCGGACAATGCGGTATACTGTCATGTATAGATTACTTTCAAGGAACAGATACTACACAATGCGAACCAACGGGAGGATAGGACTATGATGAAGAACATTGCCTTTTCGGAAGTGCTGACATTGAAAGACCAGATCCAGTATCAACAGGGGCAGGTAGTAAGCCGCACATTGGTGCAAAACAATGCCGTCAGCGTTACTTTGTTTTCTTTTGACAAAGACGAGAAGATCAGCACGCATGAATCCGACGGTGATGCCTTTGTCATCTGTCTCGACGGTGTGGGCCGCATCACTATTGACGCAGTGGAGTATGAACTGCACCAGGGCGAATCCATTGTAATGCCCGCCAGACATCCTCACGCCGTTTATGGCAGAGAGCAGTTCAAAATGCTGCTTGTAGTAATTTTTTAGGAGGATAAACCCATGAAAGCTATTGTAAACCAAGACACCTGCATCGGCTGCGGACTGTGCATCAGCACGGTTCCGGAGGTTTTTGAAGTGAATGCCGACGGTAAGGCAGAGGCATACGGCCATACCTCAGAAGAAAACAAAGCTGCTGTTCAGGAAGCCATTGATGCCTGCCCGGTGCAGGCCATCTCCTTTGATGACTGATCTGCTCATTCATAGAAATAAGCTGGCACAACCAACAGGCTGTGCCAGCTTATTTTATGTCAAGGTACTGCTGCTGTTGAGGAGCAGTGTGCTGTAAAGAAACAGCACATCCTGCCCATGAAAATCTATAAATTTATCCAGTTGATCCGCCCGCAGATAGCGTGTGTCCACCAAGGTGATCTTTGCGTATCCCTCCGCCAGCAGCGGAGCAATGCTGCTGCCGAAGGAATCCCGAAAGAGGACCAGCTCTCGGTCATTTTCGGCATTTGGATTTTCCACCGTGACAAGAGGCAGTGCTCCGGATAGGAATAGCTCATAAGGATCCTTCCCCGCTGCCTTATCCATGTCGTAAAGCCCGCCTACAGTGCCAGATTCATAGTCGGTAGCTATGCATCCGTCCAGAACGCTGTTGGTGAGATATACAATCTCCTCACCCGGCAAGGGCATGGCAGACTGACCGTAATAGACACCGTGAAACGGGCGATCCAGTTTGTTCTGCGTATATTGCCCGGAGAGAGATGCTCCCATAGCAGCGGCCAGACGTGCCGCAGTGTCAGGTATCTTATCCTGCCGCCAGTGGGTATCCGTCTTGTAATAATACGAAATATCCAGTGTTCCTATGATGTCAATATACTCCGCAAAGGGCATTCCCTGCCGCATCAGTTCGATGAGTCTGTTGTAGTCCATGCTTAGATAATCCTCTCCCGCCAGAAAATAGCTTTTATCCGGTACAATAGAGAGATAAACCTTACCGCTTTTATCTGCCAAATACTTTTCATATACATAGGCCAACCGCTTGGCTGCATGGGTGACAGAGTCCTCCTCCAAGGGGTACTCCAGCTTGGCAGCATAGCCGTCCTTTATATAGATACCGTTGTTGTCTAACCTGCCAAAGATATCATATACCGAAACAGCCTTCAGCATACGGAGCTTGTCCCGCAGAGGAAACTGATCCTGAGTGTACTTCTCGAATTCCGACATAAACCGTCCGCTTTTCACTGAGGAAAGGGAGAATTCCGGACGCTGGGCCAACCTTCTGCGCTCGCTGTCGGAAAAATCCTTGCTCGGCAGCAGCCAAGCCGCCAATACCATGGAGGTAAAAACTGCCCCAACGATCAGGAGGGAGATCAGTGCCTGTTGCTTCTTCATATCTGTTCCTCCTTAAAATCTGAAATACAGGAAGGGGTTAAAGGATCCATCCACCAAATATGCCGTACACAATACAAGCAGAGCCGTTAGCCCAAGCGGCTCCAAAACGGTCATGATACGGCCACCCAGCCGAGACTCTGCTATGCTGCTGTAAATCCTACCGGGCAGCGGCGTTGCTCCCACCATGGCGAGCAGCAATATAACGCCGTAGCTGCGAAGGTAGTAGAGAAACTCTGCCGACAGAAGCGGCACATCGCCGAGGCCAAACATGGATCTGATAGAGAAAAATGCCTGTCCCATGGAGGGTGCATCAAAAATTACAAAACTTACAGTGACGAATAGCAGCACATAAATGTGGCTTAGGACGCGGCTTTTCTTTAGGTATGGCGAGAGCCACAGTTTTTCCAGGATCAGCAGCAGCGCAAAATATAGGCCCCACACCACAAAGTTCCACGCCGCACCATGCCAGAATCCGGTAAGCATCCATACCACCAGGATGTTGAAGAGTTGACGCCGGAGGTGCACACGATTGCCTCCTAAGGGAATATACACATAATCCCGAAACCAAGAGCCAAGTGAAATGTGCCACCGTCTCCAGAACTCTGTGATACTGGCTGAGATAAAGGGATAGTTAAAGTTTTCCGGGAAATGAAAACCAAATATGCGCCCCAGGCCGATAGCCATGTCACTGTAACCGGAAAAATCAAAATACACGTGTAGACTATACGCTATGGCATAGAGCCAGCAAAACAATACCGATTTTTCCCCGGAATCCCGGAAAACAGTGCATAGCTCGCCCAAAACATTAGCCAAAAGTATCTTCTTGCTCAATCCCACAAGAAACCGGCGCATCCCCAGAGCAATGTTTTCCATGGAATGTGTGCGATTTTTCAGCTGCAGTGCAATATCTGAGTAGCGGACAATTGGCCCTGCAATGAGCTGCGGAAACAGCGCCACATAGGCGGCCAGATCTATAAAATTTCTCTGGGCCCCCACCTGACCCCGGTACACATCCACGGTGTAGCTCAGGATCTGGAAGGTGTAGAAGCTTATGCCGATGGGCAGTGCGATGCGCAGCAGCGATACAGACAGCCCGGTGGCTGCGTTGAAGTTTTCAATAAAAAAGTCCGCGTATTTGAAATATCCTAAGATAACAAGACTGGAAACAACGGACAGTACCAGCATGGTCTTACGCAGGCCTGCTCTGCCCTGAAACCTCTCCATCAGACGGCCAAACGTATACCCCAGCACGATAGCTGCTATCATCCACAGCACATACCGTGGCTCACCCCATCCGTAAAAAAACAGGCTGGCCAGCAGCAAAACGGTGTTTTTCAGCTTTCCCGGTGTTATGAAATAGAGGAGCAATACACAGGGCAGAAAGTAAAACAAAAACGGTATGCCGGAAAACAGCATGGTGCGGATCTCCCCCCTTCCGAGCACATACTATAAAACAGGAGGGTCAAACCGACCCCCCTGTAAAATGATGGCATTTTATGCCAGAGGCGCTTCGATTACAATACTGCAATTGCTGTCCACCTTGGCACAGGCTTTCTGCAGGTTGTCCATATTGTCTATCTTGCCATAGCCTATGACCAGATAATCGCCCAGGGACAGAACCAGCATCTTGTCCGGGAAGCCGCACATCCATTGCTGACCATTGAGTTCCTGCTGATAGGAATCTGCAAAACTTTTTGTATCAACGCCGCTCTTGAGCTTCACCACCGCGGCGCTGAAGGTATTGGTGTTCATCATATGCTGCATGGTGGCAGCGTCGTTCTCCAGCTGTGCGTACATTTCGTCGGTAACATGGAGGAGATATTGGAAAGTCTCCGCGTTGTCGGCGTTGATCTCAAAGCGAGCGGGGCCTTGCGCAGCGTTCTTTTCGTCACCGCCGCTGACTGCAAACTGGTCTTTTTCATTAAAAGCGCCCCAGATGTCCTGCAGCAGGGCCTCGGCGGAAGTGGAAGATCCTCCGCTTCCGGAATCGTTTTTCTTGCTGCCGCAGCCGGTCAGGAGCAGCAGGATCATAATGGTTGTTAATGTAACGCAAACAATTTTTTTCATGGTATTTTTTCCTTTCTATATATGTTTATGGGTTACCTAAATGCTTAGCAGACACAGTAAGTGTGTTAGAATCGGCATTTACGGTGGCAATTAACTGCACCGTTTCGCCACCCCGGCGTAGGGTAATGGTAAAGTTGTCCCTCTGCATATCCTGCAGCAGCCAGTGGAAGGAAATGTCCTTCTTCGTTGTCAGTTCTCTATATTCTGCCCCCTCGCTATCCAGCAGAATGCCGCCCGGTTCAGAAATTATAGTAACATCTTCGCCGTCGGTGGTAAGGGCAATAGGCACCTCCGCTGCAGCAATGCTGCGAAGCTGCACCGATGTGGTCATGGGGATCTCTACGGCGCTTTCCCGTTGGCCGGAAAGAACGCTCGCGCCGCCAACCACGACAGACAGATTCCCGCTTCGCCGGGTGATCAGCACAGCCGTCAGCAATACAAGAAAGCAGGCGGCAACAGCCACGTATTTTTTCAGAGCGGTAAATGACCTTTTTACAGGCATAGGTAAGCGTGCCTCGTTTATGAGATCATCATCTATCCAGCCAATGGCCCGCATCAAATTTTCATTTTTCATACTTCCCTCTTCCCTTCCGATTCATACAGAAAAGCATTCGTTGTGCAGATGCTGTTTTAGCTTTGAGCGCATCCGGAACAGGATGGATTTCACACGGCTTTCGCTGATGCCGAAGTGCTCTGCCATCTCCGCTATGGCATCGCAGTAAAAATACCTGCAGACAAATATCCGGCGATCAAGGGGCTTCTGCGTATGCAGAAAGCGGCTGATACTTTCGCCCAGATATTGGATCTGCTGTGTCTCTTCGATATCTCTACCTCCCGAAACGCAGTCGCTCAATTCATCCAGGGATACAGCAAACTCATTCACCGCCCGCTTGTCGGCGTACTTCAGCTTATAGCGGTTGATGGAGAGATTTCGTGTGATCTTTCCCAGATAGGCTAACAGGCTTGACGGCCTTTGAGGCGGTATGGAGCGCCAAGCGGAGAGCCAGGTGTCGTTTGTACATTCCTCGCTGTCCAGCCGATTATGGAGGATATTCATGGCGATCTTCATGCAGTATGCACCGTACTTTGCACCGGTTTCCGTAATGGCTGACTCATCCCGATCGAAGTACAGCTCTATAATTTGTTCATCTCTCACGCGGGCACCTCGTTCATTGCGTCCCTACCCTTATAGACAGCGTTTTTTCGGGTAGGTTGCGCTATTATTTTTATAAATTCTATGAAAACAGCGGGGAGGCCGGCAAAAGCGATCCCCGCTGCTTTATTATTCCTTCATTCGGAGAACAACATTCTCCTTGCCCAAGCACTCCTCACATTCCTGTAAAAGCGCGGGGTGATTCAAACAGGTAGCTCCGAATAGCTTTCCGGTATCTGCCATACGGATCTTCACCGGCATTTGTCCCTCAAACATGGTCATCACCAGCTTAATATGCCGGAATTCCGGACTGTCCAGCCCAGGGACTTTTAAAAATAAAGTCGATTCTACTTTCTTTGGCAATTCCTGCTTGGAAATTTGCGGCAGTTTGCGCTGGTATTCCAGCGGATAAATTGTATCGCACAGGATCTGGGGCGGTTTCTCATCCCGCACCGAAAGGCGCCCCGTGACCAGCACCGGAAGATTGATCTGCATATACGAGCCGCACTGGTCAATAGATCGCTGGAAACAGAGCAACTCTATGGATGCAATTTCGTCCTCCACCATGACATAGGCCATGAGGGAGTTATTTTTGGTGGGACGGGTCTTGCTGGATGTCACAACACCGGCCACGCAGATCTTCTGCCCGTCTGCAAAGCGGGTCGGTCCTCCCTCCTGCGCGAAGTCCTCCAGTATGTCGTGGATGGGCGTTGCACCGGCGGACTTGGCCAGATCCCGATAATCACTCATGGGATGGCCGGAGAGAAACAGGCCTGTGGTGATCTTTTCCATGTTCATCTTTTCTATGGCCGTGAACTCCGGAATGTCCGGAAGATGAACCTCCTGCAGCTTGGCGGATACGGAGGAGCCCATGCTGAAAAAGTCCATCTGTCCTTCCAAATTCTGCTTACGGGAGGCGGCAACACCGTCCAAAACAGACTCGAACACCGCTACAAGCTGCGACCGCTTTGCCCCCAGAGAATCAAAGGCGCCGCTGCGGATAAGATTCTCCACGGCACGTTTATTCATATCCGTGCAATCATCCATGCGCTGACAGAAATCCTGAAACGATGTAAAGGGCCCATCCTTGTCACGCCGTTGAATCAGAGTTTGTATGAAGCCGCGGCCGATGTTCTTGATGGCTACCAGGCCGAATCGGATATTCTCACCATCCACGGTGAAGCCATCTCTGGAATGATTGATGTCCGGCGGCAGCACGCTGATACCGCAGTCACGGCATTCGGCAATATACTCGGCCACTTTGTCCGAATTGTGCAGCACGGAGGTCAGCAGAGCTGCCATGTATTCTTTGGTAAAGTGGCACTTGAAATAGGCCGTTTGATAGGCCACCACCGCATAGCTGACGGCATGTGCTTTGTTGAAGGCGTAATTAGCAAAATCGTAAATTTCGTCATAAATTGCCTCGGCGGTGGCCTCCGGGATGCCGTTTGCAACACATCCCTTGATCCCCCGCTCCGGATCACCATGGACAAAGGAGTGGCGCTCCTTTTCGATCTCTTTAGCCTTCTTCTTGGAGATCGCCCGGCGCACCATGTCCGCTTGGCCCAGAGAGTAACCGCCAAGCTGCTGGAATATCTGAATGACCTGCTCCTGATAGACAATGCAACCGTAGGTCACGGATAAAATCGGCTCCAGCAATGGGTGCTTATACGTAATGAGTTTTGGATCCTGCTTGCAGGCGATAAACCGCGGGATCGAATCCATAGGGCCTGGACGGTACAGAGCGATGATAGCCGTTATATCCTCAATGCTCTGGGGTTTCAGTCCCAGACACACGCCGGTCATACCTGTGGACTCCATCTGGAATACACCGGAGGTTCTGCCCTGTGTGAGCATATTGAAAACCTCCGGATCATCCATGGGGATCTTCAGCAGATCAAAGTGCTTATCTTGCGGCAGCATCTTAATGGCATCGTCCAGCACCGTAAGGTTGCGCAGACCCAAAAAGTCCATTTTCAGCAGGCCCAGTTCTTCCAGAGTCACCATGGTATACTGGCAGACGATGGACTCGTCGTTTCGGGCCAAAGGCACATATTCGTATACCGGTCTTTTTGTAATGACCACACCGGCGGCATGGGTGGAGGCATGGCGTGGCATTCCCTCCAGAGCCTTGGCCAGGTCAATGAGGCGGTGGATCTGCGGGTCGGAATCATACTGGTCCTTTAGCTGCTTGGATAACTTCAAAGCATCATCCAGAGTAATGTGCAGTGTAGCGGGCACCAGCTTGGCCACGGTGTCCACATCGTTGTAGGGAATATTCAGCACCCGCCCCACATCCCGGATGGCGGCTCTGGCCGCCATGGTGCCAAAGGTGACGATCTGTGCCACATGATCATCGCCGTATTTACGGCGGACATAGTCTACCACCTCTTCACGGCGGGTGTCACCGAAGTCCATGTCAATATCGGGCATGGACACTCGCTCCGGATTCAAAAACCGCTCAAAGTAAAGGTTATACTCCATGGGGTCAATATCGGTTATATGCAGGCAGTAGGACACCATGCTGCCCGCTGCGGAACCACGGCCGGGACCCACAGGAATGCCTGCACTTTTGGCATAGCGCACAAAGTCCGACACAATAAGAAAATAGTCCGTGAAGCCCATTTTCTCAATCATATTGAGCTCATAGTTAAGCTGATGACGGTATCCTTCCTTCTCATTCCCATATCTCTCTACAAAGCCCTCCTCACAGAGCTTTCGCAGATAGGTGGGTGAATCGTAGCCCGGAGGAAGCTTGAATTCCGGCAGGTGGTACTTGCCGAAGGTGAAGTCCAGTTGACAGCGGTCGGCAATACGCTGGGTATTCTCCACGGCCTCGGGATAGGAGGAAAAAAGCTCCTCCATCTCTTCCGTGGAGCGCAGATAGAAATTCTGCGGCTCATAGCGCATACGGTTTTCATCGTCCACGGTCTTCCCGGTCTGGATACACAAAAGGATATCGTGGCTCTCGGCATCCTCCTTGCGGATATAATGGGCGTCGTTGGTGCAGACCAAAGGGATGCCTGTCTCCTGATGGAGACGCAAAAGGTAACGGTTCACCTCTGCCTGCTCGCGGATGCCATGATCCTGCAGTTCCAGATAAAAGTTATCCGGTCCGAAGATCTCCTGCATCTGCAGAGAATACTCCTTGGCGCCCTCATAATTGCCGTGCAGCAGCCGCTTAGGAATTTCACCTGCCAGGCATGCAGACAGCGCAATTAAGCCCTCCGAATGCTCCCGCAGCAGATCCAGATCGATCCGGGGTCGTATATAAAATCCCTCTACAAAGGCCTGGCTCACCATATAGGACAGGTTGCGGTAACCCGTTTCATTCCTGCACAGCAGTACCAGATGTCTGGATTCGGCGTCATACTCGTGTATCTTGTCAAAGCGGGTACGGGCCGCCACATAGACCTCACAGCCGATGACAGGGTGGATCCCCTCTGCCTTGCAGGCCCGGTAAAAGTCAATAGCGCCGTACATCACACCATGGTCGGTAATGGCGCAGGCGGTCTGGCCCATCTCTTTGATGCGCCGGGGCAGGTCACGGATGCGGCAGGCGCCGTCCAGCAAGCTATACTCCGTATGGACGTGAAGATGCACGAATGACATGGGTGTTACTCCTCTTTCAGTTCTGCAATATAGTCACACAATATCTCCACAGCGGAAATAATAAGGATGCCGCAGTGGTTGGCCACACCCAGAAGCTCCGCCTGTTGGGTGCCTTGAATCTCTTTATTCAGCAGCAATTCGGCGCAGTTAAGATCGGTGAATCTGTCCTGAAAGCGACGGATATATTCTCTCGTCTGCTGCGCAACTCGCTTTTTCCCCGCAACTCCTTCCTCTGCCGTGGCGGGAAAAAGCATACCCAATACCATCACACCGCCGCTGACAGCGCCGCAAATGCTGCCACAGCGTACCCCATTGCCCATACCGCCGCCCAAAGCCAGACACTGGCTCTCCGTAAGCCCCATTTCCTCATGGAAGGTCGCCAAAATGCTCTGGGTACAGTTGCAGCCTTTGTTGTGATAGTCCCGCGCTGCAATACATTTCTCTGTTTTATTCATAGTATCTTCTTTGCCTCTTCATTTAGTTTTCTCAAGCGATGATTCATGCAAGACTTGGACACCGGCGGGTCGCACAGCTCCGCCAACTGGGAAAGGGACAGCTCCGGATGCTCCAGACGAAGCCTTGCTGTTTGCTGCAATTTTTCCGGCAGTCGATCCAGCTTGCCGCTTTTTTCCAGAGCTTCAATGGCGGATTGCTGCATCGTAGCGGCCTCCAGGATTTTGTTCACATTGGCAATGTCGCAGTTCATAGCCCTGTTTGCGCCGTTGCGAATAGCCTTGTCCACCTTGGTGGTCATAATATCCATGGCTGCCACCGGTGCCCCCAGCTTGGTCAGAAAATCCTCAATGTGTTCGCTCTGCTTGAAATAAATCACTGTGGATGCTCCCCTGCTCACCATGCGGGGCAGAAAGCCCATCTCCGTCAGCAATGCGGAAAGTTCCCGGCTGGCCTGGCAGTGGTTGCCCGCAAGCTCCAGATGGTAGCGTTTTTCCGGGTCTGTTACACTGCCGCCGGAAAGAAATGCTCCCCGCAGAAATGAAGTGCGACAGCAATCCTCCTCCAGCACGCCGAAATTGATGTGTAAAGCCAAGGTCTGCTTAGCCTCATATCCAAACTGACTGATGATCCGCTCCAGCTTGGCAGGATCGTTGATCTGAAAGATTAGCTTCTCCCGGCCCTCCTGCTCCCCGGGCAAACGATCAAAGCGCAGGTTAAAGGCCCGATGGAACAGTTTGGGTAGCCGCTTTGCAAACTCGGGGTTCTCGGTGATGATGCGGATCTCCCGGGCGTTAAAGGTATTGCAGTACAGCAATACACCGTATGCTTCAGCACGGGCGCAGCAGATACGCTGCACCGGCACCCGGCACAATTCGCTTTTCACCTGGTAGGCAAAAGACTGCATACTTCCTCCTATTTTTCCATCCGGTTTCTCGCTAATCCCGTATTTTCCTCCACCACTCGTATGGTGCGCTGGCGGTACAAAGCCATCAGTTCCGAGGCCACGTGACCCGGATTGTGCCGGATAAGCTGATTTTCCACGGTGCAGATAGGTCGGAGCACAAGCTCTACGCCTAACCTGGCACACACCTTTTCGTCACAAAACACCGGGATACTTCCCTCTTTTGCATACCTCTGCTCCACGATGCGAGGCAGCGAGGCAGAGTTGACCATACACAGGTCAAACAGTCCATGGCAGGAGTGATTAAAAATAGCTTGAATATGGTCACTGACGGTATATCCCTCTGTTTCACCGCTTTCAGTCATAACGTTACAGATATATATTTTCATGGAATCACTATCGGAAATAGCGTCAACGATGCCATCCACCAACAGATTGGGAATAATACTCGTATACAAACTACCGGGTGCCAGAATAATGAGATCAGCCTCCCGGATAGCCTCCACCGCCTCCGGCAGAGCCTTAGGATGCCCCGGATATAGCCTGACACACCGAATGCGGCAATTATCCTGCCGCTTCATTTGACAGATACCTGACTCGCCTGTGATCTTTCGCCCATTTTCAAACTCCGCCTCCAGGCGGATGTTAGCGTTTGTCACCGGCAGGACGCGCCCGGTAATAGCCAGCACCTGGCTCAATCCCGCCACTGCCCGGTCAAAGCTGGGCATAATGCCGTTGAGGGCGGCCAGGAGCAGATTACCGAAGCTCTGCCCCGAGAGAGTCCCCTCCGTGAAACGGTAGCCCATAAGCTGAGACATAATAGGCTCAGCACTGGCAAGAGCCTCCATACAGTTTCGTATATCTCCCGGGGGCGGCATATCCAGATCCCGTCTAAGCATACCGGATCCACCGCCGTCATCGGTGACTGCTACGATAGCTGTGAGATTCTTGCTATATAGCTTTAAACCCCGCAAGAGAGTAGATTGACCATGTCCCCCGCCGATGACCACGATCTTCGGGCCATTCTCCGGTGCAACACGGTAGTAATCGTTTTCCATATGACACTCCTTCAGCGGGTAATATCCCGATGGATCTCCGTGACCGGGTATCCGGCTTGCTGAATAAATTCAGCCATCGCATGGGTTATAGCTACGGATCTATGATGCCCGCCGGTGCATCCAATTGCCAGCACCAGTACACTCTTACCCTCCTCACTGTATAGCGGCAGCAGGAACGACAGCATATCCTTCAACCGCTTCATGAAGTCGTTGGTCTGGCTGAAGCTGAACACATAGTCCCGCACCGCATCATCGAGACCCGTTTTGCGTTTAAGTTCCTCGATATAGTAGGGATTTGGCATGAACCGAACGTCCATCACCAAATCCGCTTCCACCGGAATACCGTTTTTAAAGCCAAAGGACAACACATTCACATGCATTCCGTCTTCCAGGGTAGCGTCGCCAAACAGATTCAATATTTCTGCATGTAGTTTGGATGTTGAAAAACCCGATGTGTCCAGCACATAGTCAGCATGATCCCGTACCGGCTGCAGCAGTATACGCTCCTTCTGCAGTGCCTGGGCAACAGTCGCTCCCGCCTCAGCCAGAGGATGGCTGCGCCGCGTCTCCTTGTAACGGTTGATGATAGACTGCGTATCCGCCTCCAAAAACAGCATCCGACAGTTGATCCCGGAAGATTTCATGCGTTCCAGCGCATCAATGAGCTTCTGCGCCGGTTCCCCGGTGCGCACATCGTAAACCAGTGCCACCCGGTCATAGCGGCCCTTGGACGCTGCGCAAAAATCCGCAAAAACCACCATCATCTCCGCCGGCAGATTGTCCACGATATAGTAACCAATGTCCTCTAAATAGGAAGCAACCCTGCTCTTTCCGCTCCCGGATAAACCGGAAATGACAAGTATCTCCATACCCGTCTCCTTTCAGCTTTCTACGATCCTGACCTCCGGCTCCAAGTGGACCCCCTGTGTCTCCATCACTTGATCCTGCACCTGCCGGATCAGTGAGAGAACATCCTTACACGTTGCCCCACCTATATTGATCACAAATCCAGCGTGCTTTTCCGAAACCTGTGCGCCGCCCACTGTCAGTCCTTTGAGTCCGGTCTCTTGGATCAATGTCCCGGCAAAATATCCCTCCGGACGCTTAAAGGTACTGCCGGCACTGGGGTATTCCAAGGGCTGACTGGCTTTCCGCTTACGCATCAGCTCTGCCATCCTTGCGCCGATCTGAGCCCTATCCCCCTTTTGAAGATGGAGTTTCGCTCCAAGAATAACAGATTTCCCGTCAGAAAAGGCGCTATGACGATAACCGAAATCACAGTTCTCCGCCGAAATACGCCGAATACCGTCCTCGGTGAGCACGGTGACCTCCGTCACCACCTGTTTCATTTCCCCGCCATAGGCTCCGGCGTTCATGAACACAGCTCCGCCCAGGCTGCCGGGAATACCGTGGGCAAACTCCAGCCCGGTGAGACTCTCACCCTGCGCAAATAAAGCAAGGCGAGCAAGGGATATGCCTGCGTCTGCCTCAATAGTAGTTTCATCCACCGCTTTTACGGCACACATTTCACCTGCCGTACGAATGACCAATCTCTCCAGTCCCTTATCCGACACCAGAAGATTCGTTCCATTGCCCATTACAAAGGGCTTTGCGCCGCACTCCCGCGCAAGGCCCATAAGGATCACAAGCTGTTCCCGGTTTTTCGGACAAGCCAACCGCCGGGCAGGCCCGCCGATACGGAACGACGTGTACCGGCTCATGGGCACATCCCGCTCCAAAGGCAGATCCGGCAGATACACCTCTATGGCATTGTCCAGTTTCTCATACCAAGTCATTTCATGCTCCTTTAAATTCGTTTCTTCTTCCCCAGCAAGGCAGCGCCGATGATCCCGGCGGCAGACCCAAGCTCTGCCTTCACGATCCGTGTGCGACGTTCCGGCTCGCAGGGAATGCTCTGCGCCGCCACGATGCGCCGCACCGGGAACAAAAGCTGTTCGTCCTGCTCATTGCTCACGCCGCCGCCGATGGCCAATGTATCCGGCTGGAAGATATTCACCAGATTCACAATGCCGGCACAAAGATAGTCTATGTAAGCATCGCACACATATTGCCCAATAGGATCACCCCGCCGGGCAGCGATGAATGCTGACTGGCCGCTGACATGGCCGTCATTCTCGTCCACCACCTGCCTCAGTATGCTTTCCGGATTTTCATCCAACACACGCTTTGTCAGCCGCTTCAGAGCAGCCGCGGAAGCATACCGCTCCCAGCAGCCTTTGCGTCCGCAGGGACACGGCTGACCGTTATATTCAATACTCATGTGTCCCACCTCGCCGGCCATGCCGTTGGAGCCGTGATAGATCTTACCGTTGTGGATGATGCCGCCGCCTATGCCTGTACCCAGAGTGATGGTCACAAAACGCTTGCTGCTGCGTCCTGCTCCGGCATAATACTCTCCCACAGCGGCGCAGTTGCCGTCGTTTTCCAGATAAAGAGGCTTTTTCATATACTTGTGGAACAATCGGCGCAGCGGAATCCGGCGAAATGGCAGGTTGCAGCTATACTGCAGTGAACCGGAACGGATCTCCACCACGCCGGGGACACCCACGCCGATGGAGAAAATATCGTCCATGCTCACACCAGCGTCCTGCCCCAATTCCTCCGTCATGCAGGCCAGATGGCGGGCCAGGGAATCGGGAGACTCGATCTGCGCCACTTTCATCTTTCTGGTGGCAAGGATTTGTCCATCATCGTCCACCAGTCCGGCTTTCAAATTTGTTGCGCCAATGTCAATGCCAATGTATTTCATTGCTTCCTTCTCCGATTTTCCTCATTCAGTGCGTCATAGTGCTGATCCAGCCGGGAAACAAAGTCTCGCGCAGGGTTATATCCGTATTTCATCTGTCGATTCTTCATCGTGGCAATCTCCACAATACCTGCCAGATTTCGTCCCGGACGGACGGGAATGGTCATATAGGGCAGCTTCACTCCCAACATCTCATAAGTTTCCTCACCCAGCCCCAAACGGTCATAAAACTTTCCGTCCTGCCACTGCTCCAGTTGGATCACCAGGTCTATCTCAGTGTCAAACTGCACGGCGCCCATGCCAAACAGCTGCTGCACATCCACAACACCCACGCCGCGGATCTCCATATAGTGCTGAATAATCTCCGGAGCCGTACCATAGAGAGACGTGGAAACTCGGCGGATTTCTACAGCATCATCCGCCACCAGCCGGTGTCCACGCTTGAGCAGTTCAATGGCGGTCTCGCTCTTACCTATACCGGAATCGCCCAGCAGCAGCACACCCTGACCGTTTATATTCATCAAAACACCATGGCGGGTGATCTGAGGAGCAAGCTTTTTATTAAGATAGTCGATGATTTCGCTGGTAGCATCCACAGTGGTCTTGTCAATGCGCAGCAGGGTGCGGCCATGCTTCTCCGCCAATTCGATTAGCTCCGGAAACACCTCCATATTCCGGGCAATAATCAGCGCCGGGATCTCGCACCGCAGCAGTGACTCCAGCACTGCCCGCCTTTTTTCCTGCATCATGGCCTGCAGGAAAACCATCTCTGCCTTGCCCAGGATCTGTAGTCGCATGGGCTCAAAATACTTGTAAAAGCCCACAAGCTGTAAAGCCGGACGGTTTACATCTGATATCGTCACCGTTTGCGTGGTATAGTTGGGAGCTTTTGTAAGGATCTCCATATTGAACTCTTCCACCAGATCCGAAAGCCTCGCCGGGGTGCGCTTGACCTTTTCCATTGCAGATCCTTTCCGGTTGACAGCGACTGCTCTCTGTCAACCATCAAAATATTGTCCATTTTCTCTAATATTAATAATATATTATAGCCCAAAGGTTCCCGGGACGCAATATGTTTTAAGGGTTCCGAATTTTTTTCATTTTTTTGTCAAAAGTACTTGCTTTTTTCTGTTACATCTGTTAAACTACTACATGCTTGCGAAAGCAAAGCAGCAAGTCATACACAGCAAGGAGGTGCAACGGATGGCTAAGTGCGAATTTTGCGACAAGGGTGTGACCTTTGGCATTAAGGTTTCCCACTCTCATCGGCGTTCCAATCGTCCCTGGAAGCCCAATGTCAAGCGTGTTAAGGCAATCATCAACGGCACGCCCCGCCATGTATATGTTTGTACCCGGTGCCTGCGTTCCGGTAAAGTAACCAGAGCGATCTGATTTCAGGACAAATAAAAGCCCTGCTCTTCGAGCAGGGCTTTTTACATTGTACTTTGCACTTTCCAACCCCTGACCACCGGCAGGAGCAAATGATACAACTCCTCTCTGTTCTCCGGTGTGATTTGCACGACCTCCGCTTGCGGGTGAGAGCGCACTTTCAGCAAAAATTCTACATCGCATCCGGCTTTTACGGCTGCCAGTACGGGTATATCGCCGTCCAGTGCCTTTAAAACCGCCTGGCAAAATGCGTACGAAGAAGACTCCATGAAGCCAAGCTCATCCATAACAATCACCTGTTTCCCTGTTGTATTTTCCAGACAGGAAACACCCAGAGTATTAAAAACGGCAGGATAGATTTCCCGGCAGCCGGATTCGTCGCACCGGCCTACAAGATTCTCTGCTCCTCTGCTGCGCCGAGCCTCCGGCAGATCCGAAGAATAAATATAAACAGGATGCAACGGCTGATTGGCACAAAACTCCTTTTTGGTGTAGAATCCGCCTTGTCTCAAGTCTGCCGCATCCAGCAGACAGCGAATCAGCGTGGATTTGCCCACACCCTTCTCACCGCAAATCAAAATGTTTTTCTTCATCTCTTTAACCTCAAGTAAAAGGCGTCCGATATGCTCGGACGCCTTTTGTTACCACCAGTAGCGGGGCATCTTAGGCCGCTCGTAGGGTGTTTTCATCAGCGGCAGGCTGCAGCGCATTTCTCCGTCAAGAGCGAAATATGCACCAGCCACAGCGGGAGCCGTGGGAATAGTGGTGATCTCACCGATACCGATTGCGCCGCAGGCCATATCCTGTCCCTTCTTCTCCACAAGAATGCTATGAATGGGCGGGACCTTATCAGCCCGGAAAAGCCCGAGTGTACCATACTTTGCGCTGGGGATGCAGTCGTACAGAGGATAATGCTCCGTGAGGGTGAATCCGAGTGCCATTACAACACCACCCTCGATCTGCCCCTCGCAATTGAGAGGATTGATGGCCTTGCCGACAAAGTGAGCAGCGTCGATCTCCTTGATTGTTCCATCATCATTGAGCACACAGACCTGTGTGGCATAGCCGTAAGCCACATGGCTGATGGGATTGGCAACATCCTGCGTGCCTAACGGATCGGTCTTCGCCAGATACTCCCCGTAAAACTCTTGTCCCTCCAGCTTTTTCCAATCTATCTGCACATCCTCTGCTAGCTCCGTTCCTACAATGCCCTTACCGCAATTTTCCCCGGGCAAATCTTTAAATTCCGCAATATGCGCAATACCTGTGTAGTCAGAAACCTTTATGTCCACTCCTGCAGCTACCAGCAACTTCTGACAGGCGCGGCGGCAGGCTTCACCGGTGACGAGAGTTTGCCGAGAGCCGGAAGTCGTACCGGAATCCGGAGCATCCACATTGTTAGCGGCCTCGTATACAACATCCTCTCGATCACAGTGGAGCATGGAACCAACGATCTGTGTCAGCACTGTGCCGAGCCCCTGTCCGATACAGGAAGCGCCGCTGCGGATGTGGAGTTTACCATCCTTTACTGCCACAATACAGCGTCCTGTATCGGGAATGCCAACGCCCACACCGGCATTCTTCATAGCGCAGGCAATTCCTACATTCTTATTCTTCTCGCAGATGTCCTTCACAGCCTCCAGCGTCTCCACAAGGCCCGTAGAGGGTGGAGCTATCTGCCCATTGGGCAGGGTCTGACCCGGACGGATCGCATTGCGGTAGCGGATCTCCCATGGAGAAATACCGAGTTCATGGGCCATCTTGGTGAGTGTCATCTCCATGGCGTAGCAGGTCTGGGTCACACCAAAGCCTCGGAATGCACCTGCAGGCGGGTTATTGGTATAGTACGCCCGACCGGTGATCTCGAAATTGTCGTAGTGATAAGGTCCTGCGGCGTGTGTGCACGCACGTTCCAGCACCGGACCGCCCAGAGAGGCGTACGCACCGGTATCGGCGATGACCTCCGCCTTGACGCCCTGAATCAGGCCATCGTTGTTGCAGCCCATGGTGATGGTCACCTTCATGGGATGCCGTTTGGGGTGGACGAGAATACTTTCCTGACGAGTGAGCTTCACCTTCACGGGCCGACCGGAGAGATAGGCAATGAGCGCGGCATGGTGCTGCACGGTCATGTCCTCCTTACCTCCGAAGCCGCCGCCCACCAGCATATTGGTCACATGGACCTTCTCTCTGGGAATACCCAGCATAATGGATGTCTCCCTGGCGGTGTCATAGGTGCCTTGATCCGTGGATAATATGGTCACGCCATCCGCATCCGGGTAGGCAACGGCGCACTCCGGCTCCAGAAACGCGTGCTCAGTGTAGGGAGTCTCATAGTGATACATCAGCACATAGTCCGAATCACAGATAGCCTGATCGGCGTTGCCTCGGGACACATGTTTCTCACAAAGCAGGTTTCCGGACTCATGCACCTGCGGCGCAAAGGGCTGTGCGGCATAGGTAGGGCTGAAAACAGGCTTCAGCGGCTCATATTCTACCTCCACCAGTTTCTTCGCCTTCTCCAAAATTTCCGGCGTTTCCGCCGCCACAAGGCAGATGGCATCACCCAGGAAATGTGTGATCTTCCCCACAGGGATCATGGTGTCCCAATCCTGCATGAGATGGCCCACCTTCACCTTGCCGGGAATATCCTCAGCGGTATAAACTCCAACTACACCGGGCAGCGCCTCGGCTTTTTCTTTGTGAATGGCCAACACTCTTGCCCGGGGATATTTGCTGCGCACAGCACTGCCGTAGATCATGCCATCCAGACAGATGTCATCGGGATACTTGCCTGTACCCAGCACCTTTTCCCGGGCATCGATGCGAGGCATAGCCTCGCCCACACGGGCGCAGTTTTTCTCCTGAGGAATCTGCCCACCGCTGCGGAATATCTCCGCCGCAAGTAAAATGGCGTCAATAATCTTCTTGTAGCCAGTGCATCGGCAGATATTATTGCGGATAGCAAAGGCGGCCTCCTCCCGGGTAGGATTCGGATTCACATCCAGCAATGCCTTGGCAGAAATGACCATGCCGGGAATGCAGAAGCCGCACTGCACGGCCCCCGCTTTGGCAAAGGCCCAAGTGTAAACCTCTTTTTCCGTGTCATTGAGTCCCTCGACGGTAATAATATGTCTGCCCTCCAGCTTATCGGTGGATGGTACACAGGCCTTGGTTGCCTTGCCGTCAATAAGGACATGGCAGGTACCGCAGGCACCTTCACTGCAGCCGTCTTTCACGGAGGTCAGGTGCAGTTCATCCCGCAGAAACCGCAGTAACTTTTGATTTTTTTCAGCTGTTACCATTTGACCGTTGACATAGAATGAAGCCATTGAAATTTCTCCTTCGCTATGTATTCTTCGCAGTATGCGAAAAAATGGCAAAGATTTATTTCCCGTATTATACAACAATTTCTCCTTTTCCGCAAGAATTTACGGTCTTTTTCTTTCTTCTTTTTTCAGATAAACCCATAAATAAAATGTGAAGGTAAAAACCTTCACATTTTATGGTTTTAAACAAATTGTTCTATGGCAGACAATAGTTCTGTTTTCCCTGTTCCCTTCTCTGCAGAAAACGGGATGACCAGGGCCGATTCCGGCAGCTCCAGAGTCTCCCTGATACGATGCAGATTCGGCTCCACCTCGCTCTTTTTCAGCTTATCCAGCTTATTGGCCACAACGATCAGAGGGCAGCCGCTGTCTTTAAACCATGTGCACATGGTCTCATCGTCCACCGTAGGCTTGTGCCGAGCATCCACAATGAGCACTCCCAAACTGATGAGGCCCTCCTCCTGGAAATAATTCTCCATTAACCGCCCCCAGCGATCCCTTTCCTCTTTGGAAACCCTGGCATAACCATATCCGGGCAGGTCTGTGAAATAGACTTTTCCGTCAATGAGGAAATAATTTACCTGGGTAGTTTTCCCCGGGGTAGCACCTACCCGAGCAAAGTTTTTCCGATTAAGCAGGCGATTGATCACGGAGGATTTGCCCACATTGGAACGACCCGCAAAAGCAACCTGAGGCCGACCATCACGAATAAATGCGCTCTTTTTTACGGCGGAAAGAATGAACTCCGCTTTATTAAAATTGATCCCCATACTCGTTACTCACACCCGCAGCTCCGATCTTTGAACCGGCTGCACCGGAAGCATCGGTGTTTCCTTAGTTGCCTCCGTTTTACGACATTGATCCGTTACAAGTGCAGCGGAAAAGACCTCCTCCACCGCATCAACAGCCACAAAGTGCAGCTTCATGCGTACAGTCTGATCGATCTCCTCCAGATCCTTTTCGTTTTCCCGGGGAATGATCACCGTTCCGACGCCACTGCGCAGAGCCGCCATAGTCTTCTCCTTTAATCCGCCAATGGGGAGCACACGGCCACGCAGAGTCACTTCTCCTGTCATAGCGACATCCCGGCGGGCCTTTCTCCCTGTCAGGGCGGACAGCATCGCCGTAGTAATGGCAATACCGGCCGATGGCCCATCCTTGGGTACTGCGCCCTCGGGGAAGTGGATGTGGATATCCCTTGTTTTATAGAAATCCTTTTCAATGCCAAGCTGTTCGGAACGGCTGCGAAGACAGCTCAGAGCAGTCTTTGCAGACTCCTGCATCACAGTACCCAAGTTGCCGGTAAGCTCCAGTTTTCCGGAACCATCCATGACATTGACTTCCACTTCTAATATTTCGCCGCCCACCTGTGTCCAGGCAAGACCGTTTACCACACCGACCTCATTTTGCCGCAGATACATCGAATCCGTATAGCGCACAACGCCCAAAAACTCTTTTAAACCATCATGTGTAACAGAAACTCGCTTTACATCCTTTGCAGCAATCTTCATGGCGGTTTTCCGGCAGATGGCCCCAATTTCACGCTCCAGCACACGAACGCCGGACTCCCTTGTATACCCGCTGATGATGCGTCGTATTGCATCATCCGAGATATACAGTTGTCTTTTTTGCAGACCGTGTTCCTTGAGCTGTTTGGGAATGAGATGCCGCTGTGCGATCTCCACTTTCTCCTCGTCTGTATAGCTTCCCAGCTCAATGACCTCCATGCGATCCAGCAGTGGACGCGGTATGGTGTCCGTTGTGTTGGCGGTGGTAATGAACATCACCCGGCTCAAATCCACAGGGATCTCCAGGAAGTGATCCCGGAAGGTGCCGTTCTGCTCACTGTCCAGTACCTCCAGCAGTGCCGATGCGGGGTCTCCCCGCATATCGTTGCCCAGCTTATCGATCTCATCCAGCACCAGCAGTGGATTCATGGAGCCGCTGCGGATAAGGCCCTCCACAATGCGGCCGGGCATAGCGCCTATGTAGGTCTTGCGATGGCCGCGGATGTCCGCTTCATCCCGCACGCCACCCAAACTGATACGGCAGAGCTTGCGGTTCATTGCCTTTGCTACGGAGATCGCAATAGACGTCTTGCCTACGCCCGGAGGCCCCACAAGGCAAATGATCTTGCCCTTGGCGCCGGGATAGATCTGCCGCACGGCAATATGCTCCAGAATGCGCTCTTTCACCTTGTTAAGCCCGTAGTGGTCCCGGTCCAGTATGGCACGGGCCTTATCCACGTTGGCACGGTCCTTGGTTTCCCTTCCCCAGGGCATTTCCAGGCAGGTGTCCAAATAATTGCGGATCACTGACGCCTCGGCGCTGCCAAAAGGCTGCTTAGAAAGCCGCGAGACCTCTTTCATCAGCTTTTGCTCGATTTCTTCGGAAACCCGCAGCTTCTCAATTTTATCGGTATACTCCTGGATCTCCTCGTCGCCGTCGTCCCCCAGTTCATGCTGCAACACCTTCACCTGCTCCCGAAGGATCATGTCTTTCTGCACGCGGCCCACACGGTCACGGACTTTTTTCTCCATTTCCACTTCCAGTGAAATGACATCCAGCTCGTGGGTAAGGATCTCGTTGACCAGCTGCAGCCGTTTCACAGGATGCAGTTCCTCAAGAATCCGCTGGCGGTCCGTGTGGCGAAGATTAATGCTGTAACCTATGTAGTCTGCCAGCCTTCCGGGATCATTGCAATCCAGCACAGTGGCCACGATCTCGTCCGACAAATCCGGCACCATCTCCTTATACTCTCCGAAAATGGCGTAGGTCTGACGCATAACGGCCTCCACCCGGCTTGTCATCCTACCCGGAAAATCGTCCTCCACCAGCACAACATTGGCCTGCAGGAAAGGTCTGGTCTGCCACAGGCGATTGATACGACCCTTGCCCATACCTCGCACCACCACACGAACGGTAGTTTCGGATGTTTTGATGATCTGCAGCACATGAGCCACCGTACCCACAGTGTACAGGTCGCTCTCATCCGGGCGCATTACAGACAACTCACGCTGGGTCACCAGAAAAATATCTTTACCTTCCTCCATTGCATTGTTCAGCGCCAGCATGGAGATCTCACGTTCCACATCAAACCCGGTGGTTTGGCCGGGAAAAACCGTCAGCCCCCGTAAGGCTAAAACGGGAATATTCATTGTTGTTTGTTCCATAAGGTCTTCGCTCCTTTCAGCTGCGGAATGCAGCATGAGAAAAAGGGGAGGGACGAATCTTCGCCTCTCCCCTATCGTTCATTTAAGAGGCCGGCGCAGATAGATCTTCTGCCTTTCCGGTCTTCAATTTTGCCACGCAGGGCTCCTTCCCTGCGTCATGTACGATCTCCGGTTCGGCTTTCCCGGCCACACATTCTGCAGTGATGGTCACCTGCTCAACGGTGGGATCAGAGGGAATATCGTACATCACCTTGGTCAGAATTCCCTCCATAACAGCCCGAAGGCCGCGGGCACCGATGTTGCGCTTGATAGCCTTGTCGGCCACTGCCTCCAGAGCATCCTCCGTAAAGGAAAGGTTCACATTGTCGTAGGCAAACAGCCTTTTATACTGTTTGAGCAGTGCGTTTTTCGGCTGGGTGAGGATCTGCACCAGGTCATCCCGGGTCAGGCCGTCCAGCGCTGCAATCACCGGCAAACGGCCCACCAGTTCGGGAATAATACCGAACTTCAGCAGGTCATGTGGCTGCACTTCTTTCAGAAGCGCGCCGGTCTGCCGCTCCGCCTTGCTCTCCACAACGGCGTCAAATCCGATTCCCTTGCGGTCCGTTCGCTTTTCGATGATCTTCTCCAGACCGTCAAATGCGCCGCCGCAGATAAAGAGAATATTGTGGGTATCCATCTGGATGAACTCCTGGTGAGGATGCTTGCGTCCCCCTTGGGGCGGCACATTGGCCACCGTACCTTCCAGAATCTTTAACAGAGCCTGCTGCACGCCCTCGCCGGAAACATCTCGGGTGATTGATGTGTTCTCGCTCTTCCTGGCAATCTTGTCGATCTCATCCACATAGATGATCCCCCGCTCCGCCAACTCCACATCGTAATCCGCCGCCTGCAGCAAACGAAGAAGAATATTCTCCACATCGTCGCCCACATAGCCGGCCTCGGTAAGCGTGGTGGCATCAGCAATGGCAAAAGGCACCTGCAGCACACGGGCCAGAGTCTGGGCAAACAGTGTCTTTCCGCTGCCGGTAGGCCCGATCATGAGAATGTTGCTCTTTTGCAGCTCCACATCCTCGCCGCCGCCGTAGAAAATGCGTTTATAGTGATTATAAACGGATACGGAGAGGGCGATCTTAGCAGCCTCCTGTCCGATCACATATTCATCCAGAACCGCCTTGATCTCCCGGGGAGTGGGCAGACGGTCCGGTGCTTCAAATCTGGTTTCAGAGGCGGGGCTGTAATCGTCCTCCAAAATGGAGATACAAAGCTGAACACACTCATCGCAGATTCGGACACCGGGGCCCTGGATCATGCGGTGCACCTGTTTCTCGCTCTTACCGCAAAAGGAACAGCGCAGTTCTTTGTTCTTATCCGACATAGTTACCTCTTGTAAATGACTTTATCCACCAGTCCGTATTCCCGGGCCTCCTCGGCGATCATCCAGTGATCCCGCTCGGAGTCTGCCTTGATCTGCTCAGGGGTCTTGCCGGTGTTTTCAGCCAGAATCTTGTTCAGCCGCTGCTTGATCTTCAGGAAATGTTCCACATCAATCTCCATGTCGGTGACCTTACCCTTGGTACCGGCAGAGGGTTGATGGATCATCACCTCGGCATTAGGCAGAGCAATGCGTTTGCCCTTGGCGCCGCTGGAGAGCAGGAATGCGCCCATACTGGCAGCCATACCGATGCAGATGGTGGAAACATCACACTTAATATACTGCATGGTATCGTAAATGGCCATACCGGCAGTGACGGAGCCGCCGGGGCTGTTGATGTACATCTGGATATCCTTGTCAGGATCCTGTGCTTCCAAATATAGAAGCTGGGCCACCACCAGGCTGGCAGTCGTATCATTCACCTCTTCTCCCAGGAAGATGATGCGGTCATTGAGCAAGCGGGAGAAAATATCATAGGAACGCTCTCCCCGGTTGGTCTGCTCCACAACATAAGGAACTAAGCTCATAGAAATAAACCTCCTGTTCAAATGGGGCCTCGCAATGCAAGGCATAATACAAAAGTATACCCGCCCGATAGTGATTCTAATAGTCCGAATTACTCTTTGTCTTCTTTCTTCTCTTCGGGCTTTTCCTCGGGCTCCACAGCAACGGCACTGTCGGCCACGACCTTGATGACCTTCTCACGAATGACCTGCTCCTTCACATCGGCGGCAGGCAGATACTTCTTGATGGACTCAAGCTCCATGCCGTACTTCTCGGCAATGGTCTTCATCTCATTCTCCACTTCCTCGTCGGAGACTTCCAGATTTTCGGCCTTGACGATGGCAGCCACTGCCAGATCCATACGCACCTGTTTCAGAGCAGGCTCCATGGACTGCTTCTGGATAGCATCCTCGTCCATACCGGTCATCTTCACATACTGATCGAAGGGAATACCCTGAGCGGCCAACTGCTGCTTAAAATTCTCCATCATTTTCTGGGACTGCAGCACCACCATTTCCTCGGGGATGTCGGCCTCGATGCCGTCAGCCACCTTCTGCATCAGGGCATCCTCAAAGGCGTGCTGGGCAGCGGTCTTGCGATCCTCGGTGATCTTCTTCTTCAGATCGGCCTTCAGTTCCTTCAGAGTGTCGAACTCAGACACATCCTTGGCGAATTCGTCGTCAATGGCAGGAACTTCCTTCACCTTGACCTCGTTAACCTTCACATGGAACACGACGGGCTTGCCGGCCAGCTCCGGAGTATAGTTCTCGGGGAAGGTGATGTCAATATCCTTCTCCTCGCCTACCTTCATGCCGATAAGCTGCTCCTCAAAACCGGGCACAAAGCTGCCGGAACCGATCTCCAGGTCAAAGTTCTCGCCCTTGCCGCCGTCGAAAGCCACGCCATTGTCAAAGCCCTCAAAGTCGATGTTGGCGGTGTCACCCTTCTTCACGGCGCGCTCCACGCTCACCAGACGGCTGTTGCGCTCGGCCATTTCCTTCAGCCGTGCGTTCACATCGGCTGCCATGACCTTCACAGCGGCCTTGGGTGCCTCCATGCCCTTATACTGGCCCAGCTTCACCTCGGGATAAACGGCAACGGTAGCCTTAAAAGTCACGCCGTCCTTGCCGCAGTTCTCCAGCTCCACTTCGGGATAGCCCACAACTTCCAGTTTCTCGTCGCTGATGGCCTTCTCATAGGCATCGGGCAACACAATATTCACGGCCTCCTCATAGAAGACCTCCACGCCGTACATGCTCTCAACGATCTTGCGGGGAGCCTTGCCGGGGCGGAAACCGGGGATGTTCATCTTGCCGCGCATCTTCAGATAAGCCTTGTTGATGGCAGCTTCAAAGTCCTCGGCGCTGACTTCAATGGTCAATGCGACCTTACTTTTTTCCAGTTTTTCACAGGATTTTACACTCATTTTGTTTTTCCTCCGTTCAGCATTAATAATGCGAATCAATGCAATTTTATATGATAACAGAAAAGGATGACAATTTCCACACTTTTTTGCACTATTATAAAATTTTTTTTGGCTTAAAACGGAGATAGTCCGCCGATACCAGAGAAAATTCCGTTCCATCCCGCTCTCCCTGCACCGCCCGACCATGGGATGGACCGCCGTGCAGGTGTCCGTAGCAGCACTGTTTCACGCCGTACTGCTGCAAAAGACGCAGCATTTCCTCACAGCGATAGCCGGTATATAGGGGCGGATAGTGGAGAAAGCAGATCTTTTCCTTATCCCCCGCCGCCTGCAGCGAGGTCTTCAGCCGTCCCGCCTCCCGATTGCGCATTTTCTCCGTATGGCCGCCCGGCTCATCCAGTTCGTAAAACCATCCACGGGTACCGCACAGCGCTATTTCACCATAGAAAACACAGTTGTTATGCAATATTTGCAGAGAATCCAGCCCGTGCTCATCAAAAAAGCGCTGCATCTTGGCGGCAGTGTTCCACCAATAGTCGTGGTTGCCTTTCATCAGAATCTTCTTTCCCGGCAGATGATGGATAAACTGCAGATCCTTTAGTGATTCCTCCAGGCTCATGCCCCAGGACAAATCCCCGCACAGCACTGTCACATCATCCTCACGGAGCTCGGAAAAACCCTCCCGGATCCTGTCCACATAGTTGTTCCATCCCTCGCCGAAAACATCCATGGGTTTATCCGACCCAAGCGAGAGATGCAGATCTCCAATGGTATATAAAGCCATTCTGTACTCCTTATTGCTATATCATTTGATACAGGTTGTTCCAGAAAATGTCCTCCAGCAGTGCCTTGCTATAGCCACGCTCCCGCAGGGCTGTGTAAATCTTCGGCACATCCTGCAGCCCATTCATTCCCCCGACCAAAGCTTCGCATCCGTCTAAGTCGCCGCCGATGCACAGGGTCTGCTCCCCGCCCAGCTCCAGAAAATGCTCCAAGTGGGCGATAAGTTCTTCCATGGTTCCCTTTTGGCCGACGAAGTCCCTGTATAGGTTCAGCCCCACCACTCCGCCGCTGTCCCGAATGGCACGAAACTGATCGTCCGTCAGGTTGCGCCGGTGGGGGCAAACAGCCCGGGCATTGGAATGGGATGCTACCACCGGGCCGTGGGTCGTCTTGATAATATCCCAGAAGCCCGCATCAGAGATGTGGGATACATCCGGATAGATAGAAAGATTCTCCATCTGCCGCACAAAGTCCCTGCCCCTTTCGGAGAGGCCTCTGTCCACATCCTCACAGTTTGTTCCCGAGAGACTGTTGGCACGATTCCAGACAGGATTCAGCAACCGCACACCCCATTCGCAGGCCGTCTCCAGCTTATCCGCGTCACATTCCAGCAGATCGGCCCCCTCAATGCTCAGTAGTGCCACCATTTTCCCCTGCCGGATCGCCGCATCTACTTCTGCGCCGCTGCGACAGTGCATGATACAGTCACGGTTTTCCTTCATTTCCTGTAAAAAACGGGCATGGAGCTGCAGACACTGTGCGAACATTCCGTCTGCCGGTGCATTTTTCGCGTCCCAATACAGGGCAAAAAACTGGCCGTACCTGGCAAATCCTCGGCCGCGCAGCAGGTCAATGTGTCCGCCGTTTTCCCGCAGATGACAGCAGGCTTCGTAATAGGCCTGCTGGGCCTCCCGATCCGCCTCCATCTCCAAAGCCGCATCGCAGCCGGTCTCCTCACAGCGGTAGATGGTGTCACAGTGTGCGTCAAAATAAGGTATTTTCAAACTGCATTCACCTCAAAACGCGTTTTTCACATACTCAATGCGCTCAAGAGCACCGCTTTCACTGCGGTAAACCTCCGCCACATCGAAACGTACCGGGCAGTCCAGCTCCTTTTCGCTCAAGTAAAACAGGGCAGTCTTGCGGATACGTTCCTGCTTGGCTGCGTTGACATATTCCCGGGGCAGCCCCACGGACAGGTTGCTCCGGGTCTTTACCTCCACAAAGCAGAGGGTGTTTCCGTCCATGGCAATGAGATCGATCTCTCCGAAGCGGCAGTGGTAGCTATGGCCTATAAGGCGGCACTTATTCTTCCGGAGGAAATTTGCCACCTGGGCCTCCCCCCAAGTTCCCACACTGCGGCTCATGGCTTCCTTTCCTCCCATTTATTCAGAAAAGTACGCCTGTGCTCCGGGCACAGCCCGTATTTGTCCAGCATTTCATAGTGCAGCTTCGTGCCATAGCCCTTGTGCTTTGCAAAAAAATACTGCGGATATAGTGCGTCCAGCTCCCCGGCTACAAACCGGTCCCTGCTCACCTTGGCCAGAATAGATGCAGCGGCGATGCAGGCGCTTTTGCTGTCACCGCCTACCACCAGTTTATGCGGTGTGGTGATGGCGGCATACCTTCCCTTGTCCCGGTTGCCGTCGATGAGCGCCACCTCCGGCCGGATAGCAAGACCGTCTATGGCCAACTGCATGGCTTTCATTCGTGCGCTCAGTATGTCCGTTGCGTCGATCTCAGCGGCCTCTACCTTTGCCACGGACCAGCAGACCGCCCGCCGGGTGATGATCCCGTACAGGACCTCCCGCTTCTTTTCCGTGAGCTTCTTACTGTCATTCAGGCCGTCAATTTGGCAGTAAGGCGGCAGGATCACCGCCGCGGCGTACACCGGCCCGGCCAGAGGCCCGGCTCCGGCCTCGTCGCAGCCGCAGATAACCTCAGCTCCCTGCTCCATCAGTTCCCGCTCTATCAGCCACAGGTCCGTTTTTGCAGCCATTATTTCATGTCCTCCACTGTTTCCAGTGTAAAGCGTCCGAGCTTGCCACCTCTGAATTCATCCAGCAAAATCCGGCTCATGCGCTCTGTGTCCACCTCTGCACCCCGCATGAGAAAGCCCCGCTTGCGTCCAGCTCTGGTCAGCAGATCAAAGCCCGATTCGTTCTCCTCAGGCTTGACCTTATACCGCTCTTCGATGACCTGCGAATAATGCTTACCCAGATATTCCATAAGAAAACAGCCCAGTTCTTCAATGTCCATCACATCGTCTTTGATAGCTCCGGTAAAAGCAAGGCGCATCCCCACATTTACATCCTCGAACTTGGGCCAAAGGATACCCGGGGTATCCAGCAGCTCTAAAGTGCTGTCCACCGGCACCCACTGCTTACTGCGGGTCACGCCGGGGCGATCCTCTGCCTTGGCCGTCTTGCGTCTGGCTACCTTATTGATAAATGTAGACTTTCCCACATTGGGGATGCCCAGTATCATGACCCGCACCACACGGCCCACCTGTCCCTTTTCGGCATAGGCCTGTAATTTCTCCTTCAGCAGCTCCCGCACCGCGGCGGCAAACTGCGCCGTACCCACGCCGCTTTTGGCATTGGATTCCAATACAGCGTAGCCTTTTCCCCGGAAATACGCCGCCCATCGGCTGGTTTCCCTTGGGTCTGCCTGATCCACTCGATTCAGCACCACCAGGCGTGGTTTCCCCGCCGTCATTTCGTCCACATCGGGATTGCGGCTCGACAGCGGAATCCGTGCATCCAGTATCTCACAAACGGCATCCATGTGTCCCATCTCCGCCACAATCATCCGCTTGGTTTTCGTCATGTGTCCCGGATACCAGGACAGTCCTTGTATCTGCATGGTTTTCTCCCTTTATCTCACAGTTTGATCAGGTGCGCTCCGGCAGCCTTGAGCATCAGCTTCTTTGTGCCCACCTTGTCAAAAGAAACCTCAAGGAGGGCATCACCTCCCATGGGCCGCACGCTGAGCACCATACCCTCGCCAAAGGCACTGTGGCGCACCTGCTCCCCGGCCTTGAGCTGCATAAGCGGCGCAGAGGTTGCCGACGGAGCCCGCCGTGCAGCGGATACCGCCCGCTGCACAGACTCCGGCTTCTGCTGATATTTTGACTCATAGTCGCGGTACATAACCCGGGGTACGGCACTCCAACCGCCGCTCCAGTCGTCCTCCCACCGAACCTCTCTGCGGGGCTCAGGCTTTGCGATCCATTGCATATTTTTCTCCGGGATCTCTTCCAGAAACCGGGAGGGCATCTTCGGCTCCGTCTGGCCGAAAAGCATCCGCTGGCGAACATGAGTCATAGTCAGGGACTTTTTGGCCCGGGTCATGGCCACATAGCACAGTCTGCGTTCCTCTTCCATCTCCTCCTGCTCGCCCATGGCACGGTTCCCGGGGAACACACCCTCGTCCATGCCGGTGACATACACCCGGTCAAATTCCAAACCCTTGGCGCAATGCATAGTCATCAGTGTCACGCAGTTATCGCTGTCTGACTGACCATCCAGGTCAGTGTACAGTGCCACCTCGTTGAGGAATCCCGCCAGAGACGGGTCATCCGGACCGTTTTCCAGGAATGCGCTGATGCTGGAGGCTAACTCCTGTACATTCTCCAACCGCCCCCGGCTCTCCATATCGTTTTTTTCCTGCAGCATCTGCACATACCCAGTCATTTTGCAGACCCTGCCGTAAAACTCTACCAGCTCCAGATTATCGCACAGGGTGCGCAGTTCCATAATAAGCTGCCCAAACTCCGCCATACGCCCGGCGGCGGACTTCAGCTCCGGGTATTCCCGGGCAGCGCATACGATCTCAAAGAGGGACTTCCCCTCCGTGGCCGCCAAAGCCCGTGCCTTCTCCAGAGACGCTCCGCCGATTTTCCGGGCCGGTACATTGATGATGCGCCGCAGCCGCAGGTCGTCCGTCGGATTGCAGATAACGCACAGATACGCCAGCATATCCTTCACTTCCGATCGGTCGAAGAACTTCACTCCGCCCACTATTTTATAGGGCACACCATTGCGTTTGAAGGCATATTCCAGTGCGTTTGACTGGGCATTCATGCGATACAAAATGGCGTTATCCCGCCAGTTTGCCCCCCGATTATAGGCGGTCATGATGTCTCCCACTACGAAATTGGCTTCGTCACTCTCATTGTAGCAAGTTTTCACCGTCACCGGATCTCCGGCGCCGTTCTGGGTCCACAGGGTCTTACCCTTGCGCCCCTCATTGTTGCGAATCACGGCGTTGGCCGCGTCCAGAATATTCTGGGTAGAACGGTAGTTCTGCTCTAAGCGGATGGTGCGGGCATTCTTATACCGCTGCTCAAAGCTGAGGATATTGGTAATATCCGCGCCCCGGAAGCGATAAATGCTCTGGTCATCATCGCCCACCACGCAGATATTCCCGTGGCTGCCCGTCAGCAGACCTGCCAGCAAAAACTGCAGATGGTTGGTATCCTGATACTCGTCGATGAGCACATAGCGGAACTTATTCTGATAGTATTCCCTGGTGTCTTTGTCGCTTTGCAGCAGAGTAACCGTATGCAGAATAATGTCGTCAAAGTCCAAAGCGTTGGCTTCCCGCAGCCTTTTATTGTAAAGCTTATATACTTTACCTATCCTTATTTTCCTCCAATCGCCCCGCTGTTCCCATAGCTGGCAAAACTCCTCCGGCGACTGCATCTCTCCCTTGGCATTGGAGATCACCCCCAGCAGTTCTCTGGGCGGAAATGTCTTCTCCTCCAGGTCCAGCTCCTTGATAATGTCCTTCAGTACACGCTTGGAATCGTCCGTATCATAGATCGTAAAGTTGCGGTCATATCCCAATTTATCAATATCCCGGCGCAGGATACGCACACAGGCGGCGTGGAAAGTAGCCGCCCACACATCCCGGGCCTCCTCCCCCAGCATACGCTCCAGACGTTCCTTCAGCTCCCCGGCAGCCTTATTGGTGAAGGTGATGGCCAGCACCTCCCATGGCCTGGCAGGCTGCACAGCGCACAGATACTGCATCAGCGGCCGCATTTCCGGCTGAGGGTCCTGCACATACTGCTCCAAAAACTCTACCTCGTCCTCGGAAATGGGCATAGGAATTTCCTCCGTGTCGCTGCCTCTGCCGTAGCGCAGGAGGTTCGCCACACGGTTGATAAGCACAGTGGTCTTGCCAGAGCCTGCACCTGCCAACAGCAGCAGCGGTCCCTCTGTAGTCAAAACACCCTCCCGCTGCATGGGGTTCAAATGCTGATAATTCAATTCAATAGCCTTGCGGCGCGCGGTAATAAACCGTTTCTCCAACTCGTTCATATTGGCCTCGTTCTTTTCGCTTTTTTCTTATTTTATAACAAATTCCCCCTCCGGTCAACCGCGTAAATAAAAAAATAGAATTTTTGTTCGATTTCTACTTGACAAGAACTCTTGTTCGATTTATAATGCGTAATAGAACAAAAGTTTGATTTGGAGGAACTGACTATGACTACTTTCGGATGGATCATTTCAATCATCGGCGCCGCCGCCCTTTCCGGCCAGCTCATGCGCTTAGTGAATCGGATAGATCTGCCTCGCCGCACGCGCAGCGCCGCCTGAAATGGAACTGCTGGATAAGCTGGCCATTCTCACGGACGCGGCAAAATATGATGCATCCTGTACTTCCAGCGGTGTCCGCCGCGGCTCTCGTCCCGGTATGATCGGCAACACATCATCCTCTGTTGCCGGCTGCTGCCACAGCTTTTCCGCAGACGGCCGATGTATTTCCCTTCTGAAGGTACTCATGACCAATTGCTGCGTGTACGACTGCAAGTACTGCGTCAACCGCCGCAGCAATGACACCCGGCGCGCCACCTTCACCCCCAAGGAATTGGCCGATCTGACCATTCAATTTTACCGCCGTAATTATATCGAGGGTCTGTTTCTCTCCAGCGGTGTTTTGAAAAGCCCGGACTACACCACTCTGCGAATGATCGAGTCGCTGCGGATCCTGCGGCAGGAATACGGCTTCAACGGCTATGTCCATGCCAAGGCCATCCCCGGCACATCCCCGGAGCTGGTGGGGCAGCTCGGTTATCTGGCGGATCGGCTCAGCGTGAATATCGAGCTGCCGTCTCAAAAGGGACTGGCAGCACTTGCACCGGATAAGACAAAATCCGCCATCCTCGCCCCCATGCGCCTCATTCAGGAACATGGCCGGCAGAATAAGGAGGAACTGGTGAAATACCGCCACGCTCCCGCCTTTGCCCCGGCCGGGCAGAGCACCCAGCTCATCGTGGGTGCCACGGAGGACAGCGACCGGCATATCCTGCATTTGACCGAGTCATTGTATGACCGCTATCAGCTCAAAAGAGTGTTCTATTCCGCCTATGTCCCGGTAGTGGAAAATCCTCTTCTCCCCGCTCTGCACACAAAGCCGCCCCTTTTGCGGGAGCATCGTTTGTATCAAGCTGACTGGCTTCTGCGGTTCTATGGATTTCGCGCAGAGGAGCTGCTGGATGATGCGCACCCGAATTTTGACCCTATGCTGGATCCCAAGTGCTACTGGGCTGTCACACATCCAGAACAATTTCCCGTGGAGATCATGACCGCCGATCTGGAGCGGCTTTTGCGGGTGCCCGGCATCGGCCCCACAGGCGCACGGCGCATTCTGTCCGCACGTCGGACCGGGCTGCTGCAGTTTGAGGATCTGCATAAAATGGGCATCGTGCTCAAGCGGGCACAGTTTTTCATCTTATGCGGCGGCCGCATGCGAGAGGGTCTCCGGTTCACTGCCGAAACTTTGACCCGTCAATTGCAGGCCGTTGAATGCGGCAGTCTGCCTTTTGCGGCAGCGCGGCAGCTATCTCTCTTTGATGCCACGGGGTGAGAAAAATGTCTTGGATCGACATGGTTTATGAATACGATGGCAGCTACAATGGGTTTCTCTGCTGCATATTTGAGAGTTATATAAACAGGGAATTCCCCATTGCCTTTGCAAGCAATGAGGAATTTCCTGCTCTCTCCCTCTATTCCGTTCGAAATGTAGAAACTGTCCTTGCCCACAGCAACCGAGTTCTCCGCAGCATCACCGATCGATCCCCTCGTGCTGCCCGTCTGCTCTACCGAGCCTTCCACACCTGTATGGATAACAAGGAGATCTGTCTGTATCGATTTGTGCAAAAGCTGTATGCCGATGGCCCGCAGTTTCTGCGTCGCCCATCGGATGAAGCCTGTTTTCCCTTATACAAGGCTGTCCGCCATTTATCCGGTGAGCTGGAAAAGCTCCGTGGCTTCGTGCGATTCTCCGACTACAGCGGCGTTCTGGGCGCAGAAATCCAGCCAAAAAACCGCGTGCTGCCTTTTCTGCGGAGCCACTTCTGCAGTCGGTATGCAAACGAGTCCTTTTTCCTGTATGACCGAACCCACGGCGAACTGCTTCTGTATAGCGGCGGCTGTTCCCGCATCGTGCAGGCTGATTCCCTAATCCTTGCACCACCGGATGGGCAGGAGGCGCAATATCGTAAGCTGTGGAAAACATTTTTCGATACCGTTGCCATTGAGGAGCGTTGCAACACACGCTGCCAGAACACATTCTTACCCAAACGCTATCGCAGTGTCATGACCGAGTTTCAATCGGAAAACGCTTTCAATCCCGGAGCATCTCCCGCAAATGAGCCACTCCCTTCCGCTCCAGACGGGACACCTGCACTTGAGATACACCCAGGATCCGGGCCGCCTGCTCCTGGGTCATGCACTTGAAAAAGCGAAGAAATATGGTTTCCTGTTCCCGCTCCGGAAGTGCCCGAATTGCCTCCCGGAGCGCAATTTTTTCCACCAGGGCCTCCTCGGGCGCCTCTGTGCCCAGGGTGGATTCAAGTGTCAGCCCCTCCGCCGTTTCCTGCTGCAGAGAGTCAGGCGTAGAGGTAGCCATTTCCGCCGTTGCGATCTCCTCCGCGCTCCATCCCGTTTCGGCAGCAAGCTCCGACAGTCTTGGCTCACGACCGAGGGATGTACGCAGCCGTTGGCGAGCTGACCAGATGCTCTGTCCCCTTTCCCGCAGAGTGCGCCCCACCTTCACCGGCCCGTCATCTCGTAAAAAACGCCGTATCTCTCCGGCAATCTTGGGCACGGCATAGGTGGAAAACTTCGTTCCGTATGTAATGTCAAATCCTTTTACAGCCTTAATAAATCCTATGCATCCGAGTTGATACAGATCCTCCGGTTCCGCCCCGCAGCCATAATACCGCCGCACCACCGCCCAGATGAGTCCGCTATTCTCCTCCAGCATTTTTCCGCAGGCATCCTTGTCCCCCGACTGTGCCCGATCCAGCAGGGCCAGTCTGTCATCGCTCATTTTCGTTCTCCCATGCGGGTGGAAATACGCTTGCGCATGGTCACTGTGGTGCCTTTTTGTGGAACGGACCGCACCCGTAAGGTGTCCATAAAGCTCTCCATGATGGTAAATCCCATGCCGCTGCGCTCGTCATTCCCGGTGGTAAACAGGGGTTTCCGAGCCTGCTCCACATCGGCAATGCCCACACCCCAGTCCTTCACGACGACCTCCAGAATGTTACCCTCCCGGATCCGCAGCTTCATGACGATTTTGCCGAAGTTCTCCGGATATCCGTGGACGATAGCGTTGGTCACCGCCTCGCTGACAGCGGTTTTAATATCCCCCAGTTCCTCCAGGGTGGGGTCAAGCTGCATGGCAAAGCCTGCTGCCGCCACCCTTGCAAACGCCTCGTTGCTGCTGTGGCTGGGAAATTCCAGCACCACTTGATTATCACTTTTCATGTATATCCTCCATTCTGATCATTTTCTGGATCCCAGCGGCCATGAACACTTTTTTCACCTGGGTCGACGGATTAATTATGCGGGTTTTTCCGCCCAACTGCTTCATCTGCTGCTGCGTGTGTATTGCCACGGCGATCCCGGAACTATCCATGAATGTCACTCCGGAAAAATCCAATATCACCTCCAACGGCAGCGCATACTCCACCTCTTTCGCAATGCTTTGCATCAATGGCCGGGCGGCATGGTGGTCCAATTCGCCGGTGAGGTGCAGTGTCAGTTTTCGATCCAAACATTCTGCTTTTACTTGCATATTTATCACTTCCCGTAAAAAAATCACCGCAGGCATTAGCCTACGGTGATTATACATTTTTTTATTCCAGTTTTTTGTCGAAAGGGAGAATTTCTCGGGAAAAAATCAGCCTCTCATGGCAGCGGCAGACTCATCCAGCTTGGCAATGAGCGTCCTTGCCTTTTCCGCCTTTTCACGCTCAGCATTGACCACCGCCTCCGGCGCCTTGGAAACGAACTTCTCGTTGCGGAGCTTCTGCTCGATGCGTGCCAGATTTTCCGCAGCCTTCTCCCGCTCCTTGGCAATACGCTCCAGCTCCTTCTCCAGATCCACCAGCTCCGCCAGAGGCAGATACACGTTTGCACCATGAGTCACCACGGTGACAAGTCCGCTTAGATCCGTCGGCGCCTCGCCCGTCACGGTGATCTCGCTGGCATATGCCATGCGCTTGATGAAATGCTCGCCCATGCGGTAATCATCTGCGTGATCGGACACGATAATCATCTGCGCTTTCTTGGACGGCGGCACATTCATCTCCGCCCGCCGGGCACGTACGGCGGAAATGGCATCCTTCACCGCCTCCATAGCCTGCTCCTCTGCCCAGAAGTCAAACTCCGGACGATACACGGGCCACTGCGCGCGGATCAAATAGTCCCCCTCATGGGGCAGAGCCTGCCAAATCTCCTCCGTGATGAAGGGCATGAACGGATGCAGCAGCTCCAGAATGCGCTGCAGCACATAGCACAGCACATTCTCCGCCGCCATCTTGGCAGCGGGATCGTCGCCATTCAAGCGGGTCTTGGTCAGTTCGATATACCAATCACAATAGGTATCCCAGATGAAATCATAGATCTTAGCGGAAGCCACACCCAGCTCAAAGGCGTCCATATTGTCCGTGACCTCACGGATGAGGGTGTTGAGCTTGCTGAGCACCCACTTGTCCTCCAGCTCCAGCTTTCCGGGCAGTTCCACCTTATCAATGGTGAGGTTCATCATCACAAAGCGGGATGCATTCCAAATCTTGTTGGCAAAGTTACGCATAGCCTCGCACTTCTCCACATAGAAGCGCATATCATTGCCGGGGCTGTTGCCGGTAATAAGATTGAAGCGCAGGGCGTCAGCGCCGTACTGCTCCGCCATCTCCAGCGGGTCGATGCCGTTGCCCAGAGACTTGGACATCTTGCGGCCCTTGTCATCCCGAACCAGGCCGTGGATGAACACGGTCTTGAAAGGCTCTTTCTTCATCTGCTCCATGCCGGAGAAGATCATACGGGCCACCCAGAAGAAAATGATGTCGTAGCCGGTGACCATAACAGAGGTAGGATACCAATACTGCAGATCTGCCGCCTCGGTGTTGGGCCACCCCATGGTGGAGAACGGCCACAGAGCGGAGGAGAACCAGGTGTCCAGCACATCCTCGTCCCGGGTCAAACGCGTGCTGCCGCACTTTTCGCATTTGGTAGGATCCTCACGGCTGACATTGATGTGTCCGCACTCGTCGCAGTACCACGCCGGAATCTGGTGACCCCACCAGAGCTGCCGGGAAATGCACCAGTCGTGGACATTTTCCATCCAGTTAATATAGGTCTTGGTGAAGCGCTCAGGCACAAACTTAATGGTGCCATCCTCCACCACCCGGATAGCTTCCCTGGCCAAGGGTGCCATCTTCACAAACCACTGGGCGGAGATCAGCGGCTCCACGTCGTTGTGGCAGCGATAGCAGGTGCCCACATTGTGGGAGTAGGGCTCGGTCTTCACCAGATAGCCTTGCTCTTCCAGATCCCTCACTATGGCCTTGCGGCACTCATAACGGTCCATGCCGTTATACTTGCCTCCGTTTTCATTAATGGTGCCGTTGTCGGCGATGACCCGAATCACCTCCAGGTTATGCCGCAGACCCACCTCAAAGTCGTTGGGATCGTGAGCGGGGGTCATCTTCACCGCACCGGTGCCGAAGCCGATCTCACAGTACTCGTCGCCCACAATGGGGATCTCCCGGTTCATAATGGGCAGAATACAGGTCTTTCCGATGAGATGCTTGAATTTTTCATCCTCCGGATTCACGGCCACACCGGTATCGCCCATCATAGTCTCCGGGCGGGTGGTGGCCACCACAATGTCGCCGCTGCCGTCAGACAGCGGATAGCGGATATACCAGAGATTGCCCGGCTTATCGGTGTATTCCACCTCGGCGTCGGACAGAGCCGTCAGACAGTGGGGACACCAGTTGATGATGCGGCTGCCCTTATAGATAAGCCCCTTGTCATACAGTTCGCAGAAGGTTTCCCGTACAGCCTTGGAGCAGCCCTCATCCATTGTGAAGCGGCTTCGGTCCCAGTCGCAGGAGGCGCCCATCTTCATCTGCTGCTGCACGATGCGGTTGCCGTACTTCTCTTTCCAGTCCCACACACGCTCCAGAAACTTTTCCCTGCCCAAATCGTGGCGGGTCAGTCCCTCCTCCTTGCGCAGGTTTTCCTCCACCTTGATTTGGGTGGCGATGCCGGCGTGGTCCGTTCCGGGCAGCCACAGTGCCTCATACCCCTGCATCCGCTTAAAACGGGTGAGGATGTCCTGCAGGGTAGAGTCCATGGCATGCCCCATATGAAGCTGGCCTGTGACATTGGGAGGAGGCATAACAATGGAAAACGGTTTCTTATCGGGATTCGGCTCCGCCTTGAAGCAACCACCGTCCATCCACATTTTGTAGATCCTGGGCTCCACATCCCGGGGATCATAGACCTTTGGCAATTCTTTACGCATAGTGTACTCTCCTTTTCCGAAATTCGGCAAAACAAAAAGCCCGCTCTGTCCTGCCGTGAAGCAAAACAGGGCGAACTATAGTTACAGTCCGTGGTACCACCTGTGTTCAGAGATTCATTCTCCGCACTCGAGACCCATAACGGAGGTAAACCGCTGCCGCTTACGTGAGCTGGGCGGCAGAACTCCGGAGCGACTTCCTCCCCGCTGTCACGAAAGCTTACACCGACCGCTTTCTCTCTTGGCATCCAGTGTGGGAGTACTACTCTCCATCATCATCATCTCTTACAATATAGTGGCATTTTACTGTATCCCCAGTCGAAAGTCAAGAGCAAATCCGCCGCATTTACGCTAATACAGCCTTCGATTCCGAGTCATTTCATCCCGCTATTATGCACGAGACGATTATTTAATCATCAAACCAATCATTCTCTCCTTATGCCCCACCTCACATCTTATTTGCAAGATTCCCTTCATTTTTTTGCAAAATTTTGAAAGAAAGTTGGCAAAAAAGAATGCGAAATATTAAACAAAAAATTCTAATATTTTTAATGAATTCTAAAAAATCAATTTAGGAATTGAATTATTTTGATGAGAATATAAAAAAGCCGATAATCAATAAAACTGCTCAATAATAAAAAAAGCAAAAGAACATCTTGCAAAATCGGACGAAGTGCGCTACAATAGCAGTACAACAATCCGATACTGCGGAAAATGAGGATGCAAATTGAAAAAGGAGAGTAATGATGAAAAGATTTTTTGCACTGATTCTGGCTCTTGTTATTGCCCTGAGCCTGTTTGCCTGCGGCAGCAAGGATGACGGTGAACCCGCTAATTTTGAGCATACGGATACTACTACCGTTGCGGTCGGCGCGGTTATTCTTGCCCGCGATGATGTAGCCGAGGCCGATGTATATAATTTCGTGGCTGACATTTTTGATAATGCCGCAAACCTGACCAGCAGCCACGCCAAGTACGGCGAGTTGAGCTTGGAGTACGGTGCTTCCGTCACCTCCGTGCCCTACCATCCCGGCGCAGCCAAGTATTTTGCCGAGAAAGGCTTTACTGTTGCAGTCAAGGACGGGGCAGGCACCGGTGCGTCCCGCAACCTCCGCTTTGTAACCGGCGGTGAGTCCGGCACCTATTATGCCTTTGGCAGTGTCATTGCCCAGCACGCCACCAACAACGCGGGCGTCAATGTTGTGGGTTTGGTAGGCAACGGCTCTAAGTCCAACGTTGAAGAGCTGGAAGCCGGCAATGCCGAGCTGGCCTTCTGCCAGTCTGACGTGATGGCCTATGCCTACACCGGCACGAACCTTTTTGATACAAAGATCGACGGCTTCTCCACTGTTGCCGCTCTGTATATGGAGCAGGTGCAGATTGTAACCGTGGATCCCAGCATTAAGACTGTGGCTGACCTGAAGGGCAAGAATGTGTCTATCGGCGCTGCAGGCTCCGGCGTGTACTTTAACGCTGTTGATGTGCTGGGTGTATATGGTCTGACCGAAAATGACATCAAGCCCACCTATCAATCCTTCGGCGACAGCGCCGATGCCCTGAAGGATGGTAAGATTGACGCCGCCTTCATCGTTGCAGGCGCTCCCACTACCGCAATCACCGATTTGGCAACCACCAAGGATGTGGGTCTTGTTTCTCTGGATGATGAACATGTCACTACACTGCTGGCAAACTCTGACTACTATTCCAAGACGGTCATCGCCAAGGATGTATATTTCGCCAAGTAATCCATAATTTCTGCTATAACAATATGTGAAGACTACGGCGGGTTTCCCCGCCGTAGTCCTCACTGTCTATAACAAAGCATCCCCAAATAAAGGAGGGCGTTCCCCTTGAGCATCTTTAAAAAAAATGCACAGCCGGCTCCCGCGGTCAACACCGCGCCCGCCACCGAAAACGGCGGCGACACGGAGACCGATCTGGATGAGGTCATGCGCAAATATGACCGCGAATCCGCCACCCGTGTCTGGGAAGGCACACCCAAAATCATAATCACGGTGATCATGTCCATTTTCTCCCTGTATTGCCTCTATATGACCCTGTTCTCCACAGCATTACCCGAGGTGCGTCTGACTCTGTTTGTGGGATGCATCATAATTTTGGGTTTCCTTACCTATCCCGCCAAAAAGGACCATGTCCGTGTCAACAGTATGCCTTGGTACGATATTGCCTTGATGGTGATAGGTTCGGCGTGCTTTTTCTATTTCGCGGCCAACGCATTGCCCATCATTAAGCTGGCCACCCGTATCCAGACGGTCCATGTGGTGATCGGTGTCATCGGAATACTGGTTTTGGTGGAGCTGTGCCGCCGTTGCGTGGGTATTCCCATTCTGTGCGTTGTAGCCGCTCTGCTGGTCTATACCTTTTATAACCAGCTCAGCTACAATCCCAGCTTCTTCAACGCGCTGAAAAATGTCGTATACAAGCTGTTCTACACCACCTCCGGTGTCATAGGCACACCCATCAATGTGTGTTTTACCTACATTGTGCTGTTCATCATCTTCGGCGCTTTCCTGGAACGCACCGGCATCGCAAACTTCTTCATTTCTCTGGCCAACCGTCTGGCCGGATGGTCCAGCGGCGGACCCGCTAAGGTGGCTGTCATTTCTTCCGCTCTGTGCGGCATGGTGTCCGGCTCCTCTGTCGGCAACACAGTGACCACCGGTTCCGTCACCATCCCCATGATGAAAAAGACCGGCTACAAGCCGGAATTTGCCGGAGCTGTGGAAGCCGCCGCCTCTACCGGCGGCCAGATCATGCCCCCCATTATGGGTGCCGCCGCCTTCCTCATGGCGGAGTATATGGACCTGCCCTATGCCGAGGTCGCCGTAAAGGCTATCCTTCCCGCTGTTTTGTATTTTTCCGGCATCTTCATCGCCGTCCACCTGGAGGCAAAAAAGCTGGGTTTAAAGGGTATCGCCCGCGCAGACCTGCCCAAGTGGAGTTTTCTGCTGAAGAATTTTTATTTGATCCTGCCTCTGGTGCTGTTGGTCTGGCTGGTTTCCTCCGGCGCAAAGACCATGGCTTTCTCCGCGGCGCTGTCCATTCTGGCGGCCTTTATCATTGGCTTCATCCATCAGCTTGTGGAAAAAAACAAGGAAATGAGCTTTGGCAAGGCCCTGGGTAAGACTGTGAAGGCTTCCATTATCTCCGCCATTGACGCCCTGATGGCCGGTGCAAAGGGCGCTATCACCGTGGCTGTGGCCTGCGCCATGGCCGGCATGATCGCCGGTTGCATCACCGTTACCGGTCTTGCCTCCATTCTCATCAACGCCATTGTTTCCGTGGCCGGCAACGCCACCATTATCGGCCTTGTTCTGACTATGCTGTGCTGCATCGTGCTGGGCATGGGCGTTCCCACCACCGCCAACTACTGCATCATGGCCTCCACTTGCGCCCCCATTCTGGTGCAGTTGGGCTTCCCGGTCGTAGCTGCACACTTCTTCGTGTTCTATTTTGGTATTGTGGCAGATATCACACCCCCTGTGGCTCTGGCTGCGTACGCGGGATCGGCCATCGCTAAATCCAATCCTATGAAAACAGGTATCAACGCCACAAAGCTGGCCATTGCGGCATTCATCGTGCCATACATATTTGCCTACAATTCCGAGATGCTTTTTGTGGGCGTGAACGGCTGGTACGATGTACTTCTGATTGCTTTCACGGCTCTGCTTGGTCTGTTCGGCGTGGCCTCTGCTTTAAATGGTTATCTGTTCCGTAAGATTCCCATGGTACTGCGTCTTTTATTAGTGGCAGGTGGTCTGGGCATGATGGTTCCCGGTCTGATCTCCGATGCTGTTGGCCTTGTGGCCGTTGGTTGCGTAGTGCTGTTCCAGTACTTTTCCAACAAAAAGTCTACCGCCGCAGCGGCGTGATCCCCTCCCCCATTTCTTACCATGTAAAAGTTGCCGGCCCTCATTTGAGAGCCGGTAACTTCTTACATAGATAATTCAACAATTTAAATAGCTCAACTGATAAAAACCCTTGCAACCTACAAACAATAGTTTTATAATATATGCATATGCACAGAACTATCAGCAAAATCCAAAGAAGAAGGTGAACAATATGGAACTTCAAATTCAGGACCTTGTTTCTTCCATTAAAAAGGACGGTATTGACAGTGCCAACAAAGAGGCCGCTGCCATTTTATCCGATGCAAAAAAGCAGGCAGATGTCATCATAGCTGATGCAAAGGCTGCAGCGGACAAACTTCGTCAGGATGCCAATGCCGAGATTGAGGTATTTAAAAACAGTGCCCGTCTCAGCGCCGAGCAGGCCAAGCGTGACGCAGTACTGGCGTTCCGCCAGGAGATTCAGACAGAATTCGAAAAGATTCTGGCTGCCGATGTGCATAAGGCGCTGGACCAGCAGGCTCTGGCGGTCCTCATCCGCGCCGCTGTGCAGGGCGAGGATGTTTCGGCATACTCCGTGGAAATAGGTCAGGTAACAGACAGTATCCGTCAGGAGCTGGCTCAGGAGCTGAAAAACGGGTTGGAGATCCGTCCCTCCAAGAAGGTGGGAGCAGGCTTCCGTCTGGCCGCAAAGGACGGAACCGGTTATTTTGACTGCTCCGATGAGGAGATTGCGCAGATGCTCATGCCTTTCTTCCGGGATATGCGCCTGTAAGGAGGTGCCCTGTGGCTTCCTACTACTATCTGATCTCCAGCCTACCCATGCTGCGGACGCAGGGTGAGCCGCCCATAGACTATGCTTCCTTTCTATCCATGTGCAAATCTGCGGTAAGCAGTGGTGTGTATAAAACTCTGGAGGATCTAACGGTGCGCTCATGCAGGGGTCCCCTCCTGTCGGAATGGGCGGAGTTTTACCGTTCCCTTTCCCGGGAATTGACCTATCAGCGGAATTTGAAACTGGGCCGTTCCTGTTCCATTCCCTCCGACCGGGATGTCGGAATCGTGCAGACGGTGACAGCAGCGGTAAATGCCGAAAATCCGCTGGAGGGCGAACGGCTTTTACTGGATCTGGAATTTCGCCGTTTGGATGACATGATAGGTCTGCACAACTTTGATGAGCGCGCCTTGTATGGCTACGCCATGAAACTTCAACTGCTGGAGCGCCAGCGTGGCTTTCGGTATGACCGGGGCAAACAGGCTTTTGACGGATTGATGGACAGCATCCGGCAGCAGATTTCCAGTCTATAACGAAACAGGAGAATTAAAATGGACAAAGTAACAGGATTTGTGACCGGAGTGAACGGGAATCTGGTGTCCGCCACCTTTTCCGGCTCCGTGCGAAAAAACGAGGTGGGCTATGTCCTGGTGGAGGGCGAACGGCTCAAGGGCGAGGTCATTCGCGTCAACGGCGACACAGCCAGTATGCAGATCTACGAAATGACAGGCGGCATCCGGGTTGGCGACAAGGTTGAGCTCTCCGGCGACCTGATGAGCGTTGAGCTGGGCCCCGGTCTGCTGACCCAGGTGTTTGACGGGCTGCAGAATCCGCTGCCCAAGCTGGCAGAAAAGTGTGGCTTCTTCCTGGAGCGGGGTGTATATCTGGATCCCATCCCCGACCGGGATTGGGAGTTCACTCCGTTGGTGAGGTCCGGTGACCTTGTCACTGCCGGCGATGCGGTGGGCAGTGTGCCCGAAGGACTGTTCAGCCATCAGATCATGGTTCCCTTCGATATGAAGGACGAGTGGCGGGTGAAATCCATCCGGGAAAAGGGCGTGTATAACGTCCGGGACACCGTGGCGGTGCTGGAAAATGACAAGGGCGAGGAAAAAGAGCTTTCCATGGTCTTCTCCTGGCCTATAAAGCAGCCCATACGCTGCTATGAGGAGCGCCTGCGCCCCGACGATACTCTCGTAACCAAAATACGCTGCATTGATACCTTCCTGCCGGTGGCCAAGGGCGGCACTTTCTGTGTACCCGGCCCCTTCGGCGCCGGAAAGACCGTGCTGCAGCATATGGAGGCAAAGAATGCCGACGTGGATATCGTCATTGTGGCCGCCTGCGGCGAGCGTGCCGGTGAGGTAGTGGAGGTGCTGACAGAGTTCCCCGAGCTGATCGACCCCCGCACAGGCCGCTCTCTTATGGAGCGCACCATTATTATTTGCAACACCTCCTCTATGCCCGTTGCCGCCCGTGAGGCATCGGTGTATACCGCCGTGACTTTGGCCGAGTATTACCGTCAAATGGGTCTGGACGTGCTGCTGCTGGCTGATTCCACCAGCCGCTGGGCCCAGGCCATGCGCGAAATGAGCGGCCGTCTGGAAGAGATACCCGGTGAAGAGGCCTTCCCCGCCTATCTGGAATCTGTCATTGCCTCCTTCTACGAGCGCGCTGGCAAGGTCCGTCTTAAGAACGGCAAGATCGCCTCTGTCACCATCGGTGGCACCGTATCTCCCGCCGGCGGCAACTTTGAAGAGCCGGTAACTCAGGCCACGCTGAAAGTGGTGGGCGCTTTCCACGGCCTGTCCCGTGAGCGCTCCGATGCCCGCAAATATCCCGCCATCCACCCCATTGACTCCTGGTCCAAATACCGGGGCGTGGTGGACAGGGACCTGGTGGAACAGGCCCGCGCTATCCTAAAGCGCAGCAATGAGATCAATCAGATGATGAAAGTCATCGGTGAGGAAGGAACCTCTGCCGAGGACTATATCGTTTATCAAAAGGGTGAGCTGCTGGATGCAGTATATCTCCAGCAGAATTCCTTTGATCCCATTGATGCTGCCTGCGATCCCGACCGCCAGGTGTACGAGTTTAATGTGCTCTATGATGTACTGAATCGTGATTTCACTCTGGCAGATAAGAAAGAGATCCGTGCCTTCTTCAATCAGGTCCGGCAGGAGTTTTTGGACTGGCACAATACCGTGTTCCGCTCGCCGGAGTTCGAGGCTCAGGAAAAGCGGCTGAAGGACTTTTACCTGAGTAAGACCGTGGGCTGAGGAAGGAGTCATTATGCAAAAAGTTTACACAAAAATTGAATCCATTGTTGGCAATGTCGTCACCGTTCGGGCCTCCGGTATCCGTCTGGGCGATTTGGCCCTGGTTGGCAATAGCTACGCCAATGTCATTAAACTGAACAAAGATCTGGTGACGCTGCAGGTATTCAGCGGCACCCAGGGTGTCAGCACCACCGATCCGGTCCGTTTTTTGGGACGTCCCATGATGGTGTCCTTTTCTGATCACCTGCTGGGCCGTATCTTTGACGGCGCCGGAGTACCTCGTGACAATGGACCCGCCCTGACGGAGAATATGATCCCCATCGGCGGTCCCTCCGTGAATCCCTCCCGGCGCATCGTCCCCGATAAGATGATCCGCACCGGTATTCCCATGATTGATGTCTTCAATACCCTGGTGGAGAGTCAAAAGCTTCCCATCTTTTCCGTGTCCGGCGAGCCGTATAACCAACTCCTGTCCCGTATCGCTATGCAAGCCCAGGTGGATGTCATTGTTCTGGGCGGCATGGGTTTGAAGTACGACGACTACCTTTTCTTCCGTGACACACTGGAAAAGAGCGGAGCCATGGGCCGCACAGTCATGTTCATCCACACCGCCTCCGACCCCACCGTGGAGTGTACGCTGGTGCCTGATCTGTCGCTGGCTGTTGCGGAGCAATTTGCGCTGTCCGGCCGAAGAGTCCTGGTCCTGCTGACGGACATGACCAACTTTGCCGATGCACAGAAGGAAATGGCCATTACCATGGAACAGGTGCCCTCCAACCGAGGCTATCCCGGCGATCTGTATAGCTGTCTGGCTGCCCGATATGAAAAGGCCGTGGATTTTGAAGACGCCGGCTCCATCACGATTCTGGGCGTGACCACCATGCCCGGTGATGATGTGACCCATCCTGTCCCTGATAACACCGGCTATATCACCGAGGGTCAGTACTATTTGAAAAACGGACATATTGAGCCATTTGGTTCTCTGTCCCGGCTGAAGCAGAATGTCAACGGCAAGACTCGCAGCGATCATCGGGCACTGATGGACGCCATGATCCGTCTTTACAGTGCCTACAAGGAGAGCTTGGAGAAGAAATCCATGGGCTTTTCCATGTCTGAATGGGACGAGAAACTGCTGAAATACGGTCATCTGTTCGAAACGAAGCTGATGGACCTGCGGGTGAATATTCCGCTGGAGGATGCGCTGGATCTGGGTTGGGAGATTCTGGCTGAGTGCTTTGAGCCCAATGAAACAGGTCTGAAATCCAGTCTCATCCAGGAAAGATGGCCCAAACGCTCCGCTGTGGAATGAGGGTGCGCCTATGGCAGTTAAACTCACAAAAAACGAGCTGAAGGTACAAAAAGACCGTCTGAAGCAGTTCCAGCGCTATTTGCCCACTCTGCAGCTTAAAAAGCAGCAGCTGCAGTCTGTGGTGATGCACATCACCGCTCAGCTGGAGCAGGTGGAACAACAGCGGCGGGCCTCTGTGGAGGGTTTAGATGACTGGGTGGCCGTTTTTGCGGAAAACGACAGTTTTCCTGAAGGAAAACGACTGGAATCCCTCATCCGCCCCAGCCATGTGGTCTGCGGCGAGGAGAACATCGCAGGCGTCACAGTGCCGGTGTTCCGGGAGCTTAGCTTCGAAGATATCCGGTACGATGTGGAAGAGTATCCCCTGTGGGTCGATACCGCCGCAGTGCGCCTGCGGGAGATCGCCCGGCTAGACGCTCTGGCCGAAACCCTCCGACGTCAGGTAGAACTGCTGGAACGGGAGCTGCGCACCACAGCCCAGCGTGTGAATCTGTTTGAAAAGGTGAAGATCCCCGAAGCAAAGGAAAACATCCGGGTCATCGGCATCTACCTGGGCGATCAGCAGACCTCCGCCGTGGTACGGGGCAAAATCGCCAAGAAAAAGCTGCAGGAGGTGAGCCCATGATCGAAAAAATGAAGGTGGTCCATGTTGTAACCACAGTTTCGGAGAAGTCCTCCCTTCTGGACCGGCTGCAAAAAATGGGCATCGTTCATTTCTCCGAAAAAGCCAGCGCTGACCAGCAGTATCTTCAGCGTTTTGCGGACCTGTCCCGTATAGCCACAGTGCTGCAGGAATATCCGGATATTGTTCCGGAAACATCCCTCCTGTCCGACAGCGAATTTGAAGTTTTATTCCAGAAACTAATCGCCTGTCTGGACCGAAAAAAATCTTTGCAGGATGAGCTGTCCGAATCCCGCTCCGCAGCGGAGAAACTGGCGGAATGGGGTCGCTTTTCCCCTGCCGAAGTGCGCGAATTGCAGCAATCAGGCTTGGATATCCACATCTATCGAACGGACAAAAAGACCCTGGCAGCCTTGATAGAAGACCCCGAAGTACAATTCATTCGCTTGTCGCCTGTAGGTAAAATGCCGACTTTGGCCGCCTTCTCCCCTCTGCCCCCTCAGTACTCCGCCACAGAGTTTCCTCTTCCGGAAAAAGGGCTGGCGGAGCTGGAGCAGGAGCAAGAGTGCTGCAGACAAGGCCTGTCAGATTGCGAGTGCTTCCTCCGGCAGGCTGCCTCCCACTTGCCCAGCATCCAGGACCAGATGCTCAGGACGCAGAACGAATCCGAGTATTCCGCTGTCAGCAATACCTCTCAGAGTCAGGACGGCTTGGTATGGCTGCGAGGCTACATCCCAGCAGCTGAGGTGGAGGACTTCAAAAACGCCGCGGCTGAGGCTCACTGGGCCTGGGCACTGGAGGATCCCTCCGACAGTGACGACCGGGTCCCCACCAAGGTCAAATACAATAAGATCACCCGGCTGATGATGCCTGTCTTTGACATTCTGGGCACCGTTCCGGGTTACCGCGAATACGATATTTCTTTCTGGTTCCTGGGCTTTTTTACCCTGTTTTTTGCGATGATCATCGGCGACGCGGGCTATGGGCTTTTGTTCCTGCTGGGTGCGTTGGTGTTGACTCTAAAGGGCAAAAAGTCCTCCACTGCCGTGCAGCTTCTTTGGGTGCTGTCCATTGCCACCATTATCTGGGGTACGCTGACAGGTACTTGGTTTGGCCTGCAGCAGGCCATGGAGGTCCCCCTGCTGCGAAGCCTCGTGATTCCCACCTTTGCCAACTACCCGGAATACTTCAGTGTAACCACGGTTACACAGCAGAACACCATTATGAAGCTCTGCTTTATTCTGGGCACCGTGCAGCTCTCTTTGGCCTGCGTCATGAATATCCGCCGCAAGCTGAAAGAAAAGGACCTGAGCTGGGTGGCGGATCTTGGTTGGCTGGCCGCCATCTGCGCGCTGTACTTCGTAGTGCTGTTTTTGGTCATCGGCCAGCAGGTGAATTTGCTTCCTGTTGCCTGCGTGGTCATAGCGGGCTTTCTGTTGGTGGTGTGCTTTGGCGGCATGGCTCCGGGCAAAAGCTTTTCGCAGGGCCTCAAGTCCGGTCTGGGCAACACCTTCACGGTGTTCCTCAACACCATCAGCGCTTTCGGTAATATCATGAGCTATATTCGCCTGTTTGCCGTAGGTATGGCCTCCCTTGCCATTGCCCAGAGCTTCAACAATATGGCTTTCGGATTTAAAGGCCCTCTGGTAGTAGCCGCCGTTCTTATTTTGCTGATCGGTCATGGGCTGAACATTGTAATGGGCCTGTTGTCTGTTGTCGTTCACGGTGTTCGCCTGAACCTCTTGGAATTCTCCGGTCAATTGGGTATGGAATGGGCCGGAATCGCGTACGATCCCTTCAAAAAGGGCAATAAAATAAAAAAATAAACGGATAGGAGAACAATTATGAGTATTGGATTTATTGGTATGGCGTGCGCCCTGGGCCTGTCCGCCATGGGTTCTGCATTCGGTTCCGGTTTTGCCGCTCAGGCGTCCGTTGGGGCGTGGAAAAAGTGTTACGCCAACGGCAAGCCCGCACCTTTCATCATGGTAGCTTTCTCCGGTGCGCCTTTGACGCAGACCATCTATGGCTTCCTGCTGATGAATTTCATCCGCAGCGCCGTGGAAGGCGGCTGTGACGCAATGCTGGCCATGTTCACTGGCATTTTCGCAGGTCTTGCTATTGGCTTGTCTGCCTTCTTCCAGGGCAAGGTAGCCGCTGCCTCTGCTGACGCTCTTGGCGAAACGGGAAAAGGCACGGCCAACTATTTCATTGTCATCGGTATTATTGAAACTGTTGCTCTGTTCACCCTTGTGTTCAGTTTGCTGCTTCTGCAATAATACCGCATAAGGAGCGGAGTCGTATGGCTCTGCTCCTTAAAGGATAAAAGCCCTTGAACATAGTTCAAGGGCTTTTGGTACGCCCGACTGGATTCGAACCAGCGGCCTTTAGAGTCGGAGTCTAACGCTCTATCCAACTGAGCTACGGGCGCGTGTTCAATTTTACAACGAGTTGATTATAGCAACTTTCCCGCAATTTGTAAAGAAAATTTTTGAAAAAACATTGTTAAAAAAGTTGACAAGTAGCTATTCCTGCGTTACAATGAGAAGCAATCAAACGCAAAGGAAAAGGACCGATCCAATTTATGAAAAAACAAAAAGTTTCTGACGCCGTCATTCATCGTCTCCCCCGCTATTACCGCTATCTGGATGACCTGTATAACAAAGGTGTTGTGCGCATTTCCTCCAATTCTCTGGGCAGTAAAATGGATATCACCGCCTCTCAGATCCGACAGGACTTAAGTTGTTTTGGCGAGTTTGGCCAGCAGGGTTATGGCTATAATGTTGCCGAACTTCGCTCGGAAATTGGGCATATTCTCGGCATTGACAAGGGTCACCGCCTCATCATCATTGGAGTAGGCCACCTGGGTCACGCTTTGCTTCAGAACTTCGATTTTGAAAAGGTAGGTTTCCATGTGGATACCGCCTTCGACATCTCCCCCGCTCTCATCGGCACCAGCATCCACGATGTTACCATTCACTCCATGGATGAGCTGGAGCAGTATGTAGCGGAGAATCAGCCCAATGTGGCGGTTCTCACTGTTCCGCAGCATGTGGCTCAGCCCATGGCCAGCCGCCTAATCGACTTGGGTATCAAGGGCTTTTGGAACTTCACTAATGTGGAACTGAGCACCGAAGTGCCCGGTGTATTCTTTGAGGATGTGCACTTTGTAGATACACTTCTGACCCTGAGCTATCGCATTACCCGTCCCTGATACACCTTTTCCCTGCCGCCGCATACTATGAAATGAGACCGTCAACACGGTCTGAAATTTCATTGGGAGGTCACAATATGTGCAATCAGGGGAATAGTTGTTGGATTATCATCGCTGTTATCATCCTGTTCCTGTTCTGCGGCAACGGCTGTGGCTGCAACTTCGGTTGCAACAGCGGCAACCAGGGCGGCTGCGGGTGCGGCTGCTAATCGACAGTAAACTTTTCCCCCGTCCGGCCGGACGGGGGATTATTTTATAGTCAGATTTGTGCTATACTGGGACAAAAAGGAGGTGTTCCCATGGACCTAAGAGCCATTGAACAATACTACCGCCGACACACGCCCACGCTGCAGGATGCACGGGCTGAGTATGCCGTATTGATTCCTCTGCTGCAAATGAAAGACGGTCTCCATCTGCTATATGAGGTGAGGGCCTCCTCCCTGCAGCACCATCGCAGTGAGGTGTGTTTCCCCGGCGGCCGCATGGAGCAAGGTGAATCTCCCACAGCCTGTGCCCTGCGGGAAACGTGGGAGGAACTGGGTATTGCCCCGCAGCAGATACAGGTCTTCGGCGAAGCAGACTTCCTATACCTGCGCACCGAAGAACTCATGCGCCCGGTGGTGGGACTGCTCCGTGATGTAGACCCGGAGGCTCTTATCCTGAATCCGCAGGAGGTGAGTGTTGTCTTCACCGTACCTGTCAGTTGGCTGTGTCAAAATCCCCCTCAGCTCTATCGCTACCCTCTCAAGCCGGAGGTCAGCGCCGATTTCCCTTATGATGCGGTACAAACACCGGCGGACTACACCTGGACTCCCGGGAGTATGGAGGTTCCGGTCTACCGGGGCCTATCCTTTCCTCTGTGGGGCTTAACCGCGCGTATCACCAATCAATTCATCAATTCTTTTCACCATCTGTAATGGCTTTTTCCATTACGCTCTTTTTTCGCCTCATACACTTAATATAGTTGATGCATATGCATACAATAGCCACGATACCGATGTAACCAAACACGGGGAATACTGTGCCCACCAGATTGCCGAACCCGGCAAGGCTGGCCGCCCAAACCAGCAGCATCAGCACTGCCATGGTGATCTTGCGGTGTTCGTTAAGAACCTTCACATTGCGGTTGACATACTCCATAAAGGCCACCAGGGATGCCAAACCGTTGCTGAACATTCCCAGCAGAAGCAGTACACCGTACACGATGCCTAAAGTTGCATTTAGCCGGGATGCCAGAGCCACCATAGGCATCTGCTCCTGAGTAGCACCCAAATACCCCGCCAGGGCGGTCAATACACTCCCGGCCACCAGCACCAGCAGCAAACCACCCAAGGCAATACCCCAGCGGATGGTCCTTTTATTTTTCAGATACTTTTCCAGCGGTGCCATGATCCCCACGGAGCCCAAGAGGTTATAAGCCACATAGGTCAAAGCGGCAATGATCCAGTTGGGCATTAAAGGATTGTTATGTGTCTGCTCCGGCAGAGCAAGGATCCCATCTGTGCCGAACTCGATCCAACTCATCACCGCAAAGAACACCGTTGCCAGCACAATGGTGGGCACCAGGGCGGAAAACACCTTCATCATTCCGGAAACTCCCAGCAGCGCTACAATGCCCATCAGCAGTACGAACAGCGCTGAAGCGATCTGCGAAGGCACCGACAGCAGCTGTTCCATGGTAGCACCCACGCCCGCTGTCATGATGATGACAACGCCCAGCAGAAAAACATTCAATATAACGCCCGCCAGCGTTCGCAGAAACGGCACATTCCAAGGTACCATGATCTCCTCAGCCTTTTCAATGCCCGCTTCCTGCATCAGACGCATCATTATGATGCCGAAAGTTGCCAGCAATACGCAGGCCAAAATCAGTCCAATGTACCCTTTTGCACCAAACTCGCCGAAAAACTGCCATAACTCCTGTCCGGACACAAAACCGGCGCCTAAGAAGCATCCCGCAAAGGCTGAAGCAAGCGGGATGACTTTTATTTCTTTCATTTGCTCTCTCCTTCAAAATTCCTTTTTGCATTATAACAAAGGTCCGAATCTTCGTCAAGGTGGCCAAAATGTCTACGCAAAAATTTACCAAATCATTCGGTAAACTTTATTGACGAAGTGCGAAAAATCCTATATAATAATTAAAGAATTTATGAATTGTCAGCTATTATCGAATACATATTTTTAGGAGGCTGTTCTATGATCAACACCATCCAAGGCATTGTGGACGCCGCGAAAGGCGGCAGCAGCGGAGTTATTGCCGTGGCCGCAGCCCATGACGAGCCTGTTATTGAGGCGGTGGTTGCTGCCCGCAAGGAGGGTATTGCCATTCCCATTCTGGTAGGCCACGCGGATGAGATCCGCCGGATGCTGAAAAATCTGAACGAAGACCCCGATTCTTACGAGATCATTGCCGCCGATACGGACACAGACAGCGCCGCCAAGGCCGTGGCTCTGTGCGCCGAGGGCAGAGCAAACTTCCTCATGAAAGGCATTCTTGGTACGGCAGACCTGATGCGTGCCGTATTTAATAAGGAGTGCGGCCTGCGCACCTCCCACCTGACCACCCACTGTATGTTCTATGAGATCCCGGCTTTGGGCAAGATGGTCATTCTCACCGACGGCGGTGTGAATACCTTCCCCGATCTGGATAAGAAGGCCGAGATTTTGGAAAATGCCGCCTCCGTGCTGCAGGCTCTGGGCTATGAGTCCATCAATGCCGCCTGCATCTGCGGTGCTGAGCAGGTCAATCCAAAAGTGCAGTCTACCGTGGACGCTGACGTATTGAGCAAAATGACCGACCGCTGGAGCAAGTATAATATGCAAGTCTGCGGCCCTGTGGCTCTGGATCTGGCTGTGAGCAAGGAAGCCTGCCACCATAAGCACTACACCGCCCCCGGTGCCGGTGACGCTGATATTCTTCTGGTACCCAACTACGAGGTAGGCAACGGCATCGGCAAGGCAGCCTCACTTTTCGGCGGCGCCAAGAATGCCGGTATCATCCTGGGCGCCAAGGTGCCTATTGTTCTGGTGTCCCGCAGCGACAGTGCCGAGTCCAAGCTGGCCTCCATAGCCGCCGGCAGTGTACTGGCCCAGCGTATGCAGCTTTCATAAATAAGTCGTTCATTTGGCAGAGACGAAGAAGGAGAATACGATTATGGTCAATCAAACTTTCTATGAGTTAGGCACCGCCCCCTCTGTGATCCGTCAGTTGTTTGCCTACGGGCTGGAGCAGGCAAAAATCGTGGGCAAGGAAAATGTATTCGATTATTCCATCGGCAACCCCAGCATTCCTGCCCCCAAGAAGGTCAATGAGTCCATCCACAAGGTCGTGAACGAAACGGATTCCATTCAACTCCACGGCTATTCCATGGCCGCCGGCTTTGAAGAACCCCGCCAGGCCATTGCCGCTGATCTCTCCCGCCGCTTCGGCCTGGACATCCGCGGCAGCGAGCTGTTTCTGACCTGCGGCGCCGCCCCGGCCCTTATCTCGGTGATGAAGGCCCTCATCGTGGACTCGAGCAGCGAGATCATGGTCATCGCGCCCTTCTTCCCTGAGTATAATCCCTTCATCACCGCCAACGGCGGCAAAATGGTAGTGGTTCCCGCCGATACCAGGGCATTCCAGGTGCAGCTTGGTGAGGTGGAGAAGCGCATCACTGCCCACACCCAGGCCATTATCGTCAACTCCCCCAACAACCCCTCCGGCGTTGTATATACCGAGGAGACGCTCCGGGGTCTGGCAGCCCTGCTGGAGCGCAAGAGTGCCGAATACGGTCATCCCATCTACATCATCGCCGATGAACCGTACCGTGAACTGGTGTACGGCGGCGTAAAGGTTCCTTTTATTCCCTGCCTGTATAAGAACACCATCGTTTGCTATTCCTACTCCAAGTCCCTGTCCCTGCCCGGCGAACGCATTGGCTATGTATATGTCCCTTCCTTTGCGGAAGACAGCGCCGCCATCTATGCAGCCGTGTCCGGTGCAGCCCGCACCATGGGCCATGTGTGCTCGCCCACGCTGATGCAGAAGGTGGTTGGTCTGTGCGCCCAGGAGCAGCCTGACCTGCAGGCTTATGACGAGAACCGCAACCTGCTGTATAACAGTCTACGGGAAATGGGCTATGAGTGCGCCAAGCCGGACGGTGCTTTCTATCTGTTCGTAAAGGCTCCCGGAGGCGACTCCATGGCATTTTCCGAAAAGGCAAAACTTGCGCACAATCTGCTGGTAGTCCCCGCTGACGGCTTCGGCTGCCCGGGCTACTTCCGGTTGAGCTACTGTGTATCCAATGACATGATCCGCCGCTCCCTGCCCGCATTCAGGGCCATGATGGAAAATTATTGTTAATTTGCATAGCAAGTACCTGCCCGGAGTCGATTTTTTTGGATCGATTCCGGGCATTTTTTCCTTGCTTTTCTCTTTTCCGTAAACTATAATATTTTCTATATTTTATAGAAGGGTGTGTAAAACCATGAGTAAAGTCGTCATTCCTGAAGGATACAAAACGCCGCTTTCCGTGTATGAAATGCAGCGTGCCATTGAGTTCATCAAGAGCAATTTCCAGGTGAATCTGGGCCAGGCTTTGAATCTGCGCCGTGTATCCGCTCCCCTGTTCGTCGATGAAAACTCAGGTCTGAACGATAACCTCAATGGCGTGGAGCGCCCCGTATCCTTTGACATCCCCGATGTGGGCACCAATGCGCAGGTAGTTCACTCTCTGGCCAAGTGGAAGCGTCTTGCGCTGAAGAAATACCAGTTCAATGTAGGCAAGGGCCTGTTTACCGATATGAACGCCATCCGCCGGGACGAAGAGGTGGACAACACCCACTCTATCTATGTAGACCAGTGGGACTGGGAGAAGGTCATCTCCCGGGAAGACCGTACACAGGAGTACCTGCGCCAGACCGTCCGGGCAATCGTGGGCGCTGTATGTGAGACCAATGAGGCTCTGCAGATCGCTTTCCCCAGCCTGCACACCAAGCTGGATCGCGAGGTGTACTTCGTCACCACACAGGAGCTGGAGGACCGCTGGCCCGATATGACCAGCAAGGAGCGGGAGGATGCCATCTGCCGGGAGCACCCCACAGTGTTCCTTATGCAGATCGGCGACAACCTCAAGCGTTCCGGCAAGCCCCATGACGGCCGTGCCCCGGACTATGATGACTGGGCGCTCAACGGCGACATTCTCATGTGGAACGATGTCCTGCAGCACAGCTTTGAGATCTCCTCCATGGGCATCCGCGTAGATGAAGAATCCATGCGGTATCAGCTGCAGAAGCGCTGCTGTGAGGAGCGCAGTGCGCTGCCTTTCCACAAGATGCTGCTAAACGGTGAATTGCCCCTCACCATCGGCGGCGGTATCGGCCAGAGCCGTTTGTGTATGCTGATGATCGGCACCTGCCACATCGGCGAGGTGCAGTCCAGCCAGTGGGATAAAAACACCGTGGATGCCTGTGAAAAGGCTGGTATCCTGCTGCTGTAACCCCATTTATCTCTGATAGCGAAATAGGCGGCACGAAAACTCGTGCCGCCTATTTATTATAGTATAACGGGAATCGGGCAATCTATAGTCACCTCTTCAGGCGTAACACGGCAGGTATAGGCCAACACCTGTACGCCCGCGGCTGCCGCCTTACGCAGGGCCTGTCCGAATTCCGGATGTGTCTTGTCGTTGGGAGAAAAATCCAAAACATCAGCCATTTGGACTACGAAAAAAACAGTAGCCCGATACCCCTGCTCCACAGCCCGTATCAGCGTGTGCAGATGCCGCACTCCCCTCTCCGTGGGTGCGTCCGGGAATAGCACATGGCCGTTTTCTTCTAAAGTAACACCCTTAACTTCTACATAGTGCTTGCCCTGCTCCGTTTCCAGCAGGAAGTCCAGCCGGCTATCCTCGAAAAACACTTCCGGACACACACGGATGATTCCCGGCTCCAAATTGTTTGCCCACTCTCCAAAAATCCTATTTGGAGCCTGAGCATCCATATTCACAAGCCGCCCGTCCTTTTCCACTGTGACAAGATCATAGGCTGTTTTGCGATTTGGATTTGTTCCCTTTTCCAACCAAACCCGCACACCGGGCCGCAAAAGTTCCCGGCATCGGCCGGTATTCTTCACGTGGCAAACCACTTCCTCCCCCTGCAAACGCACATGAGCAATGAAGCGGTTGGGCCGGGCCACAAATGTCCCCGTGATTATCTCTCCGTATCGCATCAGGAAATTTCCTCCCATAATAATCACTTTCTAACGGGGTCACTATACCATAGGATTCATCAAAAGAAAAGTCTTTGTTATTTTTCCTACAATATCAAAAAATATTTTAGCTATTCTGTTGAATTTTTAGTTTTTTCTGTTAACCCCATTGAAAACACACAAAAAGTTTGATACAATGAACCCAAATTTTGATATAGGAGGAATTGCTCATGGATTATTCCAATCTGTTCGTATGCCTGATGGGCATAGGCACGGTATTTTTTGGTCTGATCTGCATTATCCTGTTGGTAACGCTGATGAGTTTTGTGTGCCGAAAAACAGAGCAAAAAAACACTCTCGCGCCTGTATCCGCACCGGCCGGTGTGCCGAAGGCCGGAATTGGCCCCGAGCTGATCGCCGCCGTTTCCGCAGCCATTGCCGAGGAAATGGGTACTGATATTTCTGCCATCCGTATTATTTCCATGAAACAAATCTGAGAAGGAGGATATTATAAATGAAAAAGTATAGAGTAAATGTGAACGGCACTGTTTATGAGGTGGATGTGGAGGACATCTCCGGCGCCGCCTCGGTTGCTGCACCTGCTGCTGCACCTGTGGCTGCCCCTGTTTCCGCCCCTGCCGGCGGTGAGCAGGTCACCTCTCCCATGCCCGGCAATATCCTGGCTGTGAATGTGGCTGCCGGCGATACAGTGAGGAAGGGTCAGGTGCTGATGATTCTGGAAGCTATGAAGATGGAAAACGAGATCATGTGCCCCTGCGACGGCAAGATCGTGTCCGTCAGCGTCACCAAGGGCGCAACCGTGGAGTCCGGCACGCTCCTGTGTGTGATCGGTTAAGCGGAGGTCCGCTCTATGGAAGCTATTTCTAATTTCCTTACCAGTACCGGTTTTTTCCAATTTACACAGGGTGACAACTGGAAATGCATCGTAATGATCGTGATCTCCTGTGTGCTGCTGTTTCTGGGCATTAAGAAGAAATTCGAGCCGCTGCTGCTTGTGCCTATCGCCATCGGTATGCTGGTGACAAATCTTCCCAATACCGGTATGTTCAACGAGATTCTCTTCGCCGGAGGTCACATACACTGGGATCTGTTCCAGGGCGGTGTTGTCACCCCGGAGTTTATAGCCGAGATGCAGAGCCTGGGTGTTTCTGATGCTGTGCTGAGCAGTGTTGCCGTTGGCAGCACTGTGAGCGTGGGCTTGATCGATGTACTGTATCTGGGCATCAAGCTGGGCATCTACCCCTGCCTGATCTTTATGGGCGTGGGCGCTATGACCGACTTTGGTCCCCTGATCGCCAACCCCAAGAGCCTGCTGCTGGGTGCCGCCGCACAGCTTGGTATCTTTATCACCTTCATCGGCTGCAAGGTCTCCGGCCTGTTTTCCTCCGCGGAGGCCGCCTCTATCGGCATCATCGGCGGCGCCGACGGACCTACTGCCATTTTCGTCACCGCAATGCTGGCTCCGGCTCTGCTGGGTCCCATTGCTGTGTCGGCCTATTCCTACATGGCACTGGTGCCGGTGATCCAGCCGCCTATCATGAAGGCGCTGACCACCGAAAAAGAGCGGCAGATCGTTATGAAGCCCCTGCGTGAGGTCAGTAAGAAGGAAAAAATCTTCTTCCCTGTTGTCGTCACTGTCTTCGTGGCTCTGTTGGTGCCCTCCGCCGCTCCGCTCATTGCCTGCCTGATGCTGGGCAACCTGGCCAAGGAGTGCGGTGTACTGGATCGCCTGAGCAAGGCCATGCAGAACGAACTGATGAACATTGTGACCATCTTCCTGGGCATCTCTGTGGGCGCTACCGCCACTGCCGCCACTTTCCTCAGCGTGCGTACCCTGGCCATCATGGGCATGGGGGTCGTGGCCTTTGGCTTCGGTACCGCAGGTGGCGTGCTGCTGGCCAAATTCATGAACCTGTTCCTGAAGGAAAAGATCAATCCCCTCATTGGTTCCGCGGGTGTCTCCGCCGTACCTATGGCCGCCCGTGTTTCCCAGAAAGTCGGCCAGCAGTACAATCCCAGCAACTTCCTGCTGATGCATGCCATGGGCCCCAATGTGGCCGGCGTTATCGGCTCGGCTATTGCCGCAGGCGTGCTGATCTCCCTTTTCGGTTAACTGGAGGTAAAATACTATGGAATTTCTGTCCAATAAACCCCTGCTGATCACCGATACCATCCTCCGGGACGCTCATCAGTCTCAGGCGGCTACCCGCATGACCATTGAGGATATGCTGCCCGCTCTGGAGGTGCTGGATTCCATCGGGTACTACTCCCTGGAATGCTGGGGTGGCGCCACCTTCGATGCCTGCATGCGTTTTCTCAACGAGGATCCTTGGGAGCGCCTTCGTACTCTGAAGAAGGGTCTGCCCAATACCAAACTGCAAATGCTGTTCCGTGGCCAGAATATTCTGGGCTACAAGCATTATGCAGACGACGTGGTGGACGCCTTCTGCCGTAAATCCATTGAGAACGGTATCGATATCATCCGCATTTTCGACGCGCTGAACGATGTGCGCAATCTGGAACAAGCCATCAAGTCCACCAAGAAATACGGCGGTCAGGTGGAGGCCACCCTGTCCTACACCATTTCCCCCATCCACAACGAGGAGCACTTCGTAAAGCTTGCTAAGGAGCTGGAACAGATGGGCGCAGACTCCATTTGCATTAAAGACATGGCCAACCTCCTGCTTCCTATGGACGCCTACTCTCTGGTGAAGGCTCTTAAGGAGACGGTCAGCGTCCCCATCCATCTGCACACCCACAACACCACCGGTACCGGTGACATGGTGCTGCTGATGGCGGCTTATGCCGGTGTGGACATTGTGGACACCGCCCTCTCTCCCCTGGCAAACGGCACCTCTCAGCCCGCGACGGAGTCTCTGGTGGCGACCCTGAAGGGTACCGTTCGTGACACCGGTCTGGATCTGGATAAGATGAGCGATGCCGCCACCCATTTCCGCAAGGTGGCACAGCGCCTGCAGGATGCCGGAATTCTCAACCCCAAGGTCCTGCGGGTAGACACCAACACCCTGCGCTATCAGGTGCCCGGCGGTATGCTATCCAACCTGATCAGCCAGCTTAAAGAAGCCAAGAAAGAGGACAAGTACTACGATGTGCTGGCGGAGATTCCCCGTGTGCGTAAGGACTTCGGCTATCCTCCGCTGGTGACCCCCTCCTCTCAGATCGTGGGCACCCAGGCCGTGATGAATATCATCATGGGCGAGCGCTACAAGGTGTTCCCCAAGGAATCCAAGGCCATGCTTAAGGGCGAATACGGCAAGCTGCCCGGCGAGGTAAACGAAGAAGTCCGCGCCAAGGCGGGCATTGCTCCCGAGGATGTCATCACTTGCCGTCCGGCAGACCTTCTGGAGCCGGAGCTGGAGAAATACAAAGAGGAGTTCAAGGACATCGCCAAGAGTGAGGAAGATGTGCTGAGCCTGGCTCTGTTCCCCCAGGTGGCGCCGAAATTCATAGCCAACCGGGATAACCCTGTTGCCGCACCCGATGCCGCACCGGCTTCCAAAGCAGACCCCAATGCCGTGCGGGAGCTGTATGTGGAATATAAATTCTGATACTCATCTTTCACCCCCCAAAAGGCAGCGGCCCGACTTGAATGAAATCAAGTCGGGTCGCTGCCTTTGTATTATAGTTTTTATCAGCCCGGAGGCCAGGTCATGTCACGGCCGGACAGCACATGGAAGTGCAGATGCCGCACGCTTTGGCCGGCCTGCTCGCCGATGTTGGACACCACACGGTAGCTCTCCAGGCCCAGCTCCTTGGTCACATTGGCGATGACCTCAAAGATATGGGCAACCACAGCGCTGTTGCCCGCGCCAATTTCCGCCACGGAGCCAATGTGGTCCTTTGGAATCACCAAAAAGTGGGTGGGCGCCTGGGGTGCAATGTCATAAAACGCATAACACAGGTCGTCCTCATACACCTTATTGGAGGGGATCTCCCCTGCCGCAATGGCGCAGAACAGGCAATCGTTCTTCATAGGGTCTGCTCCTTTCAAATAAATTGATTGATTCTTTTGTCGTACGCATAGCCGATGGTGGCAAGCCGCCCCTCCAGATCTGCGCGGCTCATGTCCAGCATGGCACACAATTCGTCTATGCTCTCGCATTCATCCCGCAGACGTGTGTTTACGAAACTCAGCAGGAGTATTGGGTCGTTGGGAATCATATCAGCCCAGCTTTTCCGACACAAAGTCATCCACTGCCGCCAGAGCATCGTCCACTTTCAGCAGGTCGCTGCCGCCGCCCATGGCGCTGTCCGGCTTGCCGCCGCCTTTGCCGCCGCAGATACCGGACACCAGCTTCACCAGATCGCCGGCCTTCACGCCCTTTTCCACGGCTGTCTTTCCGCACACAGCCAGGAAAGTGATCTTATCCTCCGCAATGCTGGCCAGAACACCAACGACGGCGGGATCCTTATCGCGCAGGAAGTCTCCCATCTTGCGCATGGCATTGGCATCCAAGCCATGCCGGGTGCCGGTGAGAACATGCAGCCCTTTCACTGTCTTTGCAGCGGCCAGGAACTGCTTAGCCTCACCCAAGGAAGCCTCGGACTTGAACTTATCCAGCGCCTGGCGGAGCTGCTTCATCTCCCCTGCTTGCTGCTCCAAACGCTCCAGCAACTCAGAGGGGGCCGCTTTAAAGAACTGAGCCGCCTTGGAAAGAACGCCGCGGCTCTTTTCCATGCCCTCCAGACTCAGGCGTCCTGTGGTTGCCTCCATACGACGCACACCGGAGGCAACGCTGCTTTCAGACTTAATACGGAAGGGTCCGGCCTTGGCAGTGTTATCCAGATGGGTGCCGCCGCACAACTCCATGGAGAACTCGCCCATCTCCACCACGCGGACGGTCTCACCGTACTTCTCACCGAACATGGCCACAGCACCCTTCTTCTTGGCTTCCTCAATAGGAAGCACCTCGGTGACAACCGGATACCCCTCCAGAATGGCATCATTGACCAGCCACTCGATCTGATGGACCTGCTCAGGCGTGATGGCCTCAAAATGCGTGAAGTCAAAGCGCAGGCGATCCGGCTCCACCAGAGAGCCGGCCTGGTGCACATGGTCGCCCAGAACCTTCTTTAGTGCCGCATCCAGCAGATGGGTGGTGCTGTGGGCACGGCAGATGGCCTTACGGCGCTGCACATCAATGGCGGGCTGTACGGTATCGCCCACTTTAACTACGCCCTCAGCCACATGGCCATAGTGCATGAATTTTCCGCCCTTATTCTTTTGTACATCTGTAACTGTAAAGGTCATCCCCTTAGCAGTAATAACACCGTGGTCACCCACCTGACCGCCCATCTCCGCATAGAACGGGGTCTTGTCCAGCACTACAATGCCGTCGCTTCCGGCTTCCATCTGGCCGCACAGCTCATCGTCGCATACCAGCGCCACCACAGTGGCATTGCATGCAGTCAAATCATACCCTACGAACTCGGTGGAGGGAACTTCCTTGCCGAACTCCACACCAGCCCAGCCCAGATCACCCAGTGCCTTGCGGGCCTCACGGGCACGCTCCTTCTGCTCCCGCATCAGCTTGCGGAATGCCTCCTCGTCCACCGTCAAGCCCTCGTCGGTGGCCATCTCGGCGGTCAAGTCAATGGGGAATCCGAAGGTGTCGTACAGCTTGAAGGCATCGGCACCCGAGAACACGGTCTCGCCCTTAGCCTGATGCTCAGTAAGCATCTCGCTGAAGATGCGCATACCGCCGTCAATGGTACGGGCAAAGCTCTCCTCCTCTGTGCGGATGACCTTCGTGATATAGGTCTGTTTCTCCCGCAGGTCGGCATACTGGCACTCATTCTCATGGATGACGGTATCCACTACCTGATACAGGAAAGGATCGTTGACGCCCAGAAGTTTGCCGTGGCGGGCCGCGCGGCGCAGCAGGCGGCGAAGTACATAACCACGCCCCTCATTGGAGGGCAGGATGCCGTCACAAATCATAAATGTTGCGGCGCGGATGTGATCGGTGATGACACGCAGGGATACATCCCGCTTCTCACTCTGGCCATAGAATGCTCCGGTAAGCTGGGAGACCTTATTGGTGATGTTCATCACAGTGTCCACATCGAACAGGGAGTTCACATCCTGGCACACAACCGCTAGACGCTCCAAACCCATACCGGTGTCAATATTTTTCTGCTTCAGCTCGGTGTAATTGTTGTGGCCGTCGTTGTCGAACTGGGAGAACACATTGTTCCAGATCTCAATGTAGCGGTCGCAATCGCATCCTACGGTGCAGTCCGGCTTGCCGCAGCCGAACTTCTCACCACGGTCGTAGTAGATCTCGGAGCAGGGGCCACAGGGGCCGGAGCCGTGCTCCCAGAAGTTGTCCGCCTTGCCAAAGCGGAAGATCTTTTCCTTGGGGATGCCGATCTCCTTGTTCCAGATGTCAAAGGCCTCGTCATCATCCAAATACACAGAGGGATACAGACGGTCTTCCTCCAGACCCACTACCTTGGTCAGAAACTCCCAGCTCCATGCAATGGCCTCGTGCTTGAAGTAATCGCCGAAAGAGAAATTGCCCAGCATCTCAAAATAGGTGCCGTGGCGGGCAGTGTGGCCCACATTGTCAATATCGCCGGTGCGGATGCACTTCTGGCAGGTGCAAACCCGGCGGCGGGGCGGCTCTTCCTCTCCCTTGAACCAGGGCTTCATGGGGGTCATTCCGGCGTTGATGAGCAGGATGGATTTGTCATTCTGGGGTACCAGCGAAAAGCTGGGCAGGCGCAGATGGTCTTTGCTCTCAAAGTAGCTCAGAAACATTTCCCGCAGCTCATTGAGTCCATGATAGGGGTGAGACATAGTTGATTACTCCTTTATATAAATTCATTGTAATTGTTCACCGATCTCGAAAAGCTCTTGCTCCAGATTTCGGAAAAACTGCGTTAAATGCCAGCCATCGGCCAGGGCATGATTTACAAATACCGTCACCGGCAGGATGATCCGTCCGTTTTGCTCTGTGAACTTTCCCCAGGAAAAGCGTGGATTGCTGTCATCCGGCCCGCAGTGGGGATGCCGAAGCTGTGTGTAGGCCAGCCATGGCACACAGGAAACGAAGAAATTGCCCAGTGGATCCCCGCTCTCCTCTAATCCTTCGGTGGTCAAGGCCTCCGCCTGCCGCTGCTTGCTGTCCGCCAGGAACTCCTCATAGGGAAGCTCCCCACTGTCCACCAGACAGTAAACATAGACGCCGTTGTCCTTCATGGCCGTGTAGGAGGGGCAGCAGCGGTCAAACTCCACCACCTGCCCGTCCAGCAGACGCCGCCGAAGCTCCGGAACCGCATTGGCCGCACGAGTCAAGGCATAGAGAAAGCTGAGGAAGAATGGCCTCCCCTTCAGCGCGGTGTGGAACTCCGTAATGTCAACGGGGACGGTGATGCCCGCCCAGGGGTCTGCCATAGAGCGGAAGTACGCAAACTGTCCGCTGCGTGGATCCGAGGCCATATTCACGATACGATACGCCATCTTTCACCTCCAAAAGAAAGAAAAACCTTCGCCCCTCATATAGGGGCGAAGGTCAACTTCACGGTACCACCCTAATTTGGCAGAAAACTCTGCCCTCATTGTCACCCGATAACGAGGATGGATCGTCCGGCTCCTCACCGGCAGCTCCGAAGCGGCTCGCAGGCGCCTTCCTCCAACGGGCTTCCACCATTCCCCGTCTCGCTTTGGATCAGCGCTCTGCTTGACTTCATCTTTGCATTTTTCCCTATTCTACCACAAATTTGCCTATTGTCAATACATTCTCAGTTCTTTCATCCCGTTTTGTCCATGTTGCCCCTTGTCCTCCGCCAGAATTCTGCTATACTTAGGTAGTCCTCGTCATTATTACAATGTGTAAGGTTGATTTTACATGATACGAAGTAAAAATATTGACTGGTACCGTCACCTCTCCTTTGCCGCCGTAGGCGGCTTTTTCGCCGCATACGCTATACTGCTGCGAATGGGCATTATGGCCAATGCCCAGACCCTGAACCTGCTGGAGCTGCTGCTCAGTTCCCTGCGGTGTCACTGGCCGGAGGTGCTGATGCATTTGGGCGCCCTGGCTATGTATGTGCTCGGCACCATGTCCACCGTGATTTTGCCCCATCTGTTTGGATGGGATATGCGGCGGGTCTGCCCCATTATTGACGCTCTTTGCGCCGTGTTACTGGCAGTTCTGCCGGCGGAAATGCCAGTCATTCCCTCTCTCTACCCTATCTTCTTCGCCATGAGCGTGCAGTGGAGTTCCTTTACCGGGGCACAGGACCACATCAGCTCCACCATCTTCTCCACCAACAACACCAAGCAGGCCTCTCTCTCCCTGGCACGGCATTTGTGCACCCGTGAACAAGGACAGATTCGGCGGATGTGGTTCTATGTTTCCACCATCCTATGCTTCCATGCGGGAGCCACCGTGGCCTACTTTTCCGTACTGCTTCTGGAGGTCAAAGGCTCCCTGTGTGTTTTGCCATTGATCGGCTGGGCCTACTACATGGTGGTGTGCGAAGACCGGTCACAGGAGACTGCTTCCATTTAATTTTTCCAAAAAAACCGCACTGTTGCATATGCGATAGCGCGGTTTTCTTTTTTATACTATATTTTGTGTATATACAGTCGGGCAAGACCATATTTTGTGTTTTTTGTGAGTTTCTACAAATTTTTACAGATTATTTTGGCAGGGATTTTTACTATATTTAGAGGAGTTTCTCTTGTAAAGACACAATATATAGTGTATAGTATTAATATAACTAAACAAGATGGAAATTATGCTGCATGATGGGGCTGAGGAGGAAATACATATGAAAATCATCAAAAGAAACGGTTCGGAAGCGATCTTTGACATCACAAAGATCATCATTGCCATCACCAAGGCCAATGACTCCGTGGAGGAGATCGACCGCATGACTCCCGTGCAGATCCAACGCATTGCTGAGTCTGTGGAACTGCAATGCCAGAAGATCGGCCGCGCCCCCACAGTGGAGGAGATCCAGGACATGGTGGAGCATTACATCATGGCCCATGGTGCCTTTGAGGTGGCCAAGCACTACATCACCTACCGCTACACCCGCTCTCTGGTGCGTAAATCCAACACCACCGACGAGAAGATCCTCACCCTCATTGAGTGCAATAACGAGGAGGCCAAGCAGGAGAACTCCAACAAGAATCCCGTGGTGAACTCTACCCAGCGGGACTATATGGCCGGCGAGGTCAGCCGTGACCTTACCGAGCGCGTCCTGCTGCCCCAGGACATCGTAGATGCCCACCGGGAAGGCATCATCCACTTCCACGACAGCGATTATTATGCGCAGCATATGCACAACTGTGACCTGGTGAATTTGGAGGATATGCTGCAAAACGGTACCGTCATCACCGGCACCCTCATCGAGAAGCCCCACAGCTTTGCCACCGCCTGCAACATTGCCACCCAGATCGTGGCACAGGTGGCCAGCAACCAGTATGGCGGCCAGTCCATCAGCCTGACCCATCTGGCCCCCTTTGTACAGGTGAGCCGTGAAAAGCTCCGCTCCATCGTGCGGGAGGAGCTGGTCTCCGCCGGGCTCAATGCAGGCGAGCAGACCATCAACGACATTGCCGAGAAGCGCCTGCTGGATGAGATCCGCAGGGGCGTGCAGACCATTCAGTATCAGGTTGTCACCCTCTTGACCACCAACGGCCAGGCTCCCTTCGTCACCGTGTTCATGTACCTCAATGAGGCGAGAAATGAGCAGGAGAAGCACGATCTGGCCCTCATCATTGAGGAAACTCTGCGTCAGCGGCTGCAGGGCGTGAAAAACGAAAAGGGCATCTGGGTCACTCCTGCCTTCCCAAAGCTGATCTATGTGCTGGAAGAAGACAACATCCGGGAGAATACCAAGTACTGGTATTTGACAGAACTGGCCGCCCGCTGCACCGCCAAGCGCATGGTGCCGGACTACATCAGCGAGAAGAAGATGCTGGAGCTCAAGGGTGATGTTTATGTGTGCATGGGCTGCCGCAGCTTCCTGACGCCGGATCGCTTCACAGACGCCGGCATCGGCAACATTGCCAACGCCGGCAACTACCAGCCCGGCAAGCACAAGTACTATGGACGCTTCAATCAGGGCGTTGTCACCATCAACCTGCCGGATGTGGCTCTGTCCTCCGGGGGGAATATTGAGAAATTCTGGAAGATCTTTGATGAACGCCTGGAGCTGTGCCACCGTGCTCTGCTGTGCCGTCATGAGCGGCTCAAAGGCACTCTGTCCGACGCCGCTCCCATCCTGTGGCAGTACGGCGCCTGCGCGCGTCTGAAGAAGGGTGAGCCCATTGACGAGCTGCTGTACCACGGCTACTCCACCATTTCTCTGGGCTATGCGGGGCTGTATGAGTGCGTGAAGTATATGACCGGAAAATCCCACACCGATCCCTCCGCCACTCCCTTCGCTCTGAGCATCATGCAGCACATGAATGACGCCTGCGCCAAGTGGAAGAAGGAGAAAGATATTGATTTCTCCCTCTATGGCACACCTCTGGAGTCTACCACCTATAAGTTTGCCAAGTGCCTGCAGAAGCGTTTTGGCATCATCGAGGGCATCACCGACAAGGGCTACATCACCAACAGCTACCATGTCCATGTCACCGAGCCCATTGACGCTTTCAAAAAGCTGGAGTTCGAGGCCCAGTTCCAGCATCTGTCCCCCGGCGGCGCCATCAGCTATGTGGAGGTGCCAGATATGCAGAACAACATCCCCGCCGTTTTGGAGGTGATGAAGTTCATCTATGACCACATCATCTACGCCGAGCTGAATACCAAGAGCGACTACTGCCAGGCCTGCGGCTGGGACGGTGAGATCGAAGTGGTAGAGGAGGACGGCAAACTCATCTGGAAGTGTCCCCAGTGCGGCAACACCGATCAGGACAAGATGAATGTGGCCCGCCGCACCTGTGGCTATATCGGTACCCAGTACTGGAACCAGGGCCGCACCCAGGAAATCAAGGACCGGGTCCTGCACCTGTGAGTCCCTGTGGCTCAATAAAAACAGGGCGAGCTGTTCTCGCCCTGTTTTCCACAGAAATGAGGTTAGATCATGTATTACGGCGAACTGAAAAAATGCGATATTGCCAACGGTGAGGGCGTGCGGGTATCCCTGTTTGTGTCCGGCTGCCGCAACCGCTGCAAGGACTGCTTCCAGCCGGAAACCTGGGATTTCTCTTTCGGCAAGCCCTTCACGGCTGACACGGAGCAGGAGATCTACGCCGAACTGGACAAACCCTATGTGGCAGGTCTATCTCTACTGGGCGGCGATCCCTTTGAACCGGAAAATCAGCGGGCACTTCTGCCCATGCTGCGGTGTATTCGGGAAAAATACCCCACAAAAAATGTATGGTGCTACACCGGATACCGTCTGGAAGAGGAATTGATGGTGCCAGGCACACACCCATATTGTGAGGCCACTGAGGAAATGCTCTCCTGCATCGACATCCTCATTGACGGCCGCTTCATTGCCGAGGAAAAGGACATATCCCTCCAGTTCCGTGGCAGCCGCAACCAGCGGATCATCGACATGGTTCGGACCCGGCAGACGGGTGAGCCATCCATTTGGAGCAAATTACGCAAATAAAACCCACAAAAAAATGGCATCTTCTTTACAGAAGATGCCATTTACGCATTATGAATTATACACGAAATATCTCGCCCTCGGTTGGGCCGCCGGCAGCCTGCGCCTCGTCGGTGTCAATATGCATAGTGGTGGCTCCGTCTGTATTCACGCGAACCACAACATCGTCAAAAATCAGCTTACGACCCTCGCCGCCGCAGGCTACACGGATGATCTCGCCGTTCTTGATGCCCAGTTTCTCGGCATCTGCCTCCAGCACATGAAGATGGCGCTTGGCAATGATGACGCCCTCCTGCAGCTCCACCTCGCCGGCAGGTCCGATGAGCTTGCAGGCACCGGAACCGGCAACATGACCGCTCTCACGCACAGGAGCATCAATCCCAAGCGCACGGGCATCAGAGCCAGAGACCTCCACCTGGTCGGCCTTACGCACAGGCCCCAGAATGGACACATTGGCCATTTCCTTTTTGGGCCCTACCAGTGTGACCCGTTCATTGCAGGCAAACTGGCCAGGATAAGATAGGTCCTTGCGCTTGGTGAGCTGATAACCGGTACCAAACAGCTTTTCAACAGTTTCCTGCGTCAGATGAATGTGACGGGCAGATGTTTCGATCATAAATTTCATTTAGTTTTCCTCCTGTTTTGTGTGATCTTCCGTTGCCAGCCCCGGCGCAACGGTCAAATCCTCTTTATCCGTGGTCAGGCGGATCTCCTCCACCTGGTCGACAACAAAATACTGTCGGTTTATAGCATTGATTGTACCGATCACCAGCAAGAGATCACCCTTTTTATAACCGTGTATGGTCATAGGATCCACACGGATCGCAAGGCCGAAACCGGTATCTATATCGCCATTTTCATCCAGACCGAAATAGCGGAAACGCACCGTTATTTTTCGGCCATTGTACTTCCCCTGCTGTCCGTGGATATATTCCGCCTTCACTTGTTCAAAGGTCATAGGGTAGATCTCTCCGTCAGGCATATGAAAAAACAGCGCGCCGTACCGTCGGCTCATCTGCTTGCGCAGAGTGTTGTTTCTGGCTACAGCGATCAGGCAGACGATCACCATAAAAAACAAACCGATCTCGGCTCGTTTTGCAAATATGGAAGCGATGCAAATGGCAAATCCCGCTACCAGCAGAAGCTGGTTAATAAGATCCTGTCTCTTCCAAACAAAAAAAATTCTTTTCATAAAAAAACTCCTTTTCGGATCTAGATTTATAATACCACTTTCCCACTCAGTATGCAAGAGTTGAAAACTTATGCTTGCTATTTTACAATAATATGATATAATCATAGCATATATCATATTGCAAAACAATAAATTATTCTTATATCGAGGTGAAGACATGGGTGTTAAACTGGAGCTCTACCGTGTATTCAAGGAAGTAGCCGAAGCGGGCAATATCACCGCCGCGGCGCAAAATCTGTTCATATCCCAGTCAGCCGTCAGCCAATCCATAAAGCAGCTGGAGTCAGATCTTCAAACGCGTCTGTTTGCCCGAAATTCTCGGGGCGTTTCCCTGACTCCGGATGGAAAAATGCTTTATGAGTATGTAAGAAGTGCTATGGGGCTGTTGGAAACCGGGGAGGCAAAGCTGTCCCAGTCCCGGCAGCTGCAGGTGGGACATCTGACCATCGGTGCCAGCGACACAGTGACCAGCCAATTTCTTCTGCCCTATCTGGACAGATTTCATCGACAATATCCGGGTGTGCATATCCAGATCGTATCCGGTCGCAGCCACAAGGTATTAGGTCTGCTGCAATCCGGAAAAGTGGATATCGCTTTCGCCAGCACGCCTCAGGATGTCAGCTCCTTGAGCACTTTCCATTGCTTCGCCACACACTCCATTTTTGTGGCAGCGTCAGATTTTGATTGCAGTTTTGACCACACCTATTCTCTGGATGAAATCGTGCAGTTTCCGCTGATCCTTTTGGAGAGAAAAGCCTCCAGCAGACTACACCTGGACAAATTCTTCCTGCAGAACGGCTATCACCTGAATCCCGAAATTGAGTTGGGTGCCCGGAGCTTGCTGGTGGATCTGGCTGCTATAGGATTTGGCGTGGCCGGTGTCACGGAAGAATTTGTGACAAATGAATTGAAATCCGGCAAACTGCGCAAATTAAAAACGGATTTTACCGTTCCGCCCCGGAGCGTAGATCTATGTGTGCTGCGTGATGTGCCGCAGACTTCCGCAGCACAGCGATTTATGCAGTTTATTGAATCAAATTTATAATGCAATGCAATGCTCCCAAAAGCATCGGGGCTGAAAAAGCAGGAAAAATGCTCCCATGCTGTGCAGCCCCTACGCCTTTTCCGTTTTTAATGAAGAACAGGGAACAATTGAATTTCTTTTCATAATAATGTTTTAAAAAGAGAAGGCACCCTATCGGGTGCCTTCTCTGTGTTGGCGCTACCTATTTTTCCGGGCCGTCTCCAGCCAAGTATCGTGGGCAGAAGCGAGCTTAACTTCCGTGTTCGGGATGGGAACGGGTGGACCCT
>SFGJ01000054.1 GCA_004557655.1 Clostridiales bacterium | reverse complement strand
CCCCGTAACGACTGCTCTCAGCACCCCTGAATCCATAACGGCATTGTCATTTTTCCTGAGCTGCTCCGCGCGACTACGTTCAGTATCTTCCTGTTCCTTCCGGCGCAATTCCTCTTCACGTTTAAGCAACTGGGCTCTGAGAGCTGCAAGGCCGGATTTCCCCCACTGCTGCCACTGTTTTTCAAATGCCATCTGACTCGCGGGAATGTCCTGTTTCTCCACCTTCCGGTAATGCTGTCGTAATTTTTCCATTTGCTGGCTCAGAGACTGGATTTTTCCCTGCTCACTACGGTATTCCGGTGCCGCCCATTGCATCAGGGGAATACGGGAAAAACCGGACGAAAACGGCGATGATTTTTTCAGGCTGGCAGCATGGCTCATCGCTTCCTTTCGTTCGGTGTTCAGCTCTTCCCAGCGTCTGCGCGTCGCCTGCATATCTGCCATCATCGACATGGCATTACTGGTGAGTTTCCATGCCGAGTTACTGTCCTTCGGCAACGCTTCGATAATGTCACGTAGTGTGTACGAAGTTGCGTTGTCAGGAAGCCCGATATTCAGAAGGTCAGCCACACGGCGGGCAGGCTCTGTCAGCCCTCCGTTCCTGAGTTCGGTGCGGGAAATCTGTATTTCCAGGTTAAGCCTGTTAATCAGACGATTCTGTTCGCCGCGTTCTGTTTCGATACCGCGTGTTTCCATCGCACAGGCAGACTTTCCGAGGTGAATACCAGGCGTTTTCTCAAGCCCCTGTCGCTCGTATGAACGATGGTCTATCTCTTCCTGATAACCGGCGTTCGCCAGTGCCCTGTTTGCATGGTCAGCCCATGATGCCCGCCACGTCTCGGCATGTGTCCGGTCGTTCCAGTCCCTGACCTTTCCGCTGAACCCAGCAGGTCCGATAGCCCTCGTGGTCAGCATGATGTGCGCATGGGGATTTGTTTTATCCATGTGATGGAACGCCACATCAGCAATCATGCCCTGACTGACAAAGTTTTCTCTGACAAAGGCGAGAACGGTTTCCCGTGCGGCATCCTGCGGCAGTTCGTGGGGGATGGCGAGTTCAATTTCCCGCGCAAGTTGTGAGTTCTTCCGGCGTTCGGCCTTCTCAACGGCATTCCAGAGTTCGGCACGGTTCGTACACCAGGCAGGGGCGGTGGCGGGGGTCAGAATCACAGCCTCAGCCACACCGCTTTTGCGGGTGTAGTCGTGAGTCAGTCCGGTACGCTCATCAAGCATCAGTGAACCGGAACGATAGGCAGCGGAAGCTACGGCGCTGTAGCCGCTGCTTCTGGAGATAATTTTCATGCTGAGATGATAAATCGCCATTTCTGCCGTAATGCCTTTTTGTAGTTTTCTTTCAGCCCCGCAGGGCGCACACAATCGAAACGGAGTGGAGATTGTATAAGTGCGCACTTCGTGATTTGCCGTGCATTATGCCAGCTCAGTTTTTAAACTACCAGTGACGCGCTAAAATGCGATTTTTCATCGCGCACGGAGTTACATCATGAGCAGAACGCTCGAACAGAAGATTGCTGATGCTGAGGCGAGATTACAGCGCCTGAAGGCGAAGAGCCGGAGCCTGGACACAGCGCAGAAGGTTGTTGTGGGTGCTGCATTGCTGGCAAAGGTCAGAAAGCCGGAGGAGGTGCAGTTGCGTGCCTGGTTACTCCAGTTCCTGAAGGCAGAGGTGACACGACAGGCTGATGTGACGCGCATACTGCCGCTGATTAACGAGCTGGAGGCGCTGCCAGAACAGTGATTGTATCGTCCGCTCGCCGCAGCCCCAGCGACCGAGCGTTAGCGAGCGAGTGGGCGAGGAAGCGGAAGTGAATCAGTCGCCAGGTTGAGCACATACGCACGGTTTTTCGGCAGGTGATATGCGCTGAACCCGCATGAATACTGGGTTTCCACAGGGTTGGAGGGGGTGTATTCGAAACTTGCAATTCTGCTTTATTGCAACGCATTGTTTTTATTGGTTTTTTGTTTTCAGCACCCCAAGTTATCCACAGGCTCGCCGTTAAGTTTTTAAGATCTTATTTTTAGATCTTTTTTTTAAAACCTTTTTAGGTCTTGTAACACCATGATTTTAAAGATGTTCTGGCAAGATAAGTGGAGCTTTTGGGGGTGAAAGGTGGAGCTTTTGGGGGTGAAAGGTGGAGCTTTTGGGGGTGAAAGGTGGAGCTTTTGGGGGTGTAATCCACAGAAAAAGGGGGTTGCAAAAAAAAAACTTCCACCCATATGATAAGTGGCGTACAGTAAAAAAACGCCACCAATAGCAACGAGCAAGCGAAATGTCAGATCTGATAGCTTACAAATCAAACGCCCTTATCGAGGCAAGCTACAAGCTCACTTTGCAGGAACAGCGCTTCCTGCTGGTCTGTATCAGCCGCCTAAAATCCGGAGAAGATTCCCCTTCGCCGGATGAACAAAAAACCATGACCATCACGGCTGCAGAGTTTCATGATGCCTTTCCTGACATGGGACGGCAGCACGCTGAAGCTAGGCTCAAGGAAGCGATAGATCGCCTCTGGGACAGGTCAGTAATCATCAAGAACGAGGAAAAACGAGAAGAGTTCCGCTGGGTGCAGTACCGGGCGCAGTATTTCAAAGGTGAGGCGAAAGTAGATATCACCTTCTCCGATGCCATCATGCCGTATCTGACACAGCTCAAGGGGCAGTTTACGCGGGTAGTCGTGAAGAACGTCTCCAGCCTTTCCAGCACCTACAGCATCCGCATTTACGAGCTGCTCCAGCAGTTCCGCAGCACCGGTGACAGAACGATAGCTATCGATGATTTCCGAACCATGCTTGCCGTTGAAGATAAATATCAACAATTCAAAGACTTGAATAAGATGATAATCAAGCCAGCCATCGCCGAACTGAACGAAAAAAGCGATCTGGTTGTAACTGTTGAGACGATCAAAAAGGGGCGCACGGTTGTAGCCCTGCATTTTCGCTTCAAGGAAGACAAACAGATCAAGATGACGATCTAAAATCGATTTTAAGGCACCTAAAACGCTCCCTGCTGCGTTTTTTTTGTGTTAGTAGTGCGAAGGTACTATTGAAGTGAAAAATTGCGTCAAAAACGCTCTGATGCAGCGAAAAAAGACCCCCCAATTTTTGGGGGCGGAAAAACAAAACTATGCTTGCGTTATGTGAGTGTGCTTCTTGCATTCATCCCTGTCGATGAACATCGAAGAACATCGACGAACATAACACGATGTTAAACAAAACAAAATATTGTTCACATTCACTGTGACCAACCGCGATCATGTCTCCTCTCGGTGGTGTGTGTTCGTGCATCTTCCTCGCGCTGCCATTCCTCCCAGGTACGATTAAAACCCAGCGAGCGGAACAGATGATCCGGCTGTTTTTCTGGTGTGTTGACGGCAGCAAAAAGCGGTGCCTCACGGGTTTTCAGATGAAACTGCATCAGTTCTGGTGCAGGTGATATGTGGCTGTCTGCATCGTGATTTACGGCAACACCATACCCTGCATACCGTAACCCCTTATCGGTCAGCGCACTGATGACCAGATGCCTGTTATCGGCTGAGGGAACGGCAAACGCGGGATACAGCGTACCATTAAGCCGGATAACACCGCCCAGAGAGTCATCCACGCCCATGACCAGCAAAAGCTGAAGCTGGCGGGTTTCCCGGTCGACAGAACTCATGACCGGCATCAGCGTCGGTGGCAGACGTCCCTGCATAAAATCCACCTTCCTTGCCGCTGGTGATGGCATGGCTGGCTGGCGGTCTTCTCCAAGACAGAAAGACTCCGGCCATGTCTTCGGCTGGCGGAGATTGCGGGTATGTTGCGGCCATGTCTGGCAAACCTGCGTCAGCAGTTGCTCAAAGGTTGCAGAGGAATAAACACGTTGCAGTGGCGGACGTTGGCCGATTTCGCTTCGGTCACAGATATAACCACTCCTGTCACGCATTAAATCAACACTCTCAAAGATTCTGGTGCGGTATTTCTCCAGCTCGTTCCCCCAGAGCGTATATTCTCCGTTCCGGTTGTGAAGCAGAAGGTAACAGGTCATTTCCCCGTTACCAGGCATGGGAGCCTCGCCATACCCCGTAACGACTGCTCTCAGCACCCCTGAATCCATAACGGCATTGTCATTTTTCCTGAGCTGCTCCGCGCGACTACGTTCAGTATCTTCCTGTTCCTT
>SFGJ01000053.1 GCA_004557655.1 Clostridiales bacterium | reverse complement strand
AACCACAATACGCATCGTTGTGATGACCGTCACGCTGATTCCGATCGGGATCCTCGCCGCTATGGGCATTGACGGCGATTCGCTGTTCCAGTATGCAGGTCACATTATCTGCTATCTGGCGCGCAGAAGAAAATTGCATTTGAGAAGGGTGGGATACAAATATGACCAAAGACAGCTCCGCAAAAAGAAAAGCAGGAAAAAGAAAGCCTGAAAAGCTGAGCTTTACCCAGGATTTCATTCCGATCAAAAATCTGGAGCACGGCATTATTGAGACGACCGACGGGCGGTATATCAAGATCCTTGAAATTGAGCCCATCAACTTTATGCTGCGCTCTGAGGAAGAACAGTACGAGATCATCTGCTCGTTTGCAAGCTGGCTGAAAATTTCGCCGGTGCATCTGCAGTTTAAGAGTATCACCCGCAAAGCTGACTCTGATAAGCACATAGCTATGCTCCGAAAGGAAATGGAAACCGAGGAAAGTGAGCAGTGTAAGAAGCTCAGTGAGGGATATATCCGCCTCATTAAGGATGTGGGAAGCCGTGAAGCGCTGACGAGGCGCTTCTTTTTGATTTTTCGGTATGAAGAATTGCGGCGTAACGAAAACAGTGACTACGGGCAGATCTGCAGCACGCTGCTGACCGCCGAGCAGAACGCCCGAGCCTACTTCATGCAGTGCGGCAACAATATCCTTCAGCCGAAGGATCCCGACGAAGCAACGGCGGAGATTTTATATATGTTTTTCAATCGCCGTTCCTGTGTGGAGGAGCCGTTTCATTCCCGTGTCGACCGCATCGTCTTAGACACGATGGCGGCGAAGAACAAGGTCATCGGGATTGATCCGGTCCCGCATATCCGTATGGCGCATTTTATCGCGCCCCGTGGGATTGACCTGACGCATCGCAACTACATCATTATGGACGAGCTCTACTACTCCTTCCTGTTTATCAAAGGAAACGGATACCCGAATAAGGTCCGCGCCGGATGGATGTCCTCCCTCATCAACGCCGGCGAAGGCATTGATGTCGATGTGTTTCTAAAACGGGAAAACCGCAGCAAGACCATCGACAAGGTTGCCCAGCGCATCCGCCTGAACCGCACGAAGCTTAAAAGTATGCAGGACACCTCGACCGACTATGAGGAGCTTGCCGGTTCCATTCAGGCAGGATATTTCATCAAGCAGGGAATCGCCAATTACAACGAGGACCTTTTTTATATGTCAGTATTCGTGACCGTGTCCGCACGGACCTACGAGGAACTGATGTGGCGCAAGCAGCAGATGACCGATATGCTCAAGTCTATGGATATGTATGTCAGCGACTGCAGTTTCCAACAGGAGGACGCCCTGGGCACGGTGATGCCGTTTCTGCAGATATCCCCGAAGCTTGAAAAGAAATCCAAGCGGAATGTGCTGACCAGCGGTGCGGCCTCTACCTATATGTTCACATCCTTTGAGATGTCGGACGATACCGGCGTGCTGCTCGGAATCAACTGCCATAACAACTCGCTGTGCATCGTCGATCTGTTTGACACGAAGAAAAATAAAAATGCCAATCTGAACCTGCTCGGCACCAGTGGCGCCGGAAAGACCTTTACCATGCAGCTGCTGGCACTGCGTATGCGTATGCGCGGCATTCAGTGCTATATCATCGCTCCCATTAAGGGACATGAGTTCCGGCGAGCGTGCAACCGCATCGGCGGTCAGTTTATCAAAATTGCACCGGGCTCACCGCACTGCATCAATATTATGGAGATCCGGCACACCATCAGCCCAGAGATGGAACTGATTGATGAGTTGGATTACAGCGAGATGGACTCCCTTCTGGCGCAGAAAATTCAGCAGCTGATGATCTTCTTCTCACTGCTGATTCCGGACATGACCAACGAAGAGGAGCAGATGCTGGACGAGGCGCTGATCCGCACCTACGGCAAGTTCGGTATCACGCATGATAACGATTCGGTCTATGCGGACCGTAATGCTGTTCCGCCGAAGATGAAGACCATGCCGATCCTCGGAGATCTGCATGAGGAACTGCAAAAGAATGAAATGACCAAGCGTATTGCAGTCATTGTCAGCCGCTTTGTTACCGGCTCGGCGCAGTCTTTCAACCAACAGACGAATGTGGACCTGTCCAATAAGTATATCGTTCTCGACCTATCGGAGCTGAAGGGCAAACTGCTGCCTGTGGGTATGATGATCGCCCTCGACTATGTCTGGGATAAGATCAAAAGCGACCGCACAAAAAAGAAAGCCATTATGATCGACGAGATCTGGCAGCTGATCGGTGCCGGTTCCAATCGGATGGCGGCAGAGTTCTGCCTGGAGATTTTCAAGGTTATCCGTGGTTTCGGCGGGGCGGCGATTTCCGCAACGCAGGACCTGTCCGATTTCTTCGGATTGGAAGATGGTCGCTATGGTCGGGCCATTATCAACAATTCCAAGAATAAGATCATTCTGAATTTGGAGCCGGACGAAGCGGAATTTGTCCGGGATACGCTGAAACTCACAAAAACCGAGATCCGTTCCATTACCCGCTTTGAACGCGGCGAGGCGCTGATCTGTTCCAACAACAGCAAGGTGCCGGTCATCATTAAGGCGTCCAAAGAGGAACAGGAAATGATCACGACCGACCGTGCTGAGCTGGAAGCCATCCTCAAGGAACGGCAGCAGGAGGCGGATTAACGATGCGTATTTGGCACAGAATACGCATTTGGGTACAAATGAGTACAAAAAGGAGGTGGTTATCGTGCTGTTGACCGATGAACAGTATGTGGTCAAATGGCTTTCGCAATACGGAGCCTTGCCCCGTGCGCAAATCATAAAAATGCTGCAAAAGCCGCCGCAGACGGCAGAAAAGATCCTGCGGAATCTGAAAAGGCAAATGCTCATTGCGGATGTTTCCGGCGGTTATTATATCGGACTTGACCCGATGTGCCAGCCGGATCAGCGGATGATCCTGGCGATATGGGTGCTGCTTCGGTTCATTGACAAGGTGGAACCGATGGCGCATTATCCGGCGGTCTACCCGTCGCAGCTATTTTTCCTGAAAGAAAATGTCGGCTATGAGATCGTGGTGCTCTATGATGGCGAGCAGAATCTGCTGAAGCTGCTTCAGCCCCAGGAGGATATGAAATATATCGTTGTAGTGCCGAGGATCGATATGGTGAGCACTGTTCGATTGCCGAATGCGCCGTGTTTGTTTGCTACCGTGGATTTTTGTGGCCAAGACGAACCGGAAGTCCGTTTTTACAGTGAGGAGGCGACTGAGCATGAAGGCTGAAACGACTTATATGAAGACGCTCGGTAAAGTGGAAGCCAAGCTGTCCCGTATGAAGGAGCAGGCTGCCGCCGTCCGCTGGTTTTACGAAAACGGAAATCTTCCGGAAAGCTATAACCGGGCGCTTCGGCTTGAGGAACTGTCCGAGCAGGCAGTCCTTCTTACCCGTGTCCTTCCGGCCTACACCGGAGCAGCCGGGGCAACAGCCCAAACGGATGCAATCATATCTAATACGATCCCGGTCGAGGTCGGATTTACGGCCGAAGGGTGGTTCTCGGTTCGCATTCCGGCACTGCTGCCGAAGAAAGCGTCCGGCTCAGCGGACTATATCCGATCTTATCTTTATCCGGCTATGCGGAAGTTCTTTGAGGGTAAGCCTCCGGTCCGCTTTCGGGATTGTGTGCTTGCCTACCGTCATGTGTATGACAGAAGCCGCCCGGAACGGGCCATGCGGGATCACGATAATATCGAAACCAATATGGTCACGGATATTCTGGCACTGTATGTTCTGCCCGACGATCACCCGGCAGTTTGCTCGCATTACTATTGCAGTGCTGCCGGAAGTGAGGACCGCACGGAAGTCTATGTGATTCCCAAACACGACTTTCCTATGTGGATGGTCGAAGAGAAAACGCTGCCGGATAAGGGGGTGAAGCTCTATGAAGTCCGCTTTTGTTAAGGGAAAAATCTTATGTAAAAACCGCTGCTTTTTGCCCCGGAAAACTTACATAAGAAATTGGAAACCGAAAACGCCCGGTATAGCGGCAATTTGGGGCAGATTTCACGTCGGAAATTCCGACAAAGAGAGCAGTCATGTAGTCGGAAATTCTTACGAAGCGAGGTGATGCGCCTATGCAATACTTCCGCCCGGGCAGTCAGCTCCGGCAGCTCATCACAATGCTTTCCATCGTCGGTGAATATCCGATTCGTTCGCTCTACCTGCTCGGCAATGAACGCGCTTACAAAGCCCTGGTTCATAAGCTCACCACACCGGAA
>SFGJ01000052.1 GCA_004557655.1 Clostridiales bacterium | reverse complement strand
ATGGCTAAGCAAAAGTTTGAGCGCAATAAGCCGCATGTAAACATCGGCACGATCGGCCACGTTGACCACGGCAAGACGACCCTGACGGCCGCCATCACGATGGTGCTGGCCAGCGAGGGACATGCGCAGAAGATGCGCTATGACGAAATCGATAAGGCGCCCGAAGAGCGCGCCCGCGGCATTACCATCAACACCGCCCACGTAGAGTACGAGACCGAAAAGCGTCACTATGCTCACGTGGACTGCCCCGGCCATGCCGACTATGTAAAGAACATGATCACCGGCGCTGCGCAGATGGACGGCGCGATCCTGCTGGTGTCCGCTCCCGACGGCCCCATGCCCCAGACCCGCGAGCATATCCTGCTGGCCCGTCAGGTAGGCGTGCCCTATATCGTGGTCTTCCTGAACAAGGTTGACCTGCTGGATGACGAGGAACTGCTGGAGCTGGTTGAAATGGAAGTGCGCGAGCTGCTGAGCAGCTACGACTTCCCCGGCGACGACATTCCGATCATCAAGGGTTCCGCGCTGAAGGCGCTGGAGTACATGCAGAACGACGGTTCCGATCCGAAGCATGCGCCCGAGTGCCAGTGCATCTACGAGCTGATGGACGCTGTTGACAACTACATTCCCAACCCCGAGCGCGATGAGGACAAGCCCTTCATCATGCCCGTTGAGGACACCATGACCATCACCGGCCGCGGCACCGTGGCCACCGGTCGTGTAGAGCGCGGCGTAATCAAGCTGAACGACCCCGTAGAAATCGTCGGCCTGATGGACAAGCCCCGTCAGACGGTTATCACCGGTATCGAAATGTTCCGCAAGACGCTGGATTACGCGGAAGCCGGCGACAACATCGGCGCGCTGCTGCGCGGCGTGCAGCGCAACGAGATCGAGCGCGGTCAGGTACTGGCCAAGCCCGGCTCCATCCATCCGCACACCCACTTCATGGGTCAGGTGTACGTGCTGACCAAGGAAGAAGGCGGCCGTCATACTCCCTTCTTCAATGGCTACCGTCCTCAGTTCTACTTCCGCACGACGGACGTTACCGGCAACATCAAACTGCCCGACGGCGTTGAGATGGTTATGCCTGGCGACAACATCGAGATGGAAGTGACCCTGATCACCCCCATCGCTATCGAAAACGGTCTGCGCTTCGCTATCCGCGAGGGCGGCCGTACCGTGGGTTCCGGCGCCGTTACCTCCATCATGGAGTAAGCCCGGGCTCCTATCAATATAAACCGCTGCGGGCGGGCTGCCCGTCCGCAGCGGATATGACCGAAAGAGGTGTTCCATCATGGCCGCTAAGGAAGCCAGAGCAAACATCGTGCTGGCCTGCACCGAGTGCAAGCAGCGCAATTACAACACCAAAAAGAACAAGAAGAACACCCCCGACCGTATTGAGCTGAACAAGTACTGCCGTTTCTGCAGGAAACATACTGCTCACCGCGAAACGAGGTAACAGCATGGCAGACGAGAAAACGACCGTCAAGGAGAAGACGCAAGGCGCCGAACAGCCCAAGAAAGAGGGCAAATTCATCACCTTCTGCAAGAATCTCCCGCGCAACATTGCTACCCCCTTCAAGAACATGTGGCATGAGTTGAAGCAGGTCACTTGGCCCACCAAGAAAGATCTGATCAACTACACCTGCATCGTGCTGGTGTTCATGGTGTTCATGGGCGTGGTCATTGGTCTTTTGGACATGGGCGCGTCCAAGCTCGTCACCGCAATCAGTTCCTTGAAGGATACCGGGGATGTCGAAGCGCATGATCACGATCATGACGCAAACGACGCCGGGGACGACAACCTTCCCGACGGAGTAACTGAGCCCGACGCGAACGATACCGTTACGGATACCGCCTCCGAGCAGCCCGCTGCCACCGAGGCTCCCGCTAACGGCAATTAAGGAGATTCGAGCATGGCCGAGCCTACGGAAAAGACCCCCCAATGGTATGTTGTGCATACCTATTCGGGCTACGAGAACAAAGTAAAGGATAACCTCGAAAAGACGGTTGAAAACAACGGCATGCAGGATCTCATCTTTGAGATCACCGTGCCCACCGAAGAGGTTGCCGAAATCCGCAACGGCAAGCGCGTGACCTATCAGCGCAAGACGTTTCCGGGCTATGTTCTGGTAAAGATGATCATCACCAGCGAAAGCTGGTATGTCGTGCGCAACACGCGCGGCGTGACGGGCTTTGTCGGCCCGGAATCCAAGCCGGTTGCGCTGTCCCCCGAAGAGGTTGAGTTGATGCTGAACAGCCAGTCCATGGAATCCAAGTGCAGCATCGCCGTTGGCGAAGAAGTCCGCATTCTTTCTGGCCCCCTGGAGAACTTCACCGGCACGGTGGAGGAAATCGACGCGATCCGCGCCAAGCTGCGCGTGAAGGTGAAGATGTTCCTCGGCCGCGAAATGCAGGTGGAGGTCGACATGGATCAAGTGCAGAAGCTGGACTGAGCACAGGCCAACACTTAACCCGTTTCCCCAGTGGGAGGTACGTGAAAAATCGTGCCGCCATTACCACAATGTTTAGGAGGTGCCATTCAACATGGCAAAGAAAGTAACCGCTATCATCAAGCTCCAGGTTAACGCGGCCAAGGCGACTCCCGCCCCCCCGATTGGCCCGGCGCTCGGCCAGCACGGCGTGAACATTCCCGGCTTCTGCAAGGAATTCAACGCCCGCACCGCCAAGCAGGAAGGCTACATCATTCCTGTTGTCATCACGGTGTATTCTGACCGTTCCTTTACCTTCATCACCAAGACGCCTCCCGTCCCGGTTCTGATCAAAAAGACCCTGGGCATCGAGAGTGCTTCTGCTCGTCCCAACCGCGATAAGGTTGCCCAGCTGACCCAGGCTCAGGTTCGTGAAATCGCTGAAAAGAAGATGCCCGACCTGAACGCCGCCAGCATCGAGGCCGCCATGAGCATGGTTAAGGGTACCGCGCGCTCCATGGGCATCACCGTGGAAGAATGAGGGGAGGAAAATTAGATGAAACACGGCAAGAAGTATACTGACAGCAAAAAGCTGATCGATCCCCTCAAGTATTACGAAGCCGCCGAGGCGATTGAGCTGGTCAAGCAGACCGGCAAGGCCAAGTTCGACGAGACCGTCGAGCTCAGCATCCGTCTGGGCGTTGACCCTCGTCACGCGGATCAGCAGGTTCGCGGCGCGGTGGTGCTGCCGCACGGCACGGGCAAGACCGTCCGCGTGCTGGTGTTCGCCAAGGGCCCCAAGGCTGAGGAAGCCAAGGCCGCTGGCGCTGATTTCGTTGGCGATATGGACATGGTGCAGAAGATCCAGCAGGAAAACTGGTTTGGCTTCGACGTCTGCGTTGCCACGCCTGACATGATGGGCGTTGTCGGCCGCATCGGCCGCATCCTGGGCCCCAAGGGCCTGATGCCCAACCCCAAGTCCGGCACCGTAACCATGGACGTGACCAAGGCCATTTCCGATATCAAGGCCGGTAAGGTCGAGTACCGCGTGGACAAGACCGCTATCGCGCACTGCCCCATCGGCAAGGTTTCCTTCGAGTCTGAAAAGCTGAGCGAAAACCTGACCGCCCTGATGGAAGCCATCATCAAGGCCAAGCCCGCCACCGCCAAGGGCACCTATGTGAAGTCTCTGTATCTGAGCACCACCATGGGTCCCTCCATCCGGCTGAACACCACCAAGTTCTGATTTGGATAAAAGCGTAAAAGAAGCGCACCGTGAGCAATCGCGGTGCGCTTTTTGAGCGTCGGTGTCTGTCTGAAAAGCAGGGGAGATGCGCAACGCGCCCCTCCGCCGTGCTGATCCTGGGCGGAGGGGCGCGTGGGGCTGTCAAGGAGGGGAAGCTCAGCGCTTCTCTGCCAGCTCGGCGATGAGCTGCGTGCAGGTGTCCTCGCTGAAGACAGCGCTGTTCAGGCACAGATCATAATTGCGCATTTCGCCCCAGTTCTGGCCGGTATAGTGCTTATAGTTGACGCTGCGGCGTTTGTCCTTGTCCTCCAGTCGGTCCTCGGGCTTCTTATCGCTTTGGCCGTACAGGCGCACAATGCGCTCGGCACGGTAGGCCTTGTCGGCATAGATGAACACGTTCAGCACGTCCGAACGATCCTTAAGAATGTAATCCGCGCAGCGCCCAAGGATGACGCAGGGGCCTTTATCGGCCAGATCCAGGATGACCTGGCGCTGCATGGCCCACAGAAAATCCGCCGCGCTGAGCGCGCCCTGCGTGCCGTCAAATACAGGCAGCATGGAAAAAATCGTCCGGCCGGGGGCGTATTCGCCGCGCTCCTCAATGAATTTGGGATCAAAGCCCGTCTTTTCGGCTACGGCCTTGATCAGCTCTTTATCATAATAGGGAACGCCGAGACGCTCGGCCACCTTATGGGCGATGGTGCGGCCGCCGCTGCCAAACTCGCGGCTGACGGTGATAATGGACTTTGTCATGGTTATTACAACTCCCTTCCAGGTGTTACCTACATTTTATGCCATTTGAACGGCAGTGTCAAGCGCAGAAAAAACGTAAAAAGTGCGCGGAAAATTAGGAAAATTTGCGTTTCTGTTGAGCTATAATACATAGGTAACACGAAAACAAAGAAAAAGAGAACTCATGTGGTAAGATAGTAGTTCCAACAAACCAGCCACCACAGAGGAGCTCT
>SFGJ01000051.1 GCA_004557655.1 Clostridiales bacterium | reverse complement strand
GTAATTACGCCCCAGCCTGCTCATGTCCTTGACTATGACGGTGCCGACTTTCCCGGCTTCAATGTCTGCAAGCATGGCTTGAAATCCGGGCCGCTGGAAGTTCGCACCTGAGTAGCCGTCGTCGGTGTACCAGCGCAGATTGGTAAAGCCGTTCTGCTTGGCGTAGGGGCGGTAATGAGGTTTTGGGTGGCTTGTCTTAACATAAAATCCTCCGTTTCCGACAGCCAGCCCCACTATTCCGTGGTTTCATTGTACCACGGAACAGGGGCGGCTGTACAGCGGTAAAAGTGATAAATCTGCTTCTTTACAGCTTGTCAAATCGCCTTTTTTTGTGTAGCAGCGGCTTCCGCTTCCAGTACCCTCGCCATCTTGTCGGCGGCGGTGCTGGTGGTGTCTTTCTTGAAAAAGCCGGACACGACAAGAACGGTATTCCCCATGCGGATTTCCGTCACGCAGTCGGGGCGGCGGGTGGTACGGTGGTCGTGCTGCTTGATATTCTCCATAGGCAATACTCCTTTCATTCAGCCAGCAGTTTCTTCATGGTTTCCATTTTCCGCTTTGCGGTTTCCTGCCGGAAGTTGACGCCAGTAAAGCGTATCGGGACGCACATGGACAGCAGTCGGTCATAAATCCGGGAATGGGCCGTGTCTGTCGGCTTTTTCAACTCGTCCAGCGGGCGGTTGGTGGTGGCGATCAGCGGCTTGTTGCTGCGGTATCGGGTATCAATCACATGGAATACCTGTTCCAGTCCATAGTCGGTGCCACGCTCCATGCCGAAGTCGTCAATGATAAGCAGCGGATAGCGGCAAAGGCGGGAAATATACTCATTCCGGCCTGTAAAGCCGGGAGAGAGGTCGCCCAGGATAACGGCGAAGTTCGTCATATATACGGGGACTTCTTTCTCCATGAGGGCGTTTGCGATACAGCCCGCAAGGTAGCTTTTCCCGTTGCCGACGTTCCCCCAGAACAGGCAGCCGATGTTTTCGGCCTGCATTTCTTCCCAATGCTCCGCATACCGCCGGGCAATCCCGGTCTGCGGGTTTCTGCCGTTGTCGTTCTCGAATGTCCATTGCTGCATGGCTGAGTCGGCAAAAGCCCTCTGTTTCAGATTTTCCACGGCTTCCACATGGCGGCGGTGTTCCTCGGCGGCCTGCCGCTGCTCACGGGCGGCTCTCTGGCAGTCGCACTCTGCCGGGTGGCGGTCACGGCCAAACAGCTCCTTACCCTCCGGGAAGTAGGCTTCTTTCGGCGTATGGCACTTTCCGCAGTAAAGCAGTCCGTCCTCGCCGATATAGTCCTCCATCTCCGGGGCGGCGGTTGTCATGTTCTCCAAAATATCTTTGATTTCACTTGTCATAAGCTTTCTCCCTCCATACAGGTATAGTCGGGGATGCCCTGTTTTACGGCTCCCTTTTTGTCATTGGCCGCCCATCTGTGCAAGGCGGCGGCATAATTCTGGTAGGCTTTCCCGCTGGCGGCAAGGTAATGGCTCATTTCCTCAATCAGCCGTTCCAGCCTGTCCGGGTATTCTGCCTGTAACTCGTCATATTCGTCCTTTGACAGAAAAATATTCTCATATCGGCCATAAGCTGTGGGCGGCTCCCCACTCGCTCTCATTGTTTGGTTCTCTATTAAGTTGTTTATATTAGTTTTGTTAGGGGTCGGTTTTCCGACCATCATAGGGTCGGTTTTCCGACCGTCATAAGGTCGCTTTTCCGACTGTATGAGGGTCGCTTTTCCGGCCATCAGTTGGTCGGAAAACCGTACCACTGGGACAGGCGGCACTTTCACATAAAGCCGATTGGGTGCGGAGAAGCCCCGCCGTTCCCGTTCTAAAAGCCCGGCTGCGTCCAGTTCTTTCAAGGCTCCCTTGATGGCGGTACAACCCTTGTCCAGCATTTCCGCTATCTCCGCAACGGGGTAGACAATGAATATCCTGCCCTCGCCGTCCTGCCAGCCGTTCTTCTGTGACAGGGTGGAGCGGTCTAATAAAAGCGCATACAGCAGCTTGGCGGTCTGTGAAATCTCCATTTTCAGCAGGAAACGGGGGTATGGAAGATAGGCGGGCAGCGTGGTGTCTGCCCTGATATAATCAGCGATAGTATCACCTCCCTCTGTGTTGTGTCGTTTTTGGGCTTTGTCACGCATTAGGACGGCATTTCCGGGGGGAAAGGATAAATGTATCGCATACCCTTTGACACCCACGAAAAAAGCCTTGATTTATGCGGGTTTGAAAGGCTCTAAAGCGTGACATTTCTGCCTTTGTTTCCGCTTTCTCTCGGCGGCTTTGCGTTTCTTCATGCACCCGGCGCAGCCGGGGCAGTATTTCCCCCGGTTGGATTTGGGGACAAAGGCCGCCCCGCAGACCGCGCAGCGTTTCCGGCTCCCCCGGTACAAGAGGGCTGCGGCCAGCTCCCCGTCAAGGGGCAGGACAGCCACACGGAACCAGCGGCACATGAGGGAATAGGAAATGCTCTGGACGCACACGCAAGGCTCCCCGTCGTCTAACAGCAGGCAGTTCCCCTCGTCGTAGTTACAGCACTCATGCACAAGGCGGCGGGCTGCCTGGTGCTGGCGGTAGTCCATGCGGGACGGCTTATCGTTCATGGCTCTGCTCCTTTCTGCGGTGCGGCTCTTCCCGGCGCAAAATCTGGTCGATGTTCCGCTTGACGGTCTGCAACTCCCTGAACCGCTGCTTCTGTTCGTGATAGGTGTTGTACAGGCCGTCTTTCTCGGAGATAAGCTGCTCGATCTCGGCCTGCAACGCTTTTCGGCCGGGCAGCTTGGTAAGCCCCTGTGCCTTGAAATACCGGGCGGCGGCTTCGGCTATGATAAAATCGCTCTCGTTTGCCTGGCGGTATGCGGCGCGGGCTTTCTCGGATTTCTGCGCTTTCAGCCCCTCGCGGATGGGCTTGGTCTTGGCATAGGCAAGTACCTGTTGCCGCAACTCCCTTTTCCCTTGCAGCTTCGTTTCCAGTGCTTTCAGTTCGCCGCTGGTCTGGCGCATTTCCTGATAGGCGGTAGCAACGGCGGCTTCAAGCTGTTCCGGGGAAGAAAAGCCGTACTGTTGGTAGATGGTCAGGGTCTTGGCGGCCTGTTTCAGATTGTGTATCTTCGCCCATCGTTCATAGCCTTTGCCCTTGCCCTCGGCCATCTTCTGCTCAATGTCCACAAGCCGCTGCACACTGTCCTGTCTGGGGTCGATTTTCCCTGTCTTTTCGCCCTGTAAGCGGCCTTTCCCGGCGTGTAGGTATTCGGGTATGGCTGCGGTCTGTTCGGCGGCTCTGGCGGCTTGGTGCTGCGGGGTGTAGCGAACCGTTACGCCCCTCTGGGCGTTCTGCTCCAAAACGGCAAGGACGGCGGTGCGGTCAAAGTCGCCGCCCAGCTTCCGGGCGGTGATAGGCTTCGTCCTGTCTGGCGTGAGGTAGGACAGCCGCCCCCGGCTCTCCTTGACGGTCACACCCTCCCGCAACAGCAGAGAGGAAAACTCGTCAAAGCTGGCAGCGGTGGCAAGGGCTTTCCGTAGGGTCTGCCGCAGCTTCTCCTTGTTCGTTTCAAACTTGGTCTGCCGGGGCGTGATACCGCCTGCAATCATGGGGGCGTTCTGCTTGTCCAGTGCGGCCTGTCCCTTTTTCTGCGCCCAATATTCCCGGTCTGTGACACGGTTCTTGCTGCCGTTCAAGAGGTCGATTTGGTAAAGTCCTTCCCGGTGGCACATCTCCATGACCTCGGACTTGAAGTAGCGTAGGGCTGCGTCGGTGCAGCGGTGCTTGCACCCGGCTTTCGTGTCCGCTGGCCTGTCCATGTAGGGCAGGAACGGCACTTCCTCTATCCGCAGGCTGTTAATGACGATATGCACATGGATGTTGCCGCTGTGGTTATGCCCGTCCGGGTGGGTGCAGACAAGGGCCTGATGGCCGGGGAAATGCTCTTTACAGAATTGCTCCCCCAACGCCTGCGCCCGGTCTACGGTCAGGCCGTTGTCCGGCCCGTCCCGTGGGTCAAAGCTGATGATATAGTGGTGGCTTTTCACATCCTCCCGCCGCTGATTTTTCTCATAGCGGAGATTGGAGCGCATACACGCAACGGCAAAATCCTCGCCGCCGCAGTTCAGCGTGGACAAGCGATAATCCTCACGGGGGATAAGCCTGCCGTTTTCATCAAGGACGGGCTTCATAGTAAATTCGTCATGCTCAAAGAGCAGGTATTGTTCGGCGGCTCCGTAGTCGGCGTTCTTAGAGCCTAAATGCTTGAGTGTTGCCAACGGCGTCACCTACTTTCTTTAGGACTTCATACTTGAGGGCGGCAAGGTCGGCGGCCGCTTCCCGCAATTCCTTTGCCATAGCCGGGTAGGGGCTATGCCACTCGTTGAGGGTGCGGGCAATCTGGTTGAGATTGCCGCCAATCCTGCCGTACTCGGCTGTGAGCTTCCCGACAGCGGAGAGCAGCTCGTCATTGACTGACGACACATGGAGTACGGGGCGTATGGTAGTGCGCCGGATGGCCTGCCGGAGAAATTCGGACTGACTGATACCATAGGGCGCAAGCCGTTCTGTGAAGTCGGCGTATTCTTCATCGGTCAGCCGGGTTTTCACAACATGGCTGCGGTGGGGGGTGTTGTATCGCTTCGGCATGGGCTGTAAACCTCCTTTCACTTATCACAAAAAATGGGCTGGTCTGTTAGCTATTTTCGGGGCATTTCCGGTTTGGGGAAGGCACTCCCCAACAAGTTTCCCGCGAGGGGCAAAACCGCAGAATTGCGGATTTTGGCACCGTGGTAGAAACTTGCTCTAAGTAAGCCGTAGATTTCCCCTTGCACTTACTACTCGTATAGCTGCCGCCTGTTTTGGCCGGATTTCTGCAAAAATCTTACGGCGTGGGGCGATTTTTACCCGCAGTTCTTTCTTTCCGCTAAAGATACATTTCAAAGGCCGCCAGCTACCCGCTTGCCGGGAATTTTCTCAAATTTTCCTTTGCCTTAGAAATACAGAAAATGCAGATTTGGCTACCGCCGCAGAAAATTTTTTGTTTCCGGCTTCACCTACCTACTACGGATGACTTTGCGATTTTGCCAAACGGATAAAGAAAAAAGCAGCAAATCTTTTTCAGACTTACTGCTTTCGCTGGCCGCCGATGGGCGGTGGATATTCAGTTTTGAAAGTTCAGGTCAGGTTGGCCCGATGATGGATAGCACAATAAATTCCTGTTTTCCCTTTAAGGCATTGTGCATTTTTTCTATTTCTCTTGATGATTATTTTTTTCATAATCAATCAATGTACCTATAACAATTCCAATCAACATTCCGATACCTGCACAAATAGAAATAGCAAAAAGATTTTGCAAAAACGCCCATGCCAACACACCTATGCAACCACCGACAATAAATCCTGTTAATAAGCCAATAGTTAAGTATTTATTACTTTTCATATTGCTATATCTCCCCTAAAAGTATATTTGTCGTTGGTTCTATTATACTATGACCTGCTTCCTTTAGGAATAGATGAATTGTAAACTGGCTGGAGTGAAACCGCTAATGACAGCCAGTGTTTGTTCTTTGTTTATCGGTCAAAGCGAAATTTGAACAGGGCGGCAATGAGCTGTTGCTTTATATGTTCCTCAACTTCGGCGTTGACTTTCCCGTGTACTTTGGAACAGTAGCGGATATATCCGGCATAGTGGGAAAGAATGGTGTCGATTGCGTCCGGGTCGCCCTCATGGGCTTTGACGATTGTTTCATAGGGGAGAAGTTTACTCATAGTCATTTCCCTCCATGAGCCGCCTTAACCGCTGCAAGGCAAGCCGGATATGCCGCCCCGCTGTGCTGCGTGTCCGGCCAATATGTACGCCGATCACTCGCTGCGGCTGGCGCAGGAAATAGTAACGAAAAATTTCTTCCTGCGTCTGCTCCGGCAAAAGGGCAAGGGCGGCGGCAAGCTCCGCATGATACAGAACGGCGGTCTGGCCGCAGGCGGTAAAAAGATATTCTTCAAGCTACTCCGGCTCGGCAAGCTGGACAAACTTTTCACTCATCAGATAATCAAGGGAAACTTCCCGTTCCCACCTCCGGCGCAGCTTCAAGATTTTATCTATGGCTGCGTGACGAATGACTACCTTGCAAAAGGCATTGAATGTGTACTGGATATGCACCTTGTAGGCTTCATCTTCGGTCATGGAAATTCCCCCTCTCTGAATAATAGTGCGGGGCGGCAGTACTCCTTGCTGTCGCCCCTTGATTGCCTACCAGCAAAGACGGGCGGGGCTGTCAACGACGGCGCGAAGCGGCGTTCATTTTATCGTTGACTGGCTCGGCTGGGTTTGCTATTTACCCGACAAACTTGAATTTATTTTAAGCTATCACGTTTTACCTTCTTAAGCCTTACTATCATTACCATA
>SFGJ01000019.1 GCA_004557655.1 Clostridiales bacterium | reverse complement strand
TGCTGTGTTAACCTACGAAACGCCAGTGACGCTGCTACCTATTTTGGCATCGTTGGTGGCCCTGCTGCCCTTCTTCCAGTCCAACAAGCGGGTGATACAAGGCGCGGGCATTGTCAGCGGCCTTTCGTGGCTGGTGTATGTCATTGCAGTGCGTTCCTATTCCGGCATGGTGACGGAGTCCGTGCTGACGGTGATCACGGCGGCGTCCCTGCTGAAAAAGGAACCGAAAAAAAGCTAAACGGACAGCCACCCCCAGTGCTTTGCCGAGGGTGGCTGTCGGAGGAGAGTGCCGTTTCAAGCGTAGTGCTTCAGACCCTGCGCCATAGACGCAGCCGTGCAGCGGCGGGCGTGGCAGGAGAGCGTGTCGCATTTCTCCCCGCCGCACCGAGCGGCTGATACCAGCGCGGCCAGTCTCCGCTTGCGGGGGGCTGAGGGTGTGTTCTGCTTTGTTTGCTTTGTCATGGAATGTACCTCCGTTCGTTTCGCTGCTGCTATTATAAAGCAACGGACGGCCTGTTCCATCGGTAAAGCTTAATGAACATTTTTACGGAAATTGTGATAATATCACAAAGGAGGCAAAAGCCATGACAGCACAGCACACATCGGACTATCCCACGCTGGGAGAGGTGCTGCGCCTGCCCGCATTCGCGGGCTGCATTGTCTGCGGCGGCGCGGCGGGTCTTGACCGACAAGTCAGCGGCGTCAATCTGACGGATACGCCGGACTACGCACGCTGGCTGGCGCAGGGAGAACTGCTCATCACCACGGGCTTTGCTATCGCGGACGATCCGCAGGCCGTGGACGCGCTGCTGCCCACGGCGATGGAAAAAGGGCTGTCCGGCGTGGGCATCAAACCGGGACGCTATCTGCCCAAGCCCCTGTCGGCAGAGCTGACGGAGGCAGCTGACCGGCTGGAACTGCCGCTGCTCCAGCTGCCGGACGATGTGCGCTTCGCTGAGCTGGCCGATACGGTGTCCCGCGAGATCGCGCGGCGGCGGATACCAACGGAGCAGGAGCGGCAGATGGCTTTGCTGCTGCACCATCTCGTCTCCGGTGCGCCGCCGAGCGAAGCGATGGAGAGGCAGGCAGCGGAGTCCGGTATCCATTTGGAGTACCCGCATATCCTATTGCGGATACGGGCAGATGCGCCGGAATCGCAGCGGCGCGCTTGGCTGCACGAGACGGAAGACCACTGCCGGATGCTGGGCGCGGACGTTTGGGGCATACTCGTAGAGGAGGGCATGCTGCTGGTGCTGGAAGCGGACGACCTGTTCGCACTGGAGACACCGCTGCAGCAGATGATGGCGGATTTCGCCGCCGAACACGGTTTCTTCTGCGGTGCCAGCCGCCCTTACGGCGGCGCGGCGGGCTTCCAAAAAGCAGACCGCAGCGCTCGCACGGCGCTCCGTATGGCGGAGCGGACAGGAAAGCCCTGCGTGACCGACGACCCGGCGGGGGTGATACGTCTGCTGGAGGACGCCTCTTCGGCGGAAACGGAGGCGTATATCCAACGGCAGTTGGGGGCGCTCCTGCGGCAGCCGGAGCTGCGGCGGCAGGAGCTGCTGGACACGCTGGACAGTTGGCTGCGCTGCATGGGCAACCAGCGCCGGATGGCACGGGAGCTGCACCTGCACTACAACACCGTGTGCTACCGGCTCCAGCAGCTATGGATGCTGCTGTCGGTTGATCCAGCCGACCCGGTGAAGCGATTGGCATTGGAAACTGCCCTGTATCTGTACCGGTACAGGCGTGCATAAAGGAGTGACCGATCTTCGGTGCGCCCGCCAGAATATGTAATCCTTGGGGCAGCAGTTGGTCGATGATCCGTCGTTGCGGTAGTCTCTGCTATTTGGCCATGGGAAGCTTCGAGTCGGGCACTTCATCCGCTTGTTTTTACGTAAAAAGTGCCCGATCACAAAGCAAGAAGAACGATTCCGAAAAGAATCGTTCTTCTTGCTTTTTCTAAAAAACATGAGCTGCCTAAACTGCTGCGGCTTATCAAATGGACTTGGCTGCCCGACCAACAGTTCAATGGCACATACTGCTTTTCTGTAATGACCAGCATTCTGACAGCACCCTGCGGCAGCAATGCCTGCTCTGCTCCGACGCAAAATGCTCTTACCCTCTCAGTACACGCTTAGTGCTGTACGGAAGCAGAGAGATTTACAGATGGAAAAAGCTGTGAGGGGGACAATCTCTCCTCACAGCATAGCGATTTTCACAAGCGGGCGCAACTATCTCCGGAGGCATAAAAAAGCGGCCAGCAGCACATGGCTACTGGCCGGGAAAACCGGGGGATCTAAGTGTGTTATAATAGAATGAAAGCATCTTCTATTCTATTATTTTCGGAAGCTAACACTATCACCCTCATCGATAGCGGCCGGATACACCAATTTCTTGGGCACCATATTAATGGGGTCGGCAGCAGTCATCTTGTTATAAAGCATTTCCCCTGCAGCCAGACCCATATTGTAGCTGTTAAAGCTCACCGTGGTTAGCCGAACGCAGGCGTTTTTTGCCAATGGCGTGGTATCGAAGCTAATGATGCTGTAATCCTCCGGGATCCGCTTCCCGTGGGTATGTAGGTAGTTGGCCAGCCCAACTGCCATTTTATCGTTTGCTACAAAAATGGCCGTACAATCCAGACTTCCATCTATCAGTTTCTTGCCCAGACGAATACCGCTGTCCTCGGTCAGATCGCCGTTAAAGATGTTCTTGTCTTCCGGAGCAAGTTTGGCGTCCATCATGGCATCGTAGAATCCTAACAATCGATCCTGACTTACCACGGAGGTGGTGATACCCGAGAGGTGTATGATTTTTTTGTGGCCGGCATCAATCAGATACTTGGTGGCCGCATAGCCTCCCTGATAATTATCCACGCACACCGTGTCTACCTCAGCGGAGCGAAGGAAACGGTTCACGAAGATCACCGGACAGGTGGTTTTTTTCAGCGCTGCGATCAGCTCCGGTGATTCCGAAATATTCAGCAGTACGACGCCCCCAAAACGGTTGGCCGATGCGTAGAGCAGATCACCGATGATCCGATCTACGTCAAAGTTGCTATAGGATTCTACGCAATGGTAGTCTTTGCTGCGCAGATAGTCATTGATTCCCAGGTAATAGTCAATAAAAACCTGACTGCTCAGATCAGAGGAAATCACCATCACCATCTTACTTAGCTCGGTGGAAATCCTTTCTCTGCCGCTTTTAACCGTGTAACCGGTTTCCAAAACAGCCTCGTCAATTCTCTTGGCGGTTTTCGGATTTACCGATCCGGCACCGGAAAGATAGCGAGATACTGTGGCAGCCGAGGTATTTGCCATTTTTGCAATCATTCGTACTGTTGTTTTCATAAAGAAGACCGATCCTTTCCGCTGCGCTCCATGGCACCGAAGGGCATAATACAGTGATCTCTAACGCGGGCAGCGGTAATATGTTTAAACACGTTTCAGGAAGCAGGCATACTGCAGAGCTGTGAAGGTGAATAGGCTTAACCTAATGTCGGAGTGAATCAATATGTGTGTTGAGTGCTTTTTCAAACGCCAATGAGTAAGGCTGTACACCTTGCGACCTCGCCTCCGGAGGACGGACTCCTTCAATCTTAATGTTCCGCACTTTTGCTCTGCTGCTGTTCTTATTTCCGGCCAATGGCCTTTTTTACAGCGGCCACAATGTTGGAAGCCCGCAGACCGTATTCGTCCATCAGGAAGGACTGGGGACCCACCTGACCGAACATATCCTGCACACCCACAAATTCCTGCACGGTGGGATGGTTTTTCGCCAGACAGTTGGCTACCGCACTGCCAAGACCGCAGACAACATTGTGATTTTCGGCGGTGACAATAGCGCCGGTCTCGGCGGCACAGCGCAGAACCAGCTCCTCATCCAAGGGCTTCCAAGTGAACATATCCACTACCCGCACGGCAATACCCTCGGCATCCAATGCTTCGTAAGCTTTCAGAGCCTCGTCCACCATGATACCGGAGGTGATGATGGTGGCAGCATCGTGGCTGCTCTCATGCAGCACCACGCCCTTGCCCAGGGTGAATTCCGTATCGTCGCCGTAGACCCGGATGATGTCCTTGCGAACAAAACGAGTGTAGGTGACGCAGTCACAGTCCGCCACCTGCTCCGTGACAGCCTTCAGCTGTGCGTAATCACAGGGGTCGGTGACCACCGCTTTGGGGATGGACAGATACATGGCTGCGTCCTCCAGTGGCATATGGGTGCCGCCGTTGAAAGCGGCGCACACGCCCGCATCGGAGCCGAATACATGAACCGGCAGATCCGCGTAAGCGGCCGACATATAGATCTGGTCATAGATACGGCGGCTGGCGAAGGTACCGAAGGTGTGGAGATACACCTTCTTGCCTGTTGCGGCAAGACCGGCACACACACCGGCGGCGTTGGCCTCGGCGATGCCCGCCTCATAGGCGCGGTCGGGGTAGGCGGCCATCAACTGTTTGGTGTTGACGCAACCCATCAGGTCGCAGTCTACATAGCACACGCTCTTGTCGGCGGCCATCATGTCCTTTAGGGTCAGAGCAAAGGCGTCGCGACAGGCGCGACTGTCCTTTTCATGCTTGGCAATCAGTTCCAATTTCATTTCCGCACCTCCCGCAATGCTTTTTCGGCGGCGGCAATGGCCTCCTGCCACGCCTCCTCACTGGGCTGGGAGGAATGCTCCCGCTTAGGTTCAGCAAAGGTTGCACCCTTACCCTTGATGGTGTCCAGCACGATGCAGGAAGGGACGCCCTTTGTGCTGTATGCGTTTTGGATGGCCTGATAGATGGCCTCCACGTCATGACCGTTAACCTCCTGCGTGTACAGGCCGAAGCCCTCAGCCTTCCTGGCGATGTCGCCGTGGTCAAGAATATCCACCGTCTTGCCGTCCAGCTGATAGCCGTTGTTGTCGATGATAAAGACAATGTTGTCCAACTTGTGGGCATAGGCAAAGTGGAAAGCCTCCCAGACCTGGCCCTCATCGGCCTCGCCATCGCCGATGACGCAGAATACATGGTTCTTGCGGCCGTCGATGCGGTCGCCCAGTGCTGCGCCGGTGGCAGCGGACACACCCTGGCCCAGAGAGCCGGTAGTGAGGTCGACACCGGGGGTCAACTTGCGGTCAGTGTGGCTGGGGAACTTGGTATGAGGCTGGTTAAGGGTATAGGCCTCAGCCATGGGATAGAAGCCCATGATACCGAAAGTGGCATAGGCCACCGGGCCTGCGTGACCCTTGGAGAGCACCAGCCAGTCACGGTCGGGATCCCGGGGATTCTTGGGGTCAAAGTGCATGACCTCGCCATAGAGCACGGCCATCAGATCGGCCAGATCCATAGAGCCGCCCACATGACCGAAGCCCCGGGAGTGGATGACCTTCAGCGTCTCCAAGCGGATCTGCGCCGCCAGTTTTTCAATTCGTTTCGTATCCATAGTTTTGCCTTTCTGAAAATAGCGTCAACGATAAGCATATAGTGACATCATAGCCATGACACCGCATAGCAGCACGGCAAGTACCGCTATGCTGTTGGCAACAAATCTTTTAAATGTCAAAAAAGCTCCAAATATTGGATTAGTTGCTATTATATCGCAATTTTTGTTCGGATTCAACCCAATTATTCATCAATTTACTTCGGCATAAGCATCCAGATAATAAATCGCGTCGATCAGCATTTGGCGGGAAATATGGAAAGGCATATTCTGCACATTCCAGCGTTTGCCGTAAACTTCATCCACCAGCTTTTCCACATACTCCGTCCTGTTCTCGGGTGTAAGGCCAATATCTCTGGTGCAAACAGGCAGACCTACATCCTTGCAGAACTTGAATATTTCGGCAAAGCGTGCGTTATCGTTCATCAAGATCAGCTGGATAAGCAGGCAGTAGCCCACTCCGGACCCGTGCAGCAAACCTTTCTTGGGGGGCAGCACATGGAAGCCTGCCTGGAGTCCGTGGGCAATGGAAACGCCCGTACATTCAAAGCCCAGCCCGGACAGCAGGATCGTGGCCTCCGCCACATCCTCATATGCCGGTGTTCTGACTTGATTCTTCGCCGCCAAAATGGCTGCGCGTCCCTTTTCCAGCAGGACATCATAGGAGAGCTTGGCCACGGCCATACCCAACTGGGTGGGGCGGTATGTACCTCCGCCGGCATTGCATACATTGTTATGAGCAAAGGACTCCTCCGCTTCAACATATGTGGCCAGCGCGTCTCCGATGCCGGATACGAACATAAACAGCGGTGACTTGATGGTGATCTCAGTATCCACCACGACGTAATCCGGATTCTTGTAGTGCACCATCAAAAACGGCATCTGATCGGGGTCATTGATGATGGTATGGGTGGAGGTGGGCGCATCGGTCGCCAAGGAGGTGGGCACATTGATAAAAGCCTTTCGGAAGGTAGCACCTGCCGCCTTGTTGATATCACAGGCCTGCCCGCCGCCTATTCCGATGAAGGTATCCGGTATTTTAGGAAGGGTATTGCAGTAGTCCACGATCTTTTGCAGCATAGCAGAAGAACTCGCACCGGAAAATTCAAAGGTATATGCCTTCATCCCATTTTCTTCAAATTGCGCAGGAATGCTCCGGGAGTACTCGGCGAAAAAGAAAGTGTCAATGATCAACAGTGCGGTATCACCAAAATTGGCCGCAAACGCGGGGAGATTGCGGATCTCTCCGGGGCCTTGAATATACCTCGAGGGACTGCCGAACGCCCGGGATTCCTTTGCTTGTACATCAGGCATTGTATTGATCCTCCTTATTTAGAAGCACTCGCGATAAATGGCCTCCTCGGAAGCCAGGTCGAAGGGATAGTAGGCGTTGGTCATCAGGCGCTGCTGGTTGGCCTCCACGGACAGGGGGAAGGCCTTGAAGTCTGCCTCGGTGAAGCCGCAGTCACGCAGGGGACGCAGGGGTAAAATGCGCTGCAGCAGGTCACAGAGATAGGCAATGGCATTCTCCACTTCACAGCCGGTGATGGAGGCCACCAACTTCTTGAACTTCATGATCTCACCGGTGGGGTTCATCTTGTCATAGTACCGCAGGATGGCGCCAAAGAGCATATAGTTGCTCTCGCCGTGGGCCACATGGTAGGTGCCGCCCAGGGGGAAGCTCATGCCGTGAACAGGGCCGCAGCCTGCCTTCAAGAAGGCAATGCCGGCGTAGAGAGAAGCGGTCACGAACTCATCGAGATACTCGAAGCGAGCATCCTGACCCTTCTCGTCAATGAGCTTGAAGCCCTTGAGAATCATGTCCATGGCCTTCACTGAGAACATCTCGGAGGTGATGGTCTTGCGGTGGGGGCTCAGGAAGGACTCGGTGGCATGCACCAGGGCATCAATGGCGCTGCAGGCAAAGGGCTTATAGGGCAGGGTGCGGATCAGATCGGGGATCAGACACACCTTGTTGGGGATGATGTCATCGGACACCAGGCCCAGTTTGGTCTCGCCGCCGGTGAGTTTGCCATCAATCTCCGTTTTGACGATGGCAACGGAGATGTTGGTGCACTCCGAGCCGGTGCCGCAGGTGGTGGGGATGGCGATAACATCTTTCTCGTGGATCACGGGAAAGCGCTTGTAGTACAGTTCGTGCACAGAGGTGGGACGCTTGCAGCCCAACAGCTTGCACAGGTCCATGATGGCGCCGCCGCCCACGGCGATGACACGGTCATAGCTGTCGTAGGGGATGGCGTCGTACATGGTCTGGATCATAGCCTCGGAGGGCTCGCCGGCGCCGAACTTCTCCTGAAACACAAAGTTGCACTTGAGGTCCAGGGCCTTCATGAAGGGGGTGTAGATAAACTCGTTGGTGAGCACCACATCCCGTTCATTGAGCTTAAATTCTTCGGCCATGGCGCCGAAGTCTTGGAACTTGTACACGGTGGGCGCAAAGATAATTTCGCGCTTGTCAGCCATCAAGCTGGCAGAAAATGCATCCATTGCCATAATTAATACAACTCCCTTTCCTAATTTGGCAAAATCAATAGTCTCTTTTCCTGGGATTTTCCCGGCGATAACTGCGGTATTGCCGAACAGCCCGGAGAATACCGACAGATCCACCGGCTAAAAACAGCGCAGCAAATACCGCCATGACGACTGCGCCTTTTATTGTTTCTTCGCGCATTACGATGCCTTTTATCAGCATACCGGCGCAGAAAAACAAAAATACGGAGGCCAGTGCCTTTATGGTCAATTGTCCGATCACATCAAATGACAGCATTTTGCGTTTTTCCATGGTCATCCCTCTTTCAGTTCGGTTCACAAGCTACCAGGTGCTCAATAGCTTTTTTAGCCGCGGCCTCCCGGTCAGGCTGCGGCAAACACTCCACCGTAACGAACCCGGTGTAGTGGATGTCCTCCAAGGCTTTCAGAATGGCCTTGAAGTCCAACGCCCCGCTGCCGGGATATGTCCGGGTGTTGTCCGCCACATGGAGATATCCCAAGCGATGGCCGCACAGCCGGATAGCAGCACACATATCCGCTTCCTCAATGTTCATATGGAAAGTATCCAGGTGGACATAGCAGTTATCGAGCCGGTATTGGTGGAAAAAGTCCAGGGTCTCTTTCGCTGTGTTAAAAATATTGGTCTCATAGCGGTTAATAACTTCCAGCAGTATCTTTACGCCCTTCTCTTTGCCGTAATCATTGATCTGGCGGAGTCTCTGGGCCAAAACAGCCATGGTCGCGTCACGATCCGCACCGGCAGGGACCTTGCCCTTGATCCAGCCCAAAACGATATCCGCACCCAACACGCTCGCCTTATCCACGTACATTTTCAGATGCTCAATGGCATAACAGACGCTGCTTTCTTCCGCATCCAGGAGAGAATATCCCCCCTCCGTGCAAAGACGCCCCGTGACCAAAATACGCACATCGCCTTCACCGCCCGCTCGCATGGAGCAAATGCGGTCGTAATCAAACACATAGGTTTCACGAGTATGAAACTCCACCGCATCGTAGCCATAGGCGCGTGCCTTTTTCATGTTTTCATACAGATCTCCCTCCAGCGGCAGGGGTGCCGTCAGCGGCGTATGCTCTGCAAAAGAAACACCGTACTTCCAAGTCCTCATTTGTTTCCTCCTTGGGCGATCAGGCACGAAGCGCGGAAAAATGCCGATCATACAATTCTTCCGCCTCTGCCTCATAGAGCGCCCGATTAGTTTTCAGAAAATGCAGGATTTCTTGATGCACATCCTCGTGTCTGAGTATGTAGCCATAGGTGATATGCATCAACTGACGCGAGTCATTATGCAGCAGATATTCCGGGAGTTCCTCATCGGATACCTCGCACAAAGGCCGGACCTTTTGCACATCGCAATGCACCACATAAGACCTCTTTGCTTCGTCAATGCCCTCCAGGGCCAGCGTATGCATCTTTCTGTACAATGCCGGAGCGTGTTTCGAGATGACCTCTACCACCTCCAGCCAACTCGTGCCCGAGGTTTTTACATGATAGTGACCGTGCGTCAGCTCCGCGATCAGCGGCAGCACCGCAAATTTTTCACTACCGCTGTGCAAAGACAAGCGGTATCCGAAATACTCCGCAATGGCCGCGTGGACCGACATCGTTGCCCGCAGTTCATCCAGATCGCCGATATATTCAATGGCTTTCTGGAACTCGCCGACAAATTTCGGCGCAACGCTGGTTGCCACAACTTTTTCCCGCTCCATCTCCCGGGCAACAAAGAAGTGCGCTTCCGGTGTGGTAGTTTCCACCGTCTCATCAAGAGAGATCTCAAAATCAATGGGGCGCCCGGCAGGGAGCAATGCAGAGAAATACACATCTCGGATCAGTGCGTTTGCTGCCGCATACACCCAATGAAGTTTGGCCAGCGTCACGACATCAAAGTGCAGACCCAGGGTATCGGCGACGTCGTTTTCAAGGTAATCCGCTCTGTCCCGTGCTCTGCGCTGTTCCGGCAGGCCATTGTAAAATGCCGCCCACTGCTCGTCCGTTTGATCAGCCAGCGGCTGCAGCACCAGCGAACAATCCAGGGTTATCATCGTTGCCCCGCTTGCAATACCGGCCTTCACCTCCTCTGGCGTCTTGAGATGATCGCCGTCGCAGGCATAGCCTGCCCGGTAATTTTCCTGCAGCACGGCATATGCCGCGGCATCAATCACCTGCTCAATGCTGCGAGAGGTCAGCTGCAGTTCGCGTAAACTCTGCTGCGCCAAAACCGGGCGAACATTCGTCTTTCGAACCGCACGGATCTGCGCCGTATTGGCAAAACCCAGTCGGTCACCGAAGCCAAAGGTGCTTCCCTCCCGGCCGAAGGAGACCGGAGCCGTAAACGGCAGAAGTTCGTTGAGCGCCAGGCGGTTTTCATGGTTTGTGGGGCAAAGCAAGTAACCGCTTTTTCTAACGCCATGAAAGTGGGAGGAGATATCTCCGGAAACAGCGAGATATCGCTCGACACCATCGCTGACCATAACCAGTTCACCGTTCGCAAGTTGGTGCCAGGACTGATCATAGATCCGGATAAAGTCCCCATTTTCCCGAAGTTCTTGCAATAAACTCATATTTCCGCCTTCTTTGTTCCTATTCAATACCCAAATATGCCTTGCGCACAGCCTCGTTCTTCCGCAAATTCTCCGCTGTGTCAGACATGATGATATGGCCGGTTTCCATGACATAGCCGCGGTGTGCCACACTCAGAGCTGCGTTCGAGTTCTGCTCAACCAGCAGAATAGTCGTACCGTCTGCGTTGATTTTTTTGATGATCTCAAAAATGCCGTTGACAACGATGGGAGCAAGGCCCAGGGAAGGCTCATCCATCATGAGGATCTTGGGGTTCATCATCAGACCGCGGCCAACGGCCAGCATCTGCTGCTCGCCGCCGGACAGGGTGCCCGCAAGCTGCTTTTCACGCTCCTTGAGTCTGGGGAACAGGCTGTACACATACTCCCAGTCGCGTTTAAGCTCCTTGCTGTCATTGCGGAGGAACGCGCCCATCGCCAAGTTTTCCTTAACCGTCAGGTGGGAAAAAACCTGACGGCCTTCCAGACACTGCGCAATGCCCATGCCGGTGATCTTATGGGCCTTCTGCCCGAGAATCTCCTGGCCGTTGAGCTTAATAGAGCCGCTTCCGCCGCCCCGAATCAAGCCGGAAATAGTGTGCAGCGTGGTGGTCTTACCGGCACCGTTACTGCCGATCAAAGTGACAATCTCTCCCTCATTGACATAGAAAGAAATGCCATCAACCGCTTTGATCTTCCCGTAGGAATAGGAAAAGTTTTCGACTTCCAGAATTTTATTCGCCAACGAGGCCACCTCCCAAATACGCTTCAATAACATCCGGATTTTCCTGGATCTCTTTCGGAGAACCCTGCGCGATCTTTTTGCCGAAGTTCAGAACGCTGATCTCGTGGGTGACATTCATCACCAGTTTCATGTCGTGCTCCACCAGCAGAACGGTTATACCGCGGTCGTTGATCTTGCGGATCAGTTCCGTTAGTTCTACCTTCTCGGCCGAATTCATACCGGCCGCCGGCTCGTCCAGGAGCAGGAGTTTGGGCTCCGTTGCCATTGCACGGGCGATCTCAACGCGGCGCTGATCGCCATAGGAAAGGTTCTTGGACAGAAAATCCTTTTTGTCCTCCAGACCAACGAAACGCAGAAGTTCCAAGCATTTTTGCTCAATAGCCTTTTCTTCTTCTCTCTGGCCCTTGGTGCGAACAATATCGGAAAACAGATTGGACTTGGACTTGTGATGGCAGCCAATCTTCACGTTTTCCATGGTGGTCATGTTGTGGAACAGATTGATGTTCTGGTATGTTCTCGCGATCCCCTTCCGGCAGATCTGATAGGGTCTCAAGCCCGTGATATCCTCGTCGCCCAAAAACACCTTGCCGGAGGTAGGCGCATACACGCCGGAGATGATGTTGAAAAGCGTTGTCTTACCGGCACCGTTGGGGCCGATAAGGCCAAAAATCGCGCCGTCATGTACTTCAAAGGACACATTATCAACAGCGGTCAGGCCGCCGAACTTGATTGTTGCCTGATCAATTTTCAGCATTTTTCTTACCCCGCTTTCTGACAGTATGCTTGACCCACGCGATCAGATCCTGTCCGACACCATAACAGCCACGCGGCATAAACAGCACAGAGACCATGATCAGCGCGCCGTAAATCAAGGTTTTGTACGTGCTGAAACTCTGCAGAGATTCATTGAGTATCGCAATGATCGACGCACCGAATACCGGGCCGACCGGGTTACCCATGCCGCCGAACAGCAGCATCGTCATCAGCAATGTAGAGGTGGTGTTGCTGAAGCCTTCCGGGCTGATGAAACTGATGAAATGCGCATACATAGAGCCTGCCACGCTGGCGAACACAGCACTGATCACAAAGGCCATGATCTTGTACTTCCGCACATTGATGCCCATACCGCCGGCTGCAACCGTATTCTCACGGATGGCCATAAACGCGCGGCCGCTGGAGGATTTCACGATACGCTGCTTGATGAACAGGAAGATAACCAGCATGATGAACGCGAAAATCGCAAAGGCAAACTTGGATCTGAGCTCATAGCCGAAAATGGACAATTTGGGGATCTGGCGGATGCCCTTCATGGCATTGGTCACATTCGTGGCCTTACACAGGAACACATGCATCATATTGCCCGCGGCAATGGTCAGCAGAGCCAGGAACTGATGGACCAAGTTAGACGCCGGAATGGCAACAATCGCCGCCAAGATGATGGTGACCACCACACCGGCCAGCATAGCGAGCCAGGGGTCCCAGCCGAAGTTCACTGTCAGAATCGCAGAGGTATACGCACCGGACGCATAGAACATGGCATGACCCAAAGCGATCTGTCCGGAATAACCGAAGAGGATATCCAGGCCGGACACCGCGATGGAATAGATCGCGCAGAGGACAAAGATCGTTTGATAGTAAACGCTCTGTCTGATGAACAAAATGAGCAGCGCACCGAATAACAGTGCCCATACATAGGAAGGTACTTTCTTAATTAATGACATTTTTTCTCCTCCTCCGTACGGTTATCGATCATAGACATCGCCCTTCAAAATGCCTCTGGGCATAAACACCATGCACAGAGCCAACATTCCGAAGGTAATGAAGTCTTTATAGTCAGAAGAAATGAACACAGCGGAGAATGTCTCAACGAAGCCGACGATCACACCGCCGAGAATGGCACCGTACATATTGCCGTAGCCGCCGATAACGGCAGAGGCAAACGCCTTTGTGCCAATGGTAGCGCCCATGCTTAAGCTAACGCCCTGCACAGGCCCAATGAGAATACCGGCCACGCTGGCCAATGCACAGGCAAGGCCCCAGGTGACACCGGTGGTCATATCCACGTTAATACCCACAGAGCGGGAAGCCAGCGGATTCATAGCGGCAGCCCGCATACAGGTACCGAACTTGGACTTGTTCATGAAGAAGTGGATGCCCAGCATACCGACGACTCCAACGAAGATACACACAAAGGCCTCAGGCTGCACGCGGGTGCCAAAGATCGTAATAACATCCACGCCAAAAATCGCGGGGAATTCCACAGCGGTGGTACCCCACAGGTGCTGCGCGGAGTTCATGAGCACGATGCCCAGTGCGATGGTTGCCAAAACAACATAAATATCTTTTGCATTTTTTGCCAAAATCGGACGAATCAGGAATCTCTCAATCATCATGCCGAGAACGAACATGATAAGCATCGTCGCAATCAGAGCGACCGCAAAAGGCAGTTTTAAGTACCGATAAAATGTCAGGCCAACGAATGCGCCGAACATCAGCACCTCGCCCTGGCAGAATGTCATCAGTCCGGACGCTGAATAGATCAAACTGTAACCCAACGCAATCAGGCCATAGACACTGCCAATGACGAGGGAGTTAATTGTCAATGACAAGAGCATGATAGATTGTCTCCTTCCAGTTTATTACGGTTTCTACGGTCATGGGAAATATAAGATAAGAATGGGGGAGTATCAGCCAGCTGACCCTATCCCCCATTCTTATTTCAGGTCTTTAGGGTTTCAAAAAGCGAAACCATAATTACTTGTTCAGGAACTTCTCCAAAGTGACGATCTTTCCGCCGTCGATATAGAACGTGGTACCGGAAACGATGCCGTCGCCGGATTCATCGGAGAAATCAAACTTGCCGGCAATGCCCTCGAAGGGAGTGGACAGAATAGCTGCACGCACAGCGTCACCGTCAGTGGAGCCCGCAGCCTCAATAGCCTTGAAGAGGATGTGAGCGCCATCCCATGCGCGGTAAGCAACCTCAGAAACGGGCAGCTCATTGTACTCGGCCATGTACTTGGTCAGGAAGTCCTTCTCAAAGTCATTGGCAGCATCTTCAATGTTCTGAGGGACGAAATAGCAGCAGGAGAAGACAACGCCGTCTGCATATTCGCCGGCCAGCTCCAGGGTCTGCTGATCAGCCAGAGACTCAATGCCGTAGATGTAGCCTTCGTAACCCTGCATACGCAGAGCCTTGACGATCTTGCCCAGATCCTCACCGCCGCCGTTGAGCAGAACGCCGTCGGGATTGGCAGCCATCATCTTGGTGATCTGACCGGAGAAATCGGTATCGCCGGAGGTATAACCCTCGTGGGCTACGACTTCCATGTTGGGATCCGCATTGATCAGAGCCTCAACAGCCTCGGTGGCGCCCTGCGCATACTCGGTCTCAGCAGACAGAGAAGCGATCTTGGTGGCGCCCATGGTGACCATGGAGGCATAGCAGTCCTTGTTGAACAGGGAGGAGCAAACAGTGGGACGGAAGGTGTACTTCAGGCCGATGTTGGTCCAAATGTTGGATGTGCCGGTGCCGATCTGGATGATCTTCGCGGCTTCCGTCACATCGGAAGTGGCCAGAACGGAAGAAGAAAGGTGAGAGCCGATCACGGCGCAAACGCCATCCTGCTCTACCAGTCGAGTGGCGCACTTCACAGAGTTTTCATACTTGCCCTCGTCATCGTACTCGACCAGCTCGATCTGCTTACCAAGCAGGCCGCCCTTTTCGTTCTGCAGCTTTACAGCCAGCTTGACGGCAGTCTCGCCAGACAGACCAACGGAAGCAGCAGAACCGGACATGGGACCATACCAGCCGATCTTGATGGTATCAGTACCCGGTGTGTCATCGGAATTGCCATCGTTACCGCAAGCGACCAGCGACAGTGCCATCACAAGGGCCAGAACAATTGCCAGGAATTTTTTCATGTTGTTTCCTCCTTAATTTTGACGTTGATTTAGTCTCTTTAAAGCGCAAGGCGAAACGTTTCACATCGCAAGCATTAGTGTTTTATACAAAAATGCTCATTGCGCAAAACAAATCATGTTGCACTTTTTATGTGCTTAATATAGCACAGTGAGCTTTTTTGTCAATTCATAAATAATATATTCTCTTTTTTCCACAGATTTCTACGGTTTCGTTTGTGCAACAATTTTCGTTTTCGTGAAACAGTTTCACATGAGAGCGTATTCATTCTATAAAAATGTGCTTGGAACTGCGCAAACCGCAGCGATCAGTTAATCATTCGGTTCCTCTTTCAAAGAGTCCACCCGTATTAGACACTCCAAAACCAGAGAAAACAAAAAATGTAGTATCAGCCATATTGCACCGAACAGGGAAGTCGGATATACTCTTTATAGTTGTATAATAAGTTGTGGTATTGGAAAGGAGATGTTTCGGAGTGCCTGGAATTAGGATGGATGTGCACCTGAAGCAGACCATGCGCCTTTCTCCCCGGATGCTGCAATCCTCCCGGATTTTACAGATGGATGTGCAGGAACTGCGAGAGTATGTGGACGGTGTCCTGGAGGAAAATCCAATACTGGATCGTCTTCCGGAACAGGAATCCCAGCGAGAATTTGAGGGATTGCTCTGCAACGCTCCATGGCTGGGCACTTCGACCCGAACTGCTGACGAGGAGCAGCACTACCGGGAACCCGGAGCATGGGATGCGGCTGTGACCTCGCTGAGCGCTTTTTTAATAGATCAACTGGATCACATCTCTTTACCGCAGCCTTTGCGGGAACTGTGCTGTTACTTCATTCAAACATTGGACGAGAACGGATATCTGGAACAGGAGGATATTGATGCAGTGTTAGCCTTAGGGGTGCCGGAGAAGCTGGTTTCTCAGGCAGTGGAGACGCTGCAAAGTTTGGAACCGTCAGGTATTGCGGCACGTGATCTGCGGGAATGTCTGCTGCTGCAGCTGCGTCGTCTGCCTCAGGATTCAACAGTGGCACAGCGTATGGTAGAGAATCATTTGGGGGTGTTGGAGAAAAAGCGCTGGCGCATGCTGGCTGATATACTCCATGTGGACATCAGCGCAGTACAGCAGGCGGCGAAATTGATTGAGACCCTATCACCTTATCCGGGACGCATTATGAGAGAAGACAGTACACAGACGGCATACATCATACCGGATGTTTTCGTTGTTGAAATGTTTGGCGAACCGCATGTGGTGCTCAATGACTACTATGTGCCCCGCATTGGCATAAACGACAGCTATGGCAAAATGCTGAAGCAGGAAGCGGACGCGGAAACAAAAGGGTTCCTTCGGGAAAAAATGAAGCAGGCCCGATGGGTGATGGACTGTCTGGAGCGACGGCACAAAACGCTGGAGCGCTGCGCTCAGCTGATCCTGAGGACGCAGATGTCCTTTTTCCGCGGAACAACACCATACCTTGCGCCGCTGACACAAAAAGAAGCGGCCGCCCAATTGGATATGCATGAATCCACAATAGGCCGCTGTTTGCAGGGGAAATATCTGCAATGCCGGCAGGGGACCTATCCGCTGCAATACTTCTTCCCCCATGCGGTTGACGCTGCCGGCCAATGCTCGGAGCAGATGCTGCGACTACGGATTATGACGCATATTCGGGAGGAGGACGGGAAACACCCCCTCAGCGATCAGCGCCTGAGTGAATTGCTGGCCGGAGAGAGACTTTTCGCCGCCCGACGAACAGTGACTAAGTACCGGAAATTGTTGGGGATCCCCCCGGCCTACATCCGCAGGCAATAGGGCGCGGTTTTACCGCGCGCCATGTAAACCGCAGGCTTTCGGCACGCACTGACAGGCTAAGTGAAATAAAGACGGGATGGCAAAGGCTGTCACCACATAAGGAAGTAATTTGAGAAAAATATTGAAATACAACTTACGGGCGATAGCAAAGGCAAAAGCCAGCGTAAAAGGCAGATTTGCTTTTTACACTGGCTTTCTCTATATCCAAAATAAAATCGCACATTCGCAAAGCAGAAAATCTTTTGCTACACTATAGCCAAAGGAGGGCGAAAGATATGCGAAATCAAAATCATCAACGCACCTATCAAAAAATTCAAAATGAAGATAACGGAGGTTTAAAGCATGGAAAAGACAATTTTTGAGCAAATGGGCGGGACATATGCGCAGGCTGGCGAACAATTTGCCAAGCCTTATACTTTCCAATGAAGAATCAAAGCCAATCGGCATATGGGGACAGCGACACGCAAGGTATTTAAAGCAGAACCGCAAAGTTTTGTATATGAATCTTCTAACAAGCGGCAAACTAAACGCCTACCTTGCCAACATTGACAAGCAAGCGCAGGAACGCTTTGAACGGCTCATGGAGGGCATGAAGCAGACACAGGGCATTACAGAACAGCTAAAGGCAGAAAATGCCTTAGAATGGGTCGGAAGGATGAATAACATACGGGCGTGTGCGATGGAGATTGTGAACGAGGAAATCATCTACACTTAAAGCATTGTAACGCATATAATCGTAAAATCGTCACGGGCAGTGATAACACTTTGCTCATCATTTAATAAGCCACAAAGCAGTGTCAATACTCCGCACCAAAATCCTCCATAATAGTTCCACCCTATGGCATGGAACAGTTTTTCCATGCCATAGGAAGTAAGATATTCCAAAGCACAGGTGATAACGGCGCTTGTCATAAACAAAATTCCATGGATTTGTCATTCGGCAAAAAAATAATTACAAGTAATGCACCACTCCCATAAATCGGACAATAGGGGCCGTTCAGAAAACCGCGATTTACAAATTTTCACTAGCTGATAGAATACAGTATTGTTTCGTAGAGCTAGCCTGAAAAGCTGTATTCCCCAAACCATAAAAAATATGTTACAATCAAACCCATATTGTACTCCTCAAGTAAAAAGCAGCCGCTACAGATCAATTAAGTCCGTAGTGGCTGCTTTGTTTAACATCTACTTTTCATCCTGACCATACCACAAAGCGTCGGAAGTATCAATCTTTTCATGCAGTTTTTTAAGATTATCTTCCAGCGAGTACGAGCAAAGTGTATGTCTCTTACGATTCAATGGCGTCAGTTCTATAAATGAACTTTACCTGACCGCCCATATTATCGTCAATACCTGAGAAAGAGCGGTAATTTTTCGACACGTCTATGGTTGCCCGCAGTCTCGTGGTAAGTCCCGTCAGATCGCCGTCAACTGCATCCACAAGTTTCTGTACGCCTTGCTCATTGAATTCCTTTAGACCGTCGGAAAGCTGCATTGCTCCGTCCCGAAGCTGTGTAATACCATCCACAAGAGCGGGGGTACCGTTTTTCAGAGTAAGAATTCCGTCGTATAGTTCAGTGGCTCCGGCATATAGTTTGCTTGTTCCGCTTTTCAGATCATCTGTACCGGCTTTTAATTCTCCTGCGCCTGCAGCAGCCTGAGAAACACCAGCCGTATAAGATTGAAGTCCGAGATAGAAGGTGTTATAGCTATCCAGCGATGTTTTGAGTGAAATCACGGATTTTGCACCTTCCGAGGCGGCAGCAAACTGCGCTTGCACTTCGTCAGAAGCCATATTGTCAGAAATTGCTTTTTGTACCTGCAATTCCGTATTGGTCGCAATCATTTCCTTTATCGTATCGCTCTGCATTTGCTCCTCTACGTTTGCGGAGATCATCGCCTGAACAGATTCTGACGCCATCTGTTCTGTTGTGTTATCTTCAATCATCTGAAAAATCGACTCACTTTGCATTTGTTCAGCAATTGCGGCATTGATCGCAGCTTGGGTTTTTTCATCAATCATACCGGCAGCGATCGCAGCGTCGTAGTTTGCCTGATCCATTCCTGCTGCAGCATAAATGACTTGTTCTGTTATGGTTTGATGAATTGCTTCTGTCACCTGTATTGTGACCTGTTCTCTTACAGCAGTCGTTACCTGTGCAGTTACTTCTACACGGATCGCCGCCGTTACTTGCCTCTCTATATAAGGGCGTTGTGCCTCGACTGCCGCTGTAACTGCCGCAAGCGCCTTTTCGTAGACCGCATTTTCATCCAGAGAAGCGATCACACCAGTCAACACATCGGCATAGTTGCTTATCGTTAATGCCGGTACATCTAATCCCGCAGCGGCAAGCTGAGTATTGGCGGCAGAAAGCAGCGTCTCAAATACCTGTTTAGCGCCTCCATTCAGCGAATCATTATTGGACGCGAGCGTATTTAATCCCTCGGATAATTGTGCTGCACCAGATTGTAGTTTGGCCGCACCGGTATCCAGATCACCTGCGCCGGTTTTTAAGGCTTCTGCGCCAGCGGTCAATTTATCAATGCCTTCCACCAACTCTCCGGATTTTTCAAGTAGTGTGGAAAGCCCATCGTAAAGCTGGGAGGAACCGTCCATTAACTGTTCCATGGCATCTGTCATTTCACCAAGCGAACCGCTCAGATCACTGATCGAGTCGAGATGATCCGCATCCATCTCGTTAAACAACTCATTGGTTGCCAGAGTGATTGTCATACCAAGCTTAAAGTTTTTTGCATTGGCAGTAATCTCCACATAATCGGGAATTTCCAGCTTCTCAGGAGAAATCGCAAGGTTATCCTGAAGTCCGGGGAAAGCGATACCAATCACGGCAGTGCGGCTGCCATCGTTAATGAGCTTCCCGTTGGTGATCTCTACATTTGTGAAAACATCATTGTCCAGCAGGATACCCGTAAGCATTGCAAAAGGCACGTAGATTTTTTCCTTTTGCCCATCAATCTCAACATACTCGTATTGTTGATTCGTATAGTCGAAACGGATCGTCACCTTACCGCTTTTCCCAGCCAATTCTGCAGGAGATACTGTTTTACCGTCCAACTTGTATGTAACGGACAGTCCAACAGGCAGTTCCTTTTCGATATTGCCCTGATAGTAAATATCATTGCCTTGTGCGTCCCAGACACGAGTATTATCGCTGCCAAGAGTATAACTTTCATCACTCTTGACATTTTCTACATCCGTCAGTTCGCTCTTATCACGGATCGTGTTACTGCCAAACGTGTTTTTAATCCAGTCACTGACAATGATTTTTTGTACTGAGCCGTCTGCTCCGGCTATGACATATACTGTTTCGTCCTTGGAATTGCTCTGTTCCTCCGCAGTATTGCCAGTTGACATAGTCTGCGGTTGTTCAGCTTCTTCCTTTTTTTCGTTTGTCAGTGCAAATGCTGCAACACTGGAACTAACAAGCAGTATCATGCAAAGACAGATTGCAATCGGCTTTATCATAGACCTTTTCATTTCGTAAGTACCTCCAATTTTTCTGAGTTGATCGGCGTTTCGGCATGACCGGAATCGTCCGTAAAATGAGTTTTCTTTCTCATACCCCAAGTAGTTGCGCAGATGATCTTATCACACAGGAGCAGAAGCGCCGGTAGAATAAAGATAACTGCAAGCATACTGACAATGGCGCCTCTTGCCATCAGCATACACATGGAACCGATGATATCAATGTCAGAATAAATCGCAACTCCAAAAGTTGCAGCAAATAGTCCCATACCCGATACGATAATGGACGGAACCGAGGTGGAAAGCGCCGTCCATACAGCGTCCTTCTTGCCATTCCCTCGTATTCGCTCCGCTTTGTACCGAGTCGTCATTAAAATTGCGTAGTCTACGGTTGCACCAAGCTGAATCGTGCTGATACAGATGGGGGCGATAAACGGAAGGCTCTGACCCAAATAGTGAGGTAATCCAAGGTTAATAAAGATTGCAACCTCTATTACAGAGATCAAAATAAACGGCAAAGACAAGCTTTTCTCCACCAAAGCTATGATGATGAAAATTGCAAGGATGGAAATGGCATTGACAACTTGAAAATCATGAGAGGTTGTTTCAATCATGTCTTTCATGCAGGGCGCTTCGCCAATCAGCATACCGCTTTCATCGTATTTTTTCAGGATTGTATTCAGATCGCTAATTTGATCGTTAACCGCGTCGCTTGCCACTTTATATTCAGAGTTGATCAGCAGCAGTTCCCACTTATCATTTTTCAGAATACTTGTAATGGATTCCGGCAAAATTTCCTCCGGTATACGGGAGCCAATCACGGATTCCAGCCCAAGAACATACTTCACGCCGTCTACCTGCTCCATTTCTTTCATCATGGAGCGAACGGATTTTGCGGGGAGATTTGCATCCACCAACAGCATATGGGTCGATGCGATGTCAAAATCCTCTGACAGCTTACTGTTGGCAATTACATATTCCATATCCTCCGGCAGGCACTGTCCCATGTCATAATAAACTTCATCATTTGTTTTACTGTAACCGTAATAGGCCGGCGGGATCAGCAAAGCAAAGATTACAATGAACACGGGGAATATGCGAACAACGCCTTTGGCAAAACCGCCCATGTTGGGAATGAGAGATTTATGCTTGGTTTTTTGCAAGGGTTTATCGAACACAAGAATCAATGCCGGAAGAACGGTCACACAGCCCAGGACGCCAAGCAGCACACCCTTCGCCATAACGATACCAAGGTCGCGCCCCATCGTAAAGGACATGAAACAAAGCGCAATAAACCCGGCAACCGTTGTAATGGAACTGCCAACTACAGAGGCCAGTGTTTCTTTAATGGCAACAGCCATAGCCGCTTTGTTGTCGTCGCACCGTGTTCGCTGCTCGTCGTAGCTATGCCAAAGGAAGATGGAATAATCCATGGTAACGGCAAGCTGTAAAACAGCCGAAAGCGCCTTTGTGATATAAGAGATTTCGCCCATAAAATAGTTCGTTCCGAGATTGAGCAAAATCATCATACCGATACTGGCAAGAAACACAAACGGAACCAGCCAGCTATCAAGGAACACCAGCATGGCTACACAGGCGAGCAGCACAGCAATCCCGACATAAATCGGTTCTTCCTTTTCACACAAATCTTTCAGATCAGTCACAAGCGCCGACATACCTGAGACAAAACACTGTTTCCCAGCAATCTGGCGAATCTCCCGAATCGCATCCATGGTAATGTCTGAGGATGTAGAGGTATCAAAGAATACTGCCATCATTGTGGCGTTCTCTGTGTTAAATTCGTTATAGATTTTATCCGGCAAAAGTTCCATCGGAATAGAAAGATCGGCTATAGAATCATACCAAAGAACCGTTTCTACATGATCAACCTGTTCAATTTTCTCTTTCAGAGCCGCTACATCTTTAGCAGGCATATCCTCCACGATGATAAAGGAAAAAGCCCCTTTTCCGAAATCTTCTAAAAGCTCATTCTGCCCAATTACCGTTTCCATATCCTCCGGCAAATAGTCGAGTATATCATAGTTGATCCTTGTTCCCGCCATTCCGAGTACGGACGGTATCATCAATACAAGGACAACAATCAGAATCAGTATGCGGTGCTTTACGACCGCTTTTGAAAAACGCACAAATCATCACCTATCCTTTCACTTGGTTTCAGAATACTCAATTTCAATAACATCAGGCTGCTGATGCTTAATAATAAGCACTGTACTGATTACCGTATAGAGATTCAAGATTCCTTCGGCTAAAATTGAAACGCCGAGCAGTACCGTCAGGAACTGAGCGCTCTTTGCGGAGCGAAAAATAAGAAACACTCCGATAGTCCCTGCGACAACCGCCAAAGCGAGAATCACCCACCAGCTTTTGATACCGAATCTCTTGGAATCTAAAGCAATTTGAACCTTAAATAGCCCATCTGTCAGAATGGAAATTCCAAGAGCAATGCAAATGAATGTCATAAGATCATCCGGTCGGATCAGAACAATCAATCCCAAAACAAGCAGCAATATACCGAGTTCCAGGTCAAATTGAAAGGCCAGTCGGAACAAATCTCTTGAAAAATATCCAACGAGTTTTACAATACCGAATACGATCATTGCAATCCCCATGGATATACCAATCATAGTTATTGAAATATCCGGCAGTGCAATGAACAAAGCGCCGGCAATGCAAAACATAACGGACATCACAATATAGCCGATTTTTGCAATCCGCATTGGTGTTACAGAACGCATTTTCATAGGGCAAACCTCCTCATTCGTTTTCTGATAGTATTATAGCGCCGTCCTGTTTTTCTGAATACGGGCATTAAAATGCCCTGTGCCTGAAAATCAGGCACAGGGCACTCATTGACTGAAAAACAGACAGACAAAGGAAAATGTCTGACTTGTTTATTTTCTTTCCTCGCAACGGCGGATCATTTCTTCAACAGCTCCTTTTTGTAATTCATAGATACGCTTAAAAGATAACTGTATATCCTCTTTCATCCCTTTATTCAGCCATCCGGATACAATCCCGAAAAGCACACAGCCAAAATACTGACGAATGATATCCTCATCAGTCTTGTTGATTTTTCTTCCATCCATAACAGTATCAACATACTTTTCTACCGTGTGTTCGCATATTCTCCAAAGGTACTGCTCATAGATGTCCCGGTTGATAGAGTTGTAGATATGTAATACAGCACGCTTATGCTTCAGAGCAAAATCGATCATGGCATTTAAGCAATCCTCAATCAAAGCCACGGACGGGAAGTCCTGTATAATACGCTCTGCATCCTCTACTATGATATCCTCGATCAACTTGGGGATATCTTCAAAATAGTAATAAAAAGTATTTCGATTGACGCCGCAGTCAGATACAATGTCTTTTACAGTGATTTTGGAAAGCGGCCGTTCGTTTAATAGCTTCAAAAAGGAGGATTTTATTGCATTCCTTGTAAAATTCGCCATTGCTATTCTCCTTTCAGCTTTATTTCAACAATGTCTTCGATGTTGCATCGCAGAGCATAACAAATTTTTGCTAATGTATCCAAGTGAACAGACTCGTTCCTGCCCATTTTCGTAATCACCGAAGGGCTAAGGTGCGTTAGTTCTTGCAAGCCTTTCTTTTTCAGTTTACGATCAATCAATAGTTTCCATAAACGGTCATAGGATATCTGAGTGGTGTTTTCCATGTTGTGCCTCCTTAAACTTCTTCAAGGTATTATATATTAGTATAACAAATCTGTGCTTATAATGCAATAAAATACGCACGAAACAATAAAAAATTTACATTTTTACGCTTGTTATATCCCTTATCGTCGCAGTAAATTCCTTATGTAAAAGACGTTAATTCCTGTTTCAAGTAAGCGAAATGCTTTTGTATGCCTTAAAACATGGGGCGCAAACAGGTATCCGGTTCGGCCATGTGTTGCTGTAAATGAAGCATTATGTTGGGCAATATCGGAATTTCTCATAGTTTTCTTCCTTTGACATAAAGAGTATATTGGAAACTCTTGCTCCGAGAGCAAATAGGAACTGAATCAAATTTGTTGAGTGGGAGTAAAAAACGGAAGCCGAAAAGTCCAGTTATACCAACGGTTTTCCGGTTTCGCCCACCCGTTTTGATAACACTTTGATAACACTTCTTCCAAGTGCCATTATTCTGAAATTCCGAAGGTTTCGGGGTTACAGATGATTTCCGGCGGCTTGGACGAAGCACAGAACCATGTTTTAAGCCCGTACCGATGGGTCTACATCGGTACGGGCTTTTTGTCGTTCTGGGTTATTTATCATCTTTCAGCCGGTCTTTGAAAGCTTTCAACATCACATCACTGAGCTGCTGGGATGGGACTTTCACATAGCCGGAGGTTTCATCGTATTTCGGATAGTTATAACGCCACTTGTCGTAGTCCTCCCGGTTGATTTCGCCATTACGATACTTTTCGGTTTGTTCCGCCCACGCAGTGAGCATTTCGGATAGTTCAGCGGCATCTCTACCCTTCCGAGGGTCAACACGCAGCAAAACGCCGTTCTCGCCGGTTTCCACCGTCAGGCCGTAGCGATCCTCTAAGGAGAACAGGGTGTGCATTAAGCCGAGATAGCTGTCAATGTCCGGCACGGACAGCGCCAGCGGCGAGACACCCAGCGCATCGGCAAGGCTCTCCGTCAGCTCCGCCTTAGGCGTTCTGCTGCCGGATTCATACTGCGCCATACGGATGTCGGCGGTCTTTTCCGGAAAGCCGACCACCTGCCCCAAGTATTTCTGCGTCATTCCCCGCAAATTGCGGAAAAAGCGAATTCTCTCACCGATTGCCATAGCACAACACTCCTTTATGCACTGTGAAGTCAGTATAGCATATAGATTTAAGCTATGTCAAGATAGCAAAAGCAAAAATGCTAAATATTTTTTCAAAACCTATTGACACTAGCAAATTCGTTTAGTATAATCATTAAACAAATAGCGTTAAGCTATTTACGGACAACTGAATATCCGTCGTGCGTCACGGTAATGGCGCAACCGCTCGGGCAAATCGGAATGCGGCCAGAAAGTTCTCCGACACGAAATAAGAGAACTATATTCAAAATCAGGAAGGGGGTATCAGAATGGAATCGAAATTTCTTCGTGCTGAAGAAGTGGCACAGGAGCTGAGCGTATCGAAGCCCTACGCTTACAAGCTCATCCGTCAGCTCAATGATGAGCTGAAAGCCAAGGGCTTTATTACCATCTCCGGTCGGATTAACAGAGAATATTTTAACGAACGGCTCTACGGAGCAAGAAAGGAGCACTGATTGAATGGGAGTTTTCAAATGTAAAGAAACCGGTACCTGGTATGTAATGACCCGCTATCGGGATTGGAAGGGCGAACGCAAGCAGAAATGCAAGCGTGGTTTTGCCACCAAGCGGGCCGCACAGGACTGGGAGCAAAAATTCCATATGCAGAACGCCGCCGATATGGATATGACCTTTGAGGCGTTCTACGAAATCTACACCAAGGATATGAAAGCCCGGCTGAAGGAGAATAGCTGGATCACCAAGCAGAACATTGTGGAAACCAAGATTCTTCCCTATTTCGGGCAGCGGAAGATCAGCGAGATCACCACCAAGGATGTGATTGCCTGGCAGAACGAGCAGCTGGCGTATCGGGACGAGAAGCACAAGCCATATTCCCAGACGTATCTCAAGACGCTGCACAATCAACTCAGCGCCATCTTCAACCACGCTGTTCGGTTTTACGATCTTCGGGCAAATCCTGCATCGAAGGTGGGAAATATGGGCAACGAGGAACGTCGGGAAATGCTGTTCTGGACGAAGGAAGAATATCAGAAGTTTGCCGTCGAAATGATGGATAAGCCTGTTTCCTTCTACGCTTTTGAAATGCTGTACTGGTGTGGCATCCGGGAAGGTGAGCTGTTAGCCTTGACTCCTGCGGATTTTGACTTTCAGAACAGCACCGTGCGGATCAATAAATCCTATCAGCGGCTCCACGGCGAGGATGTGATTACCAGTCCGAAAACCAAGAAAAGCAATCGCACCATCAAGATACCGCAGTTTCTCTGCGAGGAAATGCAGGACTATCTGGGGATGCTCTATGGGGTAAAAAAGAAGGACCGCATTTTCACCGTGACCAAAAGCTATCTCCATCACGAGATGGACAGAGGTTCCAAGGCCGCCGGAGTCAAGCGCATCCGGATCCACGATTTGCGGCACAGTCACATCAGCCTGCTTATTGATATGGGCTTTTCCGCTGTGGCCATTGCGGACCGGGTGGGTCACGAGAGCATCGAGATCACCTATCGCTATGCCCATCTGTTCCCGTCCAAGCAGTCGGAAATGGCGAAAAAGCTGGACTTTGAGAGGAGTGAATTGTAATGTCGGCAAAAAACAGAGATGAACACAACCGTTGGCGGAACATCACGGTCGGCTTCCGAGTGTCACCGGAGGAAAACAAGCAGCTTAACGAGGCGGTGGCCCTGTCCGGCCTGCCCAAGCAGGAATACTGCTACCGGCGCTGTATGCAGCGGGATATTGTGGTGCAGCCCAATCCGAGGGTATATAAGGCGCTAAAAACCACGATGGAGAAGATTTTATCGGAGCTTCAGCGGCTCAACGATGCAGGCAGTGTTAGCGATGAAATGCGGGACACGCTGGCGCTGCTGAGCGCAACGCTGAGTGGAATGAAAGGAGGCGATGCAGATGGAATTTGAAAAAGAAATGACCGCTCCAAATGTATCTGTTGGCGCAGATACGGAGCAGTCATCCCAAACCTTTACTGACCATAGTTTAACCGATTTTGACCCGGATTTCAAGGGGTCTGACGACGATTTATACCGAGAAATTCAAAGGAGGATGGCTCCGGACTATCTGGAAACGGTGTCTATGACCACCCTCTATGACACCGATTTTGAGGGGCAGGAGCCTCTGATCGACGGCCTGCTGTATCGGGGAGCCTATCTGCTGGCAGGCTCCCCGAAGATCGGAAAGAGCTTCCTGATGGCCCAGCTTGCCTATCAGGTCAGCACCGGCCTGCCTCTGTGGGGCTATAAGGTGCGAAAAACGGGCGTTCTCTACTTTGCTCTGGAGGATAATTATGCTCGCTTACAGCGAAGACTGTTCCGAATGTTCGGTGCTGAGGCTGCGGAAAATCTGTATTTTGCCACCCATTGCAAAACCGCCAACGGTGGTCTGGAGGATCAGATTCGCAGCTTTATGCGGGCGCATCCCAACACCGGTCTGATTATCATCGACACCCTGAAGCGGGTGCGTGAGGTCGGGGGAGCGGATTTCAGCTACAGCAGTGACTACGATATTGTGGCTCGACTGAAGACTATTGCCGACAGCTACAAGGTGACAATGGTAATTGTTCACCACACCCGCAAGTTGGAAGCGGATGACAAATTCGATATGATTGCCGGAACCAACGGACTGTTGGGTGCAGCGGATGGCGGCTTTGTTCTCAGCAAGGAAAAACGCACCTCCAATGCGGCGGTGCTAGATGTCACCGGCAGAGATCAGGAGGATCAGCGGCTGCACCTTACCAAGAATCCCGAAACTCTGGTATGGGAGCTGGAAAGCGTGGAAACAGAGCTTTGGCAGGAGCCGCCGGATCCGTTTCTGGAAAGCATCGCAGCATTTCTTTCTTCGGCGGGTGAACGATGGGAAGGCACTGCCTCTGAGCTGTGCAGCCTGCTGAAGCTGGACTGCAAGCCCAATGTGCTATCCCTTCGACTGAGCATCGGCTCTGTGCGGCTGCTGCAAGATCACAATATTCACTACAAGGCAAGCCGCAATCACGGTGGACGCAAAATCTCCCTGTGGAAGGAGATGGACAGCGTGTCAAAGGGTGACGACCGTGACGGTCTTTTGGTGGGCGCTGGTGAGGCCTAAAACATCGTCACCACCGTCACGGTTTGTCACGCTTGAAGTTTCGGCAAGCCGTGCGGCTGCCCTTTTCAAAGGGCATTGAGCACTGGGGAGCAGCCCGCAGGCTGCTGGGGCGAAGTCCCGGCACAGAGGCAGTATTCGATATACTGCCTCTGTGCAAGCCTCCTCGAAGAGCGCAAACAGCATCTTTTGATGGCCGTAGGCTGTCAAAAGTGCTTTTGCGTTACTCTTGACAAGAGTAACAGAACCCTGGCTGCGGCCGGAAGAAGAAAGGAAGTGAGGTTTTATGAAGAGAACGATCAGTGCCGAGGTCGGTAAAGGTTCTATCAATCACAACAGCCGCAAATTTCGGGCAGAGAATGTGGACGGAAGCCGCACACACCTGAACATCGACTACTGCAATGAGCGCATTCAGACTGTGTACCACCAGCTTTTTGATGAAGCTCTGAAACGCTATAACGAGAAGCAGACCCGAAGCGACCGGCGCATTCCAAACTACTATGAAAAAATCCGTTCCGGCAATCAGGAGAAGCCCTTCCACGAGATCATCCTGCAAATTGGAAATAAGGACGATATGAGCGCCACAGGCGAGTATGCAGAACTTGCACGAACCGTGTTGGACGAGTATTATCAGGGTTTTCAGGAGCGCAATCCCAACCTCCGGGTGTTTTCGGCGCATCTCCATATGGACGAAGCTACACCCCATATCCACATTGACTTTGTGCCGTTCACCACCGGGAGCAAGCGAGGGCTTGATACCCGTGTATCGCTGAAACAGGCGCTGGCAGCGCAGGGCTTCAAGGGTGGCACACGAGGTGCAACGGAATGGGCGCAGTGGGTACAGTCCGAAAAAGAACAGCTTGCCGCCGTGATGGAGCGGTATGATATTCAGTGGGAGCAGAAAGGTACCCACGAAAAGCACCTCTCTGTTCTGGACTACAAGAAGCAAGAGCGAGAAAAAGAGATTGCTGCGCTGGACAGCACGCTTGCCGAAAAGCAGAACGAGCTGGAAACTGTACAGAATCGGATCGACAACTTCGATCAGGGTGTGCAGTCTATTGAAAAGTTGGAGCACAGCGGTTTGTTGACCCACTCATTAAGAAATTGAAAGAGGTTATCCGAGAGGTGTTCTACCACTATTACAAGGCTCTGGACAGCTATCACCGGCTGAACACCACCAACGGGCGGCTCTACCGAGAGAATGAACATCTGACCGCAACCAATGACCGGCTCAAAGGAGAAAATGATGCCCTACGCTCGGAACTGAAGGATTTCCGCTTTCTGCGGAAGGTTCTTGGAAGTCAGCAGATCGATAATCTGATTGCGCAGGCAAAAGATATGGAGCAGCAACGAAAGCAAAATCAGCGCACAAGGCGCAGAAATACAAATTATGAAAGGTAGGAACAGACAATGGCAAAGACGATTTTTGAGGAAATGGGCGGTACTTATACGCAGGTCGGGGATTATCTTCTCCCCGATCTGAAGCTGCCCGAAGAAGAACAGCAGCCCATCGGCGTGTGGGGACAGCGCCACCGGCGCTATCTGAAGGAGCATCGCCGGGCAACCTATGCCACCCTGCTCACCAGCGGCAGGCTGAACAGCTACCTTGCCGACATTGACCGTCAGGCAGAGGAAATGTTTCTTCGGCTGGTAAAGCAGATGGCCGAGGCGGAAGGTGTCACAGAGCAACTCAAGGCAGACAACCAAATGGAGTGGGTCGGCAGGATGAACAACATCCGAAGCAGGGCGATGGAGATGGTCAATAACGACCTGATCTATGCTAGAAATCCAGCAGCCTGTATTTCCACTTCTGTGGAAACCATAGACCCTCCCAAAGTGTTTTGGAAATACTACGATTTGTACCGGCGCAAGAGAATTTCGCTGAGTGAATATGCTGCCGCTACGGGATTATCGGCTTTCGCAATCCGGCATTTTTTGAAGAATGTTGTTGAGAAAAGCCCAAAAGCCATTGAAAAGCCTAAGCAAATATGATATACTATATTTTGTATAAGTATCTGGAGGTGCCGAAATGCAGATTGCTGATTATATAGACGCCGATCTTTTAGATAAATTTGAGTTCCACAACTATAACCACGCTATTGAAATCATTACTCAAGCTTTCCCTGAGGAGTGGCGTGAGGTCGTTGAGTGCCTAAGAAAACTCGACATTACCACAGATGACCTGCGTGAAGCAGGCGGAAACGAGACTAAGATTCCTAAGAAATTTGATGATGTTCTCTACCCGTATGGGTGGAGAGAAATCCGGATTTCTGGTGACTTACATATCAAGTTTTATCCAAGACAAGCCGATCAAAGGGGACGCTTTTCTAGTGTTCCCTTTGAGGAGCGTGTGACAGAGAACTACATCGACGGTCATAATATTGATTTTTTGAAGGGTCGAATTGCATTTGACCTTGAATGGAACAGTAAGGACCAGACCTTTGACAGAGATCTGCTTGCAATGCGGACATACTACGATTGCGACATTGTAAGCGCCGGTATTATTGTCACCCGTTCGCAAGACCTGAATGATGTGTTCAAAACCGTGTATGACTATGATAAGAATTCCCGCACTTGGAAGCCTATTATGCGTAAATATGGCGCAAGCACTACTTGGATGGGGAAACTGCTGTATCGCTTAGAGTCACGCCGTAATGGTGGGTGTCCCGTTTTGGCTATTGGCATTAAGAAAACTTGTGTTTCAGATTGGAAGGAGGGATACATAGATGAGCACGCTTCAGGAAACATCTGAAAATCTTCTCTCCTTTTGCGGTGATAAGCGCTATTCAACAATTTATGCTGATCCGCCTTGGCGCTTTCAAAACCGCACCGGAAAAGTCGCTCCAGAAAACAAGAAGCTGAATAGATATGAGACAATGCCATTAGAAGACATAATGGCGTTGCCCGTCGAGCAGGTAGCTGCCGCAAAAAGCCATTTGTACCTTTGGGTTCCCAATGCTCTTCTACCGGATGGTCTGGCTGTTATGAAAGCGTGGGGATTTGAGTATAAGGGAAATATCATTTGGGAAAAAGTGCGGAAGGATGGCGGCCCGGATGGACGAGGAGTCGGCTTCTATTTCCGTAATGTGACCGAAATTCTCCTTTTCGGGGTCAGGGGCGACAATTTTAGGACGTTGGCTCCGGCTCGCTCGCAAGTCAATCTCATTCGAACGCAAAAGCGTGAACACTCACGGAAGCCTGATGAGATTATCCCGATCATCGAAAGCTGTTCTCCGGGGCCATTTCTTGAGCTATTTGCTCGTGGTGACCGTGAAGGCTGGGATATGTGGGGGAACCAAGCGACCGCAGATTATGAGCCTACGTGGAGCACTTACAAAAACCACACCACGCAACAGGTGCACGCAGAATAAAATCAAAAAAAGAGGAGCTGGATGAACTGCGCGAAAGCAGTGCATTCAGCTTTTTTAATTTTCAAGCGAAAGATTGTAATGATTTTAGAGCAGCAAGTGAAGCAAGAGCGAAGCAAATACGCATAAAAAGGTGTTGCACATTTTTGTTACATATGGTATACTATACGTGGAAGCTTGGAGGTGATTATATGACGACGCTCGAAGGATTCAAGCCATTCAATTTTAGCGAAGGCGTTCCGTATGTGTCGATCACAAATAACGGCATGACTTTCAACAAATCCGTTGTGATGAAGTTAGACTATCCGGAGCAAGTTGTCCTGCTGATCGACAATGAAACTCGGCGGATTGCAATTCAAGTTTGCTCGCCTGATACGCCAAACGCCGCCTCTTTTTATAAAGAGAAAAAAAACAATGTGATCTCCGTCCGTTGGAATGGTCGTGACCTTTTGAATACTATCCAGGCCATGATGGGATGGGATTTATCAAAAGGTGGGTTCCGTATTGAAGGAACACTTTTGAAAGCGGATCATGCCATGCTGTTTGATCTCAATGCAGCAACAGAACTCAATTAGCTGGTTGTCTATCTGCCTCAAGGCAGAATGACATAAAGAAAAGGCCTATCTGAGTTGCCGCTCAGATAAGCCCTTGCTTGAAAAGTAAGCTCGGTCAAACCGTCTATACTTTCCTGTACATTATAAGTATAACGATCGAGACTTCCTTTTGCAAGCAGATCCGGAACTTGCCCGGAAAAAATCTTGCTTGAGGAGGTGTTGCGCCTATGAGTAGTTCTCGTAACGAATCTGTAGAGTACATCTACACTGCGTTCATTACGCTCAAGAATGGCAAGCGTATCTACGCAAGTCAGTACGGACTGAAGGCGTTCTACATTCCTGTAAAACGCCGTAAGTAACTGCAACCTAAGTAAAGGATGTTGGCGGTTTCATCCTTTCATTTTTTGAAAGGACGATGAATTATGTCAAAAGGTAAAAATCAGCATGTCACTCCCCACCCCAATGGAGGCTGGCAAGTCAAAGGTGAAGGAAATGTACGTGCTACCGCTCGTACACAAACCCAGGCGGAAGCTATTCGAATTGCTCGTGGCATCTCCCGGAATCAAGAATCGGAGTTGGTTATTCATAGGATGAATGGCCAAATTCGAGACAAAGATTCGCATGGGCACGATCCATTTCCACCCAAAGGTTGATTCGTATCTGTAACACAGCCACCGGATACTATCCACGAAAAAACCGGAATAGATTGCTATCGGCGGCGATACCCATATGATAACAAACCGTCGTATGGGGCTGAAAATATGGAGAATACAAAGAATCAAAATACCGGGTATCACAGAATCTAAACGAAAACCGTTAGATTACAGGACCCGGCAAAGAGTCAGGAATGATCTCTCAAACTGAGCAACATATCATCAAAGAGATAGCCACATAAGACGCAGAGCCGATGAACGAGTGAGCAATCGCAGGTTTGTCGGCTCTTTCTTTACGCATAAAAAAATAGTATTCCCACCTTCCGAAAAAATTATTCAAAAAATTTTTGGAAAGTATTGATAAACACTTGTTCCGTACTGTATAATAAAATACACTCACAGAGAGCTACAACCGAATACATAAATTTCATCACAGACTTTGATGGGACGACTTTATGTGGGATAACGTTGCGGCTATGCTAAGCGAAAATGCCGCCGCTTCTGAATTGCTCTGAACTGTCGGCAATCGGAAAGCGTAAATGACAGTTTCGACTTTGAATTTCAAAGCCGGTTACATGAATGTGATACCAAACACGCAAAGGGAGAAATCTATCCTTTTTCGGGTGGTCGGTACATGTTTATGTGCCGGCTTTTTTTGTTGCCCAAACGCCGGTTACAACTGAATGACCGGCTGAATGGGATATGACTTTGCGATGACCTCTTTTTTCGGAGAGCGAGCGCAGCAACGCCGCCTGGGATGGGGGCAGGAACAGAAAAACGACATTCAGACAGACCGGCGGAAAATAACAGACGGTATGCGGCAGAAAGAGTGTCGCATACCGTAGCAAGCAGGGAAACTGTATTGACAGTTTCCGCCGAAATCGGAAGGCTGCTCCGATTTCACTTTAGGGACACCCTAAAACTCGTTAAAGAAACCAAAGAAAGGACTGGTGTTATGAACGAAGCCAAGAACAAAAATCTGTTTATCCGAGTGAGCGAAAAAGAGAAAAATCTCATTGAGCATAACGCCAAAAAGTGCGGTCTTTCCGTATCAGAGTATATCCGCCAGCGTGCTTTGGGATGTATGCCGAGAGCCATTTTACCTGAAGTGTTTTTCTCTTTCAATGATAAGCTGGACGAACTCTGCGTTGCTGTCGAGGGCAAAATCACAGCGGAGACAGAAGAAAAAATGATTGCACTAATTGACAGTATCACGGAAGAACTGATACTGCCGAAGCGTGAAAGGCAGGCGGTATAAATGGCTACCACCGGCTTCTGGCCTGTCAAAGACAGTCTGAAAGAAGTGATTGACTATGCGGAGAATCCCGACAAGACCATAGACAAAAAGTATGTGGACAGCGATTTATACGCTGCTTTGCAATATGTTTCCAATGATAAAAAGACCGATGAGCGTATGTATGTAAGCGGTATCAACTGCAACACAAAGCGAGCGTATGAGCGTATGACGGCAACGAAAAAACGCTTCGGGAAAACGGGCGGAAATGTGGCATACCACGGTTATCAGAGTTTCCAGACTGGCGAAGCCACGCCCGAAGAAGCACACAAAATCGGACTGGAAACCGCAAGGCGGATGTGGGGAAACGAGTATGAAATCGTTGTTACCACCCATCTCAACACAGATAACGTCCATAATCATTTTGTGGTAAACTCTGTATCCTTTAAGACGGGCAGAAAGTTTGAAAACCATATTTCCGACCATTACAGGCTGAGGGAAATCTCCGACGCTGTATGCTTAGAGTATGGCTGAGGGTGCAGGAGCTTCGGAAACACAAGCGCAGACCGACAAAAACCGGCAGGACAAGCCTCTTTTCGGGATTAGTATATTGTTATGACTGCAAAGAGAAAATGCACTTTGCCGCCGCCAAGAGCATGAAAAGGAAACAGGAGCATTTTCGCTGTTCCCAATATAAATCCGGCAGAGGGGAATGCGCCATGCACTATATCCGTGACATTGTCCTTGAAAGGCTTGTGTTGGAAGCTGTCAGCAACTTATCCAATTTTGTCCGCTGTTATGAGCCTGTATTCCTGTATCTGCTGGCAAAGAAAAACAACGCCATGCGGCAGAAAGAATACAAACAGCTCCAGCAGGCGGTTGAGAACGGCACAAGGCGGATAGCGGAAATCGACAGGCTGATTGAAAAGGTGTTCGAGCAGAACGCAGGCGGTGTACTCTCCGATGAACGCTTTTCCAAAATGCTTCAGAGTTACGAAAAGGAGTAAAAAGCATTGACGCAGGAAGTGGAAGAAAACCGCCAGACCTTGCAGAATGCCGAACAGCGGGTAGTGGATTTAAGGCTTGTACTCCGCACACTTCGGGAAATGACCGACATTAAGGAGCTTACCCCTACGCTTGTCAATTCGCTGATTGAGCGTATCGAAGTCCACAACAGCGACAAATCCGACGGTCACAGCCATGTCAAGGTGGACATCTACTTTACGGCGGTAGGGATGATTGACATTCCCACCGAAAAAGAAATACTTGCCACGATGGAAGAAATATGGAACAACCCGCAGGATTTCAAATTTGTGGCGTAACAAAGGGATACGGTGTAAACAATTTTAGTTACACCGTACCCTACATAAAAACATCCTTATCTGGCGACAGCTAATGCCATCCCGTCTTTATTTCACTTTTGCTCAGCTTTCGCTCTCGGGCGCTCCCTTGACGTATTTGGATATCTTTCTCGCAGCAGTAGGCTGGGAGATGCCCAACGCCTTTGCCAGAGCCACCGATGTACCACACCTTGCATAAGTCTCCTGAATGATGTGACCCTCAAACGCCTCCATCTGCTGAGCCAGTGTGCTGCCTTCGACAGGGAGGGGGAGCGGCGAAGCCGGCACAGGCTCCGATGAAAGCAAACCGATGTCCGCAATGGGATCCTGTGCGCAAATCACAAGCCGCTCCATCATGTTCTCCAGCTGCCGCACATTACCTGGCCACGGACACTGCTCCAGATAGGATAACAGCCGTGGGCTGAGCGTCAGATCCTTATGATACTCTTCGCAGAAACGGGTCAAAAACTGATGCGCCAACGGAAGGATATCTTCCGGCCTTTCCCGCAGCGGCGGGATATGCAGCCGAATCACATTCAGGCGGTAGAACAGGTCGGAGCGGAATAATCCCCGGTGAACCTCCTCCTCCAGATTGCGGTTGGTGGCTACGATCAGTCGGATATCCAGCTCAATGCGCCGGGTACCAGACACCCGCTCAATTGTTTTTTCCTGGATCAATTGCAACAATTTGGACTGGATATGGGGCGGCAATTCGCCGATCTCGTCCAGAAACAGTGTGCCGCCGTTGGCCAGCTCAATCTTGCCGATCTTACCGGTGTTGGATGCGCCGGTAAACGCGCCTTTTTCATAACCGAACAGTTCAGATTCAATGAGATTTTCGTGCAGCACCGCACAGTTGACCTCGATAAAGGGCTTGTCTCTGCGGTCACTTATGGCGTGGATGGCTTTAGCCACAGCGCTTTTGCCGACGCCGGTTTCACCGGTGATCAATATATTGGCCCGGGTATTGGCGGTGTTCTGAATTAATGCCCATAGTCTCTGCATGGCTTGGCTCTTCCATACAAGACTTGTGGTGATGTTGCGGGTGCGCAATTCGGCGATCTCCTGAGAATAGTGGCTCAGGGAATCCTGCATCTGTTGAAAATTGCGGTGGATGGCGTTGATCTGCTCCATGGACACCGTGTTGAAGCAGACGGCATATTTCAGATTGCCGTCAGCGTCAAAAAGAGGAATCCCCACGGTCATCACATTGGTATGGGTGTGGTTGATGGTCTGGGTCGCGGTGATCTTCTTCTTGGTGCGGATAATTTCCGCCGTGATGCAGGGGGAGAATGTGCCGTCCGCCTCCAAATCAAAAGCGGACTTTCCTACAATGGAGTTGTGGGCAAAGCCGAAGTTCTTTTCGTAGGTTTCGCTGACCTGCAAAATGATGCCGTTGGCATCGGAGAGCATCATGTCATCGGCCAGCACCAGATTGTTGTGGGGACTGAGGATCTCAAAGAGGTCATTGAGATTGATATCATCCGGAAACAGCCGTGAGATGGTATTTTGCGACATGGCACTCACTCCTTTTCTTATTCAACAATGATTATAACATATTCACCTGTGAATAGAAAGGGCTTTTTTTATTGGGTTTGAGTGGATTATCACAAACAAAAGAACTTGCTCATAAAAAATAAAGCAAGATATCCCCTGACCAAGAAGGGAAGGTACACCCCGAATCTATTCATTTGTGAATAAACGCAGGGAACAAGCAGAGGCAAATCCGGCTGAAAGGGAAGACAGAGAGAAAAATTATGGCAAAATTTGTTGGAACAGACGAAAAGTGAATCGATAAAATCAGCAAAAAGACAACAAACTTTGGCACATTAATTGCTGTATTATAGTGACAGAACAAAAGAATAACAAGCTCAAAAACAGGAGGGAATGAGTATGTCTAAGACTGTGATCCTTGAAAAGAAGGACGGCGTTGCCGTCGTGACCATCAGCCGCCCGGAGGCACTGAATGCTCTGAACAGTATCGTCATTGCGGAGTTGGAACAGGTGGTGACAGAGCTGGAGCGGGATCGTGACATTCGAGCCATGATCCTTACCGGCGAGGGCCGCTCCTTCGTAGCCGGAGCCGATATTGGCGAGCAGTATCCGCTGGATCTGGACGGCGGCCGCCGTTGGGGCCAGCGTGGCAGCGCCCTCATGCGCCGCATCGAAAAACTGGAGTTCCCCACCATTGCTGCGGTCAACGGCTTTGCGCTGGGCGGTGGCTGTGAGCTGGCACTCAGCTGCGACCTGATTCTGGCATCGGAAAAGGCCAAGTTCGGCCAGCCGGAGGTGGGGCTGGGTATTACTCCGGGCTTTTCCGGTACCCAGCGTCTGCCCCGCCGCATAGGTATTGCCATGGCCAAGGAGTTGATTTTCTCCGGCAGAATGATCAAGGCGGACGAGGCAAAGGAAATCGGACTTGCCAACGCCGTGTACCCGCCGGAGACCTTGATGGACGCTGCCATGGAAATGGCCCGCTCTTTTGCCAAAAACGCACCGATCGCGGTGAAGTATGCCAAGGCCTGTATCGACCGCGGTATGCAGATGGATATTGATGGCGGGATTGCCTGTGAAAATGAACTGTTTGCCATGTGCTTTGCCACCGCCGATCAGAAAGAGGGTATGGGAGCTTTCCTGGAAAAGCGCCCCGCCACCTTTGAGAATAAATAAGGAGAAACGCCATGAAGAAAGTACGCATCATCTCTGCCGAGGAAGCCGCTCTGCTGGTGAATGACGGGGATACCATTTCCACCGGCGGTTTCGTCAGCTCCGCCTGCCCGGAAGCTCTCAGCAAGGCACTGGAGCAGCGCTTTCTGGAAACCGGCCATCCCCGGGACCTGACGCTGTTTTTTGCGGCCGGTCAGGGCCATCGGGACGGTACCGGCGGCGACCACTACGGCCATGAGGGCATGGTCAAGCGTGTCATCGGCGGCCATTGGGATCGCGCCGCCAGTCTGGGCGCTCTGGCGCTGGACAATAAGATAGAGGCATACAACCTGCCTCAGGGCGTGATCAGCCACATGTACCGCGATATAGCCGCCCACAAGGTGGGCACCATCACCCATGTGGGTCTATACACCTTCGTGGATCCCCGCAATGGCGGCGGCAAGCTGAACAGCGCCACCACCGAGGATATAGTGAAAATCGTCAACATTGAAGGACAGGAACGCCTGCTGTACAAGTCCTTCCCTATCCATGTGGTGTTTGTCCGGGGCAGCTATGCTGATGAGTACGGCAACTGTACCGTCCACCGCGAGATCGGGCCCATCGATGTAACCGCCATGGCACAGGCTTGCCGCAATAGCGGCGGCAAGGTCATTGTGCAGGTGGAGAAAGTGGTGCAGGGCGGCACGCTGGATCCCAAGCTGGTGGCGATCCCCGGCATTTATGTGGATGCGCTGGTGGTCGGCTCCCCGGAAGACAGTATGCAGTGTCTCGGCACTCCCTATGACGGCAGCCTGACGGGAGAGTATCGTATTCCTATGGATGCCATCCCGCCCATTCCGCTGGATGCCAAGAAAATCATTGCGAGACGCGCCGCTATGGAGCTGCCCCAGGACGCCATCGTCAATCTGGGCACCGGAGCGCCGGAAAAAATCGCCAATGTTGCCGCCGAGGAAGGCATCAATGACAGAATGACTCTGACGGTGGAGGCGGGTTCTATTGCCGGCGTGCCCATGGGAGGTACTCAATTCGGCGCGTCCGCCAACGCTATGGCCATTATTCCTCACAACGTGCAGTTCGACTTCTATCAGGGCGGCGGTCTGGACGTGGCATTTCTGGGTCTTGCAGAAACAGCGCCAAACGGAGACTTGAATGTATCCAAATTCGGCACCCGCCTGGCAGGCGCCGGCGGCTTCATCGATATTACCCAGAACGCCAAGAAGGTGGTCTACTGCGGTACCTTTACGGCCAAAGGTATGAAAACCGAGTGCCGGGACGGCAAGCTGGTTATTACACAGGAGGGCAGCAAGAAGAAATTTGTTCGTCAGGTGGAACACATTACCTTTTCCGGCAGATATGCTGTGGAGGTGGGTCAGCCTGTGCTGTACATCACGGAGCGCGCCGTGTTTGAGCTGCGCCCCGAGGGCGTGACGCTCATCGAGATCGCTCCCGGTATCGACCTGCAAACCCAGATACTTGACCAGATGGAATTTACCCCCCATATCGCCCCTGAGCTGAAGCTGATGGACAGCCGCATTTTCCGGCCGGAGAAGATGGGCCTCGCTGACGAATGATTACAAATAAGGAGGAAACACAATGGCATTGATGACGGCGAAAGAGTATATCGATTCCCTGCGCAAGCTGAACACCCGGGTATATATGTTCGGCGAGAAGATCGAAAACTGGGTGGATCACCCCATGATCCGACCCAGCATCAACTGCGTGGCCATGACCTACGCACTGGCCCAGGATCCCCAGTATGAGGATCTCATGACCGCCACCTCAAACCTTACAGGACGCAAGATCAACCGCTTCACCCACCTCCACCAGTCCAGCGAGGATCTGGTCAAGAAGGTGAAGATGCAGCGGCTGCTGGGCCAGAAGACCGCTTCCTGCTTCCAGCGCTGCGTGGGCATGGATGCCTTCAATGCGGTGTATTCCAGCACCTATGAGATCGACGAAAAGTACGGCACCCACTACCACGAGAATTTCAAGAAATTCCTGGTCTATGTGCAGGACAACGACCTGACGGTGGACGGCGCGATGACGGATCCCAAGGGAGACCGCAGCAAGGCACCCCACCAGCAGGCGGATCCGGATATGTACGTCCAT
>SFGJ01000018.1 GCA_004557655.1 Clostridiales bacterium | reverse complement strand
GTCGGCAAATTACGCTTGCTGGCCGAAAAACGGTTGGTAAACTCAAAACCGTTGTCTGTCTGAACACACTCCACCTTGATGCCGCGGCGTGCATACCACACCGTCAGTTTGCGAAGGAAATCTGCTGAAGAGTAGGTGGATTGCTCCGGGTAGGCCGCCAGGAACCGCAGGCGGGTGAACTCGTCGATGGCGGTGTATTGGAACAGGCGAAGCTCCGGATCTGCGATATAGGCTCTGGGAACCACCTTCACATCCACCTGAACGCGCTCTCCGGGATGGGTCATCTGCTCGTAAGGCTTCGGTTTGTACGTCTTTTTCGGCTTTTCTGGCGGAAACATACCCATTTTGCGCATGACGCGGAACAGACTTTCCGGACAGCGTGTATAGCCGCGCTGCCGCAGACGGTGCCAAAGCTCGATCATGCCCAGTTCGGGATTTCTGCGGCGCATGTCACGGATGAGCTTCAGTTCGGCCTCCGTGTGCTGGTTTGGATGGCTGTGGGGACGTCTGGACTGGCAGGCCAGGGATGCCACACTTCCATCCCAGCGCTGCTTCCAGAAATAGATATACGACCGGCTCTTGTTGTACTTCCGGCTGGCGCGGCTCACGCCGTATTTCTCTGTGTACTTCATTAGAGATTGACGATAGGCCATGTCTTGTGTTATACTTTTTCTCATGAGGGATATGGTCTCCTTTCGGGCTGATTTTGTGTGGTAACTTAACTATAACCCTTGAGACCATGTTCCTCATATCTTTTTATTCACTTGTCCAAGATGTATTGTAGTCCTACAGGCTGCTTTCTGTTTAAAGGCTGTTTATTATTGCATTTTGAGGTTGGCAGTGCGATAATATATTTTAACTTCAGAATTTTTGCTGGTGTTTGTGAGGATTTATGGAAAATTACGCAACAAAAAACACGGATGTTTTTTTATCTGCTCGGCGATTTCCAGAATACGAAGAGATTGGCATATGCAGACGTGAGCCTTTTCAGCGAGATAGAGACAGAATTATGCATTCTAGATCTTTCCGACGAATGATGCATAAAACCCAAATATTTAATGCGAACAAGGGAGATCATTACCGTAACAGATTGACTCATACTTTAGAAGTGGCTCAGATTTCGCGGTCAATTGGAAAAGTTCTTGGGCTTAATGACGAGCTAATTGAGGCGATTGCATTAGGACACGATCTTGGACACACCCCATTCGGACACATTGGCGAGCGCACGCTCGATGGCATTTTACACAACGGACTTAATACAAATATTCCTGCGACAGGTGGACGGTTTAAACATAATTTTCAATCTTTAAAAGTTGTTGATCAGTTAGAAACACGTTGTGAGGATTATGCTGGTATTAATTTGACGTTAGCTACTCGCGAGGGAATTCTGAAGCATACTAAGACGGCCTATGCTGGGGAAGGCTTCTTGCACTACCCGGAGCTTGATTTTTCTAATATCGATTTAAGTGCACCTTCCTTTACTCTTGAAGGACAAGTCGTTGCCATCTCAGATGAAATTGCACAATGTACTCATGATTTAGAAGACGGTGTTCGGAGTAAGATTATCAGCTTTAGCGATATTCAAAATTATCCGCTTGTCCTTCAAGTCATTAAAAAATACGATATCTTCATTCCTCGCTCAACAGTGACGCCTACATATGATACTCGCAATCTAATAATTAAAAACTTGGTTGGTTTTTTAATCGAAGATGTCTGTATTGAATCTCAGAAGCGTATTAGTTTATATACAAAAAAATGCGGAATTCCGGATGCCAATAAAGGAGGCTTTAAGGAATTTTGTATTTCGTTTTCTCCTGATATTGAAAAAGCAGTGTTGGAATTGTTGAGTTTTATAAAAAGACTTATTGTTTGTTCAGAACAGATTACAATATCTGATTCAAAATCAAAAAATATCATCTCGTCTTTATTTGAGGCATTTTATCTTCATCCAAAACAGCTTCCAGACTATGCATTGAGTAAATACTGTAAACAAGCGGAGATTATTTTTGACCGTCTTTCCCTGGATGATTTTCGCTTGCAACAAGATCCGGCTTTTGTTAGAGCTATCAGTGACCATATTGCAGGGATGACTGATCAATATGCTGCCAGGACATTCACATTGTTAACCATGCCCGAATATGTATAAACATTTTTAAAATTACGTAGGAGCAATTTGTTATGACTAATAATGTATATATGCATGGAATTCCGAAAGGGAAAATTATACGCGATGCAGTTCATGGAGATATATTTGTAGAAGATAAATTTTTGAAAATTATTGATACTCCTGAGTTTCAACGCATGAGAAGAATTAAGCAGCTTTCTGTTGCTAATATAGTTTTTCCTAGTGCAGATCACACACGCTTCTCCCATAGCCTTGGTTGTTTTTATGTTATGAAACAAATCATTGCGCATTTTGATTCTATTTTCGGGAAAATGGGCATTGAAGTTTCCAAGCAGGACAAAGATATCGCCTTACTGGCGGCGCTTCTGCACGATATTGGACACGGTCCGTTTTCACATGCTTTCGAAGACATTCATCCCAAAGGTGCCGCCCAAGTAAGCCATGAGACATGGACTTCAAGAATTATTACTTGTCATTCCGGGACTATTTACAAACAGATTGAAGAGACATTCGGCAAGGGGACCGCTGAAAAAGTTTCCGAATTAATTGAAAAGCAACGCAGAGTAAAGTCCAGTGAAGAAAACTATATTATTGAAAAAATAGATATTTTTTCGGTCCTTTCATCTCTGATAAGCAGCCAATTAGATGCTGATCGGTTAGACTATTTAGTCCGTGATGCATATAATTGTGGAGTTTCTTTCGGAAAGATTGACATTCAAAGGATTATTTCTGCTCTAAGCTTAACTGTTTATGATAATCAGTACTACGTCTGTGTTCCTGAAAAATATATAGGTGATATTGAGGATTATTTGTTGGCTCGTTATCATATGCAAAGCGTTGTATACTACCATGATATGAAGGTACAGATGGAGCAAATTATCCAGAAGATTTTTTCAAGAGCACAAAAGCTTCATGAAGAGAATAAGTTGCCTAATTGTCCTCCTGCCCTTGACACGCTTTTTTCCAGCTATAATCTCCAAGTAGAAGATTATATTCGCATAGACGATTCGACTTTCTGGTGTGCATTTCAATCATGGAGCGAGTCCCCAGATGTGGAACTTTCGGATTACTGCTTGACAATTTTAAACCGCCAAAAGCTGCTTAAGTTAAATGCCCTGGATAACACCAGTACTGCATATCACCGATTTAAGGAAGATTTTTGCAAGTTGCTAAAAAAACACAATTATACGCTAGTTACTGAAGATTCTTTAGCTGAAAGTCCATTTTGGATTGAAAAGCGGTTTGTTTTTTCTGCATATAAACCCCAAAAAGAAAATATTTGGATCCAAACAGCTGCTGGATTTTTAGTAGATATATCTCAACAATCAAAAATTGTTCAACTAAGAGATGACGCTGCAGATGAGGCAGTTTTCCTTTCTGACAATGAACGGGTATGGATTAATCGAAGAATCTTAGAAACACTTCCGCTTAGTAATATGACTGAGTTTCAGAAAGCGTTGGACGAATTGATTCATAATTATGACATTCGAAATACAATTGAAATTGAAAAAAAGTATCATTTTAGCGATGAAGCGGTTTTTCAAGATGTGTTAGCCTATTTAAAAACAAGAGATGATGTCTACAGCTTTGATAAATCCCCTGCTTTTGAACAGGTTGACAGTTATTATGATACGCCTGACAAACTTGTCGAGTCTGCAAAATCTACCCTTCGGATTCGTCACAAGGATTGCAACTATGAGATAACTATTAAATGCCCTACTCCTGTCCAAATTAAAGATAATGGACAAAACGAGCGTTTCGAATTCTGTCATCCCATTTCAAGTAATTCTTTGTCAGGAGAAGAGGCTTTTATTGTTGAACATGTTCCCTCACTCAAAGATAAAACTTCAGAATTGAAAAATACGCTTACTATCATTAATAAACGAGAAATAATAAATATTTTGGCCAAAAAATCAGAAGCAAAATTTGAGATGGCATTTGACCACGTTACATATCAGGATGATTCAGGACACAAAGCATATGACTATCAGATTGAAATTGAATTAAAGTCAGATTATATCCATCGTGTTAATTTGAAAATGCTTACAGATGATTTGGAACGGAAAGTTTCTAAATTGGAGAGTTCGACTGAGTCAAAGTATAAACGCGGATTAACCAAACTTTCTGTCCAATGAGGTTATTGTTTAGGATTTTACAACCTTAACAAAAAGCATCATATTAGCAATACAATGAAGTAAGCGGGAGAGTCCTGAGAGTACAGGGCAGGAAGTTTCGTCTTCCTGCCCTGTACTTTTTGCTCTTTTGTGCTCACATGACCTGCTCCATGAAGTTGCCCATGGTTTCCGCTGCTTCGTCCTGCTTCTGTCTGGTGGCGTGGGTGTAGGTGCGAAGGGTGAATCCGGCGTCGTAGTGGCCCAACATACTGGACACTGTCTTGATATCCACGCCGTTTTGCAGTGCCAGGGTTGCGAAGGTATGGCGGAGGTCATGAAATCTGATGTGTTCCAGCCCTGCGTCTTTCAGAATCTTCTTGTGAAGGTTGACCACGGAATCCGGGTAGTACATTTCGCCAGTAATAGGGGAGGGGAACATATAGGGATTTCTTGGGTGCTTTTCATGTTCCTGAATCAGCAGGTCTACCGCCATCTGAGGGATGGAGACTTTTCGGACGGAAGTCTCCGTCTTGGGACGGGATAGGGTGAGTTCTCCGTTTGGATTCTTGATGTACTGCTTGCTGACTGAGATGGTGCGGTTTTTAATATCCAGGTCGGACCATAGCAGTGCTACCAGTTCTCCTTTGCGCAGGCCGCTGACCAGCTCCAGGTAGAACATGGGCAGAAGCCCTCTGACGTTGGCAGCGTCGAGGTATGCTTTCATGTGCTCCGGCTCCAGAATTTTCATCTCGAATTTACGAACCTTGGGGGCGATACAATCATCCGTTGGATTACGGGGAATGAGTCGTTCTTTGACAGCCCACTCAAAGGCGCAGTGGAGCATGAGATGAACGCTCCGCACCGTGGTACTGCTCAATCCCTGAGCACCGGTTTTGGTTTTCCGCTCTCGGCCCTTTTCCATCAGGTCCTTGTAGAGCTTTTGGAGGTCACGGGAAGTCAGCTTGGTCAGCTTGATGTTTCCGATGCGGGGGATCGTGTAGGTGTTGATCATCAAATCGTAGCGGTCTGCTGTGGCTACCCGCACATTGGGCTTGGCGTAGATGTCGTACCAGCTCCGCAGCCATGTGGCCACGGTATACTCATCTGCGCGGCTGACGTCGACACCCTTGGTGGCTTCCATAGCGGCGGCCAGCTTCGCTTTGCACTCCGCCTGCGTCTTGCCGAGAACGTTTTTGATGATGCGCTTACCAGTCTCCGAGTTGTAGCCTGCGGTGTAGCGGCCCTCCCAGCGACCATCGCTGCGTTTGCGGATGTTACCTTCACCGTTGGCGCGTTTCTTGGCCATTGAATCAGCTCCTTTGCTTTTGTTAGCCAACATACATACCACACTGCAGTCTAAATAGCCACCGCCGAAATTAAGAGTTAAGGGAAAGTTATCAATTAGTTCTCGTGTTTCTCTTTGCTTACTGCGACGCAGGTTTTGCGTCGGTCAGTCTTCTTTGTAGAACAGCAGCACATCCCGAAAAGAGATGTTGCCATGGGTGGAGGCCACCTCCCGGACGCTGCTGCCGCGCATCTTGCTGTACTCGTCGCGTGTCATATCCATGTCGCCGCCCAACAGATGGTTGGTCATGTTGTGCTCCACCGCCAGCTTGAGCAGCAGTCTGCCCAGCCGTTCACCGAACACACCCAGCGTACCCTCCAGCACCTCTTGCAGTGCACGAGGCAGATATGCGCCCGTCCTCTCGGCGTGCAATCGCCCGCAATACTGCCGCAAGGCCTTCTCCACAAACTCGTTGCGGATGGGACAATTATCCAGCTTGTAGAACGCATCTACCTCCTGCCACACATCGTCTGACAGCCAAACGGAGTGCCTGCGCCCGCCGAAAGCCTTGTAAACACGGGGCTGACGGGCTTTTTTACAAAGAATAGCGCCAAAGTACATTCGGGGCCCGATAATCAGCGTCAATCTAAAAACGCCGCAAACCCTCGTGGCAGTCCGCACTGCGGGCTGCCGCGAATGGCGTTGGCGCAGAAAAGCGCCAATGCCTTTCTCCTGCCTCTTCTTTCGTCCTCCGCAGAGCCGGGGAAGTCCACAAAAATCCGCCCGAAAGAGCCTCTGAATCCCTCTCCAGGGCAGGGGCGCTGCCCCACCCCGAAGGAGGCCGCACAGCGGCTCACAGGGGCGAACACGGGGCTTCTGCGACCTGTGCCGCCAGCTTCTGCTGCACTTGCTGACGCTCCAGCTCGGCCATTTGCCGCTGGTAACGCTGCTCCAAGACATCGTGCATAGGGACGATGGTATACCGCAGGTTTCCGTTTTTCCTAATACCATTTTTCATCTGTACCTGCGTCCGCTCCGTGATGATGAGCCCGTATTCCTCCAGCAGGCGCACATGCTTGGCTACGGTATTGCGGGAGAGATGCAGGACTTTTGCCATAGTCGCTTCGCTGGGATGGCACCGATTCGTTCGACGGTCGGCGTGGCACAGCAGGTAAATGTACAAGGCGACAGCACCGGCAGGCAGATTGAGTTGCAGCAGCTCGTTGGGCACGGGGAAACAATTCTTCGCCCGCTCCCAGCCCATAGGCGGCCTGGCTTTGCTCACTCGCTGCCACCGCCTTTCGTATGCTGCACCACCCACTCGATAAATTTGTCTTTCGGCACCACCATGCGGCTGCCGATGCGCAGAGTGGGGAAGTTCTTTTCGTGCATCAGCTCATAGGCGCTGGAGGGCGCAATGCCCAGCGTCTTGGACACCAGTTCTGCATTGAGAAACAGGGGTAGTTGGTCATAGTTTGTGTAATGAGATCGCTTCATTCTTCACTCTCCTTTGCATGGGGATGGCACAGCGCGGTGAATTCATCCACGGAATGGACGACGCCGAATCCCTTGAGCTGCCGATAGCGGAGCAGGTCGCACAGGGTGCGGAGGTTGATTTCCGCATACTCCAGCAGCTTGTCCACGGCGAGGATTTGCTGCCATGCCGTCAGAGCCGTTGGACGATCCGGGAACTGAAAATAGCTGCGCAGCTCCCATGCAGTGGGGATGCGGCCCGGGGCAGCCTGCCGCATTTCCTCCCGAATGTAGCGAACGGCTTCCTGCCCGGTGTGCGCGGCCAGGAAGTACAGAAGTTCCCGGCTCTGGGTGAATGGGTCCATAGAGATCACTCCTTGTCTGTAAGATGGGACACTTTCGGCTGCGGCCACCAGCCATAGCCCCTCACCTTATAGGACACTTAGAGCGGATTTGTAAACCAAAAAAGTCAGAGGACCCTGTCATAAGACAGAATCCTCTAACTTTTGGTACAGCTTTTTCAGTCGCTTTGATGCCGCCATTTTGGAGATGCCGTAGATCTGGCCGATCTCCTCCATGGTCAGCTCCTCGCCGTAACGGAGAGAGAGCAGGTTTTGACCCTGCACATCCAGCCCCGCAATGGCTCTCCGCAGATTTTCAAGCCGGAGGTTCCTAAGCGCCGCATCCTCCACGGGCCGCTTGACACCATCCCAGCCGGACAGCACCGTTTCAAACGCACTTTTACTCAGGTGCCTTGCGTCCTGCTTTTCCTGTGCCTGTTCCCGCTTCCGATCCTGCTCCAGGAAGTCTGCGACCTCCTTTGGCACCGATACTTGCGCACCGTTGTAGATGATAACGACTGAGTCGTTCATTTGTGTCCTTTCCGCTTTCAACGGAAGGACGCACACCCGCGCTGCCGGTACAGCGCCAAAAACTGTCGGCCTCCATGGGACTGCCTTCGTACAGGGGGTCAGAATGCCCTACGGGGCCCATGAATGCCTGAGACCACACCGGGGTGTGGACCTCACCGGAAGGCTGCGAGATTAGGCTTTCGCCTAAGAACAATATAAGATATGCACCGGGAGATGTCAAGTCGGGGCGAATGACGGAGGTTTTCTCCATTGCAATATGTCATATCCTGTGCTATAATGCACTTAAACTGAACAACGGGACAGCGTGAGCCGGGTTTATCCCGGCGGCGGAATGGGGTGAGAGGCCCCGCGAGACGGTCACTGTGATGCCGGTTTATTCGGCTAAGTCAGATACGCAATACGCTGCTCCCGGGCCGCTGCCAGTACCGGGGCCGAAGCTGTTATGCGAACGCTTCACCCGGCTGCTTTTTGGCGGCCGGGTGATTTTTTGCTGCCAGGCACCATGGTGCCTCATGCTTTCTATAGAAAGCATGATAGCCATTTCAAGCCGCCGGGGCGGGGGAGGACGGCAGACCCCTCCGCCCCGCTTTCCATGAGCCGGACGGGACGATGTAGGCATCGCCCCCAATGACAGCAAAAGCAACAGCCGCAAGGCGTTTACATAGAGAGAAATAATCACAAGGAGGAAAAAGAAATGAAAAAACGAATTCTTTCGTTTGTCCTGGCGCTGGTGATGGCAGTCTCGCTGCTTCCCGTGAGCGTGCTGGCGGCGGAGGATACACCTGCGGTGCAGGCCGAATACGTGCTGCGCGACTCTGATGTGAAAGTGATTGGAACATACCAGGTTGACGAAGATACAACGTGGGATGTTCGACTGGTCACGGTGGATTCGATAAAGTATAATTATATTCGACCATTTGATTACACAAAGACAGGCGTGATTTCAACCGAGAAGTACAAGGTTGACGACCTTGTGGCTGGCAAATATGAGACGAGCCATTACAAAGGCTCGGAGACTTACGAGAGCGGAATCCGTCTCTACGATCAGATGAAAGACCATTTGCACTTGACTGTTGCTGACGCATTAGAAAGCACCGCAACGAAGACATGCTTCTATAACTTCAAAATACAGGGGCGGCCTGATAAAGCAAAAGTAACTGAAATCTGTGGACTTCTCATCATTCAGTGGACGGCAGGCGAGTTTGTTACTCCGGATAAGACGAAATTACAAGAGGCGATCGAAACTGCCCCCACTGCCGATAGCGGGAAGTATTACACCACTGGAGATAAGTTCAACGGAAAGAACACCAGCCAAAAAGGCTTTTGGGCAGATTACCAATCGGAACTGAAATATGCAAAAAGAATCAATACAAGCACAAAAGTAACACAAGAGAAAATCGACAATGCCGTTGCCGGGCTGCAAGCCGCCATTGCCAACCTGATTCCCACCACGCAGGTGAACCCCACGATTCTCCATGAGGCGTTGAGAATCCATACCGGCGGATTCTACGAAGACGCAACAACCTACACTCCGAACACGTGGGCGGCCTTTGACGCGGCGCGCACGGCAGGCCATGCGCTGCTTGACGGGCTCTTCGATGAAAACGGAAATGCCACCGCCGCCAATACAGCGGAAAAGCAGAGTGAGATAGACGCTGCGGCTGCTGCACTGACGGAGGCGGCGAAAAATCTGTATAAAAACTATACGGCGGAAAGAAATAAAGAGACCATCGAACGAATCAACACGTTTTTGGCGGACGTGATCGCACTGGCGGATACCGTTAAGCAGAGCGATTATACCGCCGAAAGCTGGGCGAAATTTGCCGCCGCCCTGACCGCCGCCAGGAACGCCAAAGCCCCCGTGCTGACGGACACCAAGGCGGACGATGCGTCTGTTGCCGCCTATAAAAAGGTGTATGAGGATCTGTATCAGCAGTTCTACTGTGGTCTGACCCCGGTGGGCGAGATCACCGTCTCCCTCACATATCTTGACCCGGAGAAGGCGCGTCAGGGGAACGGTACAGGCTCTCGCGCCGGTGCCGCGCAGCAGGTGACGCTCAGCGACGACTACTCCCTCTATGCGGCGGTGGACTCGCTGGCAAACAAGCCGGATAGATTCATTATCTGGCCGAATGCCAAGATCTTTATCAACGGCGTCTACGTCACCGAGTGGTATATCGAGCAAGAAACTTATGACTGGCGGAGCAATACCGTATCCAAAAATTTGCGGCTGCACCCCGGTGACACGGTCGTGGTGGATCTCAATCTGGATCCGCAAACTGAGAACCAGCCCACCATCTACGACAGCAGCGCACAGCTGTGGCAGTATATCGACAGTATAAAGACATCGCAGTTTGTCCAGAGCAACGGGCTGGAGGTGAAGGCGGGCGAACCGTTTACCCTGACCATCCAGCAGGCAAAGGCGGCGTTGGGTCGCAGCCGTGCTGTCGAGGCGGGCGCAAACATGACCCTGTTTATCAGTGACATGGCGGAAGCCCCCGCCGATAACCACCCCACCACGAAGCAGCTTACCCAGAACGAAAAAGCGATTATCACCGATGCAGACGGCAGTGCCAGTGTGACGCTGTACCGTGAGGGCTGGTATCTGATCGCTGCCTATGACCTGCGGAAGGACGAAAAGGGCAACATCGACAACGGCTCTGACGGCAAGTGCCCCAGCCGTGCAGGTAAATACTATTCTGCAAACAGCGGCGCAGCCATTTGGGTTCATGTGAATACGCCCGACGACTTGTCCGCCGTGAAAAACACTTTGCAGTCCCAGCTGGACGAGGCGTATGCCGCCTATGCGGAAAACTATTTCCGTCCTGCTGTCTGGAGCGATCTCAAGAGTGCCTATGATACCGGCACCGCCGGTATCAAGGCTGCCGCCACCTCCGGCGATGCCAGTGATGCCCAGCAGACGGCCATTGAAACCATCAGAAGGCTGCAAAACAACACCACTGCGGAGAATAAACAGAACCTGACCACCTTCCGCACGGAGCTGAATAAGCTGCCCGACGATGCCAGCCTGCTTTCCGCCGGTGTCAAGTCCACCGTGGACAAGCTGATCGCCTGCTATGAGGGCATGAGCGACTACCAGCGCAGGCAGCTGACCGGCGTGGAGCGAACCAAGTACAACAGTATCAAGGCTTTCGCCGATACCCACGAGACCTTCCCGGAGGACAAGGCGTTCAAGCTGACGGTGAACGTGGTGGGTGACACCGACGAAGTTACCGCCGCGCTGAACGATATGACCAAGTACCTGCGGGAGCATCCTGCCACCCAGGATCGCGGCAGCGGCGGACGCCATGACAACCCCATCCAGACCGAGCCGTTCTGCGTTTTCACGGCAGCCATCCCGGATAGCACGGAAGTGACAACGGCCGCCGCATGGACCACGGTGCGCTTTGTCTCCAGTATCGACTATGCGGCGTACTTCCAGACCCGTGGCGGTACATTCACCGTGGATGGAGCCAAGTGGAGCATCAGCAATGAGAACCTGCGGTTCACCACCGATGGCCTCGGTTATACCGTCAATGGCGGCTTGACTGTCACTATTGGCGGCAAAGCCTATGAGATCAAGAGCGTCACCTATCAGGGAATTGATCCCGGTTCTATAAAGTCCGGAAGGATGATTGCCTACGATGACACAGAGTATCTGGGCAAGAATAAGGACTATATCAATATGCGCTTTGAGGATGCGGTGCAGAGGTTCACCATGCCCTACAACGATGTGGCCGTAACCGTCACATGGGGGCCTGTCAGCGAGAACGTGAACGCCACCAGGACTGCCGCTCTCTCCCGCCTGCAAACGCTGTATAACAGCCTGGGCGACAAGGCGAAGGCCGCCTATGACACTGGCGTGAAGAACATCAACGCCGCCGCCTCTGTCACCGCGGTGGAGACTGCCTATCAGTCCGCTGTGGTGTCGATGAAGAAAGCCGCCAACAACTACGGCAAGGTGCAGGTCATTGTGGAGAACACCACCTATTCCAAGAAGGACGGAGCACTTTGGGACGGCAAGCTGGTGGATACATGGGTCGATCTGTCCGCCGACAGCACCATGATGTCCTGTGTGGTCGATGCGCTGAAAACCAAGAAAGCCACAGTGGTGGGCGCAGAGAGCAACTACATCTCCTCCATTAACGGCCTCGGCGAGTTTGACGGCAGTGCATCCTCCGGCTGGATGGGCGCGCTGAACGATTGGTTCGTCAACGAGGGCTTCGGTGCGTTCACGGTGAAGAGCGGCAAGCTGGCAAGCGGCGATGTGATCCGCGTCATGTTCACCTTGAACGGCTATGGCGCCGACCTGGGCGGCACCTGGGCCAATTCCGACACCACCCTCAGCGCCCTGAAGGTCACCGGCGGTAAGCTGACCCCCAATTTCGTCTCCGGCGAGGCCGGCGGGCGGTATGACTATACTCTGGTCATCGACGGCGACAGCGGCAGCATCCGCCTGAGCCCCACCGCCGCCAACAAGAACTTCCAGGTCAAGGCCTTCCTCAACGAGAAGGTTACCGATAAGACCGAGGGCAGCAGCTTCTTCAAGCGCACGGAGAGCATCCCCGTGAAGGTGGGCGACACCATCTATGTGGGCTGCGGCGCCAAGGGCTGGCTGAGCATGAATAATCAGAGCGGCAATACCCAGAGCAGCGACGGCACCTGGTATGTCCTGCATGTCGTCAGCGCCGACACCGGTGCGGACTATGTCGCTGGGCTCATCGACGACCTGCCTGCCGCCGTGAAGTACGAGAACTATTCCGCCGCCGAGGATGCCGTTTTCGCCGCCCGGGCTGCCTACGGCATCCTCAGCAAGACCGAGCAGTCCAAGGTGAGCAACCTCGCCAAGCTGGAGAAGCTGGAGCAGGCCATTGCGGGCTTCCGCTCCGTGGACACTCTCAAGGCTCAGATTTCCAACCTGCCGGAGGCCGATAAGCTGTCCGTGGCCGACAGCCAGGCAGTGGCCGCCGCCAAAAAGATGTTCGTCGCCCTGACGACAGAGCAGAAGGACTGCCTCACCATCGCAGAGGTGGAGAAGGCCGAGGCCGTGTTTGCCGAGATGAAGAGAATCCTGGAGGCACCTATCAAGGACGCTGAGGCCAAGATCGACGCCATCGGCGAGGTTACCCTGGAGAGCGGCGAGGCCGTCCTTACCGCCCAGGCCGCTTTCGACGCCCTGACCCCCGAGCAGCAGGCGCAGGTGAGCAACGCTGACAAGCTGCAATCTGCCGTCACCAAGCTGGCCGCCCTCAGAAAGGCAGCTTTGACCGAGAAGCTGGCGAACATTTACAAGACCACCGGCGACTTCATGGCCACCCTGGGCACCCCCACTGTGAACTCCATCGGCGGCGAGTGGATGGTCATCGGCCTGGCCCGCAGCGGCCGCCCCGTGCCCGCCGGGTACTATGACAATGTGGTGGAGTATGTGAAGGCCAAGGCTGACGCCAATGAGCGTCTGCACCGGGCCAAAGTTACCGACAACGCCCGGGTGATCCTGGCCCTCACCGCTATCGGCAAGGATGTCACCAATGTGGGTGGCCACAACCTGCTGAAGGGTCTGGATAACATGGCCTATGTGCAGACCCAGGGCATCAACGGCCCCATTTTCACCCTCATTGCCCTGGATAGCCACAACTATCCCACTATGGGCGATGTGACCCGGGAGAAGCTGATTCAGGTCATCCTGGATGCCCAGCTCAACGACGGCGGCTGGGACCTCAGTGCGGACAAGGCCGATCCGGACATGACCGCTATGGCCATCCAGGCCCTGGCCCCCTACTATAAAACCAACGAGACCGTGAAGGCTGCTGTGGATAAGGCCCTGGAGGCCCTTTCCGCCCTGCAGCGCAGCGACGGCGGCTTTGGCAGCTGGGGCACCGTGAACAGCGAGTCCTGCGACCAGGTCATCGTAGCCCTGACGGCCCTGGGTATTGATCCTACCACCGACAGCCGGTTCATCAAGAACGGCCTGACGGTGCTGGATGCTCTGGCCGGGTTCTATGTCACCGGCGGCGGCTTCCGGCACACCGCTGGCGGCGACCTGGACGGCATGGCTACCGAGCAGGGCTACTACGCCCTGGCGGCCTACTACCGCTTCGTAAACACCCAGACCCGGCTCTATGACATGAGCGATGTGACCATTCAGACCGGCGGCAGCAATACCCCCGCCACCGGCGATACCGGCGTGCTGGTTTGGGTCATCGCCCTGCCCGTGGCGGCCTTGGCCGCTGCCTTCGTCCTGAAGCGTAAGGAGCGGGAGGCGTAAGCCAAAAAGAAAAAACCTAAGCGGCAAAATAAAACAGCGCCCCCGGGGCCTCTTGCATGACAAGAGACCCCGGGGGTTTTATTTTTTGTTTGCAGCGGTGCGATATTGGAATAAAAAGTGACGACACTGATTTCAATTTTCTGCTAGAACCACAGGATGTTGCCACAACGATAAAAGAACCCCGGTAGCAGACGGATTGGACCAGCGAGTATATCTCAAACAGTTAATTTGACATCTATGGACTGAAAACATGGGCCGGAGAACTTGTGGCCTTGGATGCGAAAACACCTGAGCTGGCAAGACATTATGAGCGAGAAACAGCAAAGCAAACTATGACGGCGAAACCTGTCCGCGTTTTTTTTGACGCAGAGGTTTCCGCTTGACCCACATTTTGACCCATACGGGAAACGACTGCGAAAATAAAGAGCCGTCGGGCGGGAGAGCTTTTCTCCGCCCGGTGGCTCTATACTTTTAGCAAGGTACCCTTTTATTGTCTACAGCAGCGCAAAATGGAACGATTTTAGCCCCGCCAAAAGTTGACCCACACCGATGCTCTTTGCGGCGCTGACCCACACCGTGACCCACACGGGGAAACGAGCGGACGGAACACATGGAGCAAAGAGTTTCCGACCTCTTCCTTTTTGGGGCAAAAACGCCCGCAAACCCTTATGCCGCAACGGCTGGATGGCATTTTATCACTTGGTAAAGATGTTGCTGCGAAGACCTTTTGTGGGTGAATCGCTTTATTTGAATAAAAGTTTCACTGTCCACCCTCTGATTTCCGTTGGCTCTGCGCTCACTAAGGCTATGGAATGGTTTGGCGCTGCTGCTGCTATTGTGGATGAGCCTATTCTGCAGCCGGACTGTGTGGGCATTCCCCTGTGTGGCATTGGTGCAGGTATGTTTAATCGGCTGTTATCTGCTTGATAAAAAGGAGGGTATGCGTTCGCGCGCCGCATACCCTCCTAATATTTTGAATACACTTTCAAACGAGGTCATTCTATGAAAACATAGCCTGTTGCCCGCTTTTTGTACTTCGGTATTCCCGGTGCCGGCAAATCCACCTTTACGGCCTATCTTGCCAAAAGGGATATGAAAAAGGCCAAAAGTTTTGGCCTAACTTTGGTATTGCCGGCGCATATAATGCGAAAGATTCGACTTCGGACAATACATGATGTGTAATGGCCGCTATAAAAGCGGCCATCTGCGTGGGATTCACTTGATGGTGCCGTCGGCGTTGAACACCGGCAGGGGCGCCAGAAACTTGATGTCCTTGCGCTGGGCGGCGTCACCCTCCGCCAGAGCGGCAATGCGGTCCACCACGGTGCCGCCGGCAAGCTCTACCAGATGCTCCATAGCCAGCAGGGAGCCACCGGTGGAGATCACGTCATCCATGAGAACGATGCGCTTGTCCCGGATCAGAGCGGCATCATCGCTGCCCAGATACAGCCGCTGGGTGCCGGCGGTGGTGATGGACTTATCCTCCACATGAATGGGGTTAGGCATATAGACCTTCTCACCCTTGCGGGCAATGAAGTACTTCTTTGCGCCGGACTGACGTGCCATCTCGTGGATGAGGGGAATGCTCTTGGCCTCGGCAGTGAAGAGATAATCATAGCTGTTGGGATCCAGCAGCTCCAGCATTGCCTTGGCGCAGGCCACGGTCAGCTCGGCATCGCCAAAGCAGATGAAAGCGCCGATGTGCAGATCCTCTGTCACCTTGCAGATGGGCAGCTCACGGTGCAGACCGGCCACTGTCAGGGAATATGTATGCATAAAAATTCTCCTTTTGCCCCAAAATCACCTGACATAAGAAAAGCCCTCCCCAATGGGGACTGGCTTGTGTCAGGCACACTGTCGCATGAGGCGATTTTCATTGAATGCGCGGGAAGAAAACAACTCTTCCATAACTATTATATAGGAGAATCATAAAAAGTCAATACGAAATCAGCGCAGAGGGGAGACGGAGAGGTAAAAACGGAGGCGGCGGAGATATATTTGCACTTTGCACAAAAAAACGGCGCTTTTTTTTACAGGGGAAACGCCTATTTTCCCCCGGGAAACTCTTGTGAAATATTGGGATTGGTGTTATCATCAATATGACAGGATATGAAATCCCGTCATATAAACATTCCGAATCGGAACATATTTGAGGAGGCAATTTTTATGAATGCTTATCTGGCAAGCGTGCTCGAGAGCGTAAAGACCAAGCACGGCAACGAGCCTGAGTTCGTGCAGACTGTTGAGGAAGTTCTGTCCTCTCTGGAGCCCGTCATTGAAAAGCACCCTGAGTATGAGAAGGTCGATCTGCTGGGCCGCATGGTGGAGCCCGAGCGTATGTTCACCTTCCGTGTTGTGTGGTGCGACGATAACGGTCAGTGGCACACCAATCGCGGCTGGCGCTGCCAGTTCAACGGTGCTATCGGCCCCTACAAGGGCGGCCTGCGTTTCCAGAAAAATGTGTATGAAGGAATCATTAAGTTCCTGGGCTTTGAGCAGACCTTCAAAAACAGCCTGACCGGCCTGCCCATCGGCGGCGCCAAGGGCGGCTCCGACTTCGATCCCGCCGGCAAGTCCGACGCCGAGGTCATGCGCTTCTGCCAGAGCTTCATGACGGCTCTGTATCGTTACATTGGGCCCGACATCGACGTTCCCGCCGGTGATATGGGTGTGGGCGGCCGTGAGATCGGCTACCTGTATGGCCAGTATCGTCGCCTGAAGGGCGTTTGGGAGAACGGTGTTCTTACCGGTAAGGGTCTGAGCTACGGCGGTTCCCTGATCCGTCCCGAGGCTACCGGTTACGGCGCTATGTACTATCTGCAGGAAGTGCTCAAGCACGAGAATGACACCATCGAGGGCAAGCGTATCGCTATCTCCGGCTACGGCAATGTGGGCTGGGGCATCATGAAGAAGGCTGCTCAGCTGGGCGCCAAGGTCACCTACTTCGCAGGTCCCGACGGTTATGTTCACGATCCCGACGGCGTTATCACCGAGGAGAAGCTGAACTTCATCCTGGAAATGCGCGCCAAGGATCCTATGCACTGCAAGCCCTATGCTGACAAGTTCGGCTGTGAGTTTGTCGCTGGCGAGAAGTGCTGGGGCGTCAAGGATGTTGATGTCTATATGCCCGCTGCTATGCAGAACGATGTCAAGATGGAGTCCGCCGAGAAGATCGCCGCTTCCGGCGTGAAGTACTACATCGAGGTCGCCAATATGCCCACCACCAACGATGCTCTGAACTTCCTGCGTGCACAGAAGCACATCATCGTGGCTCCCTCCAAGGCTGTTAACGCCGGCGGCGTGGGCGTTTCCGCTCTGGAAATGGCTCAGAACTCCGAGCGTCTGGTCTGGACTGCTGAGGAAGTTGACCATCAGCTGCACAAGATGATGGAGAACATCCACAAGGTGTCTGCCGAGGCTGCTGCCGAGTACGGCCTGGGTTACGATCTGGTGGCTGGTGCCAACATCGCCGGCTTCAAGAAGGTTGCCGAGGCTATGATGGAGCAGGGCTGCTTCTGATCCGAAAGCTTTCCCAAACTATACGATTCAAAAAGAGATAAGCCAAAGTCCATCGCGAATGGTTTTTGGCAGAGACGCGGTGCGGCTCCGATTTGGGGCCGCACCGTTTACTGTTTTGGGAATAAGGGCTTTTCACCTGTTCCCTGGAAATAACAGAGCCGCCCGGCTCTTAATCGAAGTCGGGCGGCAGATCCTTGTTGATATATTGCATTATGGAGAGAGTGTTTCATAAGACTTTTTCAGCCGCAGCAGGAAGATCACAGACAGAACCAGACACAGCAGTTCTGATAGGAGGGGCGCAAACCAGATGGAGTTTCCGCCGATGATAGCTGCCAGCAGAAGCAGGATTCCGCCCTGTAAAATGAGACCCCGGCCGGTGGAGATGGTCACCGCCGACATGGGCCGTTCCATGGCGGTGAGGAAGCCGGCAATGTAGATATTGAAGCCTACCGGGAGATAACAAAGGCTGTACCGGCGGAAGGCATCCGTGGCGAAGGCGAGCATCTCCGGGTTGGCATCCGGCAGAAAGACACCTACCAACACCGGTGCCGCCAAAAACAATGCGGAGAAGCACACCACGGCAATGCCGCACATGGTACGCAGGCCGTAGCGCAGGAGTTTGCCGATAGCGGAGCCGTCTCCCCGGCCGTTCTGGAAGCTGATGAGAGGCTGGGTGCCTTGGCTGACACCCATGGTGATGTTGATGACCAACGTGTTGGCATAAGCGATGATGGTGTAGGCCACCAGACCGTCGGTACCGACACAGCGGAGAATGGTATGGTTAAAGAGAAAGATCATCAGACCGTTGCACAGCTCCGTCAAACCGTCGGAAATGCCGATGGGCAACAAACGGCGGTAGATCTGCCAGTCCATACGGAAACGCACAGGGCGGAAGATGCTGTGCTTGCCGAAGAAATGGGTCAGATAGATGACGCAGGTGAGAAGCTGGCTCATACCGGTGGCCGCTGCCGCGCCCCAAATGCCCATGTCCCAGTGGAAAATGGCCAGATAGTCCAGCACACAGTTGGTAAAGCAGCCCACACAAACGGTAAAAAGAGCCAAACGGGGACGGCCGTCGGTTTTCACCAGTACTTCCAGATTATAGGAGATCATGAAGCACACGGCGAAGGGAGCGAGGCCCTGGAGATAAGGAATGGTATACTCCAGTGTGGCTTCGTTGGCACCCAACAGCAGAGCAAAGGGTTCGGTGAACACAAGCACCAGGACAGAGATGGTGACGCCAATGGCCGTCAAAGTTACCAGATTCTGGGAAAAGAGCTTGTTGGCGCTCTGGGCGTTCTTCTGCCCCAGGAGGAAGGCGATGATGGTGGAGGTGCCCACTGCAAAGATCACTGCAATGGAAAACAGGAGATTGATGAACGGCACGGATAGATTCACGGCGCTCATGGCGTACTCACCTACGCCGCGGGCCACAAACAGGCCGTCCACAATGGAGTAAAGGGAAAAGACCATGAGGGAGGCCACTGTGGCCGTGGAGAAACTGAAAAATTGCTTGAGTAGACTTTGCTGTTTCTGCATTTTGGATGAAAGACCTTTCCGTTCAGCGGCGTACCGCATTTTGTTTTTCTCAAAAAAAGTATAGCAGAGGAAAATCCGTTCGTCAAGATGACCTATTGCGAAGTAAAAGCAGGTGAAGTATAATGAAGAAAAAGGAGGGTAACTATGAGAGTATATGTAATGGACGCGTTTTCAGACCACATATTTGGCGGAAACCAGGCGGGTGTTGTGCTGGCAGACAGGACGCTGGAGCCAAAGGTGATGCAGCAGGTGGCTGCGGAGCTGAAGCATTCGGAAACGGTGTTTGTGCACCAGGAGGCGGAGGGGATCCGACTTCGTTACTTTACCCCTGCAGGAGAAGTGGATCTGTGCGGCCACGCCACCGTATCGGCCTTTGCTTTGCTGCGGAAGCTGGGGAAGATCGGGGACGGTGCCCATAAGGCGCACACCCCGGCCGGAGAACTGGAAATTGAAGTCAGCGGCGGCACTGTTTGGATGGACATGGCGCCGCCGAAGGCCCTTGGGATACTGCCGGAGGAGAACTGGGCGGAGCTGTACGGGGCTTATGGGCTTACATTGGAGGACAGACCCGCGGAACTGCAGCCGGAGATCGTCAGTACGGGCCTTGCGGACATTATGATGCCCGTGAAGGATCACGATACACTGATGCGGGCTGTGCAGGACGAGAAGACTGTGACGGAGATATCCAAACGGTTTGAGGTCACTGGGGTGCATATGTTCTGCCCGGGGGAGAATTGCGTGTACTGCAGCAACTTCGCACCCCTTTATGACATCCCGGAGGAATGTGCCACCGGCACCAGTAACGGCGCGCTGACCTATTATCTCTATGAGCGAGGGCTGGTGAGACCGGAGGAGGAAAACCTGTTTCTGCAGGGAGAACACATGTCCCGGCCCTCCCGCATTTACAGCCGACTGACACATAAGGATGGAACGGTGATGGTGCGCGTCGGCGGACAGGCGGTGATGAGCCTGGCGGGAGAGATGGATCTGTAAGAATGGGTTGTGTTCCGATTACAATAGTGATATAATCACATAAACATGAATAAACGCAGGAGGAAAGCGCGAATGAAAGCGGCACTTGTCATTATGGCAGCCGGTCTTGGATCCCGCTACGGCGGCAACAAACAGGTAGACGGCGTTGGGCCCAACGGAGAGATCCTGATGGAGTACTCCATTTTTGATGCCATTCGTGCGGGCTTTACCAAAATCGTATTTATCATCAAACCCGGCATGGAGGAGATGATGCGGCGTATCTGCGGTGACTATGTGGCTTGCCGCACGGCACGGGACGGATCGAAGGTCGAGGTGTGCTACGCAGTGCAGGATTTTTCCGGTGTACCGGATTTCTATAAGGTGCCGCCTCAGCGGGAGAAACCGTTTGGTACGGGTCATGCCGTGCTGTGTGCCCGTCCCTATGTGAAGGAGCCGTTTTGCGTTATCAACGCTGATGACTATTACGGCGTGGATGCTTACCGCAGGATCTACGAGGAGCTGCAGCGTCTGCCGGAGCAGGGGGGTGCTGCCATGGTGGGCTACCTGCTGGAGAACACCGTCAGCGAGAGGGGCACCGTGTCCCGAGGCATTTGCCGGGTGGAGAATGGACATCTGCTGGGGGTGAAGGAGGCACTGAAGATCCGGTTGGATCCCGATGGCAACATTGCCGACGAGACGGAGGGCGTGCTGCCTGCCGACACGGTGGTGTCCATGAATTTTTGGGGCTTTGCGCCGTCGTTTTTTGAGGAATTGGAGAAATTCTTTTACGATTTCCTGCGCTATGAGGCGGGGGACAACATCAAGGCAGAGTGTATGCTGCCCAGCCTGGTAGGGAAACTCATCGACGAGGGAAAGCTGGAGGTCTCGGTGCTGCGCTCTGCTGACCGCTGGTTCGGCATGACCTATCACGAGGATCGACAGGCCGTGGCGCAGGAGCTGCAGCGGCTCCATGACAGCGGTGTATATCCCGGAACGCTCAGGAATTAGAAAAGCTTTACGGAGAATTAAGGCGTATGAAAAGATTGCAGAGAAAAAAACCGTGGTATAAAAATACTGCGGGATTATGCGGTATCGCGGCGGTGGTGATCGCCCTGGGGGTGGTGCTGTTTTTCGTTCTGCGGGGCAGTGGAGAGAAGGAACCGGAGGTTCCTGATATGCCCCCGGTGGAGGAGCCGACTCCGGAACCTGAACCGGCGCCGAATCCCCCGGAAGAACCGGAGCAGACGATTTTTTCCCAGGGAGAGGTGACGGACGGTGTGTGGAATCTGATATTGGTGAATCCGTGGAATCCCATGCCGGAGAATTACTCCGTGGAGCTGGAGGAGATCAGCGGCGGCGGCGTTGACAAGCGGTGCTATCCCCAGCTGCAGAAGATGATGGACGACTGCCGGGCGCAGGGGTATTCACCCTATATCTGCTCATCCTTCCGCACCTGGGATCTGCAGCAGCGGCTATTTAACAACCAGATCCAGGAGTTTATCGATCAGGGTTATGACGAGGAGGAGGCCCGGGCTCTGGCGGCCAGAGAGGTAGCCGTACCCGGTACAAGTGAGCATCAGTTGGGCCTGGCGGTTGATATTATCGACACCAGCAACTGGAATCTGGATGAGTCCCAGGAGAATGTGCCTGCCCAGCAGTGGCTCATGGCCAACAGCTGGCGGTATGGATTTATCCTCCGATATCCCGTTGGGTCTACGAGCGTGACCGGTATCATCTATGAGCCGTGGCATTACCGCTATGTAGGCTGCCAGGCGGCAAAGGAGATTTACCAAAGAGGCATCACGCTGGAGGAATATCTGGGGCGTACGGAACACTGAAAAAGAGGGGCACCGGCGAATGCCGGTGCCCCTCTTTGCTGAGGGTCAGTTGCACTCCTTGGCCTGCTTGTTCTGATTCTGATTCTGATTCTGGTTCTGATTTTTGTTCTGATTCTGATTCTGGTTCTGGTTCTGATTGTTCTTTGCCATGGTAAGCACCTCCTTTTTTGTACCTGTGTACGGGGTTAGTGTGGCATCCGACGGGGAAAATATACAGAACTAAGGAAAAAATGTGTTGACATCGGTGCGGCGAAGTGCTAAAATACCCAAGGAAAACAAAGAAGGCAGGATGCATCCGCCTCACCTCCAGCTTCAGCAAAGAGGTCAACAGCGTAAAATGATTCCGGATATGGGGGTCAGTTTTGGCTTTGCGGATGCTTTCGGCATCCGTGTTTTTATTTTTGAGTGGAGGTGTTTCGGCCATTAGCAAGCTGCAGCATGAATTGAACGAGGAGATTCGCGATAAGGAGATCCGCCTCATCGGTGAGACCGGCGAGCAGATGGGTATTGTTTCCGCTGAGGAGGCATTGCACATCGCTGACGAGCGCGGTTTGGACCTGGTGAAAATTTCCCCACAGGCAGTACCTCCCGTGTGCAAGCTGATGAATTACGGCAAGTACAAGTTCGAGCAGAGCAAGCGGGAAAAAGAAGCCAGAAAGAACCAGCATGTGGTGGAGATCAAAGAGATCCGGATGTCCCCGGGCATTGATGTGGGGGATTTCAACACCAAGCTGAAAAACGCCCAGAAATTCCTGGCTGACGGCAATCGGGTGAAGGTTTCCGTGCGTTTCCGCGGCCGTGAAATGGCCCATACGGAGATAGGTCGGGATCTGCTGAACAAGTTTGCCGAGCAGTGCGCTGAAACAGCAACATTGGAAAAGGCCGCCAAGATGGAGGGACGGAATATGTCCATCTTCCTCTCTCCCAAAGCAGGCAAGTAATTTATTTTTCCGCCACGGAGCGGAGAATATACGGAAGGAGTATTTATCATGCCTAAACTGAAGACCCATAGCGGCGCAAAGAAGCGCTTCAATCTGACGAAGTCCGGCAAGGTCAAGAGAGCACACGCTTTCAAGAGCCACATCCTGACCAAAAAGGACACCAAGCGTGGCCGTCGCCTGCGCACCGGCACCTATGCCGACTGCACAAACGAGGCGACCATCCGCAAGATGATCCCTTACAAATAATTGACGGAAGCGTTAGAATAGGAGGCAAGAACAAATGGCAAGAGTTAAAGGCGCAATGATGGCGCGTAAAAGAAGAAATAAGACACTGAAGCTGGCCAAGGGCTACTGGGGCGCTAAGTCCAAGCACTTTAAGATGGCCAACGAGCAGGTCATGAAGTCTCTGACCTACGCTTATGTGGGTCGCCGGCTGAAGAAGCGTGACTTCCGTCAGCTGTGGATTACCCGTATTTCTGCCGCCTGCAAGATCAACGGCATGAACTACTCCACCTTTATGCATGGCCTGAAGGTTGCCGGCATCCAGATCAACCGCAAGATGCTCTCTGAAATGGCTATCAATGACAGTGTGGCTTTCGCAGCCCTGTGCGAGATCGCCAAGAAGGCCTAAAACAATCAAAAAAAGCCGCAGCCGAGGGGCTGCGCTTTTTTTGCGCTGCGGGCTGATCCGCAGGATGCTTCAACAGGATTTTTCAGGACGGGAACTGTATTTTGCTCTGTACATTATAAAAAGTTTGCAGTATAATAAGAAAAAATCCGGAGGCAGGAGGATACTAATATGTACTGCGTTAGAAAAGTCAATGAGGATTATACATGGATCGGCGTCGACAGCCGGCGGCTGGCTGTGTTTGAGGGTGTGTTCGGCGTGCCGGAGGGCGTTTCCTATAACAGCTATCTTCTTATGGATGAAAAAACCGTTCTGTTTGACACGGTGGACGCGCAGGTGATCCATCAGTTCAGGGAGAACCTGCTGCATACGCTGGGCGGCCGGAGTTTGGACTATATCGTGGTGCACCACATGGAGCCGGATCACACCGCCCAACTGGAGGACCTGGTGCTTCGATTCCCTGAGGTGCAGATCCTTTGCTCCGCTATGGCCAAGACCATGATCGGCCAGTTCTTCGGCCACGCATACGATGACCGCATCCATGTCTGCAAGGAGGGAGACACCCTCTGTACGGGACGGCACACGCTTCGGTTCCTCATGGCGCCCATGGTGCACTGGCCGGAGGTAATGGCGACCTATGACCGCACGGATAAGCTTCTGCTTTCGGCAGATGCTTTTGGCTGCTTCGGCGCTCTCAATGGGCATCTGTTTGCCGATGAGGTGGATTTTGACCGGGATTTTCTGGACGAGTGCCGCCGGTATTATACGAATATCGTTGGCAAATACGGCTCACAGGTGCAGGCACTGCTGAAAAAAGTGGCAGAATTGGAGCTCCAAATGATCTTGCCGCTTCACGGCTTTGTGTGGCGCAGGGATCTGGAGTATATTCTGGGCAAACATGACCTTTGGAGCCGATATGAGCCGGAGGTGCGGGGTGTGATGATCGCCTACGCCTCCATTTACGGCGACACGGAATGCGCCGCCAATATTCTGGCCTGCCGATTGGCGGAGCAGGGGATAAAGACACAGATGTTTGATACATCTGTGACCCCATCGTCTTACATCCTGTCGGCGGCATTCCAATACAGTCATCTGGTATTTGCCGCCCCTACCTACAATGCCGGGGTGTTTATCACCATGGAGGAGCTGCTGCGGGATATTGCCGCACACGGTCTGCAGGATCGCAAGATGGTACTGCTGGAGAATGGATCCTGGGCTCCCGCAAGCGGCAAGGAGATGCAGAAGATTCTGCAGAACTTGAAGGGCTGGAGCCAGATGGAGGAGACCTTGACCATCCGCTCCACCCTGCGGGAGGACCAGACATTGCAGTTAGAACGGCTGGCGACGGTGCTGGCAAAGGACGTGAAGACAGCTCCTGCCGAGGAAACGGAAGAGGAGAAAAAGCAGTTCGTGTGCAAGGTGTGCGGCTATGTGTACGAGGGCGATGTTCTGCCCGAGGACTACAAGTGTCCCCTCTGCGGCGCCGGTGCGCAATATTTTTCTGAAAAATAAGGAAAGCGGCAGCAAAAGCTGCCGCTTTTACTTGTGCGGTCTGCCGATGTATGGTATACTGTAAAGCAGAAAAGAAAAAAGGAGACCACTATGCAATTCGTTTTGATCCCCTTTACCATTTGCTTTCTACTGTATATCCGGCAGGAGAATCTGTACCGGTTCCGGACCGCTACCGCTTTGAAGATCACTCTGACTATGACGCTTGCCGTGTGCCTGATAGTGGCACTGGCGAGGGATTTTTCTCCGGTGTTGCTTGCGGCGACCGTGGGGATGCTGCTGTGCAGCGGAGGCGATTTTTATCTGCAGTACATACGCCGGGATGTGCGGAAATTCACCCGGGGCATCATTTTGTTTGGCTTGGGTCAGGTGTGCAATATCATGGCGCTGTTCCTGCTGGCACCGTATCATTGGAGCGGTCTGGCGGTGCTGGCGGCGCTGTTGGCGTTAGCGGTGGCGCTTAAAGGTATTGGCCGGTGGGACACCTCTGCCAACGAGCCATGGCTGACCATTTATACCGTACTGGTGGCCATGACTGCAGCCAAGAGCCTGTCGGTGGCTATTGTGCTTGCCGGAAAGCCCGGCGGGCTGCTGCTGGGTTTGGGCGGCTTGCTGTTTTTCCTGTCGGACATGGTGCTGGGCATATGGAATTACCGGAAGAACCATATCTTGCTGGCAGACCTGAACTGGCTGCTGTATTTTGCGGGCCAATTCCTATTGTGCGCCGGATACATCGCAGCAGCTTGACTGCAAATATCCCCGCATCCGCTCCCGGATGCGGGGATTGGTCGGTTGAAGGGCAGGGAGGACTTATTCCGTGATTTCGTTTTTTTCGACAGGCTCCGTCCAGTCCACCATGGTGGCAACGCAGCGGTTGATGTTCTTGCCCTCAGCGTAGAACTTTGCCTCATAGTCGGTCATCACTCCTACGGGGCCGTTGGCATGGAGGTCGCGGGTGACCTCCGACAGTGTAAAGCCGAACTGGGGGAGTTCCTCCACGGAAAACTCAAAGAGCTTGTCATTGTCGGTCTTGGAATGGATTTGGCCGCCGGGTTTTAGCACTTGACGGTATTTTTTCAGGAAATTGCCGTGGGTCAGGCGGCGCTTTTTTTGATTGCTCTTGGGCCAGGGGTCGCAGAAATTGATATAGATCCGGGCAACCTCGCCGGGGGCGAACAGCTCCGGCAGCCGGGCGGCGTCGGCATCAATGAAGAACACGTTTTGCAGACCCTCATCCATGGCGCGCTCCATGGCAACCACCATGGCATCCGGTACCTTTTCCACGGCGATGAGCAGGGTGTCCGGCTGTGCCTTGGCTGTGCCCGCTGTGAAGCGACCCTTGCCGCAGCCCAGCTCCACCTCCAGATTTTTTGCCTGGGGGTACAGCTCCCGCCAATGGCCCCGCAGCTCCTCCGGACGGCGGATCCAGCAATCTCCGCAGGCTTCCATGCGGGGATGCAGGTTCTTCTTTTTTCGCATACGCATGATGGTGTTTTCCTCCCAGATCCTGCCCCGCCGATGCGGAGCGATTTCTGCAACATCATACCACAAAATATGACCAAATGTAAACGGATAAAACTTTTTTCGCCGGGAAAAAGAACCAACAGAGAGAAGCGATAGAGGAATAACTTGAAAAGTGTGCAAAGATTTGCGCTGTGTTTTGTGCGATATGTAAAAATCATAAAAGATGGGCCGGAAACACTTGATAAAAATTAAACGAGATACTATAATAAAAGCTGTATGAAAGGGCCTTCTTGCCGGCAAATGCGGACAAGATCGCCCCGACAAACCAACCCGTGGAGGCGCTTGTGTATACAGGCTTCCAAAGGGCAGAAGGAGGAGCTATTGTGACCAATGTTCTATTAGAGAAAAAGGGTAACATTGCCGTGGCCACTATCAATCGCCCCAAGGCCCTCAACGCCTTGAACTCTCAGGTCCTGGAGGATCTGAACGAGCTGGTGGATCTGGTGAACGCTGATGAGGAGATCCGGGCACTGGTGCTGACCGGTTCCGGCGAGAAGGCCTTTGTGGCCGGTGCCGACATCGGCGAGATGAGCACACTGACCAAGTCCGGCGGTGAGGCTTTCGGCAAGAAGGGCAATGATGTGTTCCGCAAGCTGGAGACTATGCCCATCCCCACCATCGCTGCCGTCAACGGATTCGCTCTGGGCGGCGGCTGTGAGCTGAGCATGAGCTGTGACATCCGCCTGTGCGCCGACACCGCTGTGTTCGGACAGCCGGAGACCGGCCTGGGCATTACCCCCGGCTTCGGCGGCACCCAGCGTCTGGCTCGTCTGGTCAGCCCCGGCATGGCCAAGCAGCTTATCTATTCCGCCAAGAATATCAAGGCAGACGAGGCCCTGCGCATCGGCCTGGTGAACGCTGTGTATCCCCTGGAGGAGTTGATGCCCGCCGCAGAGAAACTGGCCGAGACCATTGCCAAGAACGCACCCATCGCCGTGCGCGCCTGCAAGAAGGCCATCAACGACGGTCTGCAGGTGGATATGGAACAGGCCATCGTCATCGAGGAGAAGCTGTTCGGCAGCTGCTTCGAGACCGAAGACCAGAAGGAAGGCATGGGCGCATTCCTGGAAAAGCGCAAGCACGAGCCTTACCGGAACAAGTAGGTTAATTAACAGGCTCCGGCCTGATGATTAAACAGTCTCCCACATTATATTTAATAGGAGGAAAACAATCATGAAAATCGCAGTATTCGGCGCAGGTACCATGGGCAGCGGCATTGCCCAGGTTTTTGCAGCAAAGGGACACACCGCTCTGATGTATGCTTCCAGCGTCCAGAGTGCACAGCGCCATAAGGATAAGCTGGCTGCTTCCCTGGCCAAGAAGGTCGCCAAGGGCAAGATGGATCAGGCTGCCGCCGACGACATTATGTCCCGCATCCTGGTGGAGGAGTTCGACGCTGCCGCTGATGCCGATCTGGTCATCGAGTGCGTTGCTGAGAACATGGCCGTGAAGAAGGAACTGCTGGGTAAGCTGGATGCTATCTGCAAGGAGAGCACCATTTTTGCTACCAACACCTCCTCTCTGTCCATCACCGAGATGGCGCAGGGCCTGAAGCATCCCTTGGTGGGTATGCACTTCTTCAATCCCGTGCCTGCTATGAAGCTGGTGGAAGTTATTGCCGGTGGCAATACACCCGCCGAGCTGGTGGAGTGGACCAAGAACCTGTCTCTAGAGATCGGCAAGACTCCCGTAGTGGTCAACGAGGCTCCCGGCTTCGTGGTCAACAAGATCCTGATCCCCTATTGCAACGAGGGCGTTTGCGTTCTGCAGGAAGGCGTTGCCTCCGCAGAAGATATCGATATTGCTATGCAGCTGGGCTGCAACCACCCCATGGGTCCCCTGCATCTGGGCGACCTGATCGGCTGGGATGTGGTCCTGAACATCATGGATGTCCTCTTCAATGAGACCCACGACAGCAAGTATCGCGCAAACGTTATGATTCGTAAGATGGTCCGTGCCGGAAAATTGGGCATGAAGTCCGGCGAGGGTATCTTTAATTACAAAAAGTAAAATTCGGTAAAGGAGAAAAGAGTATGGATTTCCATCTGACTAAGGAACAGCTGCTCGTTCGCAAGATGTATCGCGAATTCGCAGAGAACGAAGTAAAGCCCCTGGCCGCTGAAATCGACGAGGAAGAGCGCTTCCCCATGGAAACCGTCGAGAAGATGGCAAAGCTGGGTATGATGGGTATTTACTTCCCCAAGCAGTACGGCGGTGCCGGCGGCGATGTGCTGTCCTATGCAATGTGCGTGGAGGAGCTGGCAAAGGTTTGCGGTACCACTGCTGTTATCGTCTCCGCTCATACCTCCCTGTGTGCTGCTCCCATTTTTGAGAACGGCACCGAGGAGCAGAAGATGAAGTATCTGCCTGACCTGTGCTCCGGCAAGAAGATCGGTGCTTTCGGTCTGACCGAGCCCGGCGCCGGCACCGACGCTCAGGGTCAGCAGACCACCGCTGTTCTGGATGAGTCCGGCGAGAACTACATCCTCAACGGCTCCAAGTGCTTCATCACCAACGGTAATGTGGCTGATACCTTCGTTGTCATCGCTGTTACCGGTAAGACCACTGACAAGCGCGGCCGCTCCATGAAGGAGATCTCCGCTTTCATCGTGGAGAAGAACGATCCCGGTTTCTCCCAGGGCAAGCATGAGAAGAAGATGGGTATCCGCGGCAGCTCTACCTGCGACCTGATCTTCGAAGACTGCGTCATCCCCAAGGATCGTATGCTGGGTAAGAAGGGTGAGGGCTTCAAGATCGCTATGAGGACCCTGGACGGCGGCCGTATCGGTATCGCGTCTCAGGCTCTGGGCCTGGGCGAGGGCGCTGTTGAAGAAGCCATCAAGTACACCAAGGAGCGTGTTCAGTTCGGTAAGCGCATTTCCCAGTTCCAGAACACCCAGTTCCAGCTGGCCGAGATGCACACCCGTATGCAGGCTGCCCAGTTCCTGGTCTATTCCGCTGCTATGAAGAAGCAGAACCACGAGCCCTACTCCATGGACGCTGCCATGGCTAAGCTGTTTGCTGCCGAGGCCGCTTCCGATGTGACCCGTCGCGCCGTGCAGCTGTTCGGCGGCTATGGTTACACCCGTGAGTATCCCGTGGAGCGCATGATGCGCGATGCCAAGATCACCGAGATCTACGAAGGCACTTCCGAGGTCCAGCGCATGGTCATCGCCAGCAACCTGGGCGTT
>SFGJ01000050.1 GCA_004557655.1 Clostridiales bacterium | reverse complement strand
GCATACCGACAATCGTCACTGCAATATTTCACATCTGACCTTGTTGTGATAAACTCCTTGCCGCAGTTTTCGCAGGTACACGCCCGGCTGCGGCTCTCCGCCGCCTCCTGCCGGTAAAATTTTGCGCGGCAGTTGGGGCCGCAAAACAGGGTGTTTGTCCGCTTGGAGGCAAATTCCTGCCCGCAGCACTTGCAGGTCAGCGTAACCGGAACGCCAACCGTGCGTTCACCGGATTTCAACTTCTGATAGCGCTCCCGGCTGCGGATGCGTTCTTTCTTCAAAAACTCCTGCCGCTTAATTTCTTCCTCAGTCAGCTCCGGCGCAGGAAGCTCGAACTGCCCGATAAAGCGAAGGTGGATCTGCACCTCCTGCACCCGGTCACCGTCAATTTTTTCCGGGGCGTGGACGATGATTTTCTCAATAAACTCGTTGATCATGGGCGTGGTCAACTCAGAGAAGTCGGTGTACTTCCTTGCCAGCTCCAGAAACAGCTCCACACGGGTGGTATCCTCTGCGAAAGCGGACAGCTTTTCTTCCGCTTCTGTGACAGAGGCTTGCAGCGTTTTTTGCTCGGCTTCGTAATCTGCCAGCAGACTGTCAAAGCGCTCATCGGTAATGCGCCCGACAGCAAAGGATTCATAGAGCTTTTTGATGATGGTGTCCAACTCGGTAATACGCTTTTTGTCTTTGCTCAGCTTTCGCTTGGCATCCTTGGCCGCCTCTGCCTGTCGAAGCTGGGAGGCGGAGCGTACCTTCTCCAGAAAAGCGTCTCGGTCGGAGATGGCAAAGGTGCTGGCAGCCCGGATGGTTTCCAGAATCAGCTCCCGCAGCGCTTTGGTGCTGATATGATGTCCACAGCAAGCGGCGGAGCGCTTTTGACCTGCCAACTTGTATGTGGAGCATTCAAACGCATCGTAGGGATAAGGTTTGCTTTCTGTCCCTCGTGACCGATGGTTATACATCTTTGCTCCACAGTCAGCACAGAACACAAGCCCTGTCAGGGGATTCGCCTCACCCAGCGTGTCATGCCGCCGTGGCGTTTTCCGCAGCTTCTGTGCCAGCTCCCATGTTTCTGCATCCACGATGGCTTCATGGGTGTTCTCGAAAATCAGCCAATCCTCCGGGGGATTCATCACCGCATTCTTGTCCTTATAGGACTGCTTGTGGGAACGGAAATTCACAGTATGCCCCATATACTCCGGCTTGGAGAGAATCTGCCCAACGATGTAGCCGCTCCAGTTATACGGGTTGGGGAACTCCTCCTTGCTTTTCCAGACACCCTTGTTCTGTTTGCCAAAGTAGACCGCAGGCGTGTCGATCTTGTCATCAAACAGGATGCGGGCGATGTCGTAGGGGCCTTTGCCCTCAATGGTCAGCTGGAAGATACGCCGCACCACGGCAGCCGCTTCCTCGTCGATCAGCCAGTGGTATTTGTTCTCCGGGTCTTTCTTATAGCCGTAGATGGCACAGTTGGTGGTTGGCTTGCCGGATTCCCCCTTGACCCGAATGGCGGTTTTCTGCTTGCGGCTCAGGTCACGAAGATACCATTCGTTCATGATGTTGAGGAAGGGCACAAACTCGTTGCTGTTCTGGTCATCACTGTCCACGCCGTTGGCAATGGCAACAAAGTGGACGCCATGCTGCCGGAAGAATACCTCTGTGTAAAAGCCGGTTTGCAGATAGTCACGCCCCGCCCGGCTCATATCCTTGACAATGACATGGGCCACCTTGCCTGCTTCAATGTCCGCCACCAGCTGTTTCCATGCCGGACGCTCGAAATTGCCGCCGCTCCATCCATCATCGGTATAGTGGCGGCAGTTGGTGTAGCCTCTCTGCTGGGCATAGCTTTCGAGGTATTTTTTCTGATTCACGATGGAGTTGCTATCACCGGCATTGTCATCGTCACGGCTTAGCCGCTCATACAGAGCGGTGATCTTTTCCTCAGTCTGTTTCATGCGCATTCGGCGCTCCTTTCAGACTGACGGCTCATTTGTGGTGCTTCCATTATACCACAAGTGCCGTCGTTTGTAACCCCTTCATTGCGGATCATCCGCAGAATCTTTTCCTCCATAGTCTCCGCTGCTGTTTCGCTGAATGCGACCCTTACCTTATAGGTGGTGCCGCCGATGCGATGGATGATAAACTGTTCTCGCTTGTTCTGCTCCATAGGCGTCCTCCTTGCGTGATTGGTTGGTTTTTGGTATAATAAGTCCGGTTCCGTTGGCTGTAAGCCAATCATGTCTTTGCGCTGATTTTCCATACTCATTTCTCCTTTCTGTCCTTTATGCTTTATGGCAGTAACCCTAGTAACTTGCGCTTAGATTACCCTTTCACTAATAGGAGAAAAACGGGGTGTAAATCGGAACTGTTTTTTGAGAAAAAGAAAAATATTTTTTCGAGGAGGTGAAGCTGTCGTGGAACCATGGGAGGATGAACTGCTGTGGGATGATGATTCTTCCGATGAGGAAGAAGATACCGATGAGCAAATAGAGGAAGCCGACCTTGAAATGGATGAGGATAGCTTTGCCGATTGGGAGGATTCGTCTGACACTGCGCCGGTGGATGAGACGCTGGAAGAAGCGCTTGCAGAGGAACGCACGCTGGAGCTGGAGAGAGAGCTGGAGCAGGACGAGCATCCCAGAGACTATCATGCCGAGCTGGAGGACGAGGAGGAAGAAGCCGCGCCCACCAGTGAAAAACGACTCAAGCGGGAGATTCGTGCAGAGGCGTTGAAGCGTTTAGAGGAAGCAGCCCGGACAGAATCGGATTTTCTGACTGTGGTAGACGAATGGAACAAGCTGGACAGGAACCGGGAGCGCCGGGAGCGTGACCACGAAAATCTGCGTGGAGACGTGCCGTTGGAGTTTCAGGCTGTACCTGATCCGAAGATTGCTCCCCTCTGGATGAATCTGCCAAGGTTTCGTCAGCTCTGTCAGGGAAACTTTCTCGACATCATCTTCTCCTGTCCCTATGAGCTGCACGAGCTGACAGCAAACCGGTTTCTCTCCAAGCTCTTCTTCACCCTCAGCGATGAACAGAAGGAAGTGCTGTATTACCTGTTCGTCAAGCAATACAGAACCACACGGCTTGCTGCCATCCGTGGGCAGTCCGACCGGAACATCCGAAAGCTGCGGATGACCATTCAGAAAAAGCTGCAAAGGCGGATGTATGAGCATCTGAGCGAAAAGCTGGAAAACGATCATGGACTTACGCTGCGGGAGCGAGAGTTCGTAGAGGAATATGAAGCACTGCTGCAAACCATGGGCAAAGATGCCGTGATCCGCCGGGAAAACAAAACCAAACCGAGAAAAAAGAAAACCGCCCTTGACGATGTCAAGGACGGTTGATACAATAGTAATATGGTTAATATATAGTTGGATTACGAGTTGAGAGGATCGACGCCATGAAGAATCTCTTTGAGCAGTCCCGTTCCCATTGGGTGCGGTATGACCGCTATGAACTGAAAGCCGCCGCAGATGGGAAGCGGTACATCACGCCGGGAAAGAACGCTAAACCTGACATCTATAATCCCTTGAAGGAAGCGCCGGGAATCGTGCTGGATGCGCTGAATGTGGGAATGTTGATGATGAACCGCAGTCCGGAGGACGAGGTGGAAAAGGCCATTCTGGAGTTTGTGACGCATTACGGCCTGCTGGGCCTGATGACAGCGCTGCCCACCACGCCGTCCTTCATGGACTATGAGAAAGTGTATCTGCCGAAAAACCATTTCATCAGGGCAGAATCCATGGAAACCGAGGACTATCTGGCGCTGTTCTATCCCTTTGACCAGCTGGATTTGGTCAAGAAGGGCATTGAGTCCAGCTGGAGCGTGTCCGGTGACCGCACGATGGTGGCGCTGACCATGACCTTTGCAGATGAACCCATGGCGAAAACCATGAGTTTCCAGCGGGAGTACGCTGAACCGTATGAATGGGTGGCACAGCAGTTCAAGGACTGGGCCTTTACCCTGACCACATCTATTCTGTACTACAACGATTATAATCTGATCGACGAGGATACAAGAAATCTGTACCGCATGGGCATGGCCGCCTTTGGCGGCATTGCGCCCAGCTATCATATTGAGCTGCTGGACAAGCCGACCATCTATTGGGATTTCCACTCTCTGCTGCTGGGCATCCAGATGATGTTCAGCTTCCTGCTGGTGGACGGAGAGAAGCCCCTGCGGCTGTGCAAGCACTGCCAGAAGGTGTTCCTGAGCAGCCGTTCCAATTCCGCATTTTGCAGTCCCCGGTGTAAGAATCAGTATAATGTCTATAAGAGCAGAGGAAAAAATAAGGGACAGGACGGTGAGAATGATGATTGACCGCTGGATCGCAGAAGCGACCGAATATGATTTCAAGGTCGCGCTGGAGGTAAAGAAGCCGAAAAGCTGGCTCAAAAGCGTCAGTGCCTTTGCAAACGGCATCGGCGGCACGCTGTTTTTCGGGATTGATGATGACAGAAACGTGATAGGCTTGTCAGATGCGCAGACCGATGCGGAGACGATCAGCCGTCTGATCAAAGAGCGAATCACGCCCTATCCGAGTTTTGTCCTTGCTCCTGAACGAGAAAATGGTAAGGACATCCTTGTCCTGTCCGTATCGTCCGGACGGTCTACGCCGTATTACTATAAAGCGGACGGTATCATGGAAGCCTATATCCGAATGGGCAATGAAAGCGTGATCGCCCCGTCCTATGCGCTGAATCAGCTGATTCTCAAAGGGATGCACCGCACCTATGACGAACTGGTTTCCGAGTATGATTTCAAGGATTACGCTTTTTCCAAGCTACGCGAACGGTATAAGGCTTGGACGGGCAACAGCATGGAAGAAAAGCTGTTCGATTCCTTCGATATGCGGGACGAACACGGCAAGCTGACCAATGCAGGCGCTTTGCTTGCGGATGATTCTCCCATCCGACATTCCCGCCTGTTCTGCACACGCTGGAACGGCCTTGATAAAAGCGGCGGCATGGTAGATGCACTTGACAGTGCGGAATTCTCCGGCAGCCTGATCATTCTGCTCAATGAGGGCGTCAGCTTT
>SFGJ01000049.1 GCA_004557655.1 Clostridiales bacterium | reverse complement strand
TTACGGGCGGGACGCTGCTATCAATGACGGAGGACGCTTTACCGAACAGGGCTATATCTACAACAACAAGAACACCTTTACGGAGTGGTACAACGGCAAAGAAAGCGACATACCGAGGGAATACCGCGTTATGAGCTTCCCGCAGCCGCACCGCCCCGACCCGTCAAAGGTAGAAATGGACGCAGCCGCACCGGGACAGAAAACAGTGCAGACCATAGAGCAGCCGCAGGAGCCGCGCCCGGTTATCCCTATTGTGCTGACGAGCGAAAAACCCGCAGAGAAATTGAAAGAGATTACCGACCGTCTGGAACAGGGAATAACAGAACTCTTTGACAGCGAGCGTTACCGGGAATATCTGCGCGTCATGTCAAAATTTCATAATTACAGCTTTAACAATACGCTGCTTATCGCCATGCAGAAGCCGGACGCTTCCCTTGTTGCGGGCTTTTCCGCATGGAAAAATAATTTTGGGCGAAACGTGATAAAAGGGCAAAAAGGAATTAAAATCATTGCCCCGTCGCCTTACAAAGTCAAACAGGAAATGAAGAAAATCGACCCCCACACGCAGCAACCTATCATTGGGAAAGACGGGAAGCCGGTTACGGAGGAAAAGGAAATCACGATACCCGCTTATACGGTAGTGTCTGTCTTTGACGTGTCGCAGACCGAGGGGCGCGAGCTTCCCGACATTGCCGTAAATGAACTGACGGGCGACGTGGAGCGTTACAGGGATTTTTTCGCTGCCCTTGAAAAGACTTCCCCTGTTCCTATTGGCTTTGAGCAGATACCGGGTAGCTCTCATGGCTACTACCATTTGGAGGACAAGCGCATTGCCATTGACGAGGGCATGAGCGAGATTCAAACCTTGAAAACGGCGATACATGAAATCGCACACGCAAAGCTGCACGATATAGATTTGAACGCGCCGGAGAACGAACAGCAGCCCCGTATTGACAGGCGTACCCGCGAAGTCGAAGCGGAAAGCGTCGCTTATACCGTCTGCCAACACTACGGGCTTGATACGTCGGACTATTCCTTTGGGTACGTCGCCGGGTGGAGCAGCGGCCGCGAGCTTTCCGAACTGAAAAGCTCCCTTGAAACAATCCGCAGCGCAGCCGCCGAGATTATCAATTCCATTGACGAAACATTAGCGGAGCTTTCAAAGGCGCAGGATAAGGAGCAGACCGCCGGACAGGAGCAGCCGGACAAAGAGGAAAACGCCGCGCCGGAGCAGCCGAAACAGGAAGCCTCCGCACAGGAAAAAGCAGCCTTTATCCCGGAAACAGTTTACCGGGTGCGCCGCAATCCTTACAGCGACAGGAAAGAGAACGCCTATCTGCTGCAAGCCTATGTAACGCAGGAAAACGGGCGGGCAAAAATGGGCGCAGTACTTTTCACAGGAACGCCCCAGAAATGCCGCGAGCTTATGGGGCAACTCAAAAGCGGCGAACTGACCGAGGGACAGGTCAAGGAGCTTTACGCAAAGGCACAGGAAACCGCTAAGACCGCCGAACAGGACAAAGGCACCTTTTCCATTTATCAGCTAAAGCATGGCGACGAAACGCGGGACTTGCGCTTTGAGCCATACGACCGCCTGCAGGCGACGGGAAATGTGGTTGATAAGGCGAACTATGAGCTTGTCTATTCCGCAGAGCTTACGCCGGGGACTTCCCTTGAAGATATTTATACCCGTTTCAATATCGACCACCCCAAAGACTTTAAGGGACACAGCCTTTCCGTTTCCGACGTGGTGGTGCTTCATCAGAACGGGCAGGACGCCGCCCACTATGTAGACAGCTTCGGCTATAAGAATGTGCCGGAGTTTTTACAGGAGCAAAAGCAGCTTACGCCCGACGAGTTGGAAACAGGCGAAACAATCAAAACGCCGCGCGGTACTTTCTATGTAACCGATATGAGCCGCGAACAAATGGAAGCCGCCGGATATGGCTTTCATCATCAATCCGACGACGGAAAATATTTAGTCATGGGAAATGGTACGCGGGCGTTTGCCATAGCAGCCGAGCAGCGGGAAAATCCCTTGAAAGCTGCCGAGCAGACCACCGAGCAAAACGAAAACATGATTGACGGGATTATCAACAACACGCCGACCGTTGACGAACTGGAAGCAAAGGTTAAGGCGGGAGAAACAATTTCCCTTGTTGACCTGGCTAACGCGGTCAAAGCCGATAAGGAGCGCGGCAAGGGCAAGCCGGAAAAGAAGCCCTCTATCCGGGCGCAGCTTAAAGCGGATAAGGAAAAGGCACAGAAGAAAGCCGCAGCGAAAACAAAAAATCACGATTTGGAGGTATGAGCATGAACAAATTTACCGTTGAGGAAACAAACCTTTTGAGCATTTACCATGAGGGAAGCAAGGCGCAGCTTACGGAGAACATCAACGCCGCGCTGCCCTACATGGACGCGGATATGCGGGAACTGGCGAAGCGCACCCTTTCCAAAGTGGACGCACTGACCGAGAAAGAATTTGCGGAGCTTGCCATTTACGCCGCAGAGGAAGTATGAGCAGCATAAAGCGGCTTTCGCCGCCCCAAAGCCGGAAAGTCAATTCCCTTGTGCGCCGGGAGTGCTGCAACTGCAATAACGGACATTGTATCTTACTTGACGACGGGGACGAGTGCGTATGCCCGCAGCTTATCTCTTATTCGCTGCTTTGCAAATGGTTTCGGATTGCCGTACTTCCTCTTGATAAGCTCCTGTATGCCGAGCTTTTTAAGACCGAGGATAAAAAGCGTTGTACCGTATGCGGCGCGTTCTTTGCGTCAAAGTCAAACAGCGTCAAATACTGCCCGGACTGCCGCAAGCGTATCACGAACAGGCAGGCAGCGGAGCGCATGAGAAAACGACGCGCCCTTGTTACGCGATAAGGGCGAAAATAGCCTTGATTTACAGGGCTTGCAGCGCGTGAAAATCACTTAGGCGATACAGAATACCTTTTCCCTTAAAAACAGCTTTCTACTGCGTAACATACCAAAATCAGCACCCACAAAAAGACAGGGCGCGGGAGGTCATTACTGGCTTTCCGCGTCCTGTCTTTTTTTGCGCCTGTTTATCCGCGCTCTGTTTCCTTGCCCCGTTCCGGCTGCTTTCCTGTCTGCAAAATGCTGTCTATGTTCTGCTTGATAACGTCATATTCCCGGACTTTCTTTTTCAGCTTGCCATAATCGGCGTAAAGGGCTTCTTTCTGCGCTTGGAGTGCTTCATATTCCTTTTGCAGCGTGGCGGGATTGGGGAGCTTTGTAATGCCCGCCGTTTTGAGTGCCTTTGCCGCAGCTTCATGGAGGATAATATCGCGCTCATGTCCGGCGCGGTATCGCTCTTTGTTCTTTGCCTTGCGGTATGCGTCATAGACAGGCTTTGTCTTTTGATAAGTGGCGACGTGCTTCATCAGCACCGCCATATCTGCAAGCCGCTTTTCAACGCCCTTTAATACGTCTGCCGCCTGTTCGCTTTCTGCCGCCACTTCCTCAATCCGGCTGACTAAATCCGCGTACTGTTCAATCTTATTCTCCGTCAAGAAATTCATGGTCTTAGCTGCCTGTTTCAGATTGTGGATTTTCGCCCAGTGTTCATAGCCTTTGCTCTGCGCCGCCTTGATACTGTTTTCAATGTCAATCAGCAGGCTAACGCCGCCGCGATCTGCGCGGGGAGCTTTCGCAGCGCGGGCGCGTTTGCCCTCTATGCGTTCCCTTATGGCTTCCTCTGTATAGTCTGCGCCGAGGGTTTTAAGACGGGTAAAGCGTTCCTGTCCGGGAGCGCGGCAGGACACATATTTTCCCGGCTTTATCTCATAGCCCGCAGCTTGCAGCCGTTGTAACAATTCCTCAAAACTGGACACTTGGGGAATGAGTGCGTCAACGGCGATTTTCAGCTTGCCTTTCCAACTGGTTCCCGTTTTTTCCTCTTGATACTCTGCATAGCTCTTTCCCTTGTTTCCCTTTTTCGGGACAATGACGGATAAGCCGTTTTCCCGGCACAGCCTGTCGCTCATGTTCCGTATGCCGTAATAACTACGCTTATTGGAATTATACTTGTGGTGGTCTACAAAATTGACCGCGCAGAAAATAATGTGATTATGGACGTGTCCTTTGTCAATGTGCGTCGTCAATACATACTCATGCTGCCCTTTTGTTACCGCGTCGGCAAGCTGCTTTCCGATTTTGTGGGCGGTTTCATAATCCACTTCCCCCGGCTCAAAGGACTGTATCAGATGAAAGGCTAAATTGTTGCCCTTTTGGAGAGCTTGCGACAAGGTATATTCAAATTCAATGTCTGCCGTTTCATAGGAGCAGCCAAAAGAGGACACAAGCATTTTCCCGTCCGTCTTATCGGGATTTTGGATATAGTCAAGGGCTTTGCTCAACGTGCTTTTAATAGGCTTAATCTTTGTAACCGCCATATCTCCGCAAGCACCCCCTTTATTTCCTCTATGTCCTCTTGGTAGACGCTGCCCGTACTGTTTACGCGCTTTGCAATCTGGTTGACGTTGACACCGATTTTCTGTATCTCCGCTGTCATGGCTTTTATGTCGGTGTGGTCTACTTGGATAATGTATCCGTCAATGGCAATCTTCCTAAGATATGCCGCCATGTTCCGGGTGGGGACGAGCTTCATTTTTTCAAGAATTAAATCCCGTTCTGCTTCTGTTACTCTGAATTTGATTTGTACCGTTCTTTTGCGTCCGTCCATGCTTTCGCTCCTTTCCATTCCGAGGGTTTGGGACACTTCCCAACAAGCCATTTTCAACCGACGTGCCGCAGCGCAGGAGGGCGAAAATACGGAAGTGGGTACCCGCTTCCTATGCTTGCTACGAAAGTTTTTCCTTACTCCCTACTACAACGGAAAGCCCCGTTTTGCCAACTTTAAGCAAAAGAAAAACGCTGCAATCTCAAAAAGATTACAACGCTTCCTAATGCCTATTCAATTTTCGTTTTCGACTTCTGCAATTTCTTTCGCCGTTGCGGTTACAATCCGTATGCCCTTATCGCTCATGCTGTCAAGCAGCGTGTCGAGCTGCCGCCTTTGCGTCGATTTTTCCGCTGTCTTATCCGGGAAAAAGAATTGG
>SFGJ01000048.1 GCA_004557655.1 Clostridiales bacterium | reverse complement strand
AGCTCCGTTTCCGACATCTCGGCCACCGAATGCTTCTCCCCGTCCAGCAGCACCCGCAAAATGCGCAGCGCGTAGTCCGTCTCTTTGGTGATGATCATGTCCCGCATCCTCTTTTCGCTTGCTTGTACTGCCATCATATCAATCTCGATAAATTTTGTCAAGATAATTCCCAAAAAAATATCGATTTAACACAGACCGCCCCAGCCCGGGTCAGTTTCGCTTTCCATTCAGCGAAAAGCCATGTTCCTTCCAATTATAGAAGCCGAAAAAGCTGTGCCGTGGCAGTCCGCCGAAAGCAGAAAAGACTATGACTGAAAACCAGAAAGCGGAGAAATTGGTTGGGGCTCGCAGGGGTCGCCCACCCAAGGTGGATGAGGCGATCGCTGACAAGCCTAAGCCGTCCAACCGAACAAGCAATAAATGGGGCGTTTTTGTATGTCATATGGAGAATCTATCGTGGTCGAGCTATAATTGATCCGCGGAGACCGGGAAGAAATTGGTCCCGGGAAGAAATTGGTCCACGCCCAATAAACAGTTATCCTTTAAGCGTGTCGAAAACTGGAGGGGAAACAAGCCAAATAATTAGGAGTGGGCTAATACTTGTGATAAAAGATTCTGCGGAAAAAGGCGGAACCGCATATGCGATCGGAAAAGGATTCTCAACGATCATTTAACGGTATTGGCCAACTGCGTGAGAGCGAAAGATTTACGACCGGCAATGGCCGGACAGGGGTGAGATTTACTCCTCCTCGGCTTTTGACAATCCTGAACGCAGAAGGATGCGCAGAGTTTGGCGTATCTTTTCCATCTGCTCTGGGCCGGCGTCGTTTTCTGCCAGAACCTTCAGGCCGATGAAATTGCCGATGCCCATGTTGATGAAGGACCAGAGCATAGGGTCCATTCCTTCGGGCAGGGCGCGGCTTTTGGTCAGCGCAGGCACATATCGCTGGGCGTACTGGTAGTAATATTGCAGGAAAAGATCCCGGTCAATGTACAGGGACTCGAAGATTAGGTTATAGCAGGCGGGATTTTTATAGGCAAAGCCAATGAACTCCATAATGTACTCCACCTGGCGCTCAATGAGATCTCCGGTGATCTTTCCGGCCCGGGAATCCAGATAGTTCTGAAGGCGAAGGGCAAAGCTTTGCATAATATAGACATATATTTGATACTTACTGCGGAAATAAATGTAAAACGCCCCCACGGACAGTCCGGCGCTTTGGGCGATATCCTTGATGGTGGTACTGCGATACCCTTGCTGGCTGAAAAGGTCCTCAGCGGCCTTGACCAATCGATCAAAACTGCGGCGGCCTTCTTCGCTTTCTGGAATAACTACTACCAAGTCCAGCTTGCTGTTCATTGGCTATGCTCCTTTTCTGTGTAAAGCTGTGTATAGGATAGCGTGTTTTAAGGCTGATGTCAACAAAATAACCTAAAAAAGCAAGCAAAATACATAAACTCCAATTCACTTGAATTATTTGTCATATTATGCAATTACTTGACAAAAAATTTGTGCAAAAATTAAAAATTCCACAATGACGTTAAGTTGATATTGACAAAAACGCCATATACAATATATTATAAAGCCACAATAGGTGAACTATGATTCACCACATGAAGAAAAAGGAGGGGCACACTCATGTTTGCCGCATTTTTGTCTACGGTTTGCGGATCGCTGCTGAGTATCTGCGTGACGGCGCTGTCGGCGTTCTCTGTAACCATCATTTTTCGGACATCCACCACGGCCAATTTTGCCCAGGGATCTATCGCAGCCTTTGGCTGCTATGTAGTGGCAGAATGTCTGAACCGGTGGGGGGTCCCGGTTTACCTGGGCGTGCTGCCCGGCATGATCGTGGGTGTCGTTATCGGCCTTTTTATCGACCTGATGGTGTTCCGAAAGGGACGCCATGTGGGAGAGCTGGGAAAACAGATTATCACCATGGGATTTGTGTCCCTGTTCTACGGCGGCATTCCGCTGGTGTTCGGCAATCCTGAGTTCATTCCCTTTGAATCCTTTTATAATACCACCAAGGCCGGTGTGGAGTCTAATGTGGTGCTTCGTGTCTTTGGCGGGGAGATCGTGCTGACAAAACATGCGCTGATCTGTGCCGCTATTACCGCCGTGGTGCTGGCAGCCCTGTTCCTGCTGCTGAAATACAGCAAGTGGGGTCTGGGTGTCCGCTGCACAGCCTCCAGTGAGTTTACCGCCGAGCTTATGGGGATCAATACCCATGTCATCACGGCCATCTCCTGGGCACTGGCCTGTGCGTTAGGCGTGCTGGCCGCCGTGATGTATGCCGGCGGCGGTGCCATGATCAGCACCTCTTTTATGGGTACCATCCAGGTCAACGCATTCCTTGCCTGCATTCTGGGGGGATTTGCCACCTTCTACGGCCCCATTGTAGGAGCGGTTCTGATCCCGGTTCTGTCCAACTGTGTGGGCTTTTTGGCGAATTTCCCTGCCTTTTATGACATCAGCCGCTGGCAGATGGTCATTGTGTATGTCCTTCTGCTGGCCATCATCCTCCTCAAGCCCCAGGGCCTGTTTGGGAAGAAAGTGGTAAAGAAGGTGTGATTATGACGGACTTGAATGTTAAAAAGGAATATCTGAATCTGGTTTACACCGATTGCGGTAAGGTGAGCGCCGGAGAAAAGATAAAGAAGCTGTTGGCAGTTCCCGGGACCCAATATTTGATCTTTGGGGTGATATTGGGCGTTTTTCCGTTGCTGGCGCAGCTGGGCGCTTTGACCAGTTCCTTCGTCTTTGCCGTGGGAAACACCATGATTTATGCCATTATGGCCATTGGCTTCTGCCTGCTCATGGGCTACTCCGGTCTGGCTTCCCTGGGCACGGCGGGGTTTGTAGGGATCGGCGCATACATTGCCTACTATTTCATGCAGGTATACGGAGCACCTTTCGGCATCGCCTTTATCGTTACGGTGATGATAAGTCTGTTCAGCGGCGTGCTGGTAGGCTTTATCTCCCTGCGGATCGAGGGAATTTATCTGGCAATCCTGACGCTGGGCCTCTCGGAAATTCTGCGCAACACCTTCATTTCTCTGAAATCCTCTATCAAGCTGGATATGTCCAAGGTACGGCTCTTCGGTGTAAAGATCGGAGAGGAGCAGGTGTATCTGCTGATCCTGGCGCTGTTTGTCCTGCTGCTGTTCATTACCTCCAACCTTATCCGCAGCCCTATCGGCCGGGCGCTGCTGTCGGTAAAAAACAGCACCTCCGCCGCCCAAGCCATGGGTATTAATCTGATGAAGTACCGCGTACTGGCCTTCGTAATCTCCACGGTGTATGCCGCTATTGCGGGACTTATGTACATGATGCTCCTGCGGAACATGACTACCTCTACCTCCACGCTGCTGAGCATGGCAACCTCCCTGAACATTTTAGGCGCTGTGGTCATCGGCGGAGCCAAGTCTCTATGGGGTACCACTTTCGGGGTGTTCATCATCTATGGACTGCAGTCAACGCTCCTGAGCAAGATTCCCTTCTTCGTGGAGAACCCGGCGTTCATCACCATGATTACGGGTCTGCTCATCATCCTCATCGTAATGTTCTTCCCCGGCGGCATAGCTCAGATGATGGGGAACCTTATGCAAAAGAGAAAAACAGCAAAATTCGTTGCCAATACGCAAAGGAGGATGGACGGTTATGGCCAGAACTGACAGAGCGTACAGAAAAATGATGCGCAGAAAAACCATGCTCTGCGCCGAAAAGGACTACAGGGACATTCTCCTGCGGGACTGTCAGGAGCAGGCCCGGAAAAAAACGGACGCTTACCGCACACAGCTTATGCGGGAGCTGTATACCGCGCATCCCGATTGGATTCCGGCGGAGGAGGCCGGCAAGATCGTGTTCGACAGCCGCATGGCGCAATTCGATGCCGACATGGCATTTGTTCGTAAGCAGGCCTCCACCCGGGCAGCTAAGGCTATCTCGAAGGATCCTGCCTGTGCAGAGCGAGAGGAGGAGAAGCTGCAGCAGCTACAAAAGGAGCATGAGGAGCTTCGGAATCAGTACAGCTGCCGATTACAGCGGGAGATCAGTGCCCAGTTGACGGATATGCCCGGTGACGGGGCAGAGCGGGAAGCGGCTGTTTCCGATATTGAGCGGAAAGTAGACGCATTTCGGGCAGAGCAGGAGAAGGCGGCACAGAAGCAGATGGAAACGATCCGGCAAGCGGAGGATAGCAAGATCCGAAAGCTCTCAGACGCCTTGGAAAAACTGCAGCTCGCTCCGGCTGACAGACCGGGGCTGCCGGAGGGCGTGGTGCTGCGAGTGCAGGATCTGTGTATGTATTTCGGTGGTGTCCACGCTGTAGACGGCCTTTCCTTTGATGTGAAAAAGGGTGAAATTTTCGGCCTCATCGGTCCCAACGGTGCAGGTAAAACCACTGTATTCAACTGTATCACCCAGTTTTATAAGCCTACCTCCGGCACACTGCTGTTTGAAAACAAGGCAGGCGAGGTCATCTCCTTGCCGGAGGAAAAGGTACACGATGTGGTGCTGCAGGGTATCGTCCGCACCTTTCAGAATGTGGAGGTGATTCGGGAGGTCTCCGTACTGGATAACCTGCTTATTGCGGGGCATCGTCAGTTTACAGCGGGGATTTTGTCTCAGGCTCTACACCTGCCGACGCTGAAGAAGCAGGAGCGCATTATAAGGGAGAAGGCCCTCCGTGTGCTGGAATTCATGGGCCTTACGGAGTACAGAGATTGGTATGCCGCAGGCCTGCCCTACGGGATTCTGAAGAAAATCGAGATCGCACGCACACTGATGTGCGACCCCCAGCTGATTATATTGGACGAGCCTGCCGCAGGTCTGAACGACACGGAGACTTTGGAGCTGGCGGAGCTGATTCGCCGCATCCGGGATACCATGGGCTGCACCATTTTGCTGGTAGAGCATGACATGGGACTTGTGATGAACATTTGTCAGACCGTATGTGCCATTTCCTTCGGGAAGCTCCTGGCAATCGGAACGCCGGAGGAGATTCAGAAGGATCCGCAGGTACAGAAAGCGTATTTGGGTGAGAGCGACGAGGAGGTGGAGAAGTAATGGCGCTGCTGGAAGTCAGAAACCTCCAGGTCAATTACGGACCCATTCAGGCAGTAAAGGGAATTGATCTGGATGTGGAGAAGGGGACCCTTGTGGCGCTGCTGGGAGCCAACGGCGCAGGAAAGACCACCACACTCCGGGCCATCACCGGTATGGTAAAGGCGTATGGCTCCGTTCATCTGGGTGAGACGGAGATATTGGGCCAGCGAGGATACAAAACCGCCCGTATGGGCGTGAATATGTCTCCGGAGGGCCGGCTGATCTTTGCCGGACTGACCGTGGAGGAAAACCTCAAGGCCGGAGCCTATTGCATCAAAAGTGCCAAGCAGTATCAGAAAAACATGGATCGGGTGCAGGAACTGTTTCCCATTTTGAGGGAGCGGCGGCGCCAGCAGGCGGGAACCCTCTCCGGCGGTGAGCAGCAGATGCTGGCCATTGGCCGGGCGCTGATGGCGGACCCGGAGATTCTGCTACTGGATGAACCCTCCTTGGGTCTGGCTCCGCTGATCATTCAGGATATTTTTAAGACCCTCCAGGCCATCCGATCCGAGGGGACGACCATCCTCATGGTGGAGCAAAACGCTTTGGCCACGCTGAAAATTGCGGATTACGGCTATGTGCTGGAGCTGGGCAAGATCAGTATGCACGGCCCTGCCAGCCAGCTGGTCCGGGACGAGCGACTTATTGAAGC
>SFGJ01000047.1 GCA_004557655.1 Clostridiales bacterium | reverse complement strand
GAAATGTAGTCGGGGAGTTTTTTGCTTTCTGCAATCCGTACATTCGTAAATGAGATTACCTTTTGCTACAATGTAGGCATAAGGAGGTCAAGAATTGTGAAAAAATACAAATTTGATGAAAACAACGGACTGTGGTACGAATTGCAGGGCGACTATTACTTGCCTTGTCTGGAACTGCCGGAAGAAGAACAGGCATATATCGGGATATGTTGACATCGACCGACAGGCGGAGGAAATGTTCGAGCGTCTTGTAAAGCAGATGGCAGAGCGCGAAGGTGTGACCGAGCAGCTGAAAGCAGCCAATTCAATGGAGTGGATACGAAAGATGAACAGCATTCGCAATAGAGTAGCAGAAATAACAAACAGCGAACTGATATATGCGTAAATGGAGCGGACTACCAAATAGGTAGTCCGCTCTAAACAGCTTGCGCCACCGCAAGGCAAGGTGAATAAAGGGTGAGTGTTAGCAAGAAAATATGCCATGTAACAACGCCCGGGGCACTGCGTCGCAGTGCCCCGGGGTTGCTATAAAGTGATATGTGCTTTCACTGTTTAACATGTACACTCAATTGGTTTTTGCCAATTTTTTTGACGCATTTAATTTGTGGCAATGCGCTCAAATAGCTGGCGCATTCCTCAGTCCCTTCTGAACTGGAATCAAACCCGAAATCTCCGGGCTTTATATATGCCTCACCATCAGGGTTATTTCCGGCTTTTTTCATAATGGCTTCCATTAGTTCCATCAGTGAGTCCTCCTTTACAATACTTCAGTAAGATGTTTTGCGGGGATACTACTCATTTTAGGCTAAGCCACATGGCAGGACGGACGCCAGTATATACTTTTTCAACATAACTATCACTCATTCCTGAAGCTTCTGTGTATGCAACTGCTGCCCACTCAGATGATTTTCCCGGACCTCTCAGCCACCACTCGTGAAAGCTATTTCTTTCTCTACCAAAATCACTGTCACTAAATTTGGCTTTTAACCCTGCATAATTCGTAAAATTGCAGCTTCTATAAGCCGAGGAGGATAGATATTGTTTGTATTCCGCTTCGCTTAATAGAAAGACTTTGTCCTTCGTGTCATTTCCCGGATCGGTATCGAATTGATAACTCTTATCTGCGGGAACATCTGTCTTTAGAATTAATTTCTGTTCTCCCGAATTAAAAGCACTTTTTAAGAATGAACCATTTAGCCACTTGCGGAGAGAACAAGTTTCCCATGTTGCATCCGTACCATCTTTATTGTAGGGTTGGACATCGATGAGTTTATCGCTTATAACTAAAATTCGATCATCTTCCTTTGCCAACACGCCCCACTTAATCGGCTCTTTCTCTTCACTGTCGTAGTTCTTCCTATACGTTCCAAACGATATACTATACCCGACTGCTTTATCAGAAACAGCGTCTTTTGCCTTCTGAAGATTTCCGGTATAGCTGATAATTGAGGAAGCAACTATGACCGCAACTATGACCAATGCAGCCATAGCGGCAAGTCTATATATCTTTTTTCTGCGCTTTTTTAGGGCGATTGTCTTTTCGCCGTCTTTCTGCTGGCAAATGCTGATAAGCTCCTGTGCGTCTTTCCAATTTGAAACAGAGCCGAATTCTTCAATGGCATCCTTATACCGACCAGCGTCCATCTTTTCCTTGGCAGAATAATACATCTCGTCTTTCATACAATCTCCTGCCCGGCGAATGCATTCTTCTCGCAACTCGTCGGCATCCTCAAAACCGCCGATGCCGGAAAACAGCTCAGCAACATGATTGAATTCAAGCTCGTTGGAGGCAGTTTCCATTTGCTGTTTCGCATTTTCGTAGGCGGTGTGCAGATTATGCAGGCGGATATGCTCGTCCGCTTCCGTCAGCATCGTGTGCAGCGCATCATCTGCAAATCGGAGCGCCTTTTGATAATTGTCATTTTGCGTCAGTTCCGTGGCGCAATTCGGCAGTTCCTCTTTCGTAGCAATATGTAGCTGCGCCATCAGCTTCCCCAAATACGCCTGGGCGTTTTCCGGGTCCTGGTCCAGCACCTTTTCACAGTAGGTGTCCGCCTCCTGCCAGTTGCCGTCCTCCAGGAACATAAAGGCACGCTTCAAAAGCGGCTCCACGGCTGCATTGCCGCCGCTTACCACAACGGTCTCCTTCGCCGCCGCTTTCGGCGCATCGGCAGAAATAATCTTCTTGATGCCCCGGATCAGGTCCTGCATGAAGCCCAGCTTGCCCATGTCCTGGGCCTGCAGGTGGGAAAACTCCTCCGGCAGATCATAGGGGTCCATATCCTTGTAGGCGGGAATCAGCATCTTCTTACCACCGCTGTTTTTCACCAGCGCCAGGTAGCGGCTCCACTCGTTTTTCACCCAAACGGCGTTAAAATACTCCGGCTTGGTGCCCAGCACCACCATGACCTTGGCGCTGTTGAGGGCGGCGAATATGTACGGCTCGTAGGCAGTGCCCAGCTTGTCCTCCAGGGTGATGCGGGCAAAGAACACCTTGAAGCCCTCCTGAGTGAGCTGGTGGTACAGGTCGTTGGCCAGCACACTATCCGGGGTGCGGCGGCCACTGGCGTCCGTCTCCTTGTAGCAGATGAACACATCAAAGGGCTGTTCCTTTTGGGAAATGGCCAGGATGCCCTTTTGAATCTCGTTGATGGCCTTGGCCTCGGATTCGTAGACCTCCCGCTGGGCGGCATCGGCATAGTGCAGGGCGGACTTATAGTTGTCGTCGTCAAAGATGGAGGTAAACTGCGCCCGGTTCACCGTGGGCACGCGCCTGTGGGTGGCGGGATCCTCCACATACTCGATGCCGTAGCGGCACAGGACCAGGGACCAGTAGGCCTCGGCATCGGTGTTGTCCTCGGCCAAAATCTGCTCGTAAATGCCCATGGCCTTGTCGTACTCGTTGCTGCGGCGGAAGTGGTTGGCCCGGTCATAGAGATTGGCCCGCCGGTCATCGTCCAGCTTGGGCAGGGTCTGCTTGGTGCCGCAGCTATCGCACACAGCCACGGTGTCGCCGGGGTTAAATTCCAGCGTCCCACCGCACATTTTGCATTTGAAGATTGTCATTTTTGAATCACCATCCATATTTCATATTAACTTGCTTTTTTATCCAATTCTTTCTTTAGTTCCAGAGCGAGTTTGCTTCGACTTTGACTCTTAGCATATTTGAAAACAATATACTTAAGCGAGGGATAGTGCTTAACAAGTTCTTCCTTATTTACTTTGTATAGTATTGGCATAATGAGCTTTCCACCTTCAGAATCCTGTCGATCCAATAATTTTTGAATTTCGTACTCTGTCCATTCACGGTCAAAATAACTTGGAGATATAACGATTACCGCCAGTTTGCAACTCTTTAGTCCACAATCAATTTTCTCTTTAAGATTATCGCCCCAGCCAATCACATCTGTATCATAAAAAACACTTATACCAAGAGATTTAATTTCTTTTACCAGGTCATCAACGAAACTAATTTTATCCTGTGAAGAATGTGAAACAAAAACACTATATTTTTCCATCGATACTCCCCCCTACTTCATCGCCTTACACTTTCTATTCCGCTCCGCCAGGGTTTCCAGCAGGCTCTCCGCTGCCTCTGTCACGCCTTGGTCAGCAGTCACGGCGGCTTCCAATGCCCTGAATTTCTCCGCCAGCTCTGCCTCGATCTCGCCCAGCGCTTCGCTGCTCATAGGGTCGGAATACCGCAGCGCCTCATAGACTTTCTTGGCCGCGATTTTGGCATCCGGGGTCTTGGCCTTGCCCAGCAGCGTCTCGGCGTCCACCGTCAGCAGCTTTATGAACTGCGTCTGCGCCTTGACCTTCTCGTGGGTGGCGCTGACGGTCTCCCCGGCCCAATCGGCTTTGACTACAGCCACCGCCGTAAAAGCGGCAATGGCTACGCACACAATGGCTGCGATCCACGCCGGGCAGTTGGGGATCAGCATCAGCGCCCCGCCCAGCACCAGCATTCCGATCAGGCCCCGGTAGCTGACTGAGATCAGCGGTACCTTGTAAAACAGCTTTTCCAGATTCTCCGCCTGGAACGCCTTGTTCGCGCACAGGAGATTCCCTACAAACGCGGCCATCACAAACAGCCACGCGATCCAAAACCGCAGATCATAATGGATCTCGTAGCCCGGAATGATGGGCCGGACTAAAAAGACTATGATATTGAACGCCACCAGGAAAATCGCCCAAATCAGCGCATAGGACTTGAAATTCTTTTTCATCGGTCTTTCCCCCTATCACAAAATATTTTTCAGCAGCTCGGCCTTCATGGCGGCAAATTCCTCGTCGGTAATGAGGCCGGATTCCTTCATAATGCCCAGCTTCTCCACCTTTGCCTTGAAGGCCGCCATCTCGTCTGCGGGCTGTGCCGCCGGGGCGGGAGGCTCCGCCGCTGCCTGCATGGCTCCGTTTACGGCATTTCCTACCACACCGCCCACTGCGCCGCCCACGCCCGCCATGGTGCCCAGGCCAACACCCATGTTGGTGAACTGCCCCACGGCCTCGTTCTGCGCCACCTTTTCTGCCACATCGAAGCCACGCTCCTGGGCGTAGGTGTAGCCCTCCTGGGCCCGCTTGGTGGCCTGGGCCTGGGAGTCGATGACCACCTTTTGGGCCTCCGTCTGGGCATAGATTAGGTCCGTCTGCTGGCGGAGCTTTGCCTCGGCAATGTCGGCATACTGGCGGAAATGCAGCTCCTTGAATTTCTCGTACTGCTTATCGCCGTCAGGTTTGACAATGGTGGTGACAAAGAACCGCTCCAGCGCCACGCCGTAGTCAGCGAAGTCCGGAATCAGCAGCTTATGGATGCTCTCGGAAAATGTGGTGAGATGCTCATCAATTTCAAAAATATTGATGGCGCTGGACTTCATCACCTGGGCGATGTAGGTCTTGACCCGGGTCATGAGAAATGCCCGGAAAAAGCCCACCAGCTTCTGCTGACCCAGGAAATTCTCCGTGCCCACCAGCTTCACCAGCAGCTTGCGGCTGTCCTCCACCCGCAGGCTCATTTCGCCGCTGGCACCGATGGAAAGCGGGAAGCCGTAGGTGGGCTCAATGTACTGCACCTTGCTGTCCGTGCCCCATTTCACCGACATTTGCTCGGTCTTATTGATGAAGTAGACCTCGCAGTGGAAGGGGGAGGTGTCGCCGGTGGCCCGATTCAGCAGCTTGCCGATTTTGGGGATGTTCTCCGTTTCCAGCGTGTAGCGCCCGGGGCCGAACAGGTCCAGGGCCTGGCCGTTCATAAAGAAAATTGCTTCCTGTGATTCGTGGACCACCAGCTGCGTCATGCTGTTAAAGTCCTCACAGGGATGCTTCCAGATGAAGGTGCTGTTGTCCCCCTCGTATTTGATGAGATCTGCGATTTTTTCCATAAACATTCCCTCCACATAAAATTGCCCAAAACATAATCCGCATTATGTTGCAGTCGTTTTGCCAGCACGAGAGCTTGCCTATGAGGTATACCGCTACCAGCCTGCAAAACAGCGCAAAAATCCAAGCCTTTTCAATTTTTGTTTTGAAAAGGCTCTCTTTTGCTGTGTCCAGATAGACAATTTTCGGCAGAATCATACT
>SFGJ01000017.1 GCA_004557655.1 Clostridiales bacterium | reverse complement strand
GGGCGAGATCGAGAAGCTGGAGAAGTATCTGGGCGGCGTGAAGGAAATGAAGAAGCTGCCCGGCGCTCTGTTCATCGTGGACACCCGCAAGGAGCGCAATGCCATCGCCGAGGCACACCGTCTGGGCATTCCCGTTGTGGCCATCGCCGATACCAACTGCGATCCTGATGAGATCGATTATCCCATTCCCGGCAACGATGACGCCATCCGCGCCATCAAGCTGATCTCCTCCGTAATGGCAAATGCCATGATCGAGGGACGTCAGGGCGAGCAGACCGAAGAGGCCGATGCTCCCGCCGAGGAAGCCGCTGAATAAGCAAATTCCTTTTACCGCTGAACCAACGGGGCAGGGCGTGTCCCTGCCCCGCACTTTTTTGAAACGAATGAATTGGAGGAAATGAAAATGGCTTTTAGTGCTGCTGATGTTAAGAACCTGCGTGAAATGACCGGCGTGGGCATGATGGATTGCAAGAAGGCTCTGGTGGAGACCGACGGCGATATGGACAAGGCTGTGGAGTACCTGCGTGAAAAGGGCCTGGCCAAGGCCGCCAAGAAGGCTGGCCGCATTGCTGCCGAGGGTATGAGCTATGTGTGCGTGGAGAACGGCACCGCCGCTCTGGTGGAAGTGAACTGCGAGACCGACTTCTGCGCCAAGAGCGACTCCTTCGTGGCTTTCGTGAAGGATATTGCCAAGACCGTTCTGGACTGCGCTCCCGCCGATGTGGACGCTCTGATGAACTGCAAGTATGCAGGCTCCGGCCTGACCGTTGCCGAGACCATGCCCGAGAAGGTCATGTCCATCGGTGAGAACCTGCAGATCCGCCGCTTTGTCCGCGTGGACACCAACACCTCCGTGGGTTATATTCACGCCGGCGGCAAGATCGGTGTGCTGGTGAATCTGGCTGTGGAGGGCGGCATTGACGCCACCGAGATCGGCAAGAATGTCGCCATGCAGATCGCTGCCCTGAATCCCCGCTTCTGGGATAAGTCCCAGGTCAGCCAGGAAGTGCTGGACGAGGAGAAGAAGGTCGCTCTGGCTCTCATGGACCAGGATCCCAAGATGGCATCCAAGCCCGCTCAGGTGAAGGAAAAGATCGTCATGGGCAAGATGAACAAGTTCTATCAGGAGAACTGCCTGCTGCAGCAGGAGTTCGTCCGCGGCGACCTGTTCACCGGCTCCGTGGAGGGCTACATTGCCGACGCCGCCAAGAAGCTGGGCGGCTCCGTGAAGTTTGTGGACGCCGTGCGTTTTGCCACCGGCGAGGGCATCGAGAAGAAGCAGGAGGACTTCGCTGCTGAGGTCGCTGCTCAGATGAACATGGGCAAGTAATTCCGTTATCGCAGATCCATATTAAAAAGGCGGCTCCCGAGGGGGCCGTCTTTTTTGCTTGCTTACAGGTCTTGAAGCTGCTCCGGCGTATCAATATCCAGAAGCTGGGAGGGGGAGACATCCAGCAGAAGGAGCTCTTCCTCATGGGTCAGGATGACCGAGCGGCCACCATGGTCGCCTGTGAGAGCCATCAGCTCCGGGTACAGCCGGGAGGGGAATATGCAGGGATTGCCCCGGTGTCCGTTGTGACCTAAACCAACAATGCGGTCCGGGTGATCGGCGGCGAAGTCAATGAGCCGCGCCACGGTTTCCTTTTGCAGCTTAGGCTGATCGGCCACCTGGAACATCACGGCGTCGCAATCCCACAGCGCCTCCAATCCAATGCGGATGGACTCGCTCTGCCCGATTTCCGGATGGGGGTTTGGCAGGGAAGTGAAGCCGTATTTTTTGGCCAATTCCTCAATTTCCGGGTACTGGGTCACTACCACCACTTGTTCCAACTTTTCGCCGGGGATGGCGGACAAAGCACACTCGATCAGAGACAGTCCACCGTCAAATTCCACCTGCAGCTTGTTCCCACCAAAGCGGCGGCCGAAGCCTGCCGCCATGAGAACACAACCGATTTTCATGCGCAACACTCCTTTTCGGTAGTATACCCATTTCTTTTCTTTTTTGTCAAGGAAATGTGTCATTATTTGCAAAATAGAATTACGCTTTCTCTTTTCAACGGCATTTTTTTGTGGTACAATTCATCATGGTATTATGTGATAAATTTTATCCTTTTATAAAACTTGCATAAAGGAGGCAATACAATGCCAGCAACAAAAATCGGCGACAAAATTATTCGGGTGGACGCCATTGAGAAAGCCCGGGGCGAGGCGACCTATGTATGCGACATGACGCTGCCGGATATGCAGTACGCCTATATGGTTCGTTCCACGGTGCCCAGAGGAACCATTGACGCTATCCACCTGCCCGAGTTCCCGGAGGGATACTATTTCATTTCCGCCAAGGACATTCCCGCCAAGGGAAAGAACGAACTGTGGATGATTCTGAAGGACTGGCGCTGCTTCGCGGAGGACTATGTGCTGTATGTGGGCGAGACCATCGGCCTGGTGGTTGGCCCCGACCGGGCTACGCTGAAGGAGCTGCGGGATCAGATCAAGATCGATTACACCGAGCAGACCCCGGCGGTGAGTATAGATGACGGCATCAACAGCGTGGGAGGCCCCATGTTCCCGGAGAAGGGCAGCAATGTCATGTGCGAGCTGTTCTGCCAGAAGGGCAGACCCATGGAGGAGGTCTTTGCCGAGGCGGACGAGATCTTTGAGGAGACGCTGACCACCCCCTATCAGGAGCATGTACATCTGGAGACCAACAGCGCTATTGCCACCATGGAGGACGGCAAGTTCGTGTTCTATGCATCGGCGCAGTGCCCGTTCTATATCCGCAAGTCCATTGCAGGACTTCTGGACATTCCCTATGATGACATCATCATCCGCCAGTGCACCACCGGCGGCGCATTCGGCGGAAAGGAGCATTTCCCCGATGTGCTGTGCGGCGCTCTGCTGGTGGCGGAGAATAAGATCCGCAAGCCCATCAAGATGGTGTTTGACCGGGAAGAGGACACCCAGTTCAGTGTGAAGCGCCATCCCTCCAAGTGCGTCTACAAGACCGCTGTGAAAAACGGCGAGATCATCGGCACCGAGGGACACATTTACTACAACTGCGGCGCGTATCTGTCTTCCTCCTATGTGGTGCTGCAGCGGGGAGTGTTCCATGCCAACGGTGTGTACACCATCCCCAACACCTACCTCAAGGGTGAGGGCATTGGCACCAACACATTCCCCACCTGCGCCTTCCGCGGCTTCGGCGCGCCCCAGACCCTGTTTTGCTTTGAGACCCATCTGACCCATCTGGCTCACCATCTGGGCGTGGATCCCCTGGAGTTCAAGATGCGCTACATAGCCAAAAAGGGCGACGAGACCACCACCAACGGCCATATCATCGAGGATGTGAAACTGCCGGAGATGCTGGACGTCATCACCAAGGAATCAGACTACTGGAGAAAGGCCAGAGAGTACAAGGCCGGCTGCGGACGCGGTATCGGCGTGGCTATGTACAACCACGGCGGCGCATTCACCGGCAACGGGGAGCAGGCCATTATCAAGGCGCACGCCCGCCTCACCAAGACCGGCGACAAGGTGGAGATCTTCGTTGGCTCCACGGAGATGGGTCAGGGCTTCAAGACCAGCCTGCGCAAGATCTGCGCCGCTACCCTGGGCATTTCCATCGACAATATTGAGTATAAAAATCCAGACACCTCCAAGGTGGTGGACTCCGGCCCCACCGCAGCTTCCCGGTCTACCATGATCGTGGGCAGGCTGGTGGAGCGGGCCGCTCTGGAGATGAAGGAGCGCTGGAACGAGGGCGAATTCACCACAGAGGTGGAGTATGAGCATCCCGAGGGCTATCCCTGGGATCAGGCTACCTTCCGGGGCGATGCCTACCTGGGCTACGGCTGGGGCGCGGTGATCGTGGAGGTAGAGGTGGACAAGCTCACCAACGAGGTCAAGACGCTGGGCATCTGGTCCTCCCACGAGATCGGCAAGGCCATCGACGAGCTCATCGTCCACGGGCAGATCAACGGCGGTATTATGCAGTCCCTGGGCTACGGCGCCATGGAAAAGATGGAGAACAAGGGCGGTTATTTCAAGCAGAAGAGTATGTCCGACTATGTCATCCCCACATCCATGGACTTCCCCAAGCAGTTCTATCACATTCAGGAGAATCCCTATCCCTGGGGCCCCTACGGCGCCAAGGGCATGGGCGAGCTGGTGTTTAACGGCGCTTCTGCGGCCTATGTGGACGCTGTGGAGCGCGCACTGAACTGCAAGTTTACTTCTATTCCCATTCCTGTTGAAGATATTGAGGAGGCGCTGAAGAATGTATAACGATGTTCGATTTACACTGAACGGTAAGCCTATGGTCTATACCGGCAACCCCCTGCGGCGGCTGCTGGATGTGCTGCGGGAGGACTACGGCCTCACCGGCAGCAAGGAAGGCTGCGGCGAGGGTGAGTGCGGCGCCTGCTCCATTATCAAGGACGGCAAGCTGGTGACTCCCTGCATCATCCCGGTTGGCTCCATTCAGGGCGCCGAGCTGCTGACCATTGAGGGGATCCGTGACACCGAAAAGGGTAAGTGCATCATTGACGCCTATGCCGAGGGCGGCGCCGTGCAGTGCGGCTTCTGCATCCCGGGCATGGTCATTGCTACTTATGTATTGCTGAGCGAAAACCCCGATCCCACGGAGGAGGAGATCCGCATGGGCATCAGCGGCAATATCTGCCGCTGCACCGGCTACGACCTCATCGTGGAATCCATCCGGCTGGCCGCCAAGAAAGGAGCTGCGTTATGGAAGAAGTAAAATGCTATATGCCGCAAACTCTGGCTGAGGCACTGCAGATCCGCAAGGAGACCGGAGCACAGCCTCTGGCCGGCGGCTCCGACTTGATGGTGGCCAACAGCCGCGGCACCGGCATCGTGCCGAGCTTCCGGAAACCCATCCTCATTATCTCCGGCCTGCCGGAGCTGAAAGGTATCCGGGAACTTCCGGACGGCACGGTGGAGATCGGCGCACTGTCCACCTCCTGGGAGATCCACACTTCTCCCGTGACCCACCCGCTGCTGAAGGATGCCGCTTCCCGTATGGGCGCTATCGCCCTGCGCAACAGCGCCACCATCGGCGGAAACATCGGCAACGCCTCTCCCAAGGGCGATATGCCTCAGCCTCTGATCCTGCTGGATGCGGAGGTTGTGCTGCAGAGTGTGGACGGCGAACGGCGGATGAAGGTGGATGACTTCATCATCAAGACCAAGGTCACCGCCATCCGTGACGACGAGCTCATCACCAAGGTTGTCATTCCGCCCCAGACCTTTACCCACATTTTCTTCCGCAAGATCGGCATGCGGCGCTCCAACGCCATTTCCAAACTGACTCTGTCTGCCGCCGCCAACATCCAAAACGGCATGGTGGTGGATTTCCGGGCATCCTCCGGCGCGGCCGGCCCCAAGGTGGAGCGCAGCCGTCAGGTGGAGAGCCTGCTCATCGGCCACAAGGTCAGTGAGCTGCCGGAGTTGAAGGGTGCATTTCTGGACGCATGGTGCAACGAGGTCATCAAGCCCCACGCCATGCCCGAATATCGGCGCAACGCCACCCGCAGAATGCTGGAGTATTTCATTGACGCTCTGGTGGCCGGCCATCCGGAAGGCCGGGTAGAATAAACAGGAGGAATTGCTATGATCTATCATCCCAAAACCCCGCTGGAGGCGGTGATGCTGCGCAAGGAGCATGCTGACACAGCCGTATATCTGGCCGGCGGCACCGATGATCTGCGCCTGAACGGCAGCGCGCAGGGCAAGGATCTTATCGACATCAACGGTTTGGGCTTTGACGATATTTTCGCCAGGGACGGCAAGCTCTATATCGGCGCACGCTGCACGTTGAATCAGATCATTGAAAGTGAGTTGGTGCCCGCATTTATCAAGGAGGCCGCCCATTTCTGCGCGTCCTTTGTCAAGCGCAACAGCGCCACTGTGGGCGGCAACATCGGCCTGCGCCGCCAGGACAGCTATCTGGCTGCTGCGCTGACGGCTGCGGACGCGGTGCTCAAGTCCATCACACCCCACGGCGAGGAAATGAAGCCCATTGGCGAGTATTTGCAGAGCGATTGCAAGCGGCTCATCGAGTATGTGGTGCTGCCTGCCAAACGCACCGGCTGGGTGAAGCGGTTCACCAACACCACCTCCAGCCATGCGGCGGTGACAGCGGCAGCGTCCGAGGGGATTTACGCTCTGAGCGTGTCCGGAAGCGGATTTGCCTACGGCACTGATCCGGATCTGGCGGATACCATGGAGTTTACCGATGATATTTCCGGCAGCGCCGAGTATAAGAAGTATCTGGCAAAGATCGTGTTTACACTGGGGAGGTAAGGCAAATGGAAGTGAAATGCAGACTAAACGGCGAGAATATCGTGCTGCAGGGCGAGCCCACAGTTCGGCTGCGTGAGGTGCTGTATCATACCGGCTGCTACTCCGTGCGCGACAGCGACGACGCCGAGGGCTTTGCCGGCTCCGACACCATCATCTTTAACGGCGAACTGAAATATGCCAACTTTATTATGCTCTACCAGGCGGAGGGCGCTGAGATCAAAACAGCGGAGTCTCTGCTGGTAAACGGTGAGCTGAACTATGTGCAGAAGGCCATGGTGGCCGCAGGTATCGTGCAGAGTGCCTACAACGCCCCGGCGGCGGCGCTGATTCTCACCTGGCTGCTGGAGAAGCATCCCAACCCCACCCGCCAGCAGGTCAAGAATGTGATGACCAGTATCTTTATCCGTGATGCCGGTTATGAGCACTATTATCTGGCAGTGAAGCTGGCCTGCGAGCTGCGTGATTTCGGCGAATTCAAGACGGAGATCGCTCCGTCTTTCCGCCCCCAGCTGGACATCATCGGCAAGCCGGCCGGGAAGATCGACGGCGCCGCTCTGGTTTCCGGCGAGCCTGTGTTCGTGGAGGACAAGGTGCCCGCCAATTCCTGGTGCCTGCATGTTTTGCGCAGCCCCTTTGCCAGCGCTTATATCAAGTCCATTGACACCAGTGAAGCAGAGAAGCTGGACGGCGTGGCGGCCATCATCACCGCCTTTAACTGCCCGGATGTGTACTATATGCAGGCCGGTCAGGGTACCCCTGAGCCGTCGCCCCATGACCGCCGCCTGTTTAACCGGAAGGTCCGCCATGTGGGCGACCGTGTGGCGGGCATCGTGGCCCGTACTCTCGAGATCGCCGATAAGGCCGCGTCCCTCATTAAGGTGGAGTATGAACCCACCGACGCTGTGTTCACCGTGGAGGAGGCCATGGCCGAGGGGGCACCGCTGGTGCATAACGGCCCCGTGCAGTATAATGCCGGCGCACCGGAGGATCTGGAGGAGTATAACAAGCTCCAGGGAGATCCCCGTGAGGGCAAGGTGGTTTACCAGTTCCCTCTGCACGCTGACATTCATAAGAATATCGCTGCCTCCAACAAGGGCGGCATCGGCGACATGGAGAAGGGCTTTGCCGAGGCGGATGCCATTGTGGAGGCGACTTACCAGACCAGTCAAATCCAGCACACCCCTCTGGAGCCCCATGTGTGCTATGCCCATGTGGAGAGCGGACGTTTGGTGCTGAACTGCGCCACCCAGGTGCCCTACCATGTGCGCCGCATTGTGAGCTGGGTCTGCGGCATTCCCGAGAACAAGATCCATGTCATCAAGGAGCGTGTGGGCGGCGGTTACGGATCGAAGCAGGATATTCTGGTGGAGGAACTCACCGGTTATGCTGCTTGGATCACCAAGAAGCCTGTGTATTACCGCAATACCCGGGCCGAGGAATTCTATGCCAACTCCACCCGCCATCCCATGCGCGTGCACGTGAAGATGGGCGGCAAGAAGGACGGCACCATCACGGCGCTGTTTATGGAGGTTTGTGCCAATACCGGCCCCTACGGCAACCACTGCCTGACGGTGCCTATGAATAGCTGCTCCAAGACCATGCCCCTGTTTAAGGTGGACAATATGGCCTACGATCTGAAGGTGTATTACACCAACACGCCTCCCGCAGGCGCCTACCAGGGCTACGGTACGCCTAAGGGCACCTATGGCATCATGATGGCTATGGCGGAGCTGGCGGATAAGCTGGGCATCGACTACCGCACCATGGTGGAGAAAAACCATGTGGAAGAGGGCTATATGCTGGAGATCCTCAAGGGCCTGGGCGAGGGCCGTGAGGGTGCGGTGGTGCCCGTCGGATCCTGCGGTCTGGATGAGGCCATCAAGCAGGGCTGCGATATGATCGATTGGGGCAAGAAGGAAGTGTCCGAGGATCCCGATTGGAAGATCGGTAAGGGTTTCGCCATGATTATGCAGGGATCCGGCCTGCCGGGCCTGGATCATGCCGAGGCTATTGCCAAACTGGAGACAGACGGCACCGTGATCCTCAACAGTGGCGGCGCCGATTTGGGTACGGGTCTGGATACTATTTCCGCCAAGATCGTGGCTGAGGTGCTGAAGCTGCCCATGGAGCGCATCACCGTTGTGTCCGGTGATACCGACTCCTGCGCATTCGATACCGGTGCGTACGCTTCCTCCGGTACCTTTTTCAGCGGCAACGCTTCTCTGGTGGCCACCACGAAGCTCAAGGAGCTGATTTTGAAGGAGGCCGCCCTGCAAATGGAGGAGAAGGTGGAGAACCTGGATGTCCGGGCCCCCGGCGAGGTGTATTCCAAGGCTTCCGGCGCTACCCTTTCTTACTACGACCTGGTGCATACCGCCACCAGCGGCATGGGCCGCGGACAAATGGTTGCCCACGGCAGCTTTGTCACCAATGCCTCCTCCGTGCCCTACGGCGCGCACTTTGCACAGGTGGCGGTGAATGTAAAGACCGGCGAAATTAAGGTGCAGAAGTTCTACGCTCTGCAGGACGCGGGCACACCCATCAACCCGGAGATCGCTCTGTGCCAGATGTATGGCGCTGTGATGAAGTCCATTGGACACTCTCTGTATGAGGACATGAAGCTGGACAAGAACGGCAAGTGCATCAACGCCAACCTTACCGATTATGGTGCGCCCATGATCGACGAGGCTCCGGAGGATTTCAAGTCCGTTCTCATTGATGTGGACGACAAGTTTGGCCCCTACGGCGCAAAATCCATTTCGGAGATTGCCTGCAACGGTGCCGCTCCTGCCATCGGTATCGCCATCCACGATGCCTGCGGTGTGTGGCTGCGCAGCTGGCCTATGACCCCCGAAAAGGTGCTGAAGGCTCTGGGTAAGATTTGATTTCATACAAGTAAGGCGGAGATCCGACCAGATCTCCGCCTTACTTTCGCGGGAGGAACCATGCGCTACTATGACAGATATGATTCACCTTTGGGTGAGATTTGGATGGGATCCGACGGAGAATGCCTGTGCGGCCTGTGGCTGACCGGGCAGAGGAATTTTGACATCGGCAGGGCCCGGACAGGTCAAAGGATTGATTTACAGATCTTCCGGGAAACCCGGCAGTGGCTGGAGCTGTATTTTTCGGGCAAGGCTCCGGACTTTACACCGAAGCTATCTTTGAGCGGAACGCCTTTCAGGCTTATGGTTTGGAAAATGCTGCTGGAGATACCCTATGGGGAAACCACAACCTATGGCCGACTTGCGGAGCTGGCGGCAAAAAAATGCGGCAGGGAGCGTATGTCGGCCCAAGCGGTAGGCGGCGCCGTGGGGAATAATCCCATCTCCATCATTGTGCCCTGCCACAGGGTAGTGGGGGCAGACGGATCGCTCACCGGATATGCCGGGGGCGTGGATAAGAAAGCCTGGCTTCTGGAATGGGAAAAGAAGAATGCCTTTAAATAAAAAAGGACCCCGGTTTGGCTCAAACCGGGGTCCTGTGTAATTTGAGGGGATCAATCAGCGGAGATTTTCCTTGATGGTTGCGCACAGGGCGGTGATACCCTGAACGATCTTCTCCTCAGGCATGCAGGAGTAGTTCAGGCGCAGAGTGTTCTCGTGGCCGCCGTTGGGGAAGAAGGAGCCGCCGGGAACGAAGGCAACTTTCTTTTCCAGGCACTTCATCTGCAGCTCCTTGGCGTCCATGTACTCAGGCAGGACCACCCAAGCGAACAGGCCGCCCTCGGGACGGGTGAAAGTGCAGCAATCGGGAAGGTTCTTTTCCAGAGTCTCCAGCATCACGGCGCGGCGCTTTCTGTAGCACTCGCGGATGGTGGCCACATGCTTATCAAGATCGAACATATCAATCCACTTGGAGGTTTCCATCTGGCCGATGGTGGAAGCCTGCAGGGAGGCGGCCTGCTTCATAAAGTTGTATTTGGCTAAAATGGCATCATCGGCGCAGACCCAGCCCAGACGGTAACCGGGAGCCAGGATCTTGGAGAAGGTGCCCAGATAGATGACCAGACCCTTGGTGTCCAGGCTCTTCAGAGCGGGCAGGAACTCGCCTTCGAAGCGCAGCTCGCCATAGGGGTTATCCTCCACCACGGGGATCTCATACTTGTTGACGATCTCCATAAACTTATGGCGACGCTCCAGATCCCAAGTGCGGCCGGTGGGATTCTGGAAATCGGGGATGACATAGATCATCTTCACCTTTTCGGTGGTAGCCAGAATCTTCTCCAGCTCTTCCATGATCATGCCGCCGTTGTCGGTGGGAACCTCAATGAACTTAGGCTCGCAGGCCTTGAAGGCGTTGACAGCACCCAGATAAGAGGGGCTCTCCAGCAGCACCACATCGCCGGGATTCAGAAATACCCGGGCAGAAAAATCCAAACCCTCCTGAGAGCCGGAGGTGACCAAAATATGGTCGGCATCGGTGTGAATGTTGTTCTTAGCCAGCATACGCTCGGCAATCTGCTCACGCAGACGGGGGAAGCCCTCGGTGGAAGAATACTGCAGAGCGGCACGGCCATTCTCCTTGAGAACGGCGGTGGAGGCCTCGATCATCTGATCCACGGGGAACAGCTCGGGAGCGGGCATACCACCGGCAAAGGAGATGATGTCGGGCTGAGAGGTGAGCTTCAGCAACTCGCGGATCTCGGAGCCCTTCAGCAGATCCATTCTGTGTGCAAACTGTACCATAATAATTCCTCCTCAATTACTTTTCCGTTTCCTTTTTATAAGCTGCGGAGTTAGTTCCGCATACACTTACCTTTATTATTTAATCATATTTTTGCACGGAAGTAAACAAATGAATTTGATAAAAGAGTCCAAATCCCGAGGGATGCGGTATTTTTGGATAATTTACTAAAAAAAGCCTGGGACACTTTGGCATTTTGACTGCTGTCTTGCGTGGGCTATCCGGGTGAAACGGCGCATATAGTGTTTTAAGGGGAGGGATGAAAAGTGACAGAGCATCCAAGAACTTATGAGCGCAGAGACCGGGAGCGGCGGCCGGAAAATAATATGAGCAAGAGGGAGCGGCGGCGGCTGGTGCGCCTGTCGGTGAGCGGGATCTTGCTGGTCCTGGTGGTGGCGGTGAAGCTGCTGATGCCGGATCTCACCGACATATACAGGGATAAGCTGCTGCGGCTCATTGGGGAGAACACGGACTTTGCAGAGGCTTTTTCCGCTGTCGGCAAGGCTTTTTCCAAGGAAGGCGGCATCCGGGACACTCTGGAGGACGCTTACATAGCCGTGTTCGGTGAAAAGGAGCCGGAAGAGGCGGCATCCCCGGAACAGACGGCGGCCACGGTGTTTTCCGGTGTATATACCCCGGAGAGCTTGCCGGAGCACACAGAGCTTGCACAGCGTGTGCTGGGCTTTGCCTATGCTCTGCCGCTGCGTGGAGCGGTGACCTCCGATTTCGGCTACAGGCTTCATCCCGTAGCCGGGGAGGAACGGTTTCATTACGGCGTGGATCTGGAGGCGGAGGAGGGGGAGATCATCCACTCCTTTGCAGACGGCACAGTTGGGGTGGTGGCCCGGAGCAGCCAGTTGGGGAACTATCTGACGGTGAATCATCCGGGAGGCTTCAGCACTCTGTATGCCCATTGCAGATGCGTCACCGCTTCAGCGGGACAGACTGTTCGCTGCGGAGATGTTCTGGCAGAGGTTGGACAGACCGGGGTGGCCACAGGGCCGCACTTGCATTTTGAACTGTATCACGATCAGGTTTACATAAACCCAATCTACTATGTGGCGTAAAAGAGGCGCGTGTGTGCGCATTTCGCCCTCTTTTTTGCTGCTAATGGCAGTTTTTATATGGGCGGCTCCGCTCATCTGCTTGGCGGCGGTTCTTTTGGCGGCGGTATGCCACGAGATGGGACATTATTTGGCCCTTCGGCTGTGCGGTGGCAGGCTGGAGACGGTGTCTGTATCGGCTTTCGGAGCACAAATGTGCATTCGTGACCGGGAACGACTCTCCTATGGCCGGGAAGCCTTGTGTGTGCTGGCAGGTCCGCTGGTGAATGTGACGATCTCTTGGCTTTTGAGTATGGCGGGGGCGTGGAGGGAAGAGTTGTATCTCTTCGCCGGGGCGCAGCTTGTGCTTGGCGTATTCAATCTGCTGCCGCTGTCGGCCTTGGATGGCGGACGGCTGCTGTGGATCGGTGTCGCCTGGCTGACGGATCCCTTTCTGGCGGACAAGGTGTGCCGGGCGGTGACACTGGTTTTGCTCATGGGACTGGCCGCCTTAAGCCTTGGCCTGTGGATGCTTCATAGAATGGGGTTTTTGTTGGTGGGTATGGTGGGTATTATTTGCTGTACCGTGCGGGAATTTGCACTTGCTAATCCGGGGAGAACAGGGTAGAATAAAGAAAAACCGACAGGATGGGAGATTCTACATTGGATAAGAAATTGGAACGCATTTTACCCCGGGTGCAAAAGCCCGCCCGCTACACCGGTGGGGAGTATAATGCAGTGAAAAAAGACCCCGGTCAAGTAGATACGAGGATCGCCTTCTGCTTTCCGGATACCTATGAGATCGGTATGTCCAACCTGGGTATGCGGATCCTCTACGGTGTGATGAACCATATGGATGGCGTATGGTGTCAGCGGGTGTTTGCCCCCTGGGGTGATATGGAAGAGGAGATGCGCAGGGCGCGGATCCCTCTGTTTGCGCTGGAGAGCGGCGGGCCTATCGCGGATTTTGACATCGTGGCCTTTTCTGTGGGATATGAAATGGCCTTCACCACGATCCTTAATATGTTGGATCTGGCGGGGATCCCCCTGCGCAGTACGGACCGCACCGGCCTGACGCCTTTAGTCATTGCCGGCGGTACGGCTATGTATAATGCGGAGCCTATCGCCGACTTTGTGGACATCGTCAGTCTGGGTGAGGGCGAGGATGTGACGGTAGAACTCATTGATCTGCACCGTAAAGCCCGAAAAAATGGATGGAGTAAAGGGCAATTCCTTCGCAGAGCGGCGCAGGTGCCGGGGCTGTATGTGCCCAGCCTGTATGAAGTGGATTACAACGAGGACGGAACGGTGAAGGAGATTGTGGCCAAGGAGGGCGCCCCACAAGTAGTGCGCAAGCGCATTGTGGAAAACATGGACAAGTCCTACTATCCCACCAAGACCATCGTGCCCTCCACGGAGATCGTGCAGGACCGGGTGACGCTGGAACTGTTCCGTGGCTGCATCCGTGGCTGCCGATTCTGCCAGGCGGGGTATGTGTACCGCCCGGTGCGCAACCGCAGTAAGGATCTGTGCGTGCGCTACGGCCGGGAGGCCTGCAACGATTCCGGCTATCAGGAGGTGACCCTTTCCTCCCTCAGCACCAGCGATTATCCGCAGCTTACGGAGCTGTGCGACGATCTGGAGGAGTTTTGCCGGAACCGTCATGTGAACCTGTCCCTGCCCAGCCTGCGGGCGGATAATTTCTCCATGAGCCTCATGCAGCGACTGGCCAAGGGGCGCAAGACCGGATTGACCTTCGCCCCGGAGGCCGGTACCCAACGGCTGCGGGATGTTATCAACAAAAATGTGACCCAGGAGGAGCTGTTGGCGTCCTGCCGGACGGCTTTTGCCGGGGGATATAACGCGGTGAAGCTGTACTTCATGCTGGGCCTGCCCACGGAGACCGATGAGGATGTGCTGGGGATTGCTGATCTGGCCGCCCGTGTCATGCACGCATGGCGGGAAAGTGCGCCCAATAAGCAGCGGGGCGTGCGGATCACGGTGTCTACCTCTTGGTTCGTACCCAAGCCCCACACGGCATTTCAGTGGGAGCCTCAGATCTACAAGGAGGAGTATGAGCGCCGGGTGAAGCTCCTGCGGGAGGCCATAACCACCAAGACTGTGACCTACAACTGGCATGATCCGGACACCAGCTTTTTGGAGGCGGTGCTGGCTCGGGGCGACCGAAGAATGTGCAAAGTATTGGAGAGCGCATGGCGTAAGGGCGCAAAGCTTGACGCTTGGGAGGAGTATTTTTCTCTGGACCGGTGGCTGGAGGCGTTTGAGGAGTGCGGTTTGGATCCACACTTCTATGCCAATCGGGAGCGCAAAAAGGATGAGATCATGCCCTGGAGCATGATATCCAGCGGAGTGACGGAGGCGTATCTGTGGCGGGAGCTGCAGCAGGCCAAGGCCGGCATCACCACACCGGACTGCCGTACCCACTGCAACGGCTGCGGTGCCAATCACATGGTAGGGGGGACTTGCCATGTCTAAGCTGAGATTGCTGTTTGTTAAGGAAGGCCCCGCGGCCTACATTTCTCATTTGGACCTGCTGCGGACGGTGCAGCGCGCCTTTCCCCGGACGGAGCTGGACATCAAGCACAGCAACGGCTACCACCCGCACCCCATCATTTCCATCGTGCTGCCCTTGCCTGTGGGCCAGAGCAGCAGTTGTGAGCTGCTGGACTTTGAGGTGACCCAGGACAGCGACGGCAGCGGTATTGCCGAAAAGCTCAACACCGGAATGCCGGAGGGTCTGCGTGTGCTGGATTGCTACGAGGCCAAGCGGCCTGTGCGGGAGCTTGCCATGCTGCGCGCGGAGGTCACTTTCGAGTATGACGGCGGTGTGCCGGAAAACGCAGCCGCAAGGCTTGCGGAGCTGTTTGATCGGGAGGAAATTATCATCCAAAAGCGCACCAAGCGCAAGGAGCTGGCAGATGTGGACATTGCCTCCATGATCCTTCGGACGGAGTGGACGAAAGGGGAGAACTGCCTTGTATGTACCGCTCTCGTGCAGGCGCAGAATCCGGGTCTTAATCCGCAGCTCATGGAAAAAGCCGTGGAGAGGTATGCGCCGGAGCTTACGCCGGACTTTGTGCAGGTGCGGCGACTGGAGCTGTTGGACACGGAGGGAAAAATTTTCCGCTGAAGGGGAAAAATATGCTTGCATTTAATGGGGAAGTGTGCTATTCTATACTGGCGTAAAAAGGGCGGTCCTCTGTCGCTGATGCTCCCAGGATGGTAGAGCATCACTGTGTGGCGGCATGAACACCTATATTATTAGGAGGAATCATCCATGGATCTCATTAAGGCTCTCAACGAGAAGCAGCTGCAGGCTGCAATGCCCCAGGTAAACGTCGGCGATACCGTTAAGGTACACGTCAAGGTCAAGGAAGGCTCCCGTGAGCGTATCCAGGTCTTCGAGGGCACCGTCATTGCCAAGAAGCACGGCGGCATCGAGGAAACCATCACTGTCCGCCGCCTGTCCTATGGCGTGGGCGTGGAGAAGGTTTTCCCCGTACATTCCCCCTCCATCGAGAAGATCGAGACTGTGCGCACCGGTTTTGTCCGCCGCGCAAAGCTGTATTACCTGCGTGACCGCGTCGGCAAGGCCGCCAAGGTCAGAGAGAAGCTGTAAGAAGCGTCGTGATCCGAAAACCGCCGACAAAAGTCGGCGGTTTTTTCCGTATATAAAGCAAAAGGCAGCAGACGGAATCGCCTGCTGCCTTTTGCTTTATAAAGATCAAATATAACGCTGGGTGGTGACATCGAATACGCCGCGGGTGGTGATGCGCAGGGTGGGGATCACCGGCAGTGCCATGAAGCTCAGAGTCATGAAGGGGTCAATGGACCGGGACACGCCCAGACGGAAAGCCTCGTCCTTGGCGCTCTCCAGAGCGCTGTTGACCATGACAAGGGGATCGTCGCTCATAATGCCCGCGATGCCCAGAGCCACTTCACCCAAAACCTTGCCGTCCTCCATTACGGTGATGCCGCCGTGATTTTCCGCGATGCGGTTGGCGGCGGCAGCCATTTCCTCCTCGCTGGTCCCCACCACGATGATGTTGTGGGAATCATGGGAGATACTGGTGGCCACAGCGCCGGCCTTGAGGCCGTAGCCCTTGATGTAACCCAGGCCGATGTGGTGGGTGTTCTTGTGACGCTCGATAACAGCTACTTTCAGGATGTCGTACTCCACATCAATGTGGTCAATGTAACCGGCATCCTCCGAGGTGATCTCGCCGGGCACCAGGCCAATGATGGCATGGGGACGGCCGTCCTTGAAATCTTCCGCTGTCAGCTTGCCCAAATGGAAAGTGTCGTGAGCGCGGGCCACCAGATAGGGATCAATCTCCGGGGAGGGGAAGTCACGAAGTTGACCGTCGTACATCAGCTCGCCGCGCTTATATACCATTTCGATATTGAAATCGTTGAAATTATCAATGATAACGAAGTCGCCCAGATAGCCGGGGGCAATGGCACCGCGGTTGTTCAGCAGGAAGTACCGGGCGGCGGTGTGGCTGGCGGCCTTTACGGCGATAATGGGATCCACACCCAGAGAAATGGCCTTTTTCACGATGTAGTCGATGTGGCCCTTTTCCAGCAGGTCATTGGGATGCTTGTCATCGGTGCAGAACATACAACGATCCACATATTTGCTGCACAGCAGAGGCGCCAATGCTTCCAGATTGCGGGCGGCAGTGCCCTCACGGATCATGATAAACTGGCCGCGCTCCAGCTTTGCCAGAGCATCGTTGAGATCGGAGCATTCATGGTCGGAATACACGCCGGCTGCGATGTAGGCATTGAGATCGTTGCCGCTGAGACCGGGGGCGTGCCCGTCGATCTTCTTGTGGTGGGCCTGGGAGGCCACGATCTTCTCCACCACCTGGGGATCACCGTTGACGGTGCCGACAAAGTTCATCATCTCTGCCAGACCCTGTACCCGGGGATGATCATAGAAGGAGTCGATAGCCCGGTAATCCAGCACAGCGCCGGACTCGTCCAGAGGCGTTGCCGGCACGCAGGAGGGCAGCATAAACCGCACGTCTACCGGCAGGTCTTCCGTGGCCTGGAGCATATACTCAATGCCGTCGGTGCCCATGACATTGGAGATCTCATGGGGATCGGTGATGACAGTGGTGGTACCATGGGGGAGAACAGCCTTGGCAAACTCCGTGGGGCTGACCAGAGAGCTTTCCAGATGGATATGGGCATCCAGGAAGCCGGGGAGCACGATCTTGCCGGAAACATCCATCTCCACCTTGCCGTGGTACTCGCCCATGCCTACGATTAGGCCCTCGGCTACGGCGATGTCACCGTGAGCAAGCTCATTGGAGAAGACATTGACATAGGTGGCGTTCTTCAGCACAAGATCAGCAGGGACACGGCCCGCGGCCACATCGATCACATGGAGCTTTTTGTTGAGCTTACGGTTTATTTTGCCGGCATAGCTTTCTTTCACAGACATAAACATGTTCTCCTTTCATACAGACAGGCGGGAGGGAACCTCTCAACTGGTATCTGTTTTATTAATTCCTCATATTACCACAGCTTATTTCGATTGTCCACAAAAAAATAAAAAAAAGACGGCTGCTTTTGATTTACAATTCTATTGCTAAGGTCATTCCGACCTTAAAATTAATGAAAAGAGATATTTTATCATGAGAATCAAAGTCTACGGTAGGGGCGATCTCCATTCCCGAAACAGAAGAACTACTCACTATCATGAATGAAATACGGAAAAAACCAGAGGAATATCGCCTTTTAGCATAATAAATGGAAACGGTGCAACCATTTTTCGGGGTTACACCGTACCATACTTAAGATATTTCCTTACGTGGCCTGCCCATTTGCGCCGTACTCCTTTTTGCCGCATGGGTGACCTTTCAATGCGCTCTGAGAGACCTTTTTCTTGATTTTTTTGCTACCCTCGAAAAGTGCCGCACGCTTGCAGACGACAGAAAAGACTGGCTTGTGGTCGGAATAAGCAATTGGAAGAATTGGACATGATTTGAGGCAGCCAATACAGAAGGAAAAGAGGAGAAGGAAAAGTAAATGCTTAAAATACCTTATGTCGAATGCAAACATATATGTAGGGGATATGCTCGTATGGTCAACATTTTCCACAGATGATAGGTGCTTTAGAGCTGTGCATTTAAGGAATTTATAAAGTGGAACAGGTTATCTGCTGTGAAGCGGAGGTTGTCCCGAACCTGTTGCTTGACTTCTTCAAATGGTGCAGGGAGGGGATTGATTGGAAATACACCACATACACCTTCGTCGTATAGGGCAGCAATATCCGTTTCACATCCGCCCACCAATGCCGCTACCGGCACACCCAACGCCTTAGCGCGGCGTGCCACACCGATGACGACCTTGCCTCGAAGGCTTTGGCTGTCCAACTTTCCCTCTCCGGTTATAACCAAGTCGGCATCGGCAGCTTGCTGGTCAAAGTTAGCCATATCCAAAATAATGTTGATACCCATTTGCAGACGACTGCTGAAAAACGCCACACTGCCGCCGCCAAAACCACCGGCAGCTCCGCTGCCGGGAAGATCTAAAATATCCAGGCCAAGATCTTGCCGGATAACCGCAGCCAGGTGCTGCAGACCACTGTCCAGACGTTTGACCATAGCCGAATCGGCACCCTTCTGTGGGCCAAATATGGCACTTGCGCCATTCTCGCCGCACAGCGGGTTATCGATGTCACACATGGTAAAAAACGGAGTGCTTTGCACCAGACTATCCATCTCATCCGTGCTGATATGGCAGATGTCCTTAAGTGTTCCGCCGATGGGCACAAATGTTTTTCCGTCCTTGTTGAAAAATTGTACGCCCAGCGCCGCCGCCGCACCGCAACCACCGTCATTGGTAGCACTGCCGCCCAAGCCCAATACAATCTTCTTTGCACCATTGTGCACCGCGTGTGCAATCATCTGCCCGACGCCATAGGTGGTGGTCTTCTCGGGATTCCGGGCTTCGCCAACTAACGGCAGGCCAGCGGCCATAGCCATTTCTATCACGGCTGTACCGTCTGGCAGCATAGCGTAATGGGCAGACATATCTTTTCCGTAAGGATCCTTGCAGATCATCTCCACGCACTCGCCGCCCAAGGCGGCCAGAAATGCATCCACTGTCCCTTCGCCGCCGTCCGCTACGGGGATCGCGCAGATAGCGGCCTCCGGATCCTGTGCCCGGATTGCCTCAGAAACAATTCGGCAGATTTCCACGGAGGATATTGTACCCTTAAAAGAATCGGGAATTAGAACATACCTTTTCATGTGCACCTCCCAGCATTTGGATGCCGCGCTAAAGCCTTGGCGCAGGCTATTTTCATTATAAGCACAACGGAGAAAATGTCAATATACAAAACTTAATTTCGAAAATCGATATTGAGATGATATTATAGTTTGGTGGAGCTGATTTGTTGCAAATGCAACATATAAAATTTTTCTTCATATCCCTTATTTTTTTTTAGGCAATTCAAACAATTTTTAGGTTGACAATTTCTTGAAAGTATGTATCATATTGTTAGAAGCAAAAATCAATTTCAGATAATGAAATTAGTGGAGGAAAAATGAAAGATTCAATTCAAAAGTATTTCAAAGTAGGTACGATCCAGTGGATGAGCTATCCCAAGCGTGACGCAATGGAATCGCTGAAGGCAATTTGCAAGGACCCGTACTTTGATGCCATCGAGCTACGGGGCTACGGCGAGGATAATGCTGCGGCAAAGGCTCTTTTGGATCAGAGTCACCTAAAGGTGTGCTACGGTGCACAGCCTCGCCTCATCGGCAAGTGCAACCCTAATGCGATCGATGAGGACGAGCGGAAGAAGGCCGAAACGACACTGATGGAGGCCATTGATGAAGCGGAATATCTCGGGGCGGAGGCAATTGCATTTTTGTCCGGAAAGTGGCACGAGGAGACGAAGGAAGATGCGTATAAGCAGCTCCTGAAGACGACCCGAAATGTTTGCTCTTATGCCGCCGGTAAAGGCATGAGTGTGGAGCTTGAGGTCTTTGACTTTGACATGGACAAGGCTTCGCTTATCGGGCCCGCGCCGTTGGCGGCCCGCTTTGCCGCCGATATGCGTACTACGCATAATAACTTTGGCTTACTGGTTGACCTTAGCCACTTCCCAACGACTTATGAAACGAGCCAATTTGTTATTCGCACTCTGCGGCCGTATATCACCCATTTTCACTTCGGCAACGCGGTTGTAAAACCCGGCTGCGAGGCATACGGAGACAAGCACCCGCGCATGGGATACCCAGACAGTGCCAATGATACGGAGGAACTGGTGGATTTCCTTCGCGTATTGAAAGAGGAAGGGTTTTTCTGCGTAGAACAACCTTATGTTTTAAGTATGGAGGTTACGCTGCGTCCCGGTGAGGATGAAGACATAGTTCTCGCCAACACAAAGCGAGTTTTAAACCGTGCTTGGGCATTACTTGAGGATTAAGTAGATTAAAAGTAAAGGAGAACATTTATGGCAAAAATCGTTGTATTGGATGGATACACTGAAAACCCTGGCGATCTGTCCTGGAAGCCTTTGGAAGAGCTTGGTGAGCTTACGGTCTATGACCGCACGTCCTATGTTGAGTCTCCGGTCATCGCCCAGCGTATCGGCGAGGCAGACATTGTGGTGACGAATAAGACGCCCATTTCAAAAGAGACAATCGATAAATGTCCCGGCATCAAACTTATCGCAATGCTTGCAACAGGCTACAACGTTGTGGACTATAAATATGCCCGAGAGAAGGGGATTCCTGTGGCAAATGTCCCCACCTACGGTACAGCTTCTGTAAGCCAGTATTCTATCGCGCTGCTGCTGGAGATCTGCCATCACATTGGTCACCACAGTGATTCGGTGAAAAAGGGCGACTGGGCTGCCAATGTTGACTGGTGCTATTGGGACTATCCGCTCATTGAACTGGAAGGCAAGACTATCGGCATCGTCGGCTTCGGCCGGATAGGTCAAAAAGAGGGCCGGATTGCAAAGGCTCTGGGCATGAATGTCATCGCATATGACCTGTTCGAAAGTGAAAGTGGCCGAGCCATTGCCGAGTATGTTTCACTGGAGAAACTGTATGAGCGGGCAGATGTTATAACCCTGCACTGCAACCTTACAGAGGAAAATACGCGCATGATTAATAAGTCCAGTATTGCGAAAATGAAGGACGGCGTAATCCTGATCAATAATGCCCGCGGTCAGCTCATCGATGAGCAGGATGTCGCGGATGCACTGAACAGCGGGAAAATTGGTGCGGCAGGTCTGGATGTCGTCTATACAGAACCCATCAGATCCGATAATCCTTTGCTGTCGGCAAAGAACTGCATCATTACGCCGCATATCAGTTGGGCTCCCAAGGAGAGCCGCCAGCGCATCATGGATTGCACATACTCAAATATCAAGGCGTTCTTAAACGGGACACCGGAAAATGTAGTCAATCCCTGAGAAATAAAAAAGGACCCTGACAGCAGAGTCCCTTGCAATGACATATTACTTTTGGTAGCCTAGGCGTTCCGAAATTTCCTCGGCGATGCGCTGCATTTCCGGTTGCTTTTGGGTGATCCGGGATTCCTGCATACGGTTGATCGGTCCGGTCACGCTGAGACCGGCGATGATGTTGCCGGTGTAATTCCGTATGGGATATGCGATACAACGCACACCGATTTCGCACTCTTCGTTATCCATTGCCCAACCGTTTTTACGTACTTGATCTAATTCTTTGAGAAGAGCTTCCTTTGTAGTAATTGTGTTCTTTGTGAACTGCTTGAGGCCGACCTTGCTGATCAGCTGATCGATTTTGGCGTCGTCGAAGGTGGTGAGTAGGAGCTTTCCGTTGCCGGTGCAGTGCATAGGGCTTGTACCACCTATCTGCTGCATACTAAGCAGGATCTGATTGTTGCCCGTGGCCACATCCACATACACCATTTGAAACTGCTGCTCCACAGAAATGCAGGCAGACTCGGAATACAGCTCGGAAAGCCGCACAAGATACGGATGCGTTATGCGGGGGATATCCTGCTGCTGGTTGAGCTTGTTTGCAATACGGCTGATCTTGTATGTAAGATAGTACTTTTGCGAATCCTCCTCCTGACCAACATAGCCGCTGTTGATAAGAGAGGTAAGGAAGCGTAAGGTCGTGCTTTGGTTGTAATTAAGGATCTTGGCAATATCCAGCAGGCGCATAGGTGTTCTGCTGGCGGCAAGGATCTCGATGATGGCAAGGGCTTTCTCTGTGGAACGGTTGGAACTGCTGGGCATTTCGGCGCTTCTGACTCTGGACATGGTTTTTCTCCTAAAAAATTTTTTATTCATCATAGCACATAATATTGTTATTTGCAATTCGGTTTTGGAAAAATAAGCCATAAAAAAAGAGAGGATGATTGCAATGTCTGAAGTGTTTACAAACACTGCAAAGGCGCGGCTGAAAAAAGGTGAAAAGCTGACGGCCGCATGGGTTCAGTTGGGTAGTCCTATTGCAGCAGAAATTATGGCGCAGGCGGGGTATGACATGCTGGTGGTGGACTGCGAACATGCGCCTATTGACCCTTCCACCCTCTTTCCGATCCTTCAGGCGGTAAACGGTTATGAGACAACTGCTATTGCACGCGCACCGTGGAATGATATGGTTGCCATTAAACGTCTGTTGGACTGCGGCGCAAAGGGCATTCATGTGCCGTATGTTAATTCGAAGGAAGAAGCAATGAGGGCTGTGGCTGCCTGCAAGTACCCACCCGTTGGAAACCGCGGTATCGCAGGTAGTCCCCGTGCAGCCGGTTACGGAAAAAACAGGCAGCACTATCTTCACCGTGCCAACGATGAGGTGCTGGTGATCTTGGCTATCGAAACACCTATGGGACTGGCTAACTTGGATGAAATGCTTGAAGTGGAGGGCGTTGACGGCTTCTTCATCGGTCCCATGGATTACAGTACCAGTAGCGGCCATTTTGCAAATCCATCCCACCCTGATGTGCAGGCGGACTTCCGCAAGATCGAGGAAAAGGTCTTGAGCAAGAACCTGCTGCTGGGAACCGTGGCCGGCAACGTGGAGAGTGCCAAAAAGCTCTATGACAGAGGCTATTCCTATGTGATTTTCGGTGGGGACATCAACTCGCTGGTCAGCGATGCCTATAAGCGCATCGAGGACATGAAGGCCTTGATGGATAAGTAAGCAAACAACCATATGTGTTCTAAAAGGCTTCGGCCGTTTAGATAAAAAACGAAAATAAGAAGGAGAACAGTATGAAAAAAATTCTTGCAATGCTTATGGCTATCGCTATTGTAATGAGCCTTGTGGCGTGCGGTAGCAAAGACACCGGCGGTAAGGGCGACGAAAAGAACGAATGGACCTCCTACAATCTGAAGCTGGGCACCATCTGGACGGATGCCGATCCTTTCACTAAGGCTGTGGAAGAATTCGCTTCCCTGGTTTCCGAGGCAACTGATGGTGCCGTGAAGGTAACTTGCTACAATAACAGCCAGCTGGGCGGTTCCACCGAATTGCTTTCCGGTATGCCTGCCGGAACGCTGAAAATGTACCATGGCCGTATTTCCACCTACGGCTTCCTGGAAGCCGCTTCCATGTTCAATATCTGCGCGGCTCCCTTCATCTGGGACTCCAACAAAGAACTGTATGACTTCCTGCAGAGCGATACCGCCCAGAAGTGGTTCGACGAGGCAGCCGCCGCTACCGGCGTCCGTGTCATTGTGGCCAAGGGCGAGTGCGAGGCCAGAGAGCTGACATCCAACAAGCCTGTTGCCAATGCGGATGATTTCAACGGTCTGGCGATCCGTACCGCTGATTCCACCGTGGTGCAGAGCACCATGAAGGCGCTGGGCGCGAATCCCCAGGTTGTCCAGTTCAGCGACCTGTACATGGCCCTGCGCCAGGGCACTGTGGACGCCCAGGAGAACGGCTTCATCACTGTGAAGAACAACAGTCTCTATGAGGTCCAGAAGTATCTGATGCGCACTGACTACATCAGAGACATCTCCATCTTCTGCATCGCCGAGAATGTTTGGAAGCAGCTGAACGAGAAGACCCAGAATATGCTCATCGAGTGCGCCGAGAAGGCTGCCGATGTGGGTACTGAAGCAACCAACGCCCAGATCGAGGAAGCTTTTAACTACCTCAAGACCGTCATGGAGTATGTGGAGTGCGATGTGGGCTCCATCCAGGACAAGCTGGGCAACGTCTATGAAGAACTGGACGGTACTTGCTGGGCCAAGGGCGCCTATGAGGCCGTGAAGACCTTTAAGGCTTCCTACAAGGGCTGATCGGTCATTTTGACTGCGGCTGAAGTCTGAAAAGCGGGGATGGGCCTGCACCTCCGTGCGGCCCATCCCGAATCAAATCAAAGCAGCAAGATATTTGGTGACAACAGGAGGTATATACAGTGATCCTTTTACTTATTTTCGGTCTCTTATTTGTGTTTTTGTTCTTCGGCGTAGAGATCTTTGCCTCCATGGGCATCTCCGGCGTAACATATCTGCTTATAAGCGACAACGCGCCGCTGAATCTGGTGGCATCTAAATTTGTGGACGGCATCAGCAGCTACTCGCTGTTGGCCATTCCTTTCTTCATGCTGGTGGGTGAGCTGATGAACCTGTCCGGCATGACCAAAAGACTCATTGTTTTCTCCCAGTTCTTTATCGGAAAATTCAAGGGCGGCCTGGCTTATGCTGCCGTTTTTGTAAATATGCTGGTGGCCTGCATTTCCGGTTCCGCACCGGCTGACTGTTCCGCAGTTTCCTCTGTATTGATTCCTGAAATGCGCAAGGAAGGCTATCCGGAGGATTTCTCCGCGGCTATCAACTGCTGCTCCTCCGTCCTGGGCCCTATCATTCCCCCAAGCATCCCCTTGGTGTTTCTGGCCATGCTGTGCAATGTGTCCACGGGCCGGATCCTCATGGGAGGCATTGTCCCCGGAGTTCTCATGACGCTGGCTTTGCTTGCGGTCTGCCGCTATAAGCTCAAGCGCGTGGACCATACCATTACCCGTGTGGAGCAGTCCTGGAGCGAATTCTGGCGTTTGTTTAAGGGCGCCGGTCTGGCTCTGCTTGCCCCCGTCATCATCATCGTGGGCGTGTTCTCCGGCTTTGTCACCATCACCGAGGTGGCCATGCTGGCAGCTTTCTATGTGCTCATCATCGGCGTGGTCTTCTACAAAACCATTAACCTAAAGGTGTTCTGGGAAGCCATGAAAAAGACCGTGTCCTCCTCCGCCGCATTGATGGCTCTGTTCGGCGCCGGCGGCCTGTTCTCCTGGTTCCTGGCCGTGGAGCAGGTGCCCAAGCTAATCTCCAACGTGGTGGCAGCTATGAATCTGACCCCGGTTGTGTTCCTGCTCATCGTGAACCTGTTCCTGCTGCTCATCGGCATGATCATGGACGCTATCCCCGCCATCACAATTTTCATGCCTGTGCTGATGCCCATTGCAACGGGCCTCGGCATCGACCCTGTGCATTTCGGCGTGGTCGTGGTCATGAATCTGATGATCGGTCTGCTGACTCCTCCTGTGGGTGCGCTGCTGTATGTGGAGTCCAAGATATCCGGTGTTTCCTTTGACCGATTGACAAAACAGTGTATTCCCTATATCGGCGCGTTCCTGGTATGCTTACTGGCGGTTACCTTTTGGGAGCCTCTTTCCACCTGGTTGCCGAATCTGCTGATGGAGGCTTGATAGAATGAAGACATATAAAAAGTTCTTAAGTATTCTGGACAAGTCCATGCTCGTTGCTGCTACAACCTTGTTCATAGCCCTGTTTGGCGTTTCTGTGGCACAGATCATTCTACGCGGCTTTTTTAAGGTATCCCTACTGTGGGCGCAGGATTTCTGCGTTCTGCTGACCTGCTGGGTCATGATGCTGGGCTGTGCGGTGCTGTTCCACCGCGCCGACCATCTGGCGGTGACCTTCCTGGTCGACAAGCTGCCGCCTAAGCTGAAGCTGGCCTTGAGTATTATTACAAGGATTTTGCTTTTGGCATTTTGCCTGGTGCTGGGGTATCACGGCCTTACTGTGGTGAAGGTCAAAATGGGCCTTTATTACACCTCTCTGCGCTGGCCCACAGGCTTTGCCTATTTGTCCCTGCCTGTATTCGGCGTGACATCCGTTCTTTTCCTCATCGAGAAGATCATTGATTCCGTTACGGAGCTGTTCGGACATAAGAACATCGACAATACAAAGGAGTAATACCCATGAGTACAGATATGTATAGCCCTATCAAGCTGGGTGAGATAACAGTGCGCAACCGGATAGTGCTTGCTCCTATGGGAACGCGCAGCAACTTGATGGATGGTACCATCAGTGAACGCTGTTCTCTGTACCTGGAGGAGCGCGCCAAAGGCGGTGCGGGCTTGATCATTCCAGAACTGACCGCCGTAAAGGAAGGATATACCTGGATTCCCTCCATGCAAATTTATTCCGATCGGCTGATCCCCTCGCTGAGTCGCTTGGCCGCCAGCGTGCACGCATATGACAGCCGCATCGTTATGCAGGTCGCCCTCCACGGTGGCCGCGCCGCCAGCAAGGTGACGGGCAAGCGATGCATTGCGCCTTCAGCTATTGCTTCCCCTCTTTATAAGGAAATCCCTGAGGCGCTGACCGTGCCGGAGATCTACGAGCTGGTAGAAGACTGGCGTACCGCGGCTATTCGGGCCCAGCGGGCCAGCTTTGACGGCGTAGAGGTCCACGGCTGTCACGGCTATCTAATCAATGAGTTCATTTCCCCCGCTACCAACAAGCGCACAGATGAATTCGGCGGCTCTCTGGAGAACCGTCTGCGCTTTGCGAAGCTGATCATCGAGGCCATTCGGGAGTCCTGCGGCCCCAAGTTCATCATCGGCTTCAAGATGGCGGCCTATGAGGAGCTGGAGGGCGGTGTGAAGATCGAGGACGCGGCGGCCATCGCCAAGGCCATCGAGAGCTACGGCGTTGATTACATCCATGTTTCCTCTACCTCCAGTACTATTCCCGGCCATGAGTTCACCAAGTATCCCTCCGTGCCGTGTATGTACGACGGCAAGAATTGCTTGGCTCCCCTGGCCGACGTAGTGAAGAAGGCGGTATCCGTTCCTGTGATCCTGGCCAGCGCCGTGGTGGAGCCGGAGGATGCCAATGATCTGATCTGTACCGGTGTCACGGACATGGTGGCCGTGGGCCGTGGCTTCCTGGCAGACGCCCATTGGGGTTCCAAGCTGCAGGAGGGCGGAAATGTACGTCCCTGCATTGGCTGCATGCTGTGCCACAAGCATACATTGGCCGGCACCGACCTTGTATGTGCGGTGAATGGCGGCCTTCTGCGTGAGTTCTACGACAATGGGCTGGGCAAGACAGACCATCCTCAAAAGGTCATGATCGTTGGCGGTGGCCCTGGTGGTATGGAGGCGGCCATCCGTGCCCACGATCGTGGGCATACGGTGACGATATTTGAGCGAAGCGACTGTTTGGGCGGCGCACTGCGGGCAGCATCCGCACCAGATTTCAAAGCGCGTGTGAAGAGGCTTTTGGATTACTATGAAAAGGAAATCAGCGATCGCAGCATCGATGTGCGCTTCAACTCGGAGATAACGCCTGAAAAGGCGGATGAACTGATCAAGTCGGAGAGCTACGATGCAGTGGTACTTGCTGTCGGTGGTATCCCCGCACGCCCTCCTATCAGCGGCATTGACGGAAGTAATGTGTTTGTAGCGGAGGAGGTCATGGTTCATCCCGCAGACTTTGCCGTTAGGAACACCGTCAACATTATCGGTGCAGGTAAGGTTGGGATGGAAGCAGCTTGGATGCTGAGCGAGATGGGGAAGACTGTGCGCATCTTTGAAATGATCCCCCGCGACAAAATTATGGCGGATGACCACCCGACAACGCGTTCCGCCTTGTTCCACAAAATGGATGAGCACAACATTGAGGTTTACGGTGGTGCACAGGTCACTGCGATCCACGGGGATGGCATCGATGTGCGCATCAATGGCGAGCAGATTCACTTTGACGGCGACAGCGTTCTGTTGGCCTCCGGCTATAAACGGAACGAGAGCCTCTTTGAACACCTGCAGAGGACGGGTCCTGCGGGTAAAGTCTTTGAGATTGGTGACGCCAAAGAAGCCCGCGGACTTGTGGGAGCTATTCATGACGGCTATTATGTGGGTATGTATCGAATCTGATGCTATAGCGGAGAAAGGATAAGAAATGATACTCGCATCAAAGAGGATACAGCGTGTGGCGTTTTCCCCCGTAAGAAAAGTTCGTGACCGGGCTAAGGAACTGGAAGCGGCCGGGAGGAGTATTATCCATTTCGAGATCGGAGAGCCCGATTTTGACACACCGGAAGAGATCGTTGCATCCGCCAAACGGGCTATGGACGACAAATTGACCCATTATGGCCCGAATCGAGGAACTATCGAACTTCGTCGCGAGATATGCAAAAAACTCCGGGAAGAGAACGGCTTGACCTACAACCCGGAAACGGACATTCTTCTGACTGCAGGCGCAGCGGAGGGGATTCTGGATGCAATTCTTGCCTACATAGACGAAGGCGACGAAGTAATCGTATTTACACCTGCCTATATGAACTACAGGAATATGCTGAACCTTGTGGGTGCAAAGACGGTGGAGATTCCTCTGTCGGAGGAAAACAACTTTCAGATCAACCCTAAGGAATTGGAGGATCGCATTACAGATAAGACGAAAATGCTTATCATTAATGATCCACAGAACCCATCCGGGACGGTATATGATCCGTGTGTGCTGGAACAGATAGCCAAAATTGCAGTGAAGCATGATCTGCTGGTACTGTCGGACGAGATTTATGAGCGTATTATTTATGATGGTGTGGTCCATACCTCCATTGCCACATTTCCGGGCATGAAAGAGCGCACAATTGTGATCAACGGCTTCTCCAAGGCCTATGCGATGACAGGCTGGCGTGTTGGATATGTTGCCACGGAGGAACAGCTTCTCTTACCTATCCTGAAGCTGCATCAGTACAATACAACGTGCCTTCCAGTCTTTGTGCAGCGCAGTTTATCCGAGCAGATGAACAGCACAGCTTGTAAAAAGGCGATTGACAACATGGTGAGTGAGTTTTCGCATCGCCGCAAGCTGATTTGCGACGGCATACGGCAAACAAAGGGCTTGAGTATGCCTGAGCCGCGTGGCGCATTCTATGCGTTCGTCAATGTACGAGGTCTTGGAGTTGACGGTGCAGAGTTCGCTGAAGCACTGCTCGAGGAAGTGGGAGTAGCTGTTGTTCCGGGTATTGCCTTTGGTGAGGCGTTTTCCGGCTATGTGCGGCTGTCATATGCGGCTTCCGCAAATGAAATTGCAGAAGGACTCATGCGTATACGTACATTTGTAAATAAGATGTCTCTTGCATAGCTAAGGGCTGACGGTTATTATAAGGACAAGCGGCATACGTCGGAAGAGTGATCGGATGTCGTATAGCCGCTTTTATTTATATAGGAGGATAAAGATGCAGATTCATGAACGAGTATGGGTCGTTGGCGGAGGGGACAACAGTTTTGGAATGTCCAACGCATTGGACTGCACTGTTTATCTCCTGGATGGCGGCAGTGAACTTGCTCTGATAGACAGCGGCGCAGGCGTTGACAGTCAACAGATCATTACCAATGTCACGCGCGCGGGGTTTGACTATCGGAGGATCGGCAAGATCATCTTGACCCATGGACACTGTGATCACAGTGGAGGCGCAGCACAACTTGCGGTAATGACCGGTGCGGCGGTGGTGGGTTCTCAGCTCACCGGTGCATTCATTGCGACAGACCCCAGGACGAAGCTTTCTCTGGATGCGGCGCAGGGAAGCGGTATCTATCCTTCAGATTATCAGTATACCCCGTCTAATGTGCAGACCGTTTCCGATGAGGATATGATTCATGTGGGAGATATTGTGCTGCAATTGATGAGTTTCCCCGGGCACAGTGATGACCACACAGGGTTTTTCTGGACATACGGAGGAAAGCGGATGCTGTTTTCCGGTGATCTGGCATTTCCTAAGGATAGAGTGAGTATGCAGAAGACATGGGATTGCCGGTGGCAACCATATTTGGAAAGCTTACGCAAGGCGGATGCGCTGCATGTGGATGCGCTGTTTACCGGCCATCAAGCGTTTTTGCTCACTGGCGGTCATCGTGTATTCCAGCGGTTACTCCAGCCGGGCTGCGCTATGCTCCGGAATCTTTAGACCGGCAAGGGGGTTAGACCATGCAAAAGAAAGAGTTACAAGAGCAGATTTCGCTGTTATACCCGTTTCTGCGGAAATTTCGGCGCGACTTGCATATGAACCCGGAAAGTGGCGGGCAGGAGCATAGAACGGCGGAAAAGATAGTGCAGGCGCTCTGTTCATTTGGATTTTCTTCTAAGGACATTACCACCGGGATTGCCGAGACGGGCATTGTTGCCACAGTGAAGGGAAAATATCCCGGGCCTGTGGTTATGTACCGCGCGGATATGGATGCACTGCGGAATTGTACGGATCTGTGCGGTGAGACATATGCGTCTGTAAATGAGAATGTGTGTCATGCCTGCGGCCACGATGTGCATACGGCCATTGCGGTGGGAGTGGCAAAGCTTTTGTATACATGCCGCGAAGAGCTCCACGGCACGGCGAAAATTTTTTTTCAACCATCGGAAGAACTGCCTTTAATCGAGGGGCAGCAAGAGGAGTTTTGCTGCTACACGGAGCGGCCAGTAGGTAAGCGTGCGGCTGCTGCAGCCGTTGAGCAAGGGATTCTAAGTGGAAAAGACGGGAATGTTGTGCGGGCTTTAGCCATGCACTGCTGGCCTTCCCTGGATGTCGGAACGATAGGATATGAAGAAAAAATTGCTATGGCTGGGTCAGGCAATTTTTATATATCTTTACTTGGCCGAGGTGGCCATGCAGGTATGCCACAGGCTTCGGTGGATGCCATCGCAATGGCGGCTCAGGCGGTAGATGTTTTGTATACCATTGTCAGCCGTTGGAGCTCGCCGTCGGTCCCGCTTGTTCTAAATATTGGGACCATTCGTGGCGGTACGCGGAGAAGTACGGTGGCAGGGCAGGTAGAGCTGACGGGTACAGTGCGCTGTGCAGCAATAGACTATTTGGAGGAGCTTGTCCCTCGGGAGATGGAGCATCGGCTGAAAGGTGTCTGCGAGAGTTTTGGCGGAGAGTATCAGTTTGAATACCGAATGGATCTTCCGCCTGTTTGCAATGATGAAGCGATGCTCGCACACGATGTGTATGTGCTGGCACGCATGGGTTGCCAGGTGAAGAAGCTGACAGACTGCCCTATGACTGCGGAGGACTTTTCTGTGCTTTCTCATCGTGTACCTTCGGTATTTTTGAAACTTGGCACAAGGAACAGAGATGTGAAAACTCACTATCCGCTCCACAATGGACACTTTTGTGTAGACGAATCCTGCCTTGCGGTGGGCGTTGAAGCGGCTGCAGCGATACTTCTGGATGACTTGCAGGGGCTTACTTGAAAATGCAGCGCCTATTTTATAAGCCTAAAACTTGGTAAGGATGAGGTCGGCGGTTCGAATCCGCCCAGCAGCTCCAAAAAGCATCGAAAACTTCGGTTTTCGGTGCTTTTTTGTTGGAAAAACGCACTTTTATGTGTGGGTCAAAATGTGGGTCAACCGCCTGACCCACACCGTGACCCACACGTAGAAATGTGCGGAAAGGTTTAGAAAGCACAGGACAGGAAGTTTCGCCTTCCTGCCATGTATTTTTTGCTCTTTTGTGCTCACTTAACCTGCTCCATGAAGTTGCCCATAGTTTCCGCTACTTCGTCCTGCTTCTGCCTGGTGGCGTGGGTGTAAGTGCGGAGGGTGAATCCGGCCTCATGGTAGCACAGTTTATAATACTGTCTTGAAGTTTATGTCATTCTTGAGTGCTAGTATGGTGGTTGTATTCTTGAATCAGTAGTTCTCCCGTTATCTGTGCAATGGAAAGACCTTACAAATGGAAGCCTCTTTTTTTGAAGTTGATGGCGTAGGGCTGCCGTGAGGATTTAATATCCAATGGACATTTTTCTGATTCATATATACGGCTTGTAGGAATAGAATATCGCCCTCAGCATTTTATAGTAAAATATTTCTATCTACTGTAACACTATGATTTGATAGCGGAGCATAGGGTTGCTTTCTGTTTAAAGGCTGTTTTGTAGGTTTGTCAAACATATTGGACAGTGACCTCAGCGGGAGCCATCCAGCGGAGGGGTCTCATGGGCAAGTTGTTGGAGCGGCGGTTGTGGACGGCAAGCTGCTTTGCAAAGTCATCCAAGGAATAGAACGAGTGGCAAGAGTAGAAGCGTTTCTGATCCTCGCGGTGGCTGCGCTCA
>SFGJ01000046.1 GCA_004557655.1 Clostridiales bacterium | reverse complement strand
CGGCACCATCCGCCCCGGCAATCAGGTCAGCGAGCTGGAACTGTTGGACGGCGCGGCTAAGAAGCTGCAGGAGGGCGTTTATGACGCCGTGTTCCGCATTCTGAGCTATGACCCCGTCACCGGCGAGAAAGCCATGGTTGATACCCTGGCAGAGATTACCGTGACGGTACAGCCCTGATATTCTGCCAAAGGTGTAATATACACATTGAAATGAGAAAACGCAAAATGAAAAAAATTGTTACCATCTTATTTGCTCTTGTGCTGATTCCGGCTATGAGCATCACCTCCTTTGCGGCAACTATCGAAAACAGTTCCGGTTCTCAGGACATTGACGTGAGCGCCAAGTATGTGGACAGCGTTTCCACCCCAGCCTGCATGGACGGCCAGCGGCAACACCATCACCGTGACAAACCATTCCAATACCGACATCACTGCGTCCTTTGCCTTCTCGGCGCTGACTGCCTACAACACCGTGACCGGAAGCTTCTCAAGCACAAGCCTCACGCTCCCCACGGCGGAGGGCAAGGCGGTTAACGACGCTGTGCTTACCGGCAAGACCTCGTTAACTCTCGGCGGGACACTTGCAAGCGACATAACGGTCTTTACCAACGTCGGTACGGTCATCGTAACGATTTCGTAAGTATAAGGAGGAAGCCCAATGAAAAAAACAAACAGACGCCTTTTTGCGGTATTTCTTTCCCTGTTTCTCGTGGTATCCATGTCGATTCAGGCATCCGCCATGCAGATATTTGTAAAGGCGGCGGACAAGACCATTACCATCGAAGTGGAGCCGACAGATTCCATTGAAGCCACGAAAGAAAAGATTTTTGAACAAGAGGGTATTCTGCCGGAAAACCAACTGCTGTTTTTCAACGGAGAGCAGTTGGATGAAGGTAAAAATCTGTCGGATTATAACATACAAAAAGAATCTACGCTCCGTTTGGAAGTGCAACAGACCGACACGGATGTGCGGGAGATCACCGTAACGGGTGTCTACCAAGCCGGCACAACGGCGGACGAGAAAATCTCCGTGGATATTGTGTGGGATGCTATGGACTTCACCTACACCGCCCCATCGCAGGGTACATGGAACCCCGCTACCCACGCCTATGAAGGGCAGGCAGCAGGCGGCTGGTCGGATAACACTCCCGCCATCACCGTCAAAAATCATTCCAATGTCGCTTTGAACGCCACTTTGGGCTTCACCGCTGATGTTGCCGGTGTAATCGGCACCTTCACCGAAGCCAGCGGCACTGCAAATGACAACATTCTGGAACTTGCAACCGCCGTTGACACAGAGGTTTCAAATGCTCCCACCGCTACTGCAAACTTCGGCATCAGCGGTGCGGCAATCGACGCAGATAAAACCCTCGGCACTATCACCGTGACTATCAAAAATGCCATTGACACCTATGAGGAACTGCAGGCGGCAGTCAATGCCGGCGGCACCGTCAAACTGGGCGGGGATATTACGCTGGAAAGTTCGCTGAATATTGAAGCCGCTACACCCGTGGTTCTGGACCTGAACGGACACACGATTACAGGAAGTGGTCGTAGTGTTTGCGTTTGGCTTTTATCCGGCAGTTGCACAATAATGGGCGGCAGCATCACGGCTACGGGCGATAATGCTGTCTACAACTATAGTAAAAGCGGTACATTGATGATTGAAGGTTGTACGATTCGTACAGATCGTTCTGCACTGTACAGTGGCGATGATGATGCTGTAACAACCGTCAAAAACAGTACATTGATTAGTGATATCGCAGCTATTTTCTGCGAATCAGGTACTATTTCCCTTGAAGGCACCGTGAATCTCTCCGGAAAAAAATACACAATTAACACAATGAACGGAAATGTTACCGTCGTCGCCGGCATCTACAACTTTGACCCCACCTCTTATGTGGACACCGGCGCCTACACCGTGACCGACAACGGCGACGGCACCTGGACGGTCACTGCGAAATAAGTATAGCGATTCACGAAAGGAGTATATACAATGAAAAAAATACTATCTATTATTCTTGCGCTTGCAATGGCGCTGTCCATGTCCGTCACAGCCTTCGCGGCAACTAACGACGGCACCTCTGGTACCGATATCACCGTAAACGGCACCTACACTCCCGGCACGGCTGCGGACGAGAAAATCTCCGTGGATATTGTGTGGGAAGCGATGAACTTCACCTACACCGCCCCATCGCAGGGTACATGGAACCCCGCCACTCACGCCTATGAAGGTGCGACAGAAGGCGGCTGGTCGGACAACACCCCTTCCATCACCGTCAAAAACCATTCGAATGTCGCTGTGAACGCCACTTTGGACTTCAAAGCCGATGTTGCCGGCGTAGTCGGTACCTTCACCGAAACCAGCGGCACTGCAAATGACAAGGTTCTGGAGCTTGCCACCGCCGAGGGCACGGAAGTTTCCGCCGCTCCCACCGCTACCGCCAACTTCGGCATCAGCGGTGCGGCAATCGACGCGGATAAAACCCTTGGCACTATCACCGTGACCGTTGCAAAGACCGGCTCCGCTGAGGGCGGTGAAACTGCCACCGGCGTAACCACCTTAGAGGCACTGCAGGCGGCAGTCAACGCCGGCGGCACCGTCAAGCTGGGCGGGGATATTACCACAGATCAGGATCTTACCGTCTCAACCGGAACGCCAGTCACCATTGACCTGAATGGCTTCACGCTGACTTCCTCCGCCGAAAATACAATCTATATTTTACCGGACACTGTTTGCACCGTCAAGGGCGGTACCGTTTCAAACACCACAGACAGAAAAGCTGTGGTGCACAACTTAGGAACCGTTACCTTTGAGAACTGCACGCTGAATGCGAATAACTACTATCCTTTGTATAACTGTTGTACTGCCACTGTGACAGGCAGCACGCTGAACGGAACTATCGACGGTTATTCGATTTGCAACGAACAAGGGTACTCCGATACCGTCACCCTGACACTCAGCGGAACGATGTACATGGAAGGCGGCATTAACAACTACTATGCCGCTTCTGTCGTTACCGTCCTCCCCGGTAGCTACAACAATTTTGACCCCACTTCCTATGTGGACACCGACGCCTACACCGTGACCGACCACGGCGACAACACATGGACGGTTACTGCGAAATAAACCATTTTCATAGCCAACAGCCGGAAGGGGCTGGAATGACAGCCCCTTCCCACGGCTGTCCTGTTTGATCTGACGGCATCGGCTCCGTCCGGCGCCGCCACATGAGACAGGACGACCCAACAAGGAGACGCAGAATGAAAAAGAATCCGAAAACAAATAAAACCGTTCCCGTTCTCTGTGGGGTGCTTGCGATTGCACTGGCTGTCATGGCTGCCGCACTGGTATTTGGCAGGAAACATAAAACAGCGGAATTTGCCCCGCCGCCTTTTGACGCCACTGCCGTGGCAGGCGTGCCGGAGGTGCCGGAAAACCTTGGCTACATCTCCCCTTACCGGGATGGCATGGGCTACCGTTTTTCGGTATGCGGCAATGTGGTAATGGAGGGCAGCAATGCCGCCGTCTACCTGACCAATCCCGCCGAAAATGAAGTGTGGCTCAAGCTGCGGGTACTGGACGAAAACGATAATATCTTAGGCGAAACCGGGCTGATTCGCCCCGGCGAATATGTCAAAGATGTGGCGCTGACCGAAAATCTTACGGCAGGCACGAAAATCAAGCTGAAGATCATGGGCTACGAGCCGGAAACCTACTTCAGCGCAGGCTCCGCCACCCTGAATACCGCTATAGGAGGTGCATCGTAATTAAAAGAATCCTCGCATTTTTTCTTACAGTGGTTCTGACGCTATTCTGTTCCGTCACCGCTTTTGCGGCGGAATCCAATCTGGACGGTGAAAACCGGCAAACCGACATCGGCGTATACGCCCGGTATATTGAAAACAAGCAATGGAATACGGTTCCTGTGGACGAAAACGGTCAGGGAACCACCGTACTCCCCGGCGGCACGGAGATTACCGTCAGCGGTGCTTTGAAACCCGGCTGGCAGCTTGTTATCGATCCGATCACCGAAAAGGACGCCTTGGACTGGATTGGCGGCGTTCTGGACGGCAAGGCGAAGACCTTATTGCCGCTGCATATCTATTTCATTGACGCAAGCGGCAATATAAAGGCGGCGGACGGCGTGACCGTCACCATCAAGCAACCGGAGAAGCTGACCGACTTTGCGGCGTACTCCCTGACCGGTGAAGGAAATGTTTCCGGTTTGACTATCAGCGTGGAGGACGGCTCTCTCACCTTTACCACAGACGGCAGCCCATATTATGTTCTCGGTGAAAAGGTTAGCGGAGAAACTTCCTCACCTTCCGAACCGAGCAATTCCCCACAGACCGGAGATAACAGCCACATGGCATTGTGGATGGTACTGTTGGCGGTAAGCGTGTTCGGTTTAGCAGGAACTTCTGTATATAGCAAAAGAAAAAGAGTAGGCTAAATAATCCCATAGACTAAAATAATGAGGCGTTAATGATTAAGTCAAGTTGATCCAGAATCATATGCGTAAAACCGAACAGCACGAGCAGGCAGCGACTTTGTGGCGACAAGACCGCGCGTTTTGACTTTCAATGAAAAAAATTGAAAAACCTATTGACTGTCACCTTGGGGGTTAGCTTATCCTATATATGGAGGTGAGTAAAATGCTCATAAATGAAGTATGCAGAGAATGCAATCTAACCAAAAAAGCGATTGAATATTATGGCGAGCAGGGCTTGATCAGTCCGGTTATCATGGACAACGGGTATCGCCAGTTTTCCGATGCAGATGTTTCAAAACTCAAAAGGATTGCAGTATTGCGTGGATTGGGTTTTTCAGTGTCGGATATCCGTACTGTCTTAGAAAAAGAGGGCTTACCGGCAATTTATGATGTTCTCAACAAAAAAGAACTTGAAATTGCTGACCTGCAAACAAAGCAAGCGTTGATCAAGCAGCTTGCGGACGGCGGCGATTGGGATCATATCCGAACACAGATGGACGCACTTCAAAAAAAGCAATCCATACTGACCCGTATCCTTGACAAGTTTCCCGGCTGCTATGGGAAATTCGTATGCTTACACTTTGCTCCGTTTTTGGGAGAGATGATCACAACGGAGGAACAGCAGGACGCATTTGAAACAATCATCAGTTTCTTAGATGGTATTACTGTCACCGTTTCTGGGGATCTGCAAGAATATCTTGATGAAGCAATAAGGAATACCGATATTGCCATTATTCAAAATGCGTCCGCAGCACTTTCGGCTGCTATGGAGAATCCAGAGCAGTATATCCATGACAACAAGGATATGCTTAAACAATATCGAGCTGTTATGGAATCGGAGGAATACAAAGCAACCCCTGCATACCGCTTACAAGAATGTTTGAAGCAATTCCAGAATGAAAGCGGTTATAATGAGGTTTTTATTCCGGCTATGCAAAGGTTAAGTCCGTCTTATCGTGAGTATTACAAAGCCCTGCAAATAGCAAATGAAACGTTTATAAGGCAGTACCCGCAACATTGATAGAAGAAAAATATGCAGCCCAAGCATAAAGTAACATAGGGACAATCGTATCTTCTATTCAAACGAACCGCAGGGGCGGCGAGGCTAAAACGCCTCGTCGCCCCTACTTATGTTTTATGTAAAAAAGGCGACTGCCGGTTTTCCAAACAGTCGCCTTTTATTTGTTAGTCTTAAATGCGTCTGCCTGCTGGCAGAGGGAAATGTACTTCTGTATTTCCGCTTCACTTTTTCCTGCAAAGAAATCTGTAACGCTTTTTGATACCGTGGCAGTTGCCGTATCGGGAAATACGATGGCATCCAGACTGATATTCATTTCTTTTGCCAACAATGCAACCGTTTCAAATCGTGGGTTGCTGCGCCCGAGTTCAATCTCAATGATGGTGCGGACGCTCATGTGCAGATTATCTGCCAGTGCCCTTTGGGTAAGATGCCGCTTTGCTCGGGCAGCACGGAGGGCAGCAGCAAAAGAATCAACTGGATTCTTCATTTTAACTCACCTCATATATAGTTTAGTGTGCGCTAATGCT
>SFGJ01000045.1 GCA_004557655.1 Clostridiales bacterium | reverse complement strand
CACAGGTAAAAATCAATATTCAGCGCATTGAATGACATCATTTGTCTCCTTTGATATTTATTTTGGGAAAATATATGAAAGATGTTGAATTTTGCGTTCCATGTGGTATACTTTATGTGGAAATTCCTGCAAATTTGACGGATCAAAAGGAAAGGATGGCGAAACGGAATGATAGAAGAATGCAAAAATGCGATTAAGGATTTTAAGGAAGGCCTTAAGCGCAGCAGACCTAATGACTACGAGAAACTTGCCTCTATAAAAGATGAGAAGGCGTTTGAGGCGGCCGTCGATTTGGCTTATGGTGATGCCAAACGAACCATGACCGGAATCGGCAAACACGAAAAGGAAAAGAATGCGGCGATAACGGAAATCAGAGACGAGCTCCGGAAGTATTTTTTTGAGGAAAAGGCGCCGGAGAAAGAAGAAGACTTCGACAAAAAGCATAGCGACTTGTGTGCCATTTGGTGCCGACACTTTTCCGGTAGTGACCTTGGGACATACGGGAAAGCCCAAAAAATTATAAATATGTCTTTCAAGTATTTGCTCTGCTGCGAGGATTCATCGGAATATCAAGATTATTTTAAATATTGTCATATGCCGTTGGACTCATTTACCCTGGAATGGTTCAAGCGAAATGTTCCTGATGGCAAGAAACTCATTGCTGGGAAGAAACTCGTTGCCGGGAAGATGTCAACATGGAGCCGCATGGAAAACCATGAGGACGATGAATATACCGGCAAAAATGGGAAGAAATACTATAGCTATCAATTCTATGTAAAGAACATCCGAAAATACATAAAAGGCCACAATTCGGAGCTTTCCCCGCTGGAACTGGAGTTTATTGAGTGGCCCAAAATTCAACTGGCACTTTCCGCCGAAGGATTCCTGTTTGGACTAAAGGAAAAGGAGGAATTGGGGCAGCAAGAAAAAAACGAAATAATTGGATTGAGCCTTGACGAAAAATATAGGCAAATCTACGAAATTCTGAAGGACAGAGGCTACGACATTCCTCGCTAATCTATATCCCCGACTTTCCATGCTGGAAAGCCGGGGATTTTTTTGTCACTCCAATTCCTTCACACAGCGGAAGTCTTTGCAATAGCCGTAGAGAACCATAGCCTGAGCGAGAAGGCAGGCTTCGTTATTTGCGACAATGTGGGGCGCACGGAGAGCCAGCAGCTTTTGCAGCCTTTTGGCACGAATATTCAGATGATAGGCGATTTCCTCCATGCCGGGGTCCGGGTAGGGGAGCATCGTCTGGGCATCGCAGGGCTTCTCGCCGGCATTTTCCAGCTTGGCATAGAGGGATTCATACACCGCCACCGCCTCCTCGGCGTCCGCCTTCGTCCAATTCATGCGACAGATATAGTAGCCCTGCTCCACGCAATCATCGCAAGGCCATTGGGGGACGATCAGAATGCCGTTTTCGTCAGTGTAGGCAAACATACGGCGGATCACTTCAGCAGGGGTGAGGACGATGCTTTGGTCGGGATTGGCAATGAGAAGATTTTTGGGTGTGTTCATAGGTCAGCCTCCATATCATTTATTTTTCTTCATGATAACAAGGCTTTTGGAAAAACCCAAGTTAAATCCAAAAAATTTTCTTCCTCTGATTCAAAGCTGCGACAGCAGCACCCGCAGCCCGCCAGAGCAGGCGGGGCTGCGCAGCGTCCGCAGGGCAAGCGATGTGATCCGCTCCGCATCCTCCCGGGAAAGGTCAAAGTGCTGCGCGGCTTCCTCCGCCGTGTGGGGCAGCCCGTCCGCAAAGCCGTATTGGTACAGGATCACCTCCCGCTGTTGTTCGGAGAGCCGCCGCAGGGCGTTTTGTATTTCGATTTCCCGATTTTCCCGGTTTCTCTCCACGGCGGACACGATGGCTTTCTCCCCGTATATCTCCTCCAGCAGACGCATTTGCGCATCGGGATCAAGATTATGCCGCTTCATTGCATCAAAGCCTTTCTTTCAAAATTTTTATAGGTACATCGGCAGGCTCTTTCAAACTCCTCCGGGAATCGCAGCTTGTACCATCCCAGCTCCACGGCGGCCATGGCAAGCTCCACCGTATAGGCTTTGTGATATCCGGGTGCATTTTCGGAGACAGAGCCGTTTTGCAGATGGCATATCGCCTTCCGTATGCCGGTGAAATTCCTCGGCAGACTGCTTCGCAATTCCCTATCCGCCAGGCCGTTCAGCACCAGCTCCACCGCACACGAAATCAGACTGTCCGTCGCTGCGGTGGTGGAGGGTTTGGCCAGCAGGCTGTCATATACCGCTCGATCGTGCAGGTCGATGCAGCTTACTTCGCACCCGGTCTCCCGGCAGAGCCGAGCGAGCAGGTCTGACGCATCATATCCCAAGCAGTCCATATTCAACCATGCATTTGTTAAATCGTGAAAATTAAAATGGGTGCAGATCTCTCTGCCGGGGTCGTCCATAGCGTATTGCAGCGGGAGGGAGCTTTCCGACTCGATTTCCCCCGGAAGGAGGACATAGCCGCCCGGATACTGTCGGACGCCGCACCGGACACCGGTCAGACATTCGACTATACGCGCCCGCACCTCTTCCGGGAAAGAGTTGCACTGTTTCTCCTCATATTCCCGGATATAATACCGAGCAATTTTCTCTGAAACGGTGGCAGTAGCGCCGGCTCTCACCACCCGATTCTCTCCGAACAGCTCTGCGAACACCCCCATCATGCGCCCCTGTGCGAAGAACTCCCCAGGAATAATGAAATCAAAGTCAGGCAGTTTTTCCCCGTCCTGCCCCAAAAAATCCTGCCACGGGATATTCTGCCCGTCCCGCGCCATGCGCTCTCCGCAGCTCGGACAGATTTTGTCCGGCAAATCGAAGCCGGATTCCACGCCGCACGCCGGAAGCTCCGTATGTCCGCAATGTCGGCAGTGATAATGGGGCGGCAATGGGTTGATGCGGCTGATGCCGGAAAAATAAGCCAGCAGGGATGCACCTGCCGACCTACGCGTCATGACAGGAATGCCGCATTTGCCGCACAGGTCATGGGCTAAGGCAGCGGCAATTCTGTACGAGGAAGCAGACTTCTGTTTTTTCACAACGGCACTTTCTTGGGCCAGTCGCTCTGTTATAAGGTCAGTCAACAGCCCATCATATTCGTCGGCCTTGCTTTGACAGCGGTCAAGAAGAAGCTGTTCATCTTCCGGCCTTGCCCATGTGGGTTCTGCCGCAATCGGGCGAAGCTCCTCCGTCCGTTCTGCCAGCAGATTTGTGTTGTCAATGACCACCTCCCGGGCTTTTTCTTTGCCGAGATAGGCAAAGTCCCGGAGCATTTCCCGAGTGGATCGCAAATACAGGGAGCCGTGGCCGCTGCACCTGAGAATACGGCGCGCCTGTTCATCCTCGGGCTTGAGATAGTGGACATTTCCCGTGGCGCAGACGGGAATTTTCAGATCATCTCCCAACTGCACAATGATTCTGTTGATCCGCCGAAGCTCCTCCTGGATTTTCCCCGCCTCGGGAACCACGACTTTGCAGTTCCAAACGGGCTGTATCTCCAGAAAATCATACGCCCGGGCAATGGCCGATAAGCACTTTTCTCCCCGTGCAGCCGCAGAAAACAGTTTCCCGTTGCCGCAGCCGCTGCCGACCAGTAGTCCCCGGCGGTGCTGCTGCAGATCCGCTCCTGTCACCAGCGGCACACCTCGGAAATGGTGCAGGTGGGACTGCGTGATGAGTTGATACAGATTTTTAAGCCCCGCTTCGTTCTGCACCAGGATCGTCACATGGTACGGCGGGGCATCCCCACTGTCTGCGCAGTACGCCTCCATGCCATATAGAATTTTGATGCTGCGGCCCTCCTTTTTGCATTGCTCTGCAGCACGCATTGCCTCAGGGAAAGCCTGCGCACAGCCGTGATCCGTTACGGCGATGGCCGGTTGCCCCTGCTCTGCCGCAGCTCGGACATAGTCACCGGCGGAGGCCACCGCATCCATACGGGACATTTTGGTATGCACGCTCAGCTCCACGCGTTCTTTCTTCATCGCATTCACTCCTTCTTGTGCTGATATGTGGTAAAAACGAGTTTAATAAAAAGAGATGTGCCGCATTCTGTAGGAATGCGGCACCCGGCTTTCTCACTTGCCCGAATTCAGCAGCATGGTAAGCTGATCGCCGGAGGCCACCACCCGGCCGTAAAAATCGGTGGTCACATTGCGGCCTTTCTTGTAGTAGCCCAGAGGACGGCCGTAAAAATCCTTGATGGTCTTGTCACCGTTGCTTTCCTCCACCACCGTGCCGATCACCCGCCCGTAAAAGTCCTTGATATTGGTTTTGACAGACATTGTTATTCACTCCTTCCTTTGTTTTTTCTACAGCGTATCACGGTATTTTTGAAAACTTAAGTTAAATCGAAATATTTTTCAATTCGTTACTCCCATATCCACCAATAGTCAAAAGCCCTTCTGTACTGATTTCCCTTGGGCGGCAGGACATCCGGCGGGATGCATCTGACAATATGCTTCGAGCATTTTTTCAGCCGGCACTGGATATTGCTGTTCTTATAGCGTCTGATGAGGATGATTTCGCCGGATTTTTTCTTCCGGCTGTCTACCCAAATGGACAGCTTGCAGTTTCCGCTACCGGACAGCTCTCGGCACAGCCGCTCCTTGTGCCGCTTTCTCTGCTCTATATGGAGGGCGCGTTTTTCCTTTTCCCGGCGATGCTCTGCCGAAGGATCCGGCTCACAGTCGCAGGTCCATTCTTCTTCCCATGCCATATCGCCTTTCGCCTCCTGTCCGTTTTCGCTGACCCGCATTTGTTTTTGCAGTGTACCATGGTTTTTTTGAAATCCCAAGTTAAATGCGAATTTTCTCAAAAGTACTGCGTGCAAAACGGGTGCAGAGCCCCCTGTGCTAAAGCCTATCATCGACAAAATCATACAATCCCCACCACATTTGTGTAGGCCATTGTAGAACGAATCATCCCGGAGTAGGCTGAGGCAGTGAGGCAGATATTTGAACGCTATGAAACCGGCCAGTACAGTCTTCGTAGCTTATCACAGGAACTGACCCGCCGCGGCTATACCAGCTTGCAGGGTAATGCCTTTAACACAAGCACCGTCGGTCACATCCCGCAAAATCCCAAATATAAGGGCTGGCATTGCGGCAACAAAACCCAATCGCTGGACTACCGCAAAAAGAAAACCGTCTTTCTCGATGAAAGCGAGTGGGTGTCCTATCCCGATCCAATATCCCAGCCATTGTTTCGGAGAAGGTATACTACTGTGTACCAAACGGCAGGATTGCTCCCGAAAAATGTATGATGTGGCTTTCGAATTACACCCGAAATGAGAAAAGCCGCCGTCTGTTGACGGCGACCTTACTTGTGCAGTGTTAGCGATAAATAAGCTCGTTTGATACGATTTCCATAGCGGCGTTTTTCAGATTGTTCATCTTCTGTACCCACAGCATTTGGTTTTCCGCTTTGAGCGTTTCCGTCACGCCCTCTTTTTCGGTAAGCTGCTTTACCAGCCGAGAGAACATTCCCTCTGCTTGCCGGTCAATGTCGGCAAGATAACTGTTCAGTTTTCCGGTGGCGAGCAAATTATAGTAGCGTACCCTGTGATGCTGCTTCAGATACCGCAGATGCCGTCGTCCCCATACGCCGATATGCGCCGTTTCATCCTCCGGTAGTTTTAAGCAAGGAAGATAGTAATCATCTTGCAATTCATACCAAAGTCCGTTTTTCTCGTTGTAGATGTACTTTTCCATTTTGTAACC
>SFGJ01000044.1 GCA_004557655.1 Clostridiales bacterium | reverse complement strand
TATGATGTGGTTCGCCCTGATCGCGGCGCTGCTGGGAATGTCCGCGCTGACCATCATCCAGACGCCCCGGGAGTGGCTGAAGCGCCCCCTCCCTCTGGCCCTGCTGATCCTGTTCCATGCCGCCGGCATCGCCAGCATTCTGCTGATCCTGTTTGCCGTTTATCGTATGCAGGATGGGCCGCTGCGGGAGCTTATCATCTGGACGGAGACCGTTTACGTCACCGTAACGGCGTTTGCCCTGCTGCTGTCGGTGGTGCGCTATTTCGGCTTTGAGCTGGCCCGCCACTTCCGGCACCGCCGCGTGCTTCGTATCCTCAGCAGCTCCACGGCCTTTCTGCTGGCGGCGCTGCTGATCTCCGCCGCCTATATGGTGCCGTCCATCCACAACGCCGTGACGCTGCGAACCGTCACCTACGATGTGCCGGTGGACAAAAGCTGCGGCACGGACGCGCTGTCCGTGGCCGTTATCTCGGACTTTCATATCGGCGGCGGCGCCCGCCGCAGCGAGCTGGATCAGATGGCCGCGCTGCTGACCGCAGCCGACCCGGATGTGATCCTCATCGACGGCGACGTCTGCGACTCCTCCTCCTCTGCCGACGACCTTGCATACATGGAGGAGATCCTGCGGGGGCTGCACTGCCGGTACGGCGTGTTTTACGCCGAGGGAAACCACGAGCAGGAGTGCCGGTTCGATCCCGACCCGTATCTGCTGCGGGCGGGTGTCTCCATCCTGCGGGATGAAGGCGTGCAGCTGGAAAACGGCGTCAACATCGTTGGGCGCAGGAACGCGCTGGTCACCGGCGTTCCCCGGATCATGGCGGACTGCGGCCTTGATGCCGCCGCGCCCACCGTGGTACTCCAGCACCGGGCAAAGGGGCTGAGCCAGCTGGAGGGCATCGCGGACGTCGTGGCCTGCGGCCACACCCACGGCTACCAGTTCCCCTTCCTCGGCATCCTGATGCCGTATCAGCGGGATATATCCTACGGTCACCGGATGTACGGCGAGACGCACGTCATCGTCTCCTCCGGCGTGGCCGAGTGGGGCTATCGCACCAAGTGGCCGTCCCAGAGCGAGGTGACCCTGATCCGGATGAGCTTTAAGGAGGCGGCGGCATGACCTGTAGCACCTACACGAAAAAAGCCCTGGTTTTCCACGCGCTTTACATTGTCCTGCTGTCCGCCGCCGGTGTGCTGGCTGCCTACAGCGCCGTATATACCTTTTCCCACATCAGCTGCCGGGAGGACGTCATTGCCGGCGGCTTCACGGTGTTCTTTGCCCTGCTGCTCCTCTCCGTGGACTTTTTCGAGTGCCGCGCCATGAGCGCAAAGCTGTATGTGAACGAGGACGGAATGGGCGTCAGGCGCTTCGGCAAAACGAAGGTCTTTATACGATGGGACGATATCCGGGAGATCGGCACAGGCAGCATCCCCACCCCCTTCGGCAGCAAGGAGCGTGTCTATTTCTGCGACAGGATGCTGGAGGAGGGGCAGCGCAGCGACCTCATTACCCTGAAGTATCACACAGTCCACTTTTCCTACATTCCGCGGGACTGGTATCCGGAAATGAACCGGCGCCTGCCTGTCCCCATTCCAAAGGAGCTTGCCGACCGATATGTCAGATAACGCAAAACCAATGAAGCCCCATGACGCAAGGGTCTTCTACCTTGTGTTGATCGCCGCTGTGGCCGTCATCCAGATCGTCCTGAAGGTGGTCACCACCGTGCTCCCGGACATCCCCAGTCAGGTCTGCTCCCGCATCACGGAGTGCGTCCTGCTGCTCTGCGCCCTGTTCCTCGCCCGGCGAACCACTTTTGTCCAGCCGTGGTTCGGACTGAAGGTGGAGAAGGTGGCCTCCCGGCGGACGCTTCTGACCTGCCTGCTGCTTGCGGCGGGGATCGTCGCCCTTTTCGTGGCAGCAAGGCTGGTGCTCCAGCAGTTTTCCGCAGCCGTTGCCGCGCGGCCCTTCTTCCGCACCTATCTGGACATCAAGCACCGCCGGTATTACTGGTTCTTCGTTCTGGTGCAGGAGGTGCTGGCCAAGGGCGTCCTGCAGCACGGAGTTGAAAGAACGCTACCCGCAGACAAGTGGTACATCGCCCTGCCGGTATCGGCGTTGGTTTTCGCCATGCTGCACATCTACCACTCGCTTTACTATGTTTTCGGCGCCATCGGTCTGGCGCTGGTCTCCGGCGTTCTGTACCACCGGCAGAAAAATGTATGGCCCTGCTTTGTGCTGCACTTTCTGCTGGCATTTCTCCCCCGGTGCTTCGGGCTGAAATAAATGCTTAAAGGGGAAACACTTGTTGCGTTCAATATGCGGCTTCCATATATTTCCATTCACCAAGTGCAGGTGGCTCTATTGGATGCCATTCATGGCGAAACAAATATCGTGCGAAACGCCGCCTTACGCGGAACGGGGCAGTGCTTATTACCACCCATTCAAAGAAAACGACGAAGTGTGCCAGACCTCGCCATCCCGTTTGATACACATTGCTATGACTTCTGTATTGCGGCCAGCGAGCTCAGAAGTGATTGGAGCCCATCTTCACCCAGCATGGCAGCCGCATCGAGCGGAATACTCTCTGATGATGTAGCCGTTGGTGTGTCCTTGAGCGCATCGTCCTTCGCCACAGGCATGGCCTCCGCTCGATGATGGCAGTCTCGAAGGACACACCCTTGAGCCGGGGCATATGGAGCGTGACGTCGCCGGAGGTCGTGGTAAGATTACGGTCATAGTGACCGCTGCGGTAGCCCTGACGGGCCTCGCTGCGCTCATAGCGGGCCGCCTGCGTCAGCGACTCCGCCTCCTTCTCCAGCAGCTCGTTCAGTGTTTCCTCCACGCTGCCGCGGACTAATTCCTTGAGCTGCCCCTTGATAATTTCCTCACTGTACAATTTTCTCGGACATAGTTTGCTGTCTCCTTTCGAATGTTTGTGTGGTAACTTCATTCTACCAGAGCCTGCAAGCTATGTCTTCTTTTATGCTTTTTTCAATTTGCGCAAGTTATTGTACATTATCCTCTAAAAGTCGCCCCTCTTGGACTGCCCAAATACCCGGAAATAAAATAACACCACCCCGTAGGATGGTGTTACTCGTATCGCCTTGGCATAGTTTTGAGCATACACAGTATAGCACACTTGGATTTACGCCGAAATCGCAAAACCGTGCCAATGTTGTGGCGGAATTGCGTCAATTGACATATTCAATAATAAAAGAACAAACTTCAGCGAAGGGGTTTTCTTGTTTTTTGGAGTGGTGTAGGCTTTTGAGATTCTGCCTGAGTACGCTAAAAGAGTTCTCACATTCCCTTAGTGATAGTAAGCAGTATTGAAGAAGCTTAGGATTATAAAAAATGTTGGTAAAAATCTTGCGTAATGGTTGACTTTACTTTGAATTTTTTATAATATAATGAGTATCCTTAAAAAAGCAAGTATGAGGTTAAAGACAACGGTGGAGGAGTGTATTATAATGAATACGTTTGTTGGTGCAGAGTATGTGATGGCCAACGCATTGATTGCTTTGAAACGAAGAGGAACGGACTTTATCACATTTGAACGTTTGCGCGAGATAGGGGTTAAAATTCAATCTTCTTTCAATGAAAAAGGGCTAGATGCTGTTATCTTGACGTCTGGAAGCAGTATTTCAACTGCTATTTTTGATTTTTCTGACTATTTCAAGTGTGAGGAGATTGATGGCAATCCGGCGATTTTTATACAAAAAGACACTACTATTACAGATCTTGAGAATCGCTTTGTCGGTTACCTCCCTGTAGATATCCTCGGAGCTTTAGAACATGTTCAATTTGCAGTAAGATGACGAAGGCAGGAGAGATTATCTCCTGCCTTTTATCATTTATAGTGAACTTCTATAGTTGCGCCGTAAGCAGTCAATAAAACGTTTTCCCATGTCTACCCTGTTTCCAATGTTCTGAGCAGTAGTATACACATAGAACAAATCCAATTTGCTACTTTGGCTGGCACCTTTTGCCTGAACAGAAATAACATCATTTAATGGGACCAATCCTGTTTCCAATTCGATTTTCATGTTATCCAAGTCTCCGGTTTTTCTATAGGCAGTTTGAAATTTCCTGGTGAAGAGGACTACAAATTCAAAGTCCTTGAGCCTCTCTTCCTCCTGGAAAGCAGAAAAGATATTGCATATGTCCAGTGCCTGTTGATATGAATCCGATTTTATATGGTTCTCATTTGCCTTTTTTAATTGATCTTTTAGACCAGACACAAAAGAACTGTTTATAAGGATTCCATTCGAAGTCTCTCCAAGCCCGATTAACCGTTGAAGAGATTTGGAGATTTCGACCAAGAGTTTATCCCCAAACACGCCATTTGTTAAATGATCAAAAGATGCCTCTGTTTTCCACAAGGGTTTATACCTTAGGTGTCGCGCAAAATACTGTTTGCTGAAGAAGGAGTTATCGATATTTTTGGCATAGCAAATAATATCATCATCACAAAGAAGTCTTAGTTTGCACGTGCCATTTGAAATTCCTCTAGACGACAGGGCTTCTTTCGTATAAATTGTTGGTATTGGCAAGAATTGAGGTTCTTCTGCACCCTCGATTAATTCTACTTTTACGAATTCTTCCTTGGCGGCGGTGTCAAATTTACCAAGAAGGCCGTCAATCAACCAGCAGTCATATAGAATTGCGGGATGGTTTTGGATCCAACGACGCTCCAAATCGTTCGCATAGATGACATTTTCGATTACGCTTAATGCCCCTTTTTTAAATGCGACTTCATATGTGTGATCAACTGTTTCTACAATGGTATAGCCAGCAAGCAGGCGTTCTAAATCCAGTGTCAAGCTATTGTATCCGGTCACATAGGCATCTCTGAGGACATAATCCAACTTATCTACATCAAGAAGATTTCCGTTAAGCAGAGAAATCATTGCATTTTTTACTACCTGCCTCTTGTCCGAAGAATGAAAATCCTCCTGATATTTCAAACCAATAATGGCTCGTACAAACAAATCTTCATCAATTTGTACATGATAGCACCTGCACAATTCAATCCCCAACAGTGTACTCATAGCTTCATGGGATTTTCCAGTGCCATCTTTGCTTTGGGAAAGATCAACGAAAAAGCGCTTTACTTTCGATTCGTTAGCATTGATAGGAACCCAATTCTTCCAATCATCAGGTCGATGCATCATTTTCGCATATTCTTCTTCAAAATCACATCCCTTGACATAGTAGTCCTCCCCAGTATGAGAAAAAGGGGAATGCCCGACATCATGCAGTAGACACGCCGTTAAGAATGTCCTACGGATCTCATCCCAATCAGCGAATGGTTCATCCTGTATGTTAGTATTCTTTTCGAAGTATTCAAGTGCTTTTTTCCCCAAATAGAAAACTCCCAGAGAGTGAACAAACCGGTTATGCAAAGCGCTTGGATACAATGATTGATACCCAGTTTGACGGATATTCCTTAATCTTTGAAATTCTTCTGTGTCTATCAATTGTGCAAATGGGGATTCAATAGTGATATAGCCATACATCGGATCACGAATCGTTTTTTCGGAATTCATCAAAAGAGTACCCCCTATATAGATAAATGCTCCATGCATCTCTAGAGTATATACTATTTCGCTAAGGAAGTCAATTTCTTTGCTGCAGAGAGCTATCACAGTCACAAATTATTCTAATGGGAAACTAAAGTTCCTTACCACAAAGCAATTCTTATACCTGAGTATTCCTGACCAAACGCCATGTACGCAACATTGACACCGGTTTCTTCAATGAACTCCCGCGCCTTCTTATCAATGTTTTTTACGGCAGTAAGTGGATTCGTTGCGGCATTATAAAGTAGGATTTGATTCTGCCGCTTGATTTTACCGGAATATTGAGCCAAAAATGCAGCTTTGCTGCCAGAAGCATCGGCCTTTTCTGACACCTCAATCTGCAACTGCTCCGGTTCAGAAGACTCTTCCGGTGCCCCGATTTGCAACTGCTCTGGCGCATAGGATTCTTCCGTGTCATCATCTTCTTCGACAATTTTGGGATCGAAGACCTCAAAAGAAGCGGTCCCGTCCACTTTCTCAAACAGCACATCAGAAGACGGGAGCAACACCTCCACGGTTGAAGCTCGCGTATCTTTAAAATTGATTAGATTATTGCGTTTTCCTGTATCCAGCAGCAAATCAGCCCACTTATCCAGCTTCTTTGTATCCACAAGATATCCTCCAACCGCACTTTTATTTTTGTGATATTTTATCATACTCTATCAGTTTGTGCAATGTGGCTCCTTGACCCACTTTTGACCCAGAACGGAACCGGAGCAGGCAGGGCTGGGCGGAAACAACGGAAAATCCGCCGAACGAATGGTGGTAAAAAGCGCAAATCGGAGCCGAAATGGCTTCGATTTGTGCTTGAGACAACCTACGGACCAGAAGGCCGGGGGTTCGAATCCCTCACGGCGTGCCACGAAAGAAACCTCTTTTGTCTACCAAGACAAGAGAGGCTTTTTCATGTTTTCAGAGGCAGAATAGCCCTCAATATAGGAAAATACCGCCAAAACAGGCGTTGGAACGGTCATTGAGGCCGCGCCAGCCCCTCTTTTTGCGTTCTGTGGGCAAAATGAGCGCGTTATTTTTTGCGTTTCTCTACAGAGCAAAGAAGTTGACAAAACAGCACTCGATGGGATTTGAATACGAAATAGACCAGAGGCGTCGCGTAAAGTGAAAGGAAGTCTTTGTAAATCGACAGGATTTTTCCTGCAATATTTGGTGATAGATTATAACTTGCACATGGCGCAGGAAAATTGGCAGAAATATAAGATGCTGAAGCTCCCTGAGCTTTTGCGACAAAGGCAGCAGAGCTGATCGACAAAATAGCTGCACTCGGCGGTAGCCATAAGGGACCAATGAACTTTCTCCTCTAAGTCTGTGCGCCGGAAACGATTGAAATTCCTCCTTATTTATCATATAAAGAGTTATTTTTCCCTTCATTTCGCACGATACTGCCTTACAATTTTTTTTGAAATATCCACTGTCCTCATCTTGAAAAACGGACGCACATCTGCTATAATTGGTTTACAAACCAAATCGCTGGGTAGGGGGTGAATAATTGGCAGTACGAAGCGACGGGCTTCAGACGGAAAAGCGGATCCTGCAGGCTTGTGTCCGACTGTTTCTGGAAAACGGATACCGGCGCACGATCATGCTGCAGATTTTCAAGGAGGTGCAGGTCTCCTCCGGCAGTTTTCAGAACCTTTTCCGCAGCAAGGACGGCGTTTTGCTGGAGCTGGTGAACTTCATGTTTGAAAACCAGTTCGGCATGGCCAGAAGCGTTGCGGGCGCCGCACTTCCGCCGGCTTGCCATGCGCTATGAGTTTTCCCCGGACGGTCTGCTGCCGCCGGAGAAATAATGTGGAGAACGAAAAGCAGGTCCCGCAGAAAACTGCGCGGGAGAAAGGGAGGACACACAATGAAAAAACGGATTGTAAGCATCCTGCTGTGTTGCGTGATGCTGGCGGGGCTGCTGCCGACGGCTGCATTGGCGGCGGAGAGCCACACCCATTGCATCTGCGGCGGCAATACCGATGTGGGCAACCACACGAGCCATACGGATGTGACATATCAGCCGTGGGACGGCACTTCTGCTATCGACTATGGTGATGATAACACCGCCTATGTCTACCTGACGGATAACGTCAGGATCCAGAGCAACTTGGAAATAACAGGCGGAAAGACGCTGTATTTGTGCCTGAACGGCAAGACCTTTGCATGCAACGGTACCAATAAGATTGTGGTGAAGGAGAATTCACATCTCATCCTCTGCGACTGCGCGGGCGGCGGCACCATCAAGGCCGCAACCACCGGCTGGGGCGGAACAGGAATTTACCTTTATAACAGTACGATGGATATGTACGGCGGAAAAATCACCGGCGGCTATGCCAGTGGAAACGGTGGCGGCGGCGCCATCGCACTGGACGACGTCAACTGCATCTTTAATATGTACGGCGGCGAAATTTCAGGCAATAGAGCCAAAGTCAATGGCGGCGCCATCTTCTTAAACGGTAAGTCTAAGAGCAAAGAGAGCGGCACTGTGAATCTCTACGGCGGCACGATTTCCAACAATAGTGCCGCTAACGGCGGCGCGATTTATGCGGTCTATTGTGGCAGCGTAAATATCTACGGCGGCACGATTTCCAACAATAAAGCCAGCAAATTCGGCGGTGCGATCTGTCTGAACTTTGACGGTCAGATGACCATGAGCGGCGGCACGATCACCGGGAATGAAGCCAGCACCTGGGACGGCGGTGCAATAAGTTTATACAACTCCACCTTCACCTTTTCCAACGGCACGATCACCGGGAATAAAGCCGTGGACGGCGGTGCGATTAATCTGGACTATTACAGCCAGATGACCATGACCGGCGGCACGATTAGCAATAACACGGCTACGGAAAAAGGCGGAGCGGTGTATATGTATGGCGAAAACTCTACTTTCAACTTCTCCGGCGGCACGATCACCGGGAATGAAGCCGTGAACGGCGGCGCAATCTATCTGGAACCCGATAAAATCTTTGGGGATTCGGCTCAGTGCACCCTGAATATGAGCGGCGGCGAAATCTCCGGCAACAAAGCCACCGGCAACGGAGGCGCTGTGTATTTTTACGAAGAGGGTGACAGCAGCGAACAAGGCAAATTGAACATCAGCGGCAATCCCGTGGTAAAGGACAACACCGTGTCCGGCAAGGCAAACAACATTTACCTGAAGAGCGGGAAAACGCTGTCCCTGTCCATTGATCATATGATGACCGACGGCGCGTCCGTTGGTATTACTACCGAGAGTACAAATTACCCCGTTGCGTTCTCCGGTGTGTTTTTCCCAGACTATACAAGCTATTTCTTTGCAGACGATCCGGACGCCTATGTCAAGCAGAACAGCCAGTACCGGCTGGTGCTGGCAAAGCGCTCCCACACTCACAACTGGTCAACGGAGTGGACAACGGACGGCACACATCACTGGCATGAATGCACTGCCGCCGGTTGCGATGTGACTAATGATGCCGAGAAGCAAGGCTACGACGCACACAGCGGCGCGGATGACGGAGACTGCACAACCGCGGTCATCTGTGAATGCGGATATACGATAAAGGCGGCGGCGCAGAGCCACAACTGGACTTCGTGGACATCCAACAGTAACGGAACGCATAGTCACAAATGCCAGAATTCAAGCTGTCAAGTTAGTGAAACTTTTAACTGCTCCGGCGGCACAGCAACCTGCATGGAGCGTGCAAAATGCCCCGACTGCGGCGGCAGATACGGTGGATTGGGTGATCATAGCTTTACACAGGAAAAAGCTGAGGAACAGTATTTGAAATCTGCCGCCACCTGCACAGCAGCGGCTGTTTACTACAAGAGCTGCGAATGTGGTGCAAAAGGAACTGAGACCTTCACATCCGGTTCTGCACTCGGACACGATTACACCCAAAAGTTTGAGGACGACGCTCATTTGAAGACTGCAGCTTCAAAATGTACAGAGCATAACATTTACTGGTTCGATTGCTCACGCTGCGATTCAAATGCA
>SFGJ01000004.1 GCA_004557655.1 Clostridiales bacterium | reverse complement strand
ACCACAAGCCATGGAAACACCAACATAATTACTGCTGTCGCTAATATCCAAGGTATAATTTTTTTCATGTAATCCACCTCTTAAGCAAATCCCGATTTGCAGGTGTGTTCGGTTCCACCTTATCACATAACGGGATAAAATACAAGAACAGACACAGCGGTTCAACCTATTGTGGCTGTTAACTGTCTTATGAGCACTTCGCCTTGTGCGGGGGCGCGTTTTTCTTTTCTCAGGGCTGCGGCGTCGGGCCCGGCTGCTCCTCTGCCGGAGCGTCGGGTGCCGGAGCGTCGGGTGCCGGAGCGTCGGGTGCCGGGGCGTCGGGTGCCGGGGCGTCGGGTGCCGGAGCGTCCTGCTCCTCCCGGGCGTGGGCTTCCTGGGCTGCCGCGGACACGAAGGAGGACATCACATCCGCCCGGCCCGCCTCGTAGGCGTCGGCCCTGGCCTGCTCCATGGCAAGCTGGCGCTGGTTTTCCGCGCGGATGGCCTCCTTTTCCTCCGCGCGCCGGGCAGAGGCCCGGAGGAAGGACTGGATACCCAGATACAGCAGCAGCAGCGCCACCAGGGCAAGACCGATCCAGCCGGGGGTGCGGATGTGCCAGAAGTTGCGAACGGCGAAGTATTCCCGCAGCATCCCCTGGTAGTACAGCACCACGCCCAGCGCAACGCACACCAGGCCGGCCACCAGGGACAGCACGGCCCGGAACTTTGCCTTCCCCCTGCGCACAAAGAACCGGATCACCAGCGCGATGGCCAGCAGAAACAGCGCCGGGGACTGGCAGCACAAAACATATCCGAAGGTGTGATTCATAGCACGCTCCTGTTCTCAGAGGGTGTTTTTGCCCCGGAGGATGTACTGACCCATCCGGTCACCCACTACCTGTCCGTCTTCCACCATGAGCCGGCCCCGGAGCCACACCTGGGCGATGGAGCCGCGGGTGACGAAGCCCTCGTAGGGGGTGTAGCCCGCGCGGCTGACCATGTCCTCCGCACGGAGGATGTGATCCGCCCGGGGATCATACACCACGATGTCGGCGTCCGCTCCGGGGGCGATGACGCCCTTGCGGGGGAACATACCGTAGAGCTTGGCGGGGTTCTCCGACAGAACACGGCACATGGCAGCCAGGGAGATTTTTCTCGTGGCCACGCCGAAGGAATACACCAGCTCGCCTCTGGCCTCCACCCCGGGCAGGCCCCCGGGGATCCTGGTGAAGTCGCCACGGCCCGCCTCCTTCTGCTCCAGGGTGAAGGAGCAATGGTCGGTGGAAACGGTCTGGATCTCGCCCCTGCGCAGACCGGCCCACAGGGCCCTGCAGTCGGCGCTCTTGCGGAGGGGGGGCGCGCAGACGTACCGGGCGGCCCGGGAATAGTCCTCGTTATAATACACGCTGTCGTCCAGCACCAGATACTGGGGGCAGGTTTCCACATACACCTTCTGCCCGCGGCGGCGGGCGGCGTGCACCTCCGCCAGGGCGGCGGCGTTGGTGAGATGGACGATGACCACAGGGATGTCCACCGCCTGGGCGATGCGCAGGAGCCTGCCCACGGCCTCGGCCTCCAGATAGTCCGGCCGGGTCTCGGGATGGGAGGCTACGCCCGTTGCCCCGGCGGCCCGCTTCTCCGCTATGAGGGCATTGATGACGCCGCTGTTTTCGCAGTGGACGCCGCAGATACCGCCCTTTTCCTTGAGCTTTTTCAGAGCCTTGTACATGGCCTCGTCCCCGATCATCATGGCGGGGTAGGTCATGTACATCTTGAAGGAGGAGATGCCGGCGGCGTACATATCGTCGATCTCCCGCTCGATGTCCTCGTTCCAGTCGTCGATGGTCATGTGGAAGCCGTAGTCGCACCAGCACTTACCGTCGGCCTTTTTGTGCCAAAGGTCCAGACCGTAGTGCAGGGACTCCCCCTTGTTGGGGCAGGCGAAGTCCACCACGGTGGTGGTGCCGCCCCGGATGGCGGATCTGGTGCCGGAGTCAAAATCGTCGGCGGTGGTGGTGTTGCACACATCCAGATCGAAGTGGGTGTGGGCGTCGATGAAGCCCGGGAGCAGCAGCTTGCCGGTGACATCCACGGTGCGGGCCAGGGGGTCGGAGATACCGCGCGCGACCTGCAGGATTTTTTCATCCTCCACCAGCACATCCGCCCGGCGGGTGCCCCGACCGGAGACAACGGTGCCGTTTTTGAACAGATATTTCATAACCAAACCTCCTGTTTGAAGTGATAAGCCGGAGTGAAAACGGGAAAAGCGGGACAGCCCCCTGCCCAAGGCGGGGTTTCCCCGCAAGGGCTCGCGGCAGGACAGCGCTTTTCACAGCTTCATTATACCATATCCGGGAAAAAAGTCCATAAAAATTGATAAATGCCGAGCAATATGCTATAGTACGAAAAAAAAGGAGGGACGGGCCATGCCGGACTTGACGGAAAAGACTCTGAAACGAAATGAAGTATACGCCGGGCGCATCATCCGGGTGCGCAGGGACGAGGTGCTGCTGCCCGGCGGCGGCCACGGTCTGCGGGAGGTGGTGGAGCATCCCGGCGGCGTGGGGATCCTGGCCTTTGATGACAGGGGCCGGGTGGCCCTGGTGCGGCAGTACCGCTACGCCGTGGGGGAGCACCTGTGGGAGATCCCGGCGGGGAAGCGGGAGGCGGGCGAGGCGCCCTTCGTGACCGCCCAAAGAGAGCTGGCCGAGGAAGTGGGCGCTACGGCGTCCCGGTGGACGGATCTGGGCCAGATCATCGCCTCCCCGGGGTGCTACGGCGAGGTGCTGTACCTCTACATGGCGCGGGGGCTGACCTTCGGGGAGCGGCATCTGGACGAGGACGAGTTTCTGGAGACGGCGTTCGTCCCCTTTGCCGATGTGCTGGAGAGGTGCCTGCAGGGGGAGATCCGGGACGGCAAGACCGTGGCGGCGGTGCTGAAGGCCGGGCTGCTGCAAGAAAAGTCTTGCACTTTGTGAGGTTTTCCGCTACACTGATAGAAAAGCTGGCTGCGAGCCGGGAGGAGAATGAATATGAACAAGAAGCAAATGGTCGCGGTGGGGTTCCTGGTAGTATCCGTGGTCACCTGGGCGCTGCACAAGATGAATGTGTTCTATGTGCCGGCCCTGACGGCCCTGACCCTGTGCGTGGCCATGGCCATCGTGGGCGCGGATATGCTCATCGGGACCGGGAAAAGGAAGAACACCTCCCGGCGGCTGGCGGCCATCCTGGTCCTTGCCTTCGCCCTGTTCAATCTGGTGGTGGGCGGCATGGAGATCTACAACTATATCATCCGCCTGTGAATAACGGGAACAGAGGGAGCTGACGGAAAGGCCCTCCCCCGGGGGAGGACCTTTCCGTCTCTGCCGAACGAAGGGTACCCGCGGCCCGCAGGGGGTTCGCCCGCGCAAACGGCCGCCATACGGGGGCGCGGCAAGGGCCGCCTCTGCCTTTCGGTGGGGGAAAGGGTGCTGTTTGAGAGAAAAAACAGGGAGGACACGCCATGGACAGCCGCATTCGCAAGGCACGGGCAGAGGATCTGGAGGCTGTGAGCCGGATCTATGAGCATATTCTCACGGAGCAGGAGCAGGGCCGGGTCTACACCGGCTGGGAGCGGGGGGTCTATCCCACAGCGCAGACCGCCATGGACGCCCTGGAGCGGGAGGACCTGTTTGTGCAGGAGGACGGGGGACGCATTGTGGGCGCCGCCATCATTAACCGGCAGCAGGTGGATGTGTATGCCGGCGCTCCCTGGCAGTACCCGGCGGCGCCGGAGGCTGTCACGGTGCTGCACACCCTGGTCATCGACCCCTGTGCGAAGGGGAAGGGCTGCGGGCGGGCGTTTGTGCGGTTTTATGAGGACTATGCCCTCCGGACGGGAAGCCCCTTCCTGCGGATGGACACCAACGCCAAAAACATAGGCGCCCGGCGGTTTTACGAGAAGCTGGGGTACACAGAGGTGGGCATCGTGCCCTGTGTGTTCAATGGCATCGCCGGGGTGGATCTGGTGCTGCTGGAGAAAAAGGCGGAGTAAAGAGAATACGGTTTGACGCAGGCGCGGGTTTTTCCCGCGCCTGCGTTTTTTTGCGCTTTGGGCGGGAGGCGCGGCGCGGGGGAGGGGTTTTTGCCGGGCGTTGCCGGGGAAGGGGCAACAAAAGAGCAATCCCGGGGCGGAAGCGGCGGGGAGGTAGAAACGAAAACAGGGGAGGGTCTGTTATGGACGAAAAGGAATGGGTGCGGTGCCACCGCTGCGACGGGGAGATCTACGAGGGGGCGGAGTACTACCAGATCAACGGTGAGTGCGTGTGCCGGGAGTGCCTGGAGGAATTCGCCGGGCACTGGTTCGCTCCCTTTCGGCTCATTGCCGGGGAGGAAAAATGAACAGGGGAAAGGAATTCTGGCAGGAGGTGCGCCGGGCCTATGAAAACGGCGAGGGCAGCTACCGGACCCTGGCACGGCGGTTCGCCGTGAGCAGGAGCACGGTGGAGGCCCACGGCAAAAACGAGGGCTGGGGCAAGGGCGGACAAGCGGCCTTGCCGGCCGCGGATCTGCAGGCCGCCGCGTGGAAGCTGTCCGGGGCCGCCATGCGGGCGGTAGACCGGCTGGAGGAGGGGGAGATGGATGTGAAGACCATCCGGGATCTGACGGCTCTGGTAAAGGAGCTGAACCAGCTCATGAAAAACGCCGGCGAGGATGCCGGGGAGAGCCTGGTGCGGGTGCAGTGGAGCGAGGAGGCGCAGGCATGGAGCGAGTGACCACGCTGCATCTGGAGCCGCCCAATGACAGGCAGAAGCTGTTTTTTCAGTGCCGGAAAAAGTACATCGCCTTTGGCGGCGCACGGGGCGGCGGCAAAAGCTGGGCCGTGCGCACCAAGGCCAAGCTCATGGCCCTGGGCTACCCGGGCATCCGGCTGCTGCTGGTGCGGCGGAGCTATCAGGAGCTGGAGAGCAACCACATCCGTTTTCTGCGCCGGGAGCTTCTGGGCATCGCCGAGTACAGAGCCACCGCCCGGCAGTTCGTTTTCCCCAACGGCAGCGTGCTGGATTTCGGCTACTGCGCCTGTGACGCTGACATGGACCGCTACCAGGGGGCGGAATACGACGTGATCTTTCTGGACGAGGCCACACAGCTCCGGGAGGAGTGGATGCGGCAGTTTGCCGCCTGCCTGCGAGGGGTGAACGACTTTCCCAAGCGCATCTACTACACCTGTAACCCCGGCGGGCCGGGACACGGGTACATCAAGCGGCTGTTTATCGACCGGCGGTTTAAGACCGGGGAGAATCCGGAGGACTATGCGTTCATCCCCGCCCGGGTGACGGACAACCAGGCCCTGCTGCGTAAGCAGCCGGACTACCTGCAGCAATTGCAGGCGCTGCCCCGGAAGCTGCGCCAGGCGTGGCTGGAGGGTCGGTGGGACATCTACGAGGGACAATTCTTCCAGGAGTTTACCGACGACCCGGCCCATTACAGGGACAGAAAATTCACCCACGTGATAGAGCCGTTTGACATTCCCAGGGAGTGGAAGGTCTACCGCAGCTACGACTTCGGCTACGCCAAGCCCTTTTCCTGCGGCTGGTGGGCGGTGGATTTCGACGGGTGCGTCTACCGGATCCTGGAGCTGTACGGCTGCACGGAGAATCCCGACGAGGGGGTGCGGTGGACCCCGGAGAAGCAGTTCGCAAAAATCCGCGAGGTGGAGCAGACCCATCCGTGGCTGAAGGGACGGAGCATCGACGGGGTGGCCGACCCGGCCATCTGGGACATGAGCCGGGGGGAGAGCATCTACGAGACCGCCCTGCGCCAGCGCATTTACTTCACCAAGGGGGACAACCGCAGGATCCCCGGGTGGATGCAGCTCCACTACCGCATGGCCTTTGACCGGGAGGGCTACCCGCAGCTCTATGTGTTCAAGGGGTGCCGGGCGTTCATCCGCACCATCCCGGAGCTGCGGTTCTCCGACACGGACCCGGAGGACCTGGACACCCGGCAGGAGGACCATGTGGCCGACGAGAGCCGGTATTTCTGTATGTCACGGCCCGTCCGCCCGGTCCGGAGTGGGGAGGAATTGCTCCCGGCGGACGATCCGCTGAATATGCGCACGGCGGGAAGCCGGCAGGGCGTGATCCTTTAGACGGCAGATGCCCAGCGGCCCGGGCAGGGGCCGCCTGTGTCCTCCGCGCGGGGAGTATCGTTTTTTATAAAAAATTTCCGCCGTTGCCCGGAGAGGGACAACAAAGGGGGCAACGGAGGGAGAAGATGTGAGGAAAGTTGAAAACAAAAAAGGAGGTTTGGGTCATGGACGGTATGACATTGCTAAAGCCCAAGATCGGCCCGGAGGAGGTGCGCCGGGCGGCGCAGATCCTGAAAAAGTACAAGCAGGGCAAGGCGCACCTGGAGAGCCGCATCATCGACAACGAGCAGTTCTGGAAGCTGCGCCACTGGCAGCAGATGGAGAAAAACGGACAGGGAGGTAACCCCGCCGACCCCCAGCCCACCAGCGGCTGGCTGGTGAACTGCATTCTGTCCAAGCACGCCGACGCCATGGACTGCTACCCGGAGCCCACGGTGCTCCCCAGGGAGGAGGGCGACCGCCAGGAGGCCGGAAAGCTGACAAGGATCTTGCCGGTGGTACTCAAGCAGAATCAGTTCAAACGCACCTATTCCGACGCCTGGTGGTACAAGCTCAAAAGCGGCTGCGCCGCCTACGGCGTGTTCTGGGACGCGGGTAAGCTGGGCGGGCTGGGAGATATTTCCATCCGCAGGATGGACCTGCTGAATCTGTTCTGGGAGCCGGGAGTGAGGGACATTCAGGATTCGGAGAACTTCTTCTCCACGGAGCTTATGAGCAACGAGCAGTTGCTGCGGATGTATCCGCAGCTTGCGGGCAAGCTGGGAGGCGGCAGCCTGACCGTGAGCCGGTTCCTCTACGACGACACGGTGGACACCTCGGATAAGTCCCTGGTGGTGGATTGGTACTACCACACCGCCGAGGGCGGCCGGAAGGTGCTGCAATACTGCAAATTCGTGGGGGACACGGTGCTCTACGCCACGGAGAATGACTGCGCCGTGCCCACCGAGCAGCGCATGACCGGGGTGGGCGAGGACGGCACACCCATTCTGGAGGAGGTGCCTGTGGGCCTGCCCGTGTGCCAGAGGGGCTGGTACGACCACGGGAAGTATCCCTTCGTGTTCGATGTGCTGTTTCCCGAGGAGGGCACCCCCTGCGGGTACGGTTACATCGACCTGTGCAAGTCCCCCCAGAAGCAAATTGACCTGATGAATCAGGCCATCCTGAAAAACACCCTGGCGGCGGCCACGCCCAGGTTCTTCATCCGGGCCGACGGGGCGGTGAATGAGAACGAGTACGCCGACTGGACCAAGCCCTTCGTCCACACCAACGGCAATCTGGGCAGCGATTCCATCGCGCCCATCCACACGGCGGGGCTGGACAGCGTGTATGTGGCCATCCTCCAGAGCAAGATCGCCGAAATGAAGGAGACCGCCGGCAACCGGGATGTGGCAAACGGAGGCACCGCCTCCGGCGTCACGGCTGCCACGGCCATCGCCGCATTGCAGGAGGCGGGGGGCAAGCTCTCCCGGAACATGATCGACGACGGGTACGAGGCCTTTTCCGATGTGGTGACGCTGTGTATTGAGCTGATCCGCCAGTTTTACAGCCTGCCCCGGCAGTTCCGTATCCTGGGGGACAAATTCGAGAGCTATGACAACACGGGCCTGCAGCCGGTGGCCATGAGCGACGGGGTGGAGGTTTCTTACCGGGTGCCCGTGTTCGACCTGGAGATCTCCGCCCAGCAGGAGAATCCCTACAAGACCATGGAGTATAACCAGTTTGCCCTGCAGCTTTTCCAGATGGGCTTTTTCCGGGAGGATATGGCGCCGCAGGCGCTGCGGTGTCTGGAGCTGATGGACTTTAAGAACAAGGACATGGTGATGAACATGATCCACAGCGGCCAGACCCAGGAGAGGGAAATTGAGCGCCTGCGCCGGCAGCTTTTGCAGGCGGCGGCAGTGGTGGACGAGGCCAAGGGCACAAAGCTGGCGCAGCAGCTGGCGCAGGAGTTTGCCGCAGGACAGACACAGCCCGCAGGCGGCTCCTGGCAGAAGGAGAAGGTCAACGCCATGGAACGCACCCGGCAGGGCGCACGACAGGCGGTGCGGCCCAGATGATCCGAGTGACGGCGGAGCCGGGACGGCTGACGGTGCGGGGACACGCCGACTACGCGCCGAAGGGGCAGGACATCGTGTGCGCGGCGGTGTCGGCCCTGCTGCTGGCCCTGGCGGAGCGCCTGCAGGAGAAGAATCTGGTGCGGGAGCTGATCATGCGGCCGGGCTATGTGACCATCGCCATGCGGGGCGCGGAACGGGAAGCGGAAGTGATAAAATGCGGCCTGCGGCAGCTGGAGAGGCGGTTTCCCCAGTGCGTGCAGGTGGAGGATAAGGGCCATTTCTCCCGGTGAGGGAGCGGTGATACGGGTCGTGGCCTACCACGGGAAAGGATGATGACCATGGAGCTGGAGGAAAAGCAGGCACAGGAGTGCCGGCAGACGGGCGAGGAGGCCCCCGACGCCGGGGGGCAGGAGGACTTTGAGGAGCTGATCCGGGGGAAGTACAAGGAGTTCTTTGACAGACGGGTGAAGAAAATCCTGGATGGGCGGCTGCGGGCCATGCGGCAGGAGAATATGCGGCTTCGTGAGCAGCAGCAGCGGCAGAAGGAGGAGGCCGCCGGGCGGCTTTGCCGCCTGCGGGAGCAGGAGGGTGAGGTGCGCCGGGTGCATCCGGAGTTCAACTGGCAGGAGGAGCTGAAGAATCCCCTGTTCGGGCAGCTTGTTCTGGCCGGCGCGGAGGCTATGGCGGCCTATGAGACGGTGCACCGGCAGGAGATGCTGGAGCAGGCCATGCGCTACGCCGCCAGCCGCACCAGAAAGCAGGTGGCCGGGAGCGTGATGAGCGGCATGGGCCGCGTGGCGGAAAACGGCGGCAGGAGCATTGCCGTCACCGGCAGCGATCCCAGCAAGCTCACAAGCAAGGAGCTGGCGGACATCCGCAGACGGGTGCGGGACGGAGAGAAGATCCGGTTCTGAGAAGCGGAGGGCCTGCGGACGGGGCAGCCCGCCCGGCAGGAGAACAACCAACAATTTTTATGGAGAAAGGAACAATGACTATGGAACTGAATTACCAGATGTTTGCGGACGCAAACACCCAGACCACCGGCGGCCTTACCGCCGAGATGAAGACCTATTACGGCATGGAGCTGCTGGAGAACGCCAAGCCTCAGTTGGTGCACAACCAGTTTGCCGCCACCAAGCCCCTGCCTGTGGGCGGCGGCAAGACCGTGGAGTGGCGCAAATTCGGCGCATTTGACAAGGCCCTGACCCCCCTCACCGAGGGCGTGACCCCCGACGGCAGCGGCATCTCCGTCAGCTACATCACCAAGGAGCTGGCCCAGTACGGCGACTACACCACCGTGTCCGATATGCTGGATCTCACTGCCATTGACGACGTGGTGCTGGAGATCACCGACCGCCACGGCAACAACATGGGCCTGACGCTGGACACCGTGACCAGAAACGAAATTCAGCAGGGCAACCAGGTGATCTACGCTCCCGTTCTGAACGCCGACGGCAGCCAGACCCCTGTTACCAGCCGTACCGCGCTGACTCCGCAGTGCAAGATGACCAGCGAGCTGGTGGCCAAGGCCGCTACGCAGCTCAAGAAAATGAACGCCCCTACCTTCGACGGCAAGTTCGTGTGCATCATCCATCCGTCCGTGGCCTTTGATCTGCGCCAGGACGAGGCGTGGATCGCCGCCCACCAGTACGCCGCCGCCACGGAGCTGTTCTCCGGCGAAATCGGCGAGCTGCATGGCGTGCGCTTCGTGGAGACCACCGAGGCCAAGATCTTCCGGGGCGAGGATCTGGCAAAGAACAGCCGTGAGCTGGCGGTGAACGGCGCCGTGAACAACAGCACCTCTGTCACCTTTGACGGCGGCACCGTGGATGCGGGCGCTCTGGTGGGCCGCTATGTGCTGGTGAGCGGTCAGCGCGCCAGGGTGGTGAGCAACACCGCCTCCGTCATGACGCTGGACAAGGCCGTCTCCGCCGCCGACAACGCCGTGATCTATCCCGGCGAGGGCGGCGCACAGGGCTGCGCCGTGTACGGCTGCCTGTTCGTGGGCAAGGGTGCCTACGGCGTGGTGGATCTGTCCGAGGGCACCGAGGTCATCGTGAAGCCCCGGGGCTCCTCCGGCACCGCGGATCCTCTGGACCAGCGCTCCAGTGTGGGCTGGAAGGGCGTCCATGCCGCCGCCATTCTCTATGATGAGTACATGGTGCGTGTGGAGTGCGGCTCCTCCTATTCCAACGAGGACAAGGCCAACTGAGAGCATAAAGCGGCGCAGGGCGGGCTGGGAGCAGTCCGCCCTGCGGAAGGAATGCAGGGAGTGCGGAGAAAGGAAGAAATGATATGGAAAAAATGTGCAGGATCTATCTGCCCAGAGGCAGAAAGAACGAGGAGAACTTCGTGATCGTGTCCGTGAACGGACGCAGCTACAAGATCATGAAGGGCGTGGAGGTGGACGTGCCCGGATGCGTGGCCGAGGTGCTGGAAAACAGCCGCATGATGGCCGACACCGCCCGGCACTATGTGGACACCATGGCCAACTGAAAAGGAGGAGACTATGGGCGAATTGACGGCGGGTCAGGTTTTGGCGCAGGTGGACAGCCTCCTGCCCAATGCCTACACCCGGGAGGAAAAGCTGCGGTGGCTGCTGCAGGCGGAGAGCACCGTGCTCCGGGAGATCGTGGGGCCTGTGACCCGGGAGGAGCTGCCCGTGCCCTCGGAGCTGACGGAAAGCTCCGTGCTGACGGCCGGGGCTCCCTATGATGCGCTGTACGGCCTGTATGTGCAGGCGCAGATCCACTATGCCGACGGCGACACGGTGCGCTGCGGCAACGCCATGAACCTGTGGAACCGGACTGTGGCAGCCATGCAGGCGGCCCTCCTGCGGGAGAAGGGACAGACGCAGGCGGCCGGGAGCCTGCGCTTTTGCTGAAGGGAGGCGGAGGAGATGTACTTTCCGATGCTGAAAAAAACCGGCCTGGAGAAGGTGACGGTGACGGACTTTCCGGGCCTTGACCGCCGGGAGGCAGCCAGGGCCGGGGGCTTCCGGGAGATGAAAAACCTCTGCTCGGAGGGCTGGCCTGCCCTGCGGACACGGCCCTGCCGGGGTCTGGCGGCCACGGTGACGGCGCCGGGAGGCCTCACGGCCAAGGACGCCCTGATCTGGGTGGACGGAGGGCGAATCCATATCAACGGTCTGGCAGTCGGACCGGAGCTGACGGAGGGGGAAAAGGAACTGGTGAGCATGGGCGCCTACCTCATTGTGTTCCCCGACAAGGTGTTCCTCAACACCAAGGATCTGACGGACTACGGCAGTCTGGAGTGCCAAAGGACCGCCCCGGCGGGGGCGGCCATCAGCCTGTGCGACGGAGCGGGCACGGCCTACGCCGGCGTGGTGGAGAGCGCCGGAGCACCGGAGGACCCTGCGGAGGGAGACCTGTGGATGGATGTGTCCGGGCCGGTGCCGGTGCTGCGGCAGTACAGCCAGGAGAGCTGGACGGCGGTGGAGGATGTATGCGTGAAGCTGCAGGCCGCCGGACTGGGTACGGGCTTTGCCCCCGGGGACGGCGTGCGCGTTGACGGATGCGCTGTGGAGCGGCTCAACGGCGAGACGGTGCTGCGTGCCGCGGGGGAGGACTGGGTGGTTTTTCCCGGCATCGTGGCGGGCGATTCCGCCCAGGAGACGGCCCTCACCGTGAGCCGCACCGTGCCGGACATGGATTTCGTGGTGCAGAGCGGCAACCGCCTGTGGGGCTGCAGATACGGCATGACAGACGGCCGGGCGGTGAATGAGATTTACGCCAGCAAGCTGGGGGATTTCAAAAACTGGCGGTGCTTTGAGGGACTGTCCACCGACAGCTACGCCGCCGCCAGAGGCTCCGACGGGGTCTTTACCGGGGCGGTGAGCTACCTGGGCAACCCCATTTTCTTTAAGGAAAACTGCATGGAGCGGGTATATGCCGCCAGCCGCGGAAACCACCAGATCGTGACCACGGAGTGCAGCGGCGTGCAAAAGGGCAGCGCCAAAAGCCTGCAGGTGGTGGACGGCGTGCTGTTTTACCTGTCTGACGGTGGCGTGCAGGCCTTTGACGGCAGCATGCCGGTGACGGTGTCCCAGGCGCTGGGACAGAAGAGGTACCACGGGGGCGTGGGCGGCGCATGGCGGGGGAAATACTACCTGTCGGCCTTGGAAGAGAGCGGCGCGCCCTCCCTGCTGGTGTATGACGGCGGGAGAAAGCAGTGGCACCGGGAGGACGGGCTGCGGGCGGTCTCCTTTGCCTGCAAGGGCGGAGAGCTTTACTGCCTGGCCGAGGACGGAAAGCTGTGGAGTATGCACGGGGAGAGCGGCCAGAAGGAGGAGGCCTTTGTCTGGGAGGCGGAGACCGGAGAGCTGGGGTTGGAAACCCCGGAGCGCAAGCGCCTGACAAGGCTGCTTTTATATCTGCGGCCGGAGCAGGGCAAGACCGTGGAGGCGCTCATCAGCTATGACCGGGGAGCTACCTGGCAAAAGCAGGGACAGGTCACGGGCAGCGGCGGCATCCGGGAGCAGGTGGTGGCCATCCGGCCTCGGCAGTGCCGGTTTCTGCGCGTGAAGCTCACGGGCAGCGGCCAGTGTGCCCTGTTTGCCCTGACGGCCCTGTACGAGAGGGGGAGTGACGGGCTATGAGCGTGGTGCACATGCCGGCGGCCCCGTCGGGCCCTCTGGAGCAGCAGGTGCGGCAGCAGTACGCCTACCTGTTTCAGCTGGCGCAGACCCTGAACCGGGCCATGGAGCAGGCGGAGGGACAGCTGCCGGCGCAGGGCGCGCAGACCGCCGGGAAGCAGGAGGCACAGGAGCGCCGGCGGCAGGCGGCGGAGCTCAAGAGCCTCCTTGTGAAGACGGCGGACGCCGTGCACCGGGAGCTGGACCTGCTGCAGGCAACACTGACGGGGAACTATGTGGCGCAGTCGGATTTCGGCACCTATCTGGAAAAGACCAGCCAGGAGATCGAGGCCGACCCCACCAAGCTGGAGCGGTATTTCAGGTTCGCCGCCCGGATCCGGGCGGAGGCGGAGCAGGTGGGGGTGGACTTTGCGGCCTACAAGACCGATGTGGAGGGGTATATCCGGCAGGGTATCGTGGGCTATGACGGCACGACCCCCATTATCGGCATCGCCATCGGACAGGACATACGCACCACCCAGACCGGCGTGGAGACGGAGCGGGGCGTGTTTGACGAGATCGACAAGAGCAGCAATATGTCCGTGTGGACCACGGAGAAGCTGTCCTTTTACATAGGCGGCCAGGAGGCGGCGTATTTCTCCAACGGAAAGCTCACCGTGGCCCAGATCGCCACGGACCGCATTACCGGCTCCGGCAAATGGGATGTGAGCTTCACAAGCGGCGTGAAATACAAATGGATCGGAGGGTGAGAGCGTGGCTACCGACGCAATCATAAAGACCAATGTGAAATACGGGTCGTACTTCTGGGTGCAGTGGTCCGTGAGGGAACAGGACGCCGCCCGGAACAAGACCGTCATCCTCTGGAGCTGTGGATTGCACCCGGAGGAACAGTACTACACCAATGCCATCCGAATGTCGGCGGTGGTGATCAACGGAAGAACAGTATATTCCGGCGGCACTTACTCCGATATCACAGACTACCGGGAGGAGACATTTGCCTCCGGGACGATGGAGATCGACCATGAAAGCGACGGATCAAAAACCTTCACCGTGTCGGCATTTTCCGGGTGGCTGTATGGCAACGGAGACTACAATGCCCCGGCGCAGAGCTTTGAACTGCCCACCATCCCCAGAGCAACCGTGCCGTCTATGGGAGCGGCCACCATTGGCGAGGAGGTGACCATCAGTCTGCCCAGAGCCTCCGGTACCTTCACCCACACGCTGACCTACAGCTTCGGCAGCGCCTCCGGAACCATCGGCAGCGCTCTGGGCACAAGCGCGGTGTGGAGGCTGCCGGAGAGCCTGGCGGCGCAGATCCCCCATGACCCCGGCGGCACGGGGACACTGACTTGCGTGACCTATAGCGGGAGCACCCTGATCGGGAGCAAGACCATAGCCTTTACAGCTTCGGTGCCGGGGAGCATGAAGCCGGCTCTCACCCCCGGCTGGGCGACGGTGACCTACGACAACAGCGGCACCAAGGCAAGCGCCATCCGGGCGTGGGTGCAGGGCTATTCCAAGGCCAGGGCGGAGTTTGACGACAGCAGGATCACCTGCAAGCAGGGGGCAAGCGTAAGGGGATACAGCATTACCTATCTGGGGAAAACCGTCTCCGAAAGCCCATACCGCACGGAAACCATGGGCGGCACCGCCGCCACGGTGCGCTGCACGGTGACAGACAGCCGGGGACTGTCTGCCTATGAGGACTTCGAGATAGCCATCCATCCCTACGCACCGCCTGCCATAACGGGGGCAAGGCTGTACCGCGCGGACGGCGATGGCGCCGCATCGGACAGCGGCACACACATTGCGGGTCGTGCCACGGCGAACTATTCCTCCATCGGAGGAGAGAACGCGGCAGCCATCAGGGGATACTGGAAGGCTGTGGGCGGCAGCTACGGCAGCGGCGAAGCGCTCTCCTCCGGGGTGACGGGGATCATCTCCGGGAGCGCGGTGATCTCCACGGACAGAAGCTATGTGGCCAAGCTGGTCATCACAGACAGCCTGGGCAACACCGCGGAGTTTGAGGACAGCATCCCCACGGAGCGGGTGGCCTTTCATCTGAAGGAGGGCGGAAACGGCGCGGCCTTCGGCAAGGCGGCGGAAACGGAGTATGTCCTGGAGCTGGCGGAGGACTGGGAGCTCAAGGGCGGCAAAAAAGCCGGCGCGGGCATTCTGCAGACTACGGCGGCCACCGATCTGAATGCGGCGGCAGAAAAGATCGCCGTGCTGGACGGCGACGGGACCGTGCGCTACCGCACGCCGGCGGAGCTTCTGGCGGACCTGGGCGCGGACTACATCGTGGAGCAGGGGACGAGCGATGGCTGGGCTTACCGCAAATGGAGTAGCGGAACAGCGGAGTGCTGGCTGCTTGAAAGCAAAACTGTGACAGGCAGCCCGAGCAGTATAATAGGCACTGCTTATTTTATAAGCGCAGTTCTGACGGATTTCCCGGCTATATTCAGTGAGCCGCCGCGAGGGTATGGGAGCGGCAGGCTTGGTTCCGGTATAGGATGGCTTACTTGCATTCCGAACGAAAAAGCATCTATTAAGCTTTTTATCACCGGAAACGCAAATTCAACGGAGGCAAAGGTGGAAAGCCTGTTGCTGGCCGGCCGCTGGAAATAGCCATGAGCAAGCGAATATACCAGGCGGCGAAGGGACGACGGAAACAATAAAAAGGAGGACAACTATGGCGGCAAAACTATGGCGGGGCAGCACGGGCGATTCCGTCCGTGACCTGCAGCGCAAGCTCAACGCAAACGGTTATGAACTGGACGAGGACGGCGTGTTCGGCAACAACACCTACAACGCCGTGGTGGACTATCAGCGCAAGTATAACCTGCGGGTGGACGGCGTGGTGGGCGAGGAGACCTGGGGCAGCCTGTTAAAGACCACGGAGCCGGAGCACCCTACCACAGGCAAGGAGATCCTGCAGGGGGTGTCCGACGAGACCTACGATGCCCTGCACCGGCTGGAGCAGGGCTTCACGCCCTCGGATGAGGCGGCGGCGGCCAGAGAGGTGCAGAAAAGTCTGGAGGCGGTACAGCCGGGGGCGTACCGGTCCTCCTTTGAGGGGGAGCTGGCGCGGCTGTATGACCAGATCACCGGACGCGAGGCCTTTTCCTATGATCCGCAGACGGACGCCCAGGCGAAAAACTACGCCTATCTGTATGCCCGGAAGGGGAGGGAGGCTATGGCTGACACCATGGGCGCGGCGGCGGCACTCACCGGGGGCTACGGCAGCAGCTATGCCCAGACGGTATCCCAGCAGGCATACGAGCGCTATATGCAGCAGCTTATGGAGCTGATGCCGGAGCTGGAGAAAAACGCCCGGCAGCAGGACGAGAGCCAGCGGCAGTGGCTGGCGCAGCAGTATGAATGGGCAAGTGACCGGGAGCAGGCGGACTATAAGCGCCACCAGCAGGAGCAGGCGGCCTGGCAGGAGAGCTATGACCGCTCCGGCCGGGAGGCAGATGCCCTGTGGGACCGGGAGTATGCCGACTATAAGCTGATGCTGCAGCACTATACCGCCATGGCGAACGCCGAGCAGAAGGCGTCTGACGGGGCCCGGGCCAATACCGGCGCCGCGGCACAGGCGGAGAAGAAGCCCATCCTCAGCTCCACGGCCATGGAAAGCCTGCAGCGGGCCCTGGGGAACTATCTCAAGGGCGGCCGGACGGATCAGGCGGCGGCCCTGGCACGGCAGTACAGCAGCCGCATGACGGCGGCCCAGAAGCAGAAGCTGCAGAAGATCTTCGGCGAATACGGCGCGGAGCTGGCGGCATTTTAAACAGGCGCAGATGGCGGGGACGGCGGTGCCGTCCCCGCCATGTCGGCTTTGCGGCGACACTCCGTCATCTCCGGAGGGGGCTTGACAGCCGCCCGCTTTTGGCTACAATAGAGGCAGAAATGACAGGAGAACAAAGTATGGACGGATTCTACTATAAAGGGCTGGGGCGGGAAGAAAAAGCTGCCTATGAGCAGATGAAAACCGGCTTTGAGCAGCTCATGCCCGCCGTACGGGTGATCCGGCTGGAGCGGGAGCGGCTGGCGGAGGTATACCTGCGGCTGAAGCTGGACACACCGCTTTTGTTCTATGTGACCGGGTACAGCTACCGGTATTATCCCGGGGCCGACCATGTGGAGCTTATACCGCAATACCTCTTTGACAAGGGGAAGATCCGTACCCACCGGCAGGCCGTTTCCGCGAGGATCCAGCGCGTTATCCGGCCCCTGCAGGGGAAAAGCCAGAGGGAAAAGGAGCTGGCCATCCACGACTTTATTCTGGACAATGTCCGCTATGACAAGCTGAAGAAGTCCTACTCACATGAGATCATCGGCCCCCTGACCCAGGGGGTGGGCGTGTGCGAGGGCATTGCCAAAACGGTGAAGGCCCTGTGCGACGCCGTGGGGGTGGAGTGCATCGTGGCTCTCGGCGAGGCGAACCCGGAGCGGGGTGTGAAATACCGCCACACATGGAATGTACTGACAATAGACGAAAAGCGGTACCACATGGACGCAACCTTTGACAATTCCCTCCAGCGGGGTACGCACCGGTACGATTATTTCAACCTGGACGACAGGCATATCTTTCTGGATCACGAACGGCTGGTGCTGCCGGTGCCGCAGTGCCGGGAGGACCAGGGGTACTATTACCGCTCCGTCTCCCTGACCAAGCCGGAGGCTGTGGCGGAGCGTGTGCGGCAGGCCCTGCGGAAAAAGCAGGCGCATTTTGTGTTTCACTGGCGGGGCGGCGGACTGAGCCGGGAGATACTGGGGGAGATCCTGCGCGCCGCTTCGGCGGAGGCCGGGAAAAAGGGGCTGCAGGTGGGCTGCGCCGTGAATGTCCGGCAGGCGGTCATTCAGTTGGACTTCGGCTCCGCGGCGGAGACGGAGCTGCAGCAGCCCGACGAGGGGCAGGAAACTGCTTTACAGAAGGAGAACGGTTCGGTATAATATACCGGTATGCTGCGGTTGTATGCGCTTTGGCGGGTTTGTCCCGCTTTTGTATAAGGAGTTGATGGATTGAAAGTCAATCAGATCCGGGCGGGAGCCATCCTGTCCTATCTTTCCATGGGATTGGGCATTGTCATATCTCTGGTCTACACGCCGGTGATGGTGGATTGCCTGGGCAGCAGCGAATACGCGGTTTATAACCTGGTGCTGCCTATCATTTCGTACCTGAGCCTTATGAGTCTGGGTCTGGGCAGCGCCTATGTGCGCTACTATTCCCGGTACAAGGTGGCCGGCGACAAAAAGAATATGGCCAAGCTCAACGGGATGTTTCTGGTGACCTATTCGGTGCTGGGGGCGGCGCTGCTGGCGCTGGGCTTTCTGCTGTCGCTGAAGGGCGAGTGGATCTTCGGCAGCAAATTGACGGCGGAGGAGATCCAACTGGGCTGCAGGCTGCTGCGGATCATGTCGGTGAACGCCGCGCTGTGCCTGCCCATCAGCGTGTTTGAGTCCCATGTGGCCATTCAGGAGCGGTATCTGTTCCAGAAGATTCTGGCCATGGGCAAGCAGGTGCTCAACCCCCTGCTGATGATTCCTCTGCTGCTGCTGGGATACCGGTCGGTGACGCTGACGGTGGTGGCGCTGGGCTTCACGGTAGTCAGCGGTCTGGTGAATGTCTATTACTGCCTGGTTAAGCTGGAGATGCCCTTCCGCTTCGGGCGGTATGATTTCCGCCTCATGCGGGAGATGATGGGCTTTACGGTATATGTGTTCATCGGCATCGTGGTGAACAACTTCAACTGGGCCATCGACCGGCTGCTGCTGGGGTGGATCCACGGCACCGACGCCGTGACCATCTATGTGCCGGCGGCGCAGCTGAACACCTATTTTTTGAGCATCGCCACCATCATCAGCGGCGTGCTGATCCCGCGGGTGAACCGCATTGTGGCGGAAAAGCGGCCTATGCGGGAGCTGGACGCCCTGTTCACCAAGACCGGACGGCTGCAGTTCATTATTCTGAGCTGTGTGCTGTGGGGATTTGTGGCTGTGGGGCGGCCCTTCGTGGTGCTGTGGATGGGCGCGCCGGAGTTCTCCGCGGACTACACCATTACCCTGATCCTGATGTTTGCCTGCGTGTGGAGCAACTGCCAGACTCTGGGCATTGAAATACAGACGGCCATGAATATGCACCGCTTCCGCTCCCTTGTGTATGCGGCGGTGGCTGTGGGCAACACCCTCATCAGCATCCCCCTGTGTATGCGGTGGGAGGGGGTCGGCTCCGCCATCGGCACCATGATCGCCACCATCGTGGGCGAGGTGTTTTTGATGAACTGGTACTACTGCAAGAGGATCGGCCTGAACATCCCGGCTTTCTGGCAGCACCTCTTTCACCTGCTGCCGGCCATGCTCCTGCCGGCGGCGGCGGCGCTGCTCATCGCCGTGTTCGCAAAGATCGACAGTTATTTGGGCTGCCTGCTGTGGGGGCTGGTGTTCGTGGCGGTGTACGCCGGGAGTATGTGGCTCTTCGGCCTGAACCGCTTTGAGCGGGGACTGGTGAGCGGCGTGGCCCGGAAGCTATTCGGAAAACCGGAAAGGAGGGCGTGAGTATGGCAAGGAAAACAGGCCGCAACACCAAGGCCCGCATCGTGTCGGCGGCGTGGAAGCTGTTTTACGAGCAGGGCTATGAAAACACCACCGTGGAGGACATCGTGTTTGAGTCCGAGACCTCCAAGGGGTCCTTTTACCACTATTTCGACGGCAAGGACGCCTTGCTTGGCTCCCTGTCGGTGCTGTTTGACGAGAAGTATGAGGAGCTGCGGCCCCAGATCGACCCGGAGGCGGACGCCGTGGAGACCCTGGTGTTTTTGAACAAGGAGCTGTTCACCATGATCGACAACAGCGTTTCTCTGGAACTGCTGGCCCGACTCTTTTCCTCCCAGCTTGTGACCCGGGGCGAAAAGCACCTGCTGGACCGCAGCCGCACCTATTTTAAGCTGCTGTACCAGATCGTGCGGGACGGTCAGAGCCGGGGACAGCTTCGCCGGGATATGACCACCAACGAGATCGCCCGGGCCTACGCCATGTTTGAGCGGGGCCTGATGTACGACTGGTGCCTCAGCGGCGGCGAATACTCCCTGAGCCGGTACGGGGCCATGATGATGCCCATGTTTTTGCAGGGATTCAGGCTCGCCCCGTGATTTTTTGAGAATTTTTTTCAAGAACGAATTTTTGTGCAAATGATATTCTATAAAGAAAAGCGCTTAATATAACGGAAAAAGACAATTACAGTGAACGATGTATAGAATTCATTCTATACATCGTTCTGCATTTCATTCTTGTTTCATTTGTGCTATACTGCCCCATGTTGAGAAAAAGAATCACTTTGGGAGGGATCACAATGAACATCAGCGAGGTTGTTGTTTTTGTAATTTATCTGTGCTTCATGCTGGGCATTGGCGTGTATTTCTTTGTGCGCTCCAAGGACGGCGGCGACAAGGCGTATTTCCTGGGCGGCCGTCAGATGGGCGCATGGGTGTCTGCGCTGAGCGCGGGCGCGTCCGACATGAGCGCGTGGGTGCTCATGGGTCTGCCGGCCAGCATTTATGTAGCGGGTATCGGCCAGGCATGGATCGCCATCGGCCTGTCCATCGGCTATGCCATCAGCTGGCTGGTGCAGGCGCCCCGGCTGCGCCGCTTTACCATCGTGGCCAACGATTCCATCACCGTGCCCCAGTATCTGACCAACCGTTTTTTGAGCAAGTCCAAGGCCTTGCAGGTCATCTGCGCGGTGATCTTCCTGGTGGCCTACACTGTGTATGCCGCCTCCTCCATGAAGGCCTGCGGCACTCTGTTCCATACGGTTATCGGCATTGACACTACCACCGCCATGTATATCGCCACGGGCATTATCGTGTGCTATACCTTCCTGGGCGGGTTCAACGCCGTGTGCTGGACGGACTTCTTCCAGGGTCTGCTGATGCTGGCCGCCCTGCTCATTGCCCCCATTTTCGCGCTGGGCATTATCAACGGCGGCGGTGCGGCCATGAGCTTTTCCGATATGCCGGCGGGCTATTGGAATCTGTTCGAAAACTGGAAGGATGTGGTTTCCGGCTTGGGCTGGGGCCTTGGCTATTTCGGTATGCCCCATATCATCGTGCGCTTCATGTCTCTGGAGTCTCAGAAGTCTCTGAAGAAGTCCGCCAAGATCGGCATTACCTGGAATGTGCTGATCGTCATTTTCTCCGTGGCGGCGGGTTGCATTGGCCATGTGCTGCTGGGCGATATTGCCGACAGCTCCACGGTATTCATTCAGATGGTGCGCAAGATCTTCCCGGGGGTCATTTCCGGCGTGCTTTTGTCCGCCATTCTGGCTGCATCCATGTCCACGGCGGACTCCCAGCTGCTGGCCTCCGCGTCTGCCTTTGCCAGCGATGTGTATAAGCCCATTCTTCGCAAGAACAAGGCCGGGGACAAGGAAATGCTGTGGATCGGCCGCGCGGTGGTCCTGGCTATCTCCATTGCGGCCCTGCTCATTGCCTCCAACCCCAACGCCGGCTCCATTATGGATCTGGTGTCCAACGCCTGGGGCGTGTTCGGCGCAGCCTTTGGTCCCACCATTCTGCTCTCCCTGTTCTGGAAGCGGTTCACCTTCTCCGGCGCTGTGTCCGGTATTCTGGTGGGCGCGGCCGTGGATGTGCTGTGGTTCGCCTTCCTGTCCAGCACGGGAATCTACGAGATTATCCCCGCCTTCTTTGCCAGCACTGTGGCGGCCGTGGTGGTCTCCCTGCTGAGCAAAAAGCCCGACAAGGAAGTGGAGGAGCTGTTCGACAAGGCTGTGAGCTTCACGGAGGAATAAGAAAAAATATACAACATATTTCCGTAATATTATGTAGACATTTTCCCGGAAAAGATTATAATATAGACAAATTTCCAATGCAGGGAGGATGCGCTATGTACTACCAGGTGGCGACGGAAGTATTTGACAAGCTGCCCACAGCCTGCTTCGGCGCGGTGGCGGTGCGGGGGCTGGACAACACCCGGCACCTCCCGGAGCTGGAGGAACTGCTGCAGGCGAACATCAGGATCTGCGAGGCGTACTTCGCGGACAAGAAGCCCAAGGAGACGCCGGACATTCTGCCCTACCGGGAGGCGTTCCGCACGCTGGGCATCAACCCCAATAAGTTCCTGTGCTCCATTGAGGCGCTGCTGACCCGCATTGCCAAGGGCAAGGGCTTCCCCTGCATCAACGCGGCGGTGGATCTGGGCAACGCCATCTCCATCGGCCACCGCCTGCCCATCGGCGCCCACGATATTGACACCCTGGAGGGTGGTCTGGAGGTGCGGCCTGCCCGGGCGGGGGATACCTTTGTAGCCTTCGGCGAGACGGTGGAGGAAACGCCCGACGAGGGCGAGATCATCTACGCCTCCGGCAGTCAGGTGCGCACCCGCCGCTGGACCTGGCGGCAGAGTGAGCGGGGCAAGATCACGGAGGAGACAAAGGCCATCCTGTTCCCCATTGACGGCTTCACCGATGTGAATGAGGCGGAGGTGAAGGCGGCCACGGAGGAATTCGTGACGCTGCTGCGCCGCTTCTTCGGCCCCGGGGTGGAGATCGAAACAGGCTTCGTGGACAAGGATCATCCCCGGTTCGATTTCTTCTGATACATAGGAAAAGGCTCCCCGGTGGGGGAGCTTTTTTTTGCGGGTCGTCCGGCAGACCGAGCCCTGCGCGGCGCTATGCCGGCTTTGGGCGGGGGAAAATTACGGCCGGAAGATCTGATCCCGGCTGATCTGCTCCAGACTGTGTACGCCGCACATCTGCATGGCGTCCTGCAGCTCGTTTTGGAGCTTGTCCGCGTATACCTGCACGCCCTCCGAACCGCCGCCGTAGACCATGGTGACGAAGGGGCGGCCGATGAGCACGCCGTCAGCCCCCAGCGCCAGAGCCTTGAACACGTCCAGACCCGTGCGGATGCCGCCGTCCACGAAGATCTTCATCCAGCCGCCCACGGCGTCGGCGATGGCGGGCAGCACCTCCGCGGTGGAGGGGCACTGGTCCAGCACACGGCCGCCGTGGTTGGACACCACGATGCCGGCGGCGCCGGCCTCCATGGCCTTGCGGGCGCCTGCGGGGGTCATGATGCCCTTGAGAATAAAGGGCTTGCCCGCAAATGCAATGATCTCCCGCAGCTCCTGAACCGTCTTGCTGCCGGCGGGCGGGGTGCGGTGCTGCAGGAAGGGCAGTCCCGCGGCGTCGATGTCCATGGCCACGGCCAAGGGCTCGGCCTTGCGGATCTGCTCCAGCTTGCGAAACAGAGTGTCCCGGTCCCAGGGCTTCACCGTGGGCACGCCGCAGCCTTGAGCGGCCCTGATGGCCTGCAGCGCGCCCTGCATGACGCCGTCGTCGATGCCGTCGCCGGTACAGGCCAGAATGCCGGCACTGCGGCAGGAAGCCACCAGCAGATCATTGTAGGCCGCGTCGTCATATTTGTCGCCGTAATGCATTTTCATGGCGCCCACGGGGGCGGCCAGCACCGGCAGACGCAGCTTCGCGCCGAAGAAATCGAAGGAGGTGTCGGCGGGGCGGTTGTCGCAGATGGTGTCCATCTGCACGCAGAGCTCCTGCCACTTCTGGTAGTTGCGCTGGAAGGTGACGCCCAGACCCTTGGAGCCGGGGCCGGGGATGGTATTGCGGCAGGCCTTGCCGTCACATACGGGGCAGGCCTTGCAGTAAGGGCCCATACAGGTGCGGGCTGCCTGCAGAATCTCGTTGTAGTTCATGGTATCGCTCCTTTGCCGATAATATGGCATATTGTAACGCCGTAAGAGATAAAATGCAACGAAAAAATCCGCGTATGGAATCGCCGGTTTATGCTTACAATTATACAAAACCCAAAGGAGGCAGGGACTATGAGGGACAAACGCCGGGACGCATGGGAGATTGCGGGACTTCTGTGGACACTGGCAGCGGGCAATGGGCTGCATTTTGTATACGATTGGACAGGGGAGAGCGTGGCGGCGGCGCTGTTTGCGTCGGTGAACGAGTCCACCTGGGAGCATATGAAGCTGCTGGCGGTGCCGTGGATCCTGTTCTCCCTGGTGGAGTATGTGGCCCTGCGCTCCGACGGCATCGCAGGACCCCGGGCGGCGGGCCTGCTGGCGGGCCTGGCGTCCGTTCCCCTGCTGTTTTATACCTATCAGGGCATTGTGGGCCGGGATGTTATGATCGTGGATATTCTGATCTTTCAGGCGGCGGTGCTGCTGGCCTTTTGGGTGAGCTGGGCCCTGCAACGGCGGCGGCTGTGCGGGGCGGGCTGGACGGTGCTGGGCCTGCTGACGCTGCTGTTCGTGTGGGCGCTGTTTCTGCTGTTTACCTTCCGGGCCCCGGATCTGCCCCTGTTCGTGGATCCCCGCACGGGGACGAGAGGGAGGATATAGGGAAACAAAGCCCGGTGTGGGCTACAAAAGGGCGGCCGCAGGCCGCCTGTTTTTCTTGACCCTGCCGGCTCGATGCTGTATAATAAGGAAATAAACCCAGACGGGGAGGCTAAGCCATGAAGAAAGTAATTGTGCATAAGTCTGCCGTACCCATTTATATTGCGGCGGGAGCCTGGGCGGCGTATGCCCTGTTGTTTCCGCTGTACCGGGTGGGACATTTCGCCATTGCGGCGGCGGTTTCCGCGGCGGCGTACTTTGTGTCCCGCTGCTTCTGCAAGGATGTGAAGGAGGAGATCGAGGTGGAGCCGGAGCCTGTGCGCACCGGCAACGAGGCACTGGATGAGATGATCGCCCAGGGGCAGCTTGCTTTGAAGGAGATGCGCCGACTGGACGACAACATCGCCGACGAAGTCATCAGCCGTCAGATCCGCCGGCTGGAGGAGCTGTCCGGCAAGATCTTCGACCAGGTGAAGCAGAGACCGGAAAAGCTGCCCCAGATCCGCAAGTTCATGAGCTACTACCTGCCCACCACTCTGAAGCTGCTCAACACCTATGACCGAATGGGCGGCCAGGGCATCTCCGGCGGCAATGTGGGCGCTACCATGGAGCGGGTGGAAAACATCATGGGCACCATCGTCACGGCTTTTGAAAAGCAGTTGGACGCCCTGTTCGGCGCCGAGGCGCTGGACATCTCCACGGACATCACCGTACTGGAGAATATGCTGGCCCGGGAGGGTCTGTCCCGGGACACCGTGCACCGCACCGTACAGCAGGAGAAACAGGAAGACAAAGAGGAGCCGTCCGACGGCGGCATCCAATTGGAATTATAAGAAAGAGAGGAAAACACCATGACCGAGAATATGACCCCCGAACTGACCCTGGATCCCACAGCCGCTGCTTCCGCCGTGCCGGAGCTGACCCTGGACCCCACGGCTGCTGCCGAGGTTTCACAGGAAAAACAGGTGGAGCCTGTGGCGCTGGATGAGAGCCTGCTCACCGAACAGGAGAAGAAGGCGGTGGAGGAGTTCTCCAAGAAGATCGACATCACCGACACCAACATGGTGCTGCAGTACGGCGCCGCCGCTCAGAAGAGCGTGGCGGGCTTTTCCGAGAACGCTTTGAGCAATGTCCGCAGCAAGGATCTGGGCCAGGTGGGCGCGGATCTGAGTGAGCTGGTGGTGCAGCTCAAGGGCTTCGGCGCGGAGGAGGAGAAGAAGGGTCTGGCGGGCCTGTTCCGCAAGGCCGGCAACAAGCTCGAGAGCATGAAGGCCCAGTACAGCAAGGTAGAGGCCAATGTGGACCGCATTGCCCAGTCTCTGGAGCAGCATCAGATCACGCTGATGAAGGACATTGCCATGTTCGATCAGATGTATGAGCTGAACCTGAAGTATTACAAGGAACTGACCATGTATATTCTGGCCGGCAAGAGACGGCTGGAGGAGGTGCGTGCCGGCCGGCTGGAGGAGCTGCGCGTGAAGGCGGAGCAGACAGGCCTTGCCGAGGATGCCCAGGCGTATAACGACATGGTGAACCTGTGCAACCGCTTTGAGAAGAAGCTCCACGATCTGGAGCTGACGCGGATGATCTCCGTGCAGATGGGTCCCCAGACCCGCCTGCTGCAGAACAATGACACCCAGATGGTGGAGAAGATCCAGTCCTCTCTGGTGAACACCATCCCCCTGTGGAAGAGCCAGATGGTGCTGGCTCTGGGCATGGAGCACGGCCGGCAGGCCACCGCCGCCCAGAACGCCGTCACCGAGATGACCAACGAGCTGCTCAAGAAGAATGCCGACGCCTTGAAGATGGGCACCATCGCCACCGCCAAGGAGTCCGAGCGCTCCATCGTGGACATCGAGACCCTGCAGCACACCAACCAGCAGCTCATCGCCACTCTGGACGAGGTGCTGGCCATTCAGCAGGAGGGCGCCGCCAAGCGCAGGGCCGCCGAGGCGGAGCTGGGCCGCATTGAGGGCGAGCTGAAGCAGAAGCTCATGGAGCTGCACAAGTAAGATCCTCCGTGAAAGGAGCGGAAACATGAAGGTATTAAAGAGCCGTGGCTTTGCCCTGGCGGTGCTGGTGCTGGTGATCGTGGCCGGATCTCTGTACGGCATCAGCCGCAAGCCCGTTGCGGTGCAGTACGGCACATGGATCGCCGACGACGCGGGATTGCTGACTGCGGAGACGAAGCAGTGCATAGAGGACTACAACCGGCAGTGGAATGAAAAGTATTACGCCGTGGTGGCCGTGGCCTCCGTGGACAGTACCCACGGCAAATCTTCCGAGAACTATGCCGCCGCCCTGGGCAAGGAGTGGGGTCTGGGACAGAACGATATGCTGCTTCTGCTGGTGAAGGGCGGGGATTATTATGTCCTTCTGGGCAACGGCGTGAACGCCGCCGCTACCGACACCCAGCTCTATAAGCTGAAGTCCGCCATTGAGCAGGACTACTATGGCGGCAGCTATGACAATGCCGCCCTGAGCTTTTACCGCATGGCCGATGTGGTCTATGCCCAGATGTTTCACAAGTAGATCTCATTCTACATAAAAGGGCCGCCGGTCCCGCCTTGGGCGGGGCCGGCGGCTTTTCCCCTTGCCTCCGGCGGGGCGATGAAAATGCGGAGGCGGCCTGAAAAAATGGCAGGCACAAGGGTGCCTGCCATCAGTTTCGGTGTAAGCCGCTGTCAGTGCATGGGACAGCCGTGGACATGGATGCCCGCCTGTTCCCGGCGCAGCGCCCGCTCATAGATCATCTCCCCGGCAATGGACACGGCGATCTCCGCCGGAGTCACGGCCTTGATGGCAACGCCCACCGGGGTGTGAATGGAGGCAATGGCGCCTTCGTCCACTCCGGCGGCACGGAGCCTTGCGTTCACCGAGGCGGTCTTGGCACGGGAGCCGATGACTCCCACATAGGCGGCGGGGCGGCGCAGGATCTGTTCCTGCACCGTGAAGTCATAGGTGTGGCCGCTGGTCATGACCACCACATAGTCGTCCGGCTCGGTGGTGATATAGTCGCCGATGGCTCCGAAATCACCGCAAATCAGCGCTTCCGCGTCGGGGAACCGCTCCGGCGTCACCAGCTCCGGCCGGTCATCAAACACCGTCACCCGAAAGCCGATGGACCGCAGCACCGGGGCCAGCGCCACCGAGCAGTGGCCGGCGCCGAAGAGAATGGCCCGCTCGCCCGTGGCGACCGGCAGGGCAAACGCGCCCGCGTCCGGTGCCTGATCGGTGAGATAGCCCCGCTCCCCGGACAGGGGCAGCACCAGATAGCCGGATTGATACTGGGCGATGCGCCGGAGCAGTTGGGAGGCCAGTGCGTGCCACGCCTCGTCCCCGGCGGGGATATAGGTGAACAGCGCCGTCACATCGCCGCCGCAGACCATGCCGATATCCTCCGTGTCGCTGTGGCGCAGCTTGTATTCATGGATGTCGCCGCACTTTTTCCCGATCAGCTCCCGTGCATGGAGAATGGACAGGTTCTCCACATTTCCGCCGCCGATGGTGCCCGCCTGAGGCCCCTGGGCGTTCACCAGCATCTGCGCGCCCACCCCCCGGGGAGTGGAGCCGGATTCCCGGATGATGGTCACCAGCACGGTGTCGTTGCCCTTTTCCATTTCATAGAGCAGCTTTGCGAAAATCGTCTGCATATGGATCACTCCTTTTCCTTAGCATACCACAAAAATCGGAAAACCGCCACAGGTTTTCCCCGTGGCGGTTTGCGTTTTATTTTCCCAGAGAATTGGCCACCAGAGCGTCGTACTGTGCCCGGGTCAGATCACAGTGGTAGAACAGCTCATAGTATTCGTGGACATCGTCAAACAGGTCATACTGGACCGTGGCGTCGGGATAGAGCACCTTGGAAAGCCACATCATGCCCAGATACCGCTGCACGGAGGGGGGGAAGCCCATCCAGTTGTAGGGGCCGAAGGGCACCTCGTAGTAAGCGCCGTTCTTAATGGCGGTTACACTCTGCCAGGCGGCGTCGTCCTGCACGGTGGCGTAGATGCTCTCCGGGGCGAAGACGACAACGTCCGGATTCCAGGTGAGGATCTGCTCCATGCTCACCTCGTTGCCGGTGCCCTTGGAGGAGGGATCGTCCACAACGGCCAGATTGTTGGTCAGCAGATCCAGGATCTCCGCGTGGTAGGAGCCGCTGGCGATGACGTTCTGTCCGGCGTCGCCGGTGACATACAGCACATTGGCCTTTTCCACGCTGCCCGCAATGGACACGGTGCGGTCATAGATCTTCTCGCAGTAGGCGGCCAGCGTCTGCGCCTCATCCTTCATATTCAGCAGGTCGCCCAGCATCCGGTAGGCGGCGGGGTAGGACTCGGTATCGGCGGTGATATGAATGAAGGGGATACCGGTCTGCTGCTGCAGGGAGTCCATGTCCTCCTTGATGCTGCCCTTGGGCTCGCCCACATCAATGACCACCTGCGCGCCGCTCTGGAGCAGAGTCTCCAGATTCAGCTCGCCCTTTCCGCCGTAAAGCTGGCCGATCTGCGGCATATTGAAGTATTTTTCGTCCAGATACTCCTGTGCCTCCTTGCTCCAGGCGTTGGAAACGCCCACCAGCTTGTCCGGACACAGGGCGAACAGCACGATCTGGGCCATGGGGCCGCTGAGGGCCACCTTGTCGATCTGAACGGGCACTTCCACCTCACGGCCCACCGAATCGGTGAACACGCGGGTCGTGTCATCCGTCTGCGGGCTGCTCTGTGTGCCGCATGCTGCCAGACTCAGCACCATGACAACGGCCAGCAGCATCGCTAACCATTTTTTTACTTTCATGTGTCTTCCTCCTTGTTTTATATTATTATGGTAAATCCTCAACGGAGAATTTCAGACAACCTACCGGCCGCTGATGGGGCAGGTACAGGGGAAAATCCTCCCGGCCTGTTTCGACCAGCTTACTGCGCAGAAAGTCGTCGGTAATAACGGATTTATCCTCGTCGCGGCTGTAGATTTCAAAAAAGCGCCGCGCGCTCTCCCACGAGCAAAAGGGCTGCCCCATTTCCAGCTCCAGCTCCTGCGAAACAAAGGGAACACCGTGTTCTGTGAGCCAGCTTACCCCCGCGGAAAAGCTGTCGTCTCCGGTGGGGTGACTTTCCACGGAAAAGCGGTGGGTGGCGTAGTTTTTCTTAAAGGCGAACACCGTGCCGCGGCACTGCCTCCGGGCGATGGCGGCGATCTCCTCCATTTTGGCGAAGAAGCAGAAGACCATGGCGTCGTAGGGCCTCTGCGGCGCCGCGGAGAACAGGTCGCCCGCAAGGAGAGCGATGTTCCCGATCCCACGGGCCGCGCAGTTCTCCCGCAGGACGGACAGAGCCTCCGCACTGCGGTCCGCCGCCGTTACCCGGCGCACATGGGGCGCAAGAGCCAGGCTCAGATAGCCGAGGCCGCAGCCTGCGTCGCAGACATGATCTGCAGCGCGCAGATCCGGCAGCATCCAGTCTGCCAGACGGAGGTGGTAGTCGCCATATTCCGAGGCGACGCGCATGAAGCGCACCATCTCTTCGTTCCACTGAAACATCAGCTCTCCCCCTCCTCCGTCAACGGCACGATGACGCTGCCGCCGGGGGTGTCTGCCAGAATGGCTTCCACCCGGTAAAGCCTGCGCAGAAGCTCCGGATTGAGCACCTCTTTGGCTGTGCCGTGGGCGGCTACGGTGCCGTTGTGCAGGGCCAGCACACGGTCGGCAAAGGTCAGGGCGTGCTGGGGATTGTGGGTGCTCAGCAGCACCGTGTAGCCCTCCCGGCTCAAATCGCGCACCTGCCGCAGCACCCGGAGCTGGTTGCCGTAGTCCAGGGCGGAGGTAGGCTCGTCCATAATGAGAATATCCGATTGCTGGGCGATGGCACGGGCGATGAGCACAAGCTGCTGCTCGCCGCCGGAGAGATGGGCAAAATTCCGCTGTGCCAGATGCAAAACGCCCACCCGCTCCAGAGCGGCCAGGGCCATGTCTGTCTGCGCCCTTTTGGGCTGCTGAAAGGGAGAGAACTGCCGGGTAGTGCCCATCAGGGCGGTGTCCAGCACCGTGTATCCAAAGGTGGGCCGGTGGCTCTGGGGAATATAGGCAATCCGCTGCGCCCGCTCCCGGTGGGAGAGGGTGCGGATCTCCCGGCCCTTTACCAGAACAGAGCCCTGATAGCCGGTCAGCGTGCCCAGCATGCAGCGGAACAGAGTGCTTTTGCCCACGCCGTTTGGCCCCAGTATGGAGAGGAACTCGCCCTTTTCCACAGCAAAGTCCACCTGCTGCAGCACCTGGTGAGCACCATAGGAGAAGCACAGGTTTTCAACCGAAAGGATCATAGGGAGTGCTCCTTTCTGGTCATGAGATACAGGAAGAAGGGCGCGCCCACAAAGGCGGTCAATATGCCGATGGGGATCTCCACCGCCAGCAGGTTGCGGGAGACATTATCCACCAGCAGCAGGAAAATGGCGCCGAAAATCGTTGAGACAGGCAGGAGATATCGGCAGTCGTTGCCGACCAATTTGCGGGAGAGGTGGGGGATCACCAGACCCACCCAGCCGATCATGCCGCTCACCGCCACGCTCACCGCCGTGAGTACCGTGGCGCACAGGATGACGGTCAGACGCAGCCGGCGGGTATGCACGCCCATGGACCGGGCCTCCTCCTCGTCCAGCGTCAGCAGGTTGATCCGCCAGCGCAGGATATACAGCGGCACCAGACCAATGAGCATGGGTATGACAGCAAAGGACACATCCTTCAGCCGCGAGCCGGACAGGCTGCCCATGAGCCAGTAGGTGATCTCCGGAAGCTGGTTGGAGGGATCGGCTACCAGCTTCACATAGGAGGTACAGGCGGAGAACAGGGACCCGATCATCACGCCGGCCAGCAAAATGGACATCACCTGATTGCCCCGGGTGCGCCGGGCGATGGCATACACCAGAGCCACGGACAGCAGGCTGCTGCCAAAGGCCAGGACCGTGACGCTGCTGCGGGAAAAGCCCAGCAGGATAGCCAACGCGGCCCCGAAGCAGGCTCCGGAGGAGGCGCCCAGAATGTCAGGCGCTGCCATGGGATTGCGGAATACGCTCTGATAGGCGGTGCCGGCGGTGGCCAGGCATCCGCCCACCATGCAGGCAAGTAAAATACGGGGCAGGCGGATATGCACCACCGCCACCTGCATCTGCTCTGTCCAGGTGGCATCCAGGGGGAATAGCCGGGCCAGCAGTATCCGGATCACTTCCCCCGGGGGCACGTCGTACCGCCCCAGCCAGAAGGACAGGAGGAACAGGCTAAGCAGCGCCGCCGCCAGTATGCAGAGGATGAGCCGCCCCCGGCGGCCTTCCGTGGTGCGCATGGTATCCCTCCCCCCTTGTTACTTCACCCTATTTTACTGCGTTATTCGGACAAAAACAATACGATTTATTCGGCAATACAGAATTATCGTCCCGCAATGCGGAATTCTCTCTTGCGTGCTCCCCGGTTCTGTGGTAGGATGAAGCGAAAGGAGGGATGGCCCATGGCAGAACATACTGCGGTGCAGTCGGTGGATAAGGCCATGACCTTGCTGGAAATATTGCTTGCCCGGCGCGCGCCCATGACCTTGCAGGAGCTGTCCGCCGCCTCCGGCTACCCCAAGAGCACCACCCACGCTCTGCTCGCCACTATGCGCACGCACGCCGTCATCGAGCAGCACAGCGATGGGCGCTACGCACTGGGCATCCGCCTGTTTGAGTGCGGCTGCGCCGTGTCCTCGGCCTGGGATATCGGGCGGCTGGCGCATCCGCATCTGGAGCAGTTGGCGGCCGTTTCGGGGGCCAGCGCGTTTCTGGCGCTGCTGGAGGGATGCAATGCCATCTCCTTTGACCAGTGCATCAGTGACTCGGGATTGCAGGTGGTGCCTGCCATCGGCGGGCGTATGCCCCTGCACGCCACCTCCCAGGGAAAGGTGCTGCTGAGCGGCAGAAGCGACCGGGAGGTGCTCCGGATCCTGGAAAAAGGTGGGATGCAGGCGTTCACGCCGCATACGATCACCGATCCCCGCCGCTTCGTGTCGGATCTTGCCGCCGTGCGGCAGCAGGGCTATGCCGTGGAGGACGGCGAATACCGTATCGGCCTGCGCTCCGCGGCGGCTCCGGTGTACGACAGCAACGGCCATATGCGCTATGCCCTGGGTGTGGCGGGGCTTTTCCGGCGGGTGCAGTCCGAGGACTTCCAAAACGCCATCGGCCAGCTCGTTCATCAGGCCCGGCAGCTCTCCATAGCCTTGGGTTGGCGGGGATAGGGCGTTTTCCTTGCCAATCCGGGTGAAATGGGGTATAATGAGCTGTAGGACAGAGAAGGGGAGAATACGGCTTTCATGAAACGGATCACCTATCAAAAACCGGACCTGCATATGCACTCCGTATACTCCGACGGGACGGATACGCCCGAACTGCTGCTGCGAAATGTCCGCGCCGCCGGGCTGGACATCTTCGCCCTGACGGATCACGACACCGCCGAGGGCTGCGACGCCGTGCGGGCGCTGCTGCAGCCGGATGATCCGGTGTTCATCGGCGGGGTGGAGTTTTCCTGCAAGGACGCGCGGGGCAAGTACCATATGCTGGGCTACTGCTACGATGTGAAAAAGCCCGCCATCCGGGAGACAGTGGCCTTTGCCCACAACAACCGCATCCTGAAAACGCAGGACCGGTTCCGCTACCTGCAGGAGCGGTTCGGCTTCACCTTCACCGGGGAGGAGCGGGCGGAGCTGCTGGCTCAAAAAAACCCCGGCAGGCCGCATTTTGCCGCCTTGATGCTGAAAAAGGGCTATGTGCGCACAAAAAACGAGGGATTTGACGCCTTCAGAGACTACCGTGACACTGTGCCCAGCCTGTCGCCGGAGGATGCCATTGATGCCATTTTGCGGTCCGACGGCATTCCGGTATTGGCTCACGGCATTCTTGCGGACGGCTCCGGCGATCTGTCCCGGGAGGAGATCTCGGCCCGGGTGGAGCGGTTCAAGGCGGCAGGTCTCATGGGCCTGGAGTGCTATTATTCCACCTTTACACCGGGGCAAAAGGAGATCATGCTGGCGCTGGCGGATCGGTTCAATCTCCTCATCACCGCCGGCAGTGACTATCACGGAGCCAATAAGACCGTTGGGCTGGGGCAGACCAATGACCCGGATCTGGAACGGCTGCAGCGGTTCTACGACGCCGTTTCCTGTCTGCTTTAACCGAAAAAAGCTCCCCGCACGCACTGCGTGCGGGGAGCTTTCCTTTTCGGGCCGGCATTCCGGCGTAGATCTGCCGGGTGAAAGGGCTTTCCCTCCGTCAGCAGCTTACGCAGGAAAGGGATTCACAAACCGTTGGCTTTGTGCTATACTTTCTGTAATTGATTTTTTTGGCACACAAGGAGGATAAGCTATGATCCAGTGCTTTGATACAGGTGTTTTCCTGCACGACGGACAGCTCTGCGACACCACCCCCATCCCGGCGGGGGGGGCGCGGCAGAACACCATGGCCTGGCGGATCCTGCAGGCCCATAACACATCCGCCGACCCCATGGAGCTGAAGATCCGCTTCGATGCCATGGTGTCCCACGACATCACCTATGTGGGCATCATCCAGCAGGCCCGGGCCTCCGGCATGAAGGAGTTCCCCATTCCCTATGCCCTCACCAACCGACCATATGTTTGGCCTGTCCGCCGCCAGGAAATACGGAGGCATCTATGTTCCCGCCAACCAGAGCGTCATCCACTCCTACGCCCGGGAGGAGATGGCGGGCTGCGGCAAGATGATCTTAGGGTCCGACTCCCACACCCGCTACGGCGCCCTGGGCACCATGGCCGTGGGCGAGGGCGGCCCGGAGCTGGCCAAGCAGCTTCTCAGGAACACCTGGGACATCCCCATGCCCAAGGTGGTGCTGGTGTACCTCACCGGAAAGCCCCAAAAGGGCGTCGGCCCCCACGATGTGGCCATCGCCCTGGTGAAGGCCACCTTTGACAGCGGCTTTGTCAACAACTGCGTGCTGGAGTTCTGCGGCCCCGGTATTGAGGCGCTGCCCATGGACTACCGCAACGGCGTGGATGTGATGACCACGGAGACCACCTGCCTCTCCTCCATCTGGGAGACGGACGAGACAACCCGCCGTTTCTTCAGGACCCACGGCCGGGAGGAGGACTATAAGTCCCTGCACCCCGGCCGGACGGCCTACTATGACAAGTACATCACCATTGACCTGAGCAAGGTGGAGCCCATGATCGCCCTGCCCTTCCACCCCTCCAACGCCTATACCATCCGGGAGTTTTTGGCTAACGCCCGGGAGATCCTCCGGAAGGTGGAAGACGACGCCCGGCGCCGCTTCCCCAAGGCCAAGGTGTGCCTGACGGATAAGATCCGCGACGGCGGCGTGTGGGCCGATCAGGGGGTCATCGCCGGCTGCGCCGGCGGCCTGTTCGACAACATCACCGAGGCGGCCGACATCCTCCGGGGCAAATTCACCGGCTCCGGCGCCTTCAGCTTCGATGTGTACCCCACCTCCGTGCCCGTGTCTCTGGAGTTGATGAAGGTGGGGGCCACGGCGCGGCTGCTTGCCGCCGGTGCCATTATCAAGCCCAGCTTCTGCGGACCCTGCTTTGGAGCGGGCGATGTGCCCGCCAACAACGGCCTTAGTCTGCGCCACACCACCCGCAACTTCCCCAACCGGGAGGGCAGCAAGCCCGGCGAGGGACAGTTTGCCGGCGTGTGCCTGATGGACGCCCGCTCCATTGCCGCCACAGCGGCAAACGGCGGCCGCATCACGCCGGCCACGGAGGCGGACTATGTCCCCGTTCACCACGAATACCATTTTGACGACACCGTGTATAAAAATCGCCTGTACTATGGCTTCGGCAAGGCCGACCCCTCCGTGAAGCTGGTCATGGGTCCCAACATCACCGACTGGCCCAGGATGTACGCCCTGGAGGAGAATGTGCTGGTGGAGCTGGCGGCGGTCATTCACGATCCGGTGACCACCACCGACGAGCTGATCCCCTCCGGCGAGACCTCCTCCTACCGCAGCAATCCCCTGCGTCTGGCGGAGTTCACATTGAGCCGCCGGGTGCCGGAGTATGTGGGTCTGTCCAAGGCCGTGGCGGCCCAGGAAGCTGACCGCAGAAACGGCGTGGTGAGCGGGCATCTGCAGGAGGTGCTCTCCAGGGTGGGCGACGCCGGCGAGCTGGTAAAATGCACCCAGTTCGGCTCCTGCGTCTTTGCCAATAAGCCCGGCGACGGCTCTGCCCGGGAGCAGGCCGCCTCCTGCCAGAAGGTGCTGGGGGGCTTTGCCAACATCTGCTACCGGTTCGCCACCAAGCGCTACCGCAGCAACTGCATCAACTGGGGCATCCTGCCCTTTACCCTGGATGAGGACACGGAGTTCCCCTATGAGAGCGGCGACTGCGTGTTTGTGCCGGGCGTCCGCAGCGCGGTGGAAAACGGGCAGGAGGACATCCCCGCCAAGGTCATCCGCAAGGACGGCAGCGTGCACGACCTGCTGCTGCACATCAGGGGTTTGACGGAGGATGAAAAGGAGATTTTGCTCCGCGGCTGCCTGATGAACTACTACGCCGCCAGGAATAAGGAGTAACTGCCATGGAAAAGATCAAGATGACAACGCCGCTGGTGGAGATGGACGGCGACGAGATGACCCGCGTCCTGTGGGGCATGATAAAAGAGCAGCTTCTGCTGCCCTTCGTGGACCTGAAAACCGAGTATTATGACCTGGGCCTCCTCCACCGCAACGAGACGGAGGACCGGGTGACGGTGGACGCCGCCAACGCCACCCGCCGTCTGGGGGTGGCCGTGAAGTGCGCCACCATTACCCCCAACCGCCAGCGCATGGAGGAATATCCCCAGCTCACCCAAATGTGGAAAAGCCCCAACGGCACCATCCGCTCCATTCTGGACGGCACGGTGTTCCGCGCGCCCATCCTCATAGACACCATTCACCCCGTGGTGAAGAACTGGAAAAAGCCCATCACCATCGCCCGCCACGCCTACGGCGATGTGTATAAGAGCGTGGACCTGTATACCGCGGAGCCGGGAGAGTGCGTGCTGACCTTCCGGGGAAAAAGCGGGGCGGAGCAGACCGTTTCCGTGCAGAAGGTAGACGGCCCCGCCGTTTGGCAGGGCCAGCACAATAAGGAGGAGAGCATCCGCTCCTTTGCCAGAGCGTGCTTCCGGTACGCCGTGAATACGGGGCAGGATCTGTGGTTCTCCACCAAGGACACCATCGCCAAGGTCTATGACGGCGAGTTTAAGAAAGTGTTTGAGGAGGAGTTTGAGAATTACAAGGCGGATTTTGAGAAGCTGGGCATCACCTATTTCTACACCCTCATTGACGACGCCGTGGCCCGTGTCATCCGCTCCGAGGGTGGGTTCATCTGGGCCTGCAAGAACTATGACGGCGATGTGATGAGCGATATGGTGTCCACGGCTTTCGGCTCCCTTGCCATGATGACCTCCGTGCTGGTGGCGCCCGACGGCACCACGGAGTATGAGGCCGCCCACGGCACCGTCACCAAGCACTACTACAGGCACCTCAAGGGGGAGGAGACCTCCACCAACCCCATGGCCACCATCTTCGCCTGGAGCGGCGCCCTGCGCAAGCGGGGCCGGCTGGACGGCCTGGCTGATCTGGAAAACTTTGCCGATCAGCTGGAGCAGGCCTGCTTGGACACCCTGCGCGGCGGTGTCATGACCAAGGATCTGGTGGGTCTGGTGGACGAGGGCGTATCCGCCCGTGCCGTCACCAGCCGGGAGTTTATCGCCGCCATCCGGGAAAATCTGGAAAAGCGGCTGTAAGGCGCATCGCAAATCCGAAAAAACAACATGGGGTTCGCCGTTTTGGGCGAACCCCATGCTGGAAAGCCGGCTGCAGAGAGGCTCACTTCACATTGGGCACCACGCCCAGGATCACCAGGGGTTCCGCCCCGGTATTCACCACGCTGTGGCTGTGTCCGGGGGCGCAGTAATGGGTCATGCCGGGGCGTACCTCCACAGTCTCGCCGTCGTCGGTGCAGACGCCGGTGCCGGAGAGGAAGTACATCACCTCGAAGCTGCCCTCGTGGACATGGGGGCCGATGGAGCTGCCCACGGGAAGGGTGAGCTGCAGGATCTTGCCTTGGCCATCTTCAAATTTGCGGACCAGGGCCTGCCCATGGCCGCCCTTGAAATGAGGGACGGATACCTCGGAGATGGAAGAAAAATCGAGAAACATAGGTGAGCTCCTTTTCTGATGTTTTTCCCCATTATAGCAAGGTTCGGCGCTTGCGGCAAGGAGGTATTTTTGCCATGAAGGACAGACACACCGAGCTCCGGCAGACCGTTGACGCCGGAAACCGAGCGCCGGATAGGGAAGTTTTTATGTAGGGTGCGGTGTAACTCAGTAAAATGGGTTACAGCGCACCTTTTTTCTCTTATGCTGCAAAGGGGAAATCCTGCGGATTTTCCCTAAGGTCTCCCTGCCGCCGATACTGCGCAGCATTTTAATGTATATCCTTCTTCGTGTATTTCAGATAAGCAATAATCATTCCGCTGATTCCTGTGACTGCACCGATAACAACTAATGTGATGTCAAGACTTTCGTTCGATATAATATCAGCTCCCTCGCAATATCCAAACGGTGTTATGTACCTGAGAAACTCGGCGGCATCGGTAATGTTTGCAATCAGGTTCAGAAAGTACATCATAACGGCCATGCCCAGTCCTATACCCACGCTGCCTTTGCGAACGAAAGCCGAAATACCGAAGCAAATGCCCGCCAGTTCCAACTGGAGCAGATAATAGGCAAGATGCATAAGACTGATCTCCTTCCAGGGAATTGTCTCGCCGACTACAGCTATAGAACCGATAGCAAGTACAAAAAAAATTATATTCATAGCTGTAATCTGAATAAGCACCGCAATCAGCTTTTCGGTCATAACCCTTTTGCGGCTGACAGGATGAGTCAGCAGAAATTCCGCCGTTTTGTCCTTTTCTTCTTTACTGAGAATGCCGACTGCACAAACAGAAGCATAAAACGCACCGCCCAGCCCCAGAATATTGCCGCACTCAACAGCATAAAACCCTATAAGCGTTCCGAAATTCAAACGGTCCATACCGAATGCCTGGGTAAAAGAACCCATAGAGGCAAACATATCGTTGATGCCCTCCATTTGTCCTTTCATTTCAGGGAACAGGAAAATACAGATCGCAAGCAAAAAACCGATAGAAGCCATCCATATCAAAAAGGAAGCCTTACCTTGCCTCAGCTCGTGTTTTACAAGTGTCATACCGTTTCACCGTCCTTTTCGTAATAATGCAGAAATACTTCTTCCAGATCAGGCTCCGTAACCGTAAGGTCGTCAACCTGACCTGACGACAGTGTGTGCAGCAGACTGCCCATATCTCCGTTGTAAAGGAAGCTGACCGAGTCTTTCGTTGTTTTTCTGTCACGAATGCCGATTAGATGTTCAAGGTCTATGATACCATGAACAGTTATACGTTTTGCGTTTGTTTTGGAAAGAGCATCCACACTGTCGCATGCTATGATTCTGCCGTCACGTATAATCGCCGCGCGGGTACAGTTGCGCTGAATTTCGGAGAGAACATGGCTGGATAAGAAAATCGTTGTACCCTCCTTGTTTCTCTCACGCAAAATGTCAAAAAACTCTTTTTGCATCAGCGGATCGAGTCCGCCTGTCGGCTCGTCCAGCACCAGTAATTCGGGTCGATGCTGTAAAGCACAGACGATTGCGACCTTCTTTCTGTTACCGAAGGAAAGCTCATCGATCTTTCGGGATGTATCAAGCTGCAAGCGCTCACAGAGTAATTTTGATTCTGTCCGGCAATCTTTTTTCCGCAAATTCGCGGACAGCTTCAATATATCTTTCACCATCATTCCTTGGTAAAACAATGCCTCCGAGGGAAGGTAGCCGATATCCTGCAAAATTGACTCCTTTTCATTTGTGACATCTTTTCCGAATATCGCCGCACTGCCGGAGGTGGGGGAAATCAGACCGAGCAATGTTCGGATTGTGGTGGATTTTCCGGCGCCGTTCGGGCCGATGAAGCCAAAGAACTCGCCCTGAGCTACCGTCAGGTCAAGGTCAATGATCCCTCTTGCCTTACCGTAGTATTTCGTGAGCTTTGTCGTTTTAATGATCTCCATATTCCGTCACTCCTTCCGAAGATAAATACTTTTCCAAAAATTCATCAGCTTTAAAAAGCCTTTTTCCATCTCATCTATATCCACATTACCACGCTGAACCATCTCCCAAAGATAGCCCTCAGACGCCCAATACATTTCGCGGTACATCATCGGAATATCCAGCCCCTCAATAAACTGCTCCGGATTCATATTCAGAAGTGTCTTATCTGCTTTAAGATTAAAGTATTTGTGGTAGCTTTCCTGAACGGCGGCGGAAATTTCTGTATCCTTTTCGTAAAAAGCCCTGATGGTAAAGCTCGCCATATCGGGGTAGAGGCGAATAATTTCCATTTTTGCCCTCATGCCTCGTTCCATACTCTCAAAGAGATTTTTCTGTCCGTAACAGTTGTACTTTGTCAGAAATTCTATGGTTATCTCTGCACATTTGTCCCACAAAAACATATATAACTCTTTTTTGTTGTGAAAGTAATGAAAGAGCAGGGATTTGCTGATGCCCGCCGCCTCTGCGATCTCACTCATAGGGCTGTTTTTATAGGAGTTTTGCGAAAACACCTTGTATCCTGCGTTTATGATTGCCTGTTGTTTTTCTGCAGGCAAAGAAAAGAACCGTTCATTCATACCGCAACCTCCGTTAACCGATTCGGTCAATGCTATTATAAAGTCGTTGACCGATTTTGAGAAGACCCCTCCTGAAAATATATTTGCCCCAAATGCCGCCGTCCAAATGCACCTATCGATTTTTCTTCTTCGGCCGGTAAGATAAGACAGGGGACAAGATAATCGCCCTGCTGTTCGTATGTGCCGCCCATAGGCTTGCCCTCCTTTGCGCCTTTATTGTATCAGGATAAATTCAAGATGACGAATGTGCAGTTATATTTTTGAAAATAAAGAAAGACAGCGTAAAAAGCATTTCTGCCTTCTACACTGTCTTTCCGCCTTTGCAACGCCCATAAAGTTTATTTTGATGTGTTTTTCAAATTACTTCCTTATGTGGCGTCAGCATGGGGCTCTTTCCTTTTTTATGTTGTACCCGATTTATGCGAAGAGGTAGCTGTACTTGTCGCGGAGGGTGACGATGAGCTTCTCCAGATCGGCGGGCAGGTCATTGTTCTTGCTCAGATCGTACTCCTTGGGCTCGCCGAAGGTGCGCACGCGGACCTTGTCGTCACCCAGGAACAGAACGCCTGCGTTGTGGGAATCCGCCATATCCTCAGCGGTCTGGAACAGGGTGAACTTGTCGTGGCAGGGCTCGGAGGCGTAGGGGCAGAACTGGGTGCAGTTGCCGCACTCGTTGCACATCTTGTCCACGTGGACGATCTGGTGGCTGCCGTCGGCCATGGCGATGGCCACATTGGACCGGTTGGGGCAGGAATCCACGCAGTTTTCGCAGACGGTGCTGCACTGCAGGCAGCGCTTGCCCTCGCAGCAGGCATCCTTGCTCATGAGCAGAATGCCCTTCTTGGCGATGGCTTCCGCCTTGGTGACATAGGCCGCGGCAGGAATCTCATAGGTGTGGGGTGCGCCGATGACCTCCTCGGCAAAGCGGGCGGCGTCGGCAATGCCCTCCACTACGGTGGCGGGGCCGCGGGTGGCGTCACCGGCGGCATAGACGCCCTCAATGTTGGTCCGGAAGGCGGGGCGGCCCTTCTTGTCCACCTCGATACCGTTGGCAGCCATCAGTGCGTCGTCCACCTGCTCACCCACGGCGGAGATGACCAGATCGCAGGGGATCTCGAACAGCTCGCCGGTAGCAACGGGGGAGCGGCGGCCGGAAGCATCGGCCTCGCCCAGCGCCATCTTCTCGCAGACCAGCTTGCCGTCAGCCTGCTTGACGGGCGCGGCCAGCTCGGCGAAGCTCACGCCGTCGGCCATGGCCAGGGCCAGCTCGTGCTCATCGGCGGGCATATACTTCTTGGTGCGGCGATACACGATGGTCACGTTCTCGGCCCCGCTGCGCTTGGCAAGACGGGCGGCGTCCATGGCGGTGTTGCCCGCGCCCACGACGACCACATTCCCCCTGACGGAGATGTTGCCGGCCTTGACACCCTTCATCCACTGGATAGCGCCGGCCACATCGCCCGCGATGTCCAGCTTGCCGGGCTTCCATGCGCCCACGGCGAACAGGATATGGGTATACCCCATCTTCTTCAGCTCGTCAACGGAGGGAGCGGGAGCGCCGCACTTGACCTCCACGCCGTACTTCTGCATCAGCGCAATATCCTTCTCGATGGTCTCATTGGCGATACGGAAGGAGGGGATCACATGGCGGGGCACGCCGCCGAGGCACCGCTCACGCTCGAAAATAGTGGTCTCGATGCCGGCACGGCCCAGGAAGTAGGCGGCAGAGATACCGGTGGGGCCGCCGCCGATAATGGCAGCCTTCTTGCCGGCTACCTTGGCGGGCTTTTTGATGGAAGCCATCAGCGCGCTGTAGCCGTTCCGGGCCGCCACCAGCTTGGTGTCGCGGATCTGCACGGACTCCTCGTAGAAGTTACGGGAGCACTTGTTCTGACAGCGGTGCGCGCAGATGGTGCCCGTGAGGAAGGGCAGGGGGTTCTTCTCGGTGATGAGTTTCAGGGCCGGGCCATACAGACCCTTGCGGCACAGCTCCACATACTCGGGAATATCCTGCTCAATGGGGCAGCCGCCCTTGCAGGGGGCGCTGAAGCAGTCGATCCAGGGCACATTCTTCTCGCTCTTGCGCTTGGGCAGGGGCTTGATGGGCTTGACGTGATGATAATCCGTGTGAGAAGCGGCGGACATTTCGCAGATGGCCTCGGTGTCGGTGCCGGAGAAAGCCCGGTAGGGCATATCCTGGACCTTCTCCACCATCTGCAGCAGGCGGTTGTATCCGCCGGGCTTGAGGATCGTGGTGGCCACGGTGATGGGCCAGATCCCTGCGGCAAACAGCCTGTCGCAGTTGAAGTACTCTGCGCCGCCTGCGAAGGAGATACGCATTCTGCCCTTGAACTGGCGGGAAATGCGGTGGCACATCTCAATGGTCAGGGGGAACAGGGAACGGCCGGACATATACATCTCGTCGTTGGGCAGCTCGCCGCGGGTGGTGTCAACGGGGAAGGTGTTGGACAGCTTCAGACCGAACTCCAGACCGTTCTTGTCGGCCAGAGCCTGCAGACGCTCAAACATGGGAACGGCGTCTGCCCACTGCAGATCCTCGTTGAAGTGATGCTCGTCGAACACGATGTAGTCATACCCCATGGAATCCAGCGTCTTGCGGGCGGTCTCGTAACCGAGGATGGTGGGGTTGCACTTCACGAAGGTGTGCAGGTGCTTTTCGGAGATCAGGTAGGAGGCGATGCGCTCGATCTCATCCGGGGGGCAGCCGTGGAGGGTGGAAACGGTGACGGAGCCGGACACACGGGGAGAGATGGCGTCAATAAAGTCGCTCTCCTCGGGGAACATTTCCTTGAGCACGGCCTTGCACTCGCCGAAAATGGCGGTCTTGTTGGCATCCATCATGCCCTCCAGATAGGTATTGACCTTCTCGCCCTTGATGCCCTCCAGGTCATAACCCACGGACATATTGAATACGAACCCGTTGGGGTCGCCCAGGCCGTAGACCTTGCTCAGGACCTTCAGAGCGCACCAGGCCTTTATGTACTCGTCCATGGCCTGGGGCACGGTCAGCTCCGTGGACCACTCCTGGTTATAGCCCTCGTCATTGGCGAGGATGCAGGGTCTGGGCACACAGGCGGCCAGCTCGGCGCCGTCCATCTTCTGCACGGTCTTCACCTCGAAGAAACGGGCGCCGGCGAAGTAGGCGGCGATGATGTTCTGAGCCAACTGGCTGTTGGGACCGGCGGCGGGGCCGAAGGGGGTCTCGATGCGCTCACCGAAGATGGGCAGGCTCTTGCCATTGGCCTTGTAAGCCTTGTGGATGCCGAAGATCTCACCGCTCATGGCGTACTCGGTGACGATCCAGTTCATCAAAGATTTAAAAGGAATGGGATACATTTTTTCAGACATAGGGCTTCCTCCTATATTTATTCAAAATAATACTCGTCCTCCGTCCACCGGACGGGGTTTTCATCCATATATTGCCAAATGCGGAGATAATCCGACTCACACCGAATGATATGGTCGTAGTAGCCTCGCTGCCAGAGTTTTTGCCCGGCAGCTTTCGTTGAAAGGGTTTTGAAAGAACGCACCAAGCATCCCAATGTTTGCGTAGGGGCCGATGCCCACATCGGCCCGCCCTCCGTGGCAATGGATACGATGAAATGCACATGATTCGGCATAACAACATATGTGTCTATGCCGGGGATGCGTTTGAGGTACATCTCTGCGACAGAGCCTATATTTGAAAGTTCCACATGCGGGGCGATGTGGGCATCGCCCCCTACGGCAGTACCAAGACGGTACCGCTTATCCTTTGTACATATGGTCACAAAATACCAACCACAGGCGTAATCGTGGTTAGGCAATCGCAGGCTCTTCCGCTTCGGTAACATCAATACACCCGGTGATTCAAATCTCCCCAGAGCTTCTTGGCGGCCTCCAGAATATGGGCGTTCTCGGCCTCCTCATCGATACCCACCAGCACGCGATCTTGCATAAGGACCTTGCCGTTTGCGATGGTGGTCTGGCACTGGCGGCCGGTCATGCCGAAGATCATGTGGCCGTCGATGTTCTCGTCGGAGAAGGGGGTGAAGGGCTTGTAATCCATCACGATGATGTCGGCGGCGGCGCCGGCCTTCAGCACGCCCAGGGTGGCGGGGAAATACTTCTCGCCGATCTTGGCGTTGTTCTTAAAGAGCATATCCGTGACCTCGCACCAGCCCACGTTGGGCAGGCAGTTCTGACTGCGCTGGGAGCACAGGGCCACCTTCAGGGACTCCAGCATATCGTTGGTGTAGGCGTCGGTGCCCATGCCCAGGAGGATGCCCCGCTTATAAAGCTGCAGCACCGGGCAGATGCCGATGGCGTTGCCCATGTTGGACTCGGGATTGTTGACCACCATGGTGCCGGTTTCCTTGATAATATCCATCTCGGCGGTGTTCACATGAATGCAGTGGCCCAGGATGGTCTTGGGGCCGAGGATACCGTGATCCTGCAGGCGCTGCACGGGCCGGCGTCCGTAGTTCTGCAGGGAGTCGTACACATCGTTCATGCCCTCGGACACATGGATGTGGTAACCGGTGCGGCCGTTGTTGGCGGCCACCATGCGGTCAAAGGTCTTGTCGGAGATGGTGAACAGGGCGTGGCCGCCGAACATGGCTGCCAGCATGGGATCCTTGTTCTTCTCGCACTCGGTAATGAAGTCGGCGTTTTCCTGAATGGCCTGCAGGCACTTCTCCTCGCCGTCGCGGTCGGAGACCTCATAGCACAGGCAGGAGCGCAGGCCCAGACGCTTACTTTCCTCGGCAATGGTGTGCAGGGTGCCGGGGATCTCGCCGTAGGAGGCGTGGTGGTCGAAGATGGTGGTGACGCCCTGCTTGATGGAGTCGATGTACAGAGCGGTGGCGCTGGCGCGGGTGCCGTCCATCATCAGCTTGCGGTCGATGGCCCACCATGTGCCGTCCAGCACCTCATAGAAATTGGTGGGGTTGTTGCCCACGATGCTCAGGCCCCGGGCCAGCGCGGAATAGATATGGGTGTGGGCGTTGATGAGAGCGGGCATGATAACGCCGCCCTTGGCGTCGATGAGCTCGGCGTCGGCGTACTTTTGCCGCAGGGCGGCTTCTTCGCCCACCTCCACGATCCTGCTGCCCTCGTAGGCCACAGCGCCGTGCTCGTAATAGCCCCTGCCGTCGGGGTCACGGGTGATGAGTCTGCCGTTGGTGACTAAATACATACTGTTTTCCTCCTTGTCATGTTTTTAAGTCAAGACCTTTTCTCCCTATATTCGGTGCCGATAATGAAAAATGTTCCAAACCTCCCAAAGGAGATCTGAAACACTCAAGCGCAGCGCCGAGTGATAGTTGCAGCCCGTGCGCAAAGCACTTCCTTACAGCTACCAATCTTGATTGTATCCCTATTTTACACGAAAAGACTGCAAAACGCAACAGGAAATTTTGCGTTTTTATCAATAAATCCGCAGGCGGAGGGCCGCCTGCGGATAATTGAAAGACAATTTTTTTACTTTGTGCCGAAAATGCGGTCCCCGGCATCGCCCAGACCGGGCACGATGTACCCGTTTTCGTTGAGGTGGTCATCCAGAGCGGCACAGTAGATCTCCACGTCGGGATGGCGGTCATAGATGAACTGCACGCCCTCGGGAGCGGCCACCAGGATCATGAGCTTGATGTTCCTGCAGCCCAGCTCCTTCATCTTGGTGATGGCCATGTCGGCGCTGCCGCCGGTGGCCAGCATGGGGTCAACGATGAGCACATCCCGCTCGGCGATGTCCTTGGGGTACTTCAGGAAATAGAAGTGAGGCTCCAGCGTTTCCTCGTCGCGGTACATACCGATGTGCGCCACACGGGCGGAGGGGATCAGGGTGAGTATGCCGTCCTCAAAGCCCAGACCCGCACGCAGGATGGGAACAATGGCCATCTTTTTGCCGGCCAGCACCGGGACCTCGCAGGTGCACAGGGGGGTCTCGATGGTCTTTGTGGTGGTGGGCAGATTCCGGGTGGCCTCATAGGTCAGCAGCATGGCGATCTCACCCACCAGGGCGCGGAAATCCTTGACGCTGGTCTTTTTGTCACGCATCACCGACAGCTTGTGCTGGACCAGGGGATGATCCACAACGTGCAGGTTAGGGAATTTGGCGCTCATATAAGTATCCTCCGTTTATATAAATTATTTTTCTCTTTCCAAAGTAATAGGCAGACCCCTTGCCAGCCGCTCCCGCTCTGCCTGACTCAGCCGCAGGTAGGTGGGGACAAGCTCCCGGCTGCTCACCGTCTCGCCCCGGTGGGCCATGTCCTCCGCTGCCAGAGCCACGCCCACAGCGGACTGGTAGCGCATATTTTCCGGCGCCGGGCGGCAGGGGATGCCGTGTGCTGTCAGATAGTCGCAGCAAAGCTGCGCTCCGTCCCCCACCACCAGCTTGGGAGAGGGGTCAGTCAAAAGCTCCTCCGTCAGCTCCTCCAGACCGATGGCCCGGTCAGGACACAGGCGCAAAAGCGCGCCGCCCTCCCAGCGGAACAGGGCGTTATATACCTGACTGCGCCGGGCGTCCATGGCGCAGACGACGGTGCCGTCAAAGGTCCGGGCATTTTGCGCCATAGCCTCCAGGGTGGATACGCCGCAGCAGGGCTTGTCCTCCGCCCAGGCAAGGCCTTTCAGTGCCGACACGCCGATGCGCAGCCCCGTGAAGCTGCCGGGCCCGGCGGCCACCGCCAGAAGCTCCATGTCCGCAAGGGACAGCCCTGCGTTTTTCAGCATTCCGTCCAGCAGGGGCATCAGAGTGACGCTGTGGGTGAGGCCGATGTTCTGATAAGAGGAGGCCAGCACCTTTCCGTCTTCCGTCACGGCCACGGACACGCTCTTGGCCGAGGTTTCCAGAGCAAGGACTTTCACAGCGACTTCCCTCCCGTTACAGTGATGACGCGGGCGTTTTCCCCCTCCGCGGAGCGCTCGATGGTCACATACACCGTGCCGGCGGGCATGGCGTCGGCCACATTCTCGCTCCACTCCACGGCGCACACGCCGCCCCGGTCCAGATAGTCCTCCCAGCCGATGTCAAAGAGGGCATCGGAGCTGCTCAGACGGTACATATCAAAGTGAAACAGGGGTATTTTCCCCCTGTATTCGTTGACAATGGTAAAGGTGGGGCTGGTGACCCGGCCCATGCAGCCCAGGCCCCGTGCAAGCCCCCGGGTGAAAGCGGTTTTGCCCATACCCAGACCGCCCCGAAAGGCCACCACACTGCCGGGGGTCAATGTGGCTCCCAGCTTCTGCCCCAGGGCTTCGGTCTGCTCCGCGCTGTCCGTCCGATAAACCACATGCTCACCCTCTCTGCCTTGAATCGGCTTATTATACCACGGGAAAAAACAAAAGAAAAGAGAGAATGAGGCGTTTACAGAAAAAACTTCTTGTGGTACACTATATACTGATATGATGTGTCCCGGCGGGCTGATGGCGGCCCCCCCTGCGAGTCTCTCTTGCGGGCGCGGCGTGGGGACGGACGGGAGAGTCAGTCCCTGAAATACTGTATACTTGAGAAAGGAGGGCCGCGGGATGCGAAAGATAATCGGTTTTATCGGAGCCTGCTTTCGTCAGGCTGACATGGTGCTGCTGGCCCTTTGCACAGGCACTACCCTGTTCGGGTGTCTGATGATCGCCAGCGCGACACATTATACGGGGTCATATAAAAATGTGATCGTTCAGGGAGCGGCTTTGTGCCTGGGCATCGTTGCCTATGTATTCATGAGTATGCTGGATCTGAATGAGCTGGGCAAGCATTGGAAATGGCTGCTGAGCGGCAGTCTGGTGCTGTTTTTGCTGCTGAAAACGCCCCTGGGCATTGAAAACGGCGGCAACCGGGCGTGGCTGGGCGTTTCGGGCTTTCCGGTGAATGTGCAGCCGGCGGAGATCGTGAAGCTGACCTTTATCATCCTGCTGGCCCGGCAGCTTGCCCACCTGCAGGAAACGAGAGATCTCAAGTCCATTCCGTCCGTGGCGATGCTGGTGGGGCATCTGGGCCTTATTGCGGGGGTGTACGCCGTGGTGTCCGGGGATATGGGCAGCACGCTGGTGTTCGTCTTCATATTTGCCTGTATGTGCTTCGTGGCGGGGGTGGCCAAACGGTGGTTCGTACTGGGGATTCTGGGCGGCAGCTTCGCCTTTTATGTCCTGTGGGAAACGGACAGGATCGATGTTTACATGAAGGAACGCTTTTTGACCCTGTTTGACCACGAGCTGGACACAATGGGCGTGGGCTGGCAGCAGACCCGGAGCCTTCTGGCGCTGGGTGGCGGCAAGCTGACGGGCCAGGGCCTCTTTAACGGCACACAGACCCAGGCCAAGGATGCCTGGAGCCTTCCGGCGCGGCACACGGACTTCATCTTCTCCGTCATCGGAGAGGAGCTGGGGATGCTGGGGTGCCTGTTTACCATCGCTCTGCTGGCGGCTATAATTTTCCGGTGCGTGCTCATCGCCCGGAACGCGCAGGTGAAAACGGACATGTATATCTGCGTGGGTGTGGCGGCCATGCTGATCTTCCAGACGGTGTCCAACATCGGCATGTGCCTGTTCGTCATGCCGGTCATCGGCCTGACCCTGCCTTTCATCAGCTACGGCGGCAGCTCCATTGTGACCCTGTTCGCCGCCATGGGCATGGTATCCGGCATACAGAAGCGGACAAGGCCGGAATGGCTGCGATAAGAGGATAGTTTTCCCAGCAGGCGCGGCCGCCCGGCCGCGCCTGTTTTCGCGGCATGAGAGAATTAAATCGGTTGTAATCCCGTGGGGAGTATGCTATACTATATTATCTATAGGTATACCATCGGGTATATCGCCACATGACAGAATCGAGGGAATGATCTATGAAAATCGTTGTTTTGGCAGGTGGCCTGAGCACCGAGCGCAATGTGGCCCTCACCAGCGGCACCGGCATCTGCCGGGCTTTGCGCCGCCGGGGACACAAGGCGGTACTGGTGGATATGTTTTTGGGCCTGGAGAACTATTCCGGCTCACTGGCGGATATTTTCGACGCGCCCGACGGCCTGTGCGCCGACCACAGCGTTTCTTCCGAGGCGCCCGATCTGGAGGCGGTGCGCCGGAGCAGGCGGGATCAAAGCCCTTCCATGTTGGGACAGGGTGTTTTGCAGGTGTGCGCCATGGCGGACCTGGTGTTTCTGGCCCTCCACGGCTCCTGCGGCGAGGACGGACGCATCCAGGCCACCCTTGACCTGCTGGGCGTGCCCTACACCGGCAGCAACTATATTTCCAGCGGTATGGCCATGGACAAGGCCATCGCCAAGCGGTTCATGGATGCCGAGAACATCCGCACCGCCCCCTGGCGGGACGTGCGTTATGCCGAGGCGGATATCCCCGCCCTGGTGGAGGAGCTGGAGACCCCCTGCGCCGTGAAGATCGTCAACGGCGGCAGCTCCATCGGCGTGGAATTGCCGGAGAGCAAAGAGGAGCTGGAGGCTACCTTGCGCCGTATGCTCCGATTCGGCAACCATGTGGTGGTGGAGAAGAAGATCAGGGGCCGGGAGATTCAGATCGCCGTGCTGGGGGATACATACCTGCCCGCCGTGGAGATCATCCCCAAGAACGCCTATTTTGACTATGAATCCAAGTACCAGAAGGGCGGGGCCGTGGAGCTCTGCCCGGCGCCCATTACCGATGCGCAGTGGAAGCAGGTGGGCGAGATGGCCCTGAAGCTGCACAGGGCGCTGGGCCTGTCGGTCTACTCCCGGACGGACTTCATTCTGGACGAGGACGGCAAGGCCTGGTGCCTGGAGGTGAATACCCTTCCCGGCATGACGCCCACTAGTCTGGTGCCTCAGGAGGCGGCGGCCGTGGGCATTGACTACGATATGTTGTGCGAAAAGATCGCGGAGGAATCTCTGCGGGTGAGAAAGGCGGAGCGGATATGATGATCCCCTGTACGGCCCGGGAAATCACCCTGGCTGTGAGCGGCAGACTGCTGCAGGACGGAGATGGCGGAGATATTGTGACCCGGGTCAGCACGGACAGCCGGGACATTCTGCCGGGGGATCTGTTCGTGCCCCTGGTGGGCGAACGGTTCGACGGCCACAGCTATATAGACATGGCGCTTGCAAAGGGGGCCGCGGGCTGCCTGTGCGCCAGGGTGCCGCAGAAGCTACTGCCCGGCAGGTTCTACATCGCCGTGGAGGACACGGAGAGGGCGCTGGGGAGCCTTGCCGGCTGGTACCGGGGCAAGTTCCGCATCCCCGTGGTGCAGGTCACCGGCTCCGCCGGAAAAACCACCACCAAGGAGATGCTGGCGGCGGTGCTGGGGCAGCACTTCAACACCCTCAAAACTCTGGCCAACTTCAACAACTTCGTGGGCACGCCCCAGACCCTGCTGCGGCTGGAGCAAGACCATGGGGCGGCGGTCATCGAGACGGGCATGGACCACTTCGGAGAGATCCGCCGCATGGGCCGGATGGTGCGCCCCACGGTGGCGGTCATCACCAATGTAGGCGACGCCCACATCGGCAATCTGGACGGGACCCGAGAGGGAGTGCTCCGGGCCAAGAGCGAGATCTTTGAGAATTTAGCGCCCGGTGGGCTGGCGGTGCTCAACGGGGACGACCCCCTGCTCAATACGCTGGATCTGCCCTTTGAGACCGTCCGCTGCGGCGAGAGCGAGTCATGTGATGTCCGGGTCACGGACATAGAGGAGCACGGCCTCGAGGGCGTTGCCTGCACAGTCACTACCCGCAGGGACAGCTATTCCCTGCGCATCCCCTCTCCGGGGCGGTTTATGATCTACTCCGCCTCCATGGGTGTGGCCGTCGGGGAGCATCTGGGGCTTTCCGCGCAGGAGATCATTGACGGCGTAGCCGCCTACACCCCTACCGGCTCCCGGATGCGGCTGATCCATAGACCCGGCCACCGGCTCATCATTGACGACTGCTACAACGCCAATCCCCAGGCCATGGCGGCGGCGCTGCGGCTGCTGGCCGGTACCGATCGGCCCCGGCGCATGGCGGTGCTGGGGGATATGGGGGATCTGGGCGACCTTTCCCCCAAGGCCCACGGCGACATGGGACGGCTTTTGAATGAGCTGGGGCTTGACTGCGTGGTGGCCATCGGACACTGGATGGAATATCTTAAGCGCGCGGCCGAGGGGAATGTGTACCACTTTGACACCGTGGAGGCGGCCTGTGACACCCTCCGCAGGGAGTTTGTCCCCGGCACGGCGGTGCTGGTAAAGGCCTCCCACGCCATGCATTTTGAAAAAATCGTTGAGGAACTGGAAAAAGCATGATCGACATTGGCGTCTCGGGACTGACAAAGTCCTTTGACCTGGAAAAGAAAATACTGGACGGGCTGACCTTTCAGATAGATTCCGGCGAGCGGGTGGGTCTGCTGGGCTGCAACGGCGCGGGAAAGACCACTTTGTTTAAGATCCTCACCGGGGAGATGGACTATGATTCCGGCCAGGTGCTCATTGCCCCCGGCAAGCGGCTGGGGCTCATCTCCCAGATACCGGTCTACCCGGCGGAATACACCGTGGAGGACGTGCTGCGCACCGCCTTTGCCCGGACGAAGACCATGCAGGAGGAAATGGATGCCTTGGCGGAGCAAATGGCCGCCGGGGACCATTCACAGCAGACTCTCAGGCGCTACGGCGATCTCAACGCCCGGTTTGAGGGCTTGGGCGGCTGGGACACGGACACGGCGGTGAACAAGGTGGCCGGCGGCCTTTCCATGGATGAGGCCATGCGCGCCCGGCCGTTTGCGGAGCTGTCCGGCGGGGAAAAGACGAGGGTGAACCTGGGCCGGCTCATTCTGGAGGACATGGATATCCTCCTGCTGGACGAGCCGACGAACCATCTGGACCTGCAGGCCACCATATGGCTGGAGGAGTACATCGGCAGGTTTCGGGGCACGGTCATCACCATATCCCATGACCGATATTTTTTGGACCGCACCGTTACACGGATCATTGAGATTTTGGACGGCAAGGCGGAGTTTTACAGCGGGAATTACAGCTTCTACGCCGTGGAAAAGGAGCGGCGGTATCAGGAGCGCATGAAGCAGTATCTGAAAGAGCAGGCCAAGATCCGGCAGCTTGAAAAAGCGGCTTCCCAGATGCACCTGTGGGCGTTTATGGGCAACGATGCCCTCCACAAGCGGGCCTTTTCCATGGAAAAGCGCATAGAGCGGATGCGCACCACCGCCAAACCCACCAAGGCCAAAAAGATGAATGCCCGGTTCGCCAGCCGGGAGTTCCGGGGGGACGAGGTGCTGCAAATCAGGGGCGTGGGCAAATCCTTCGGGGACAGGACGCTGTTTGACGGCATATACCTGCGCGTGGAGCCGGGAGAGCGCATTGCCCTCCTCGGCGAAAACGGCACGGGGAAGACCACCCTGCTCAATATGATCACAGGGGCACAGCGGCCGGACAGCGGGAGCATCCGGCAGGGCCCCGCGGTACAGACTGCATACCTGCAGCAGATCATTCGGTTCGATCATCCGGAGCGCAGCCTGCTGGACACCATGCTCTATGAGAAGAAGGGCATGACGGCCCAGAGCGCCCGGAACCGGCTGGCTCAGTACCGGTTTCAGGGGGAGGATGTTTTCAAGAGCGTTTCCTCCCTATCCGGCGGAGAGCTATCCCGCCTGCGGCTGTGTATGCTCATGGATGAGCAGACCAACTTCCTCATTCTGGACGAGCCCACCAACCACCTGGACATCGCCGCCCGGGAATGGATCGAGGAGGCGGTGGAGGCCTTTGACGGCACGCTGCTCTTTGTGAGCCACGACCGCTATTTCATAGACCGCTTCGCCACCCGCATCTGGGAGCTGGCGGAGGGAACGATCACCGACTACCCCATGGGATTTGCGCAGTATCAGGCGGCTAAGGCGCAGGAGGAGCGGGAGAGTGTCCGGCCCGCTGTCCGGGAGAAGAAGGGCGACACCCGGCCGCCCCGGGGCAGACGCGATCAGCAGGCGGCACGCCGCCGGCTCACCATCTGCGAAAGTGCCATTGCCAGGCTGGAGACGGAGATCGCCGCTCTGGAGGAGGAGATGCAGCGGGTGGGCTGCGACGCCGGAAAGCTGGCGGAGGTCTACGGGAAAAAACAGGAGACGGAAACTGCGCTGCAGGAGCAGATGGCCCGCTGGGAGGAGCTGAGCCTGCAGCTTGAGGAATAAGAAAGGAGTCACAGATGAGCGACATTTTATGCGTGTACTACTCCCGCACCGGGAGAACGGAAAAGGCCATGAAGGAGATCGCCCAGGCATTGGATGCCGAGCTGGTGAAGATCGAGGACGGACGGGACCGCAGCAAGCTGCGGGGCTACTTGCGTTCCGGCCTGGAGGCCATGAGCAGGAAGCTCTGCCCCATTGAGCCGGTGCAGACGGAGCGGCCGCTGCAGGACTATCGCCTGGTCATCATCGGCACGCCCGCCTGGGCGGGCCGCTGCGCCAGCCCCGTCAAGAGCTTTCTGGCGCAAAGCGCGGAGAGCCTGCCGCTGGTCTCCTGCGTGGTCACCCGCAGCGGATCCGACCGGTGCGACGATGTGCTGGCCCACATGGCCACCTTCCTCAAGCGGATGCGCCTGACGGATGTGTCTTTGCGGCCGGATGACACCGGATACGAATTCTGGCGGGACAAGTTCATCCAGGACACCAAAAACGCCCTGGGACTGTGATCCTATGGAGGATAAGCTGAAACAGGCCGTCCTGCGCTTGCAAGAGGTGGAGCTGCTTCTTGCGCAGCCGGAGGTATACGCCGACCCTGCGCGGCTTCGCGCCCTCACCCGGGAGCAGAAGGAGCTGACCCCGGTGGCGGCGGCCTTCCGGGAGCTGCAGGCGGCCCAAACCATGCAGCGGGAGGCGGAGCAGATGCTTGCCGATCCGGAGCTGCGGGAGCTGGCCAGAGAGGAATGGAGGCAGGCCAGGGAGCGGCAGGAAGAACTGTCACAGGAGCTGAAGCTTCTGCTTCTGCCCAAGGACCCGGACGATGACCGCGGCGTGGTGCTGGAGCTCCGGGCCGGCGTCGGCGGTGAGGAGGGAGCCCTCTTTGCGTCGGATCTGCTGCGGATGTATCTGCAGTATGCCGACAAACGCGGCTGGCAGGTGGACATTGTCTCCCGCAGCGACACGGAGCTGGGGGGCGTGAAAGAGGCCTCCCTCACCGTGGAGGGCGCCGGGGTCTACGCAAGGCTCAAATTCGAGGGCGGCACCCACTGCGTCAAGCGCGTGCCGGAAACGGAGAGCGCCGGGCGCATCCACACGTCCACCGCCACCGTGGCCGTACTGCCCGAGGCGGAGGAGACGGAGGTGGCCATCGCTCCCGAGGACCTGCGGATAGACACCTTCCGCTCCGGCGGTGCCGGCGGGCAGCATGTGAACAAGACCGAGTCCGCCATCCGGGTCACCCACCTGCCCACGGGCACGGTGGTGGAGTGCCAGGACGAGCGCAGCCAGTATAAGAACAAGGACAGAGCCATGAAGATCCTGCGCTCCCGGCTCTATGCCCTGCAGCGCTCGCGGAGCGAAGCTGCTCAGGCGGCCCGGCGCAGGAGCCAGATCGGCGGGGCGGAGCGGTCTGAGCGGATCCGCACCTACCGCTTCCATGAGAAGATCGTGGTGGATCACCGGCTCACGGGAGATGAAAAGAGCTTTCCCCTCGGTCCTGTACTGGGTGGAGAGTTAGATGGGCTTATCGACGCCCTCACTACCCGGGAGCAGGCCGATAGACTCTTACAACAAGCGACAGACTAAGGAGGAAATCCAGTATGCTCAAGCACAGAAAGATGCAGTATGACAAGGCCGGCCCCCGTGTGGCGGAGGCGCTGAACAAGCGGTATTTTGAAGCGTATTACTGCTCCGACCGGGAGGAGGGGCTGAAAAAGGTGCTGGAACTGATCCCGGGGGAGCATACGGTCTCCTGGGGCGGCACCATGACCGTGGACGAGCTGGGCATCAAGGACGCCCTGCGCCGGCGCGGCCAGGCCGTTATTGACCGCGACACCGCCAAGGATCCCCGGGAGCGCGAGCAGATGCTCAAGCAGGCTCTCACCTGCGACACCTTCCTCATGAGTGCCAATGGCATTTCTGCCGACGGGCAGCTTGTGAACATCGACGGCACCGGCAACCGCGTGGCCGCCCTGTGCTTCGGCCCGGAGCAGGTCATCGTGGTGGCGGGCATGAACAAGGTGGCCGGGGATCTGGACGGCGCCGTGCGCCGGGCCAGAGAGCAGGCCGCCCCTGCCAATGCCCAGCGCTTTGCAGGGATCGCTACACCCTGCGCCGCAACCGGCCAGTGCGCCGACTGCAAGAGCCCCGATACCATCTGCTGCCAGTTTGTCACCACGCGCATCTGCCGCCCGGCGGGACGCATCAAGGTGGTTCTGATCGGGGACGATCTCGGACTGTAAAGAAGGAAGTAATTTGAAAACAAGGGTTTTTCACCCCGAAAATGGGGAAGATGAAATAAAGGAGGCGGCGCGGATCCTCCGCCGCGGCGGGCTGTTGGGCATCCCCACGGAAACGGTGTACGGTCTGGGAGCCAACGCCCTGGATGAAGAAGCGGTGGGGCATATATTTGAGGCCAAGGGCCGCCCCCAGGACAACCCCCTCATCCTCCATGTGCCGGACGCCGGCTGGCTGGAGCGGTACTGCCGTGAGGTGCCGGAGGTTGCCTATCTCCTGGCAGAGAAGTTCTGGCCGGGGCCCCTGACCATGATCCTGCCGGGGAAGGACATCGTGCCCGGGCGCACCACCGGAGGTCTATCCACCGTGGGGGTGCGCTGCCCGGACCATGCCGTGACCCGCGCCATCATCCGAGAGGCGGGGGTGCCGGTGGCCGCTCCCAGCGGCAACACATCAGGCCGCCCCAGCCCCACCAGCGCATCCGATATGCTGGAGGACATGGACGGGAAGATCGACGGCATTGTAGACGGCGGCGCGTGCCGGGTGGGAGTGGAGTCCACCATCATTGACCTGACGGTTTCGCCTCCGCAGCTTCTGCGTCCCGGCGGATTGCCTCTGGAAGAATTGCGGCAGGTCCTCGGCGAGGTCACTGTGGACAAGGCGGTGACCCAGCAGGTCGCGGAGGGTCTGCGGCCCCGTGCCCCGGGGATGAAGTACCGCCACTACGCCCCCCACGCCCCGGTGACGGTGGTCACGGGGGCGCCTCACCGCAGCGCCGCCTACATACAGGCCGTATTGCAGGAGGGAGAGGGCGTCATCTGCTTCGAGGAATTCCGGGAGCGGTTTGCCGGCCGCGTCCGGCAGTGCCTCGGCTCGGCGTGGGATACCGCCCAGCAGGCCCACCGGGTGTTTGATGCTCTGCGGCGGTTTGACAGCACGGAGGCCACCCACATTTACGCCCAATGTCCCGATGACAGCGGCTTGGGTCTTGCGGTGGGCAACCGACTGAAAAAGGCGGCGGGCTTTCATATCGTGGACGCCGACCGCCTGCCGGGCATAACCATCGGCATCACCGGCGGCACCGGCAGCGGCAAGACCAGCGCCCTGCGGGCCCTGTGCGCTCTGGGTGGAAGGATCATCGACTGCGATGCCGTGTACCACCGGGAGCTGGCGGCAAACGCCAGGCTGCGGCAGGACATTACCCGGGCTTTCGGGGATGTGTTCGACGGAGAAAAGCTGAATCGGCAGAAGCTGGGGGGCATTGTTTTTTCCGACCCGGAGGCGCTTCACAGGCTCAATGGCATCGTGAATATTCACCTGCTGCCCGTCATTCGCCGGGAGGCGGAGGGGCACCTCATCGTGGGTCTGGACGCCATCAATCTCTTGCAGAGCGGCCTGGCGGCGCTCTGCCGGGAAACGGTGGCGGTGCTGGCCCCCACGGAGCAGCGGGTGCGGCGCATCATGGAGCGGGACGGTATCAGCGAGGACTATGCCCGCCTGCGCATCGGCGCCCAGCAGCCGGAGGAATACTACCGCCAGCACTGCAGCCGCATTTTGGAGAACCGGGCGGACGGCCCCGAGGCATTCGAGGAGCAGGCCAGGAACTTTTTCAGAGAATTGATACGGGAGGTATTTGACCATGAGTGAGGAAAGAAAGGCCCTGCGGGAGAAACTGCTCTCCCGGCGCAAGAACGGCTATGACCGCGTCAAGGCGGAGGAACTGCCGGCTATGGAGCGCTACTGCGGCCTGTATAAGACCTTTTTGCAGCAGGGCAAGACCGAGCGGGAGTGCGCCCAAAAGACCGTGGAGTTGGCCCGGCAGGCGGGCTTCAGGCCCTATGAGCGGGGCATGGAGCTCAAGAGCGGCGACAAGATCTACCGGGTAAACCGGGACAAGAGCGTCATGCTGGCGGTGCTGGGTCGGGAGAGCCTGCAAAAAGGCGCCCAGATCGTGGCGGCGCACATTGACTCCCCCCGGCTGGATCTCAAGCCCAATCCCCTGTATGAGGACAGCGAGCTGGCCTTTCTCAAGACCCATTATTACGGGGGCATCCGCAAGTACCAGTGGGTGACCATTCCTCTGGAGCTCCACGGCGTGGTGGCGCTGAAGGATGGCACCGCGGTATCCGTGAAGCTGGGCGAGGGGGATGAGCCCAAGTTCGTGATCACGGATCTCCTGCCCCATCTGGGGGGCGAGCAGGGGAAAAAGCCCCTGAACGAGGCCGTGACCGGTGAGAGCCTGAATATCCTCCTGGGCAGTTGCCCCGGCGGGGAAGAGGATGAGAAGGACCGGGTGAAGCTGCACGTGCTGGAAAAGCTCTATGACAAGTACGGCATCACCGAGGACGACTTCACCTCCGCCGAGCTGGAGGCCGTGCCCGCGGTCCAGCCCACGGACATCGGTTTGGACGCCAGCCTCATCGGCGCCTACGGCCACGATGACCGGGTGTGCGGCTATGCGGCGCTGCAGGCCATTTTGGAGCTTTCCGACCCTGCAAAGACCGCCGTGTGTATGCTGGCGGACAAGGAGGAGATCGGCTCAATGGGCGTGACGGGTATGCAGTCCGCCGCCTTTGACACCTTCCTGCACGATCTGTGCGACGGGCAGGGCGTCGCCCTGCGGGAGTGCTATGAAAATTCCTTCTGCCTCTCCTGCGATGTGACGGCGGCCTATGACCCCAATTTCCCGGAGGTGTTTGAAAAGCGCAACGCCGCCTGTGTGAACTACGGCATGGGCCTGTGCAAGTACACGGGCGCCCGGGGCAAGTCCGGTGCATCCGACGCTTCGGCGGAGACCGTGGCCTATGTGCGGCGGGTGCTGGACGAGGCGGATGTGCTGTGGCACATCTCGGAGCTGGGCAAGGTGGACGCCGGCGGCGGCGGTACCGTGGCCATGTATATGGCCAACCGCAACATCGCCACATTGGACGCCGGCGTGCCGGTGCTGAGCATGCACGCTCCCTTTGAAACGGTGTCCAAGCTGGACTGCTACATGACCTACAAGGGCTGTAAGGCTATTTACGAGGCGGAATGAACCGGTGCCGCACGGACAGATATGAGACGAGTTTAGGAGAAAAGCGTGGACAATCTGCTGAGAGAAAATATGGACTACCTGCGCCGCGAGGACGAGCAGGTAGGTGTGTGGCTGGAGCGGGAGTATGCCCGGCAGCAGGAGAATATTGAACTCATCGCCTCGGAGAACATCACCTCCCCCGCGGTGATGGCCGCCGTGGGCAGCTGCCTGACCAACAAGTATGCCGAGGGCTATCCCGGCCGGCGGTACTACGGCGGGTGCGAGTATGTGGACGAGATCGAGCGGCTGGCCATTGACCGGGTGAAAAAGCTCTTCGGCGCGGAGCACGCCAATGTGCAGCCCCATTCCGGTGCCCAGGCCAATCTGGCGGCCTTCATGGCCCTGCTGGAGCCGGGGGACACCCTGGTGGGCATGGACCTCTCCGGCGGCGGCCACCTGACCCACGGGGCGGTGGTGAACCAGTCGGGAAAGATATACCGGGCCGTCAGCTACGGGGTGGAGCCCGAAACGGGGCGCATTGACTACGACCGGGTGGAGGACATCGTGCGCAGGAATCGTCCCAGGGTGCTGGTGGCGGGGGCTTCGGCCTATCCCAGAGCCTTGGATTTCAAAGCCTTTGCCGACATCGCCCACAGGCACGGCGCTGCGCTGCTGGTGGACATGGCCCACATTGCCGGTCTGGTGGCGGGCGGACAGCATATGAATCCCGTGCCCTATGCCGATGTGGTGACCACCACCACCCACAAGACCCTCCGGGGCCCCAGAGGCGGCGTGATCCTGGCCAGGGAGGAGTGGGCAAAGAAGATCGACAGCGCCGTGTTTCCCGGGATGCAGGGGGGGCCGCTGCTCCACGTCATCGCCGGCAAGGCCGTGTGTTTCCGGGAGGCTATGAAGCCGGAGTTTGCCGACTATGCCCGGCGCACCGTGGAAAACGCCGCCGCCCTGGCGGAGGCTATGAAAGCGGAGGGCTTTGATCTGGTTTCCGGCGGCACAGACAACCACCTGATGCTGGTGGATCTGCGCAGCCGGGGCATCACCGGCCGGGCCCTGCAGGAGCGGCTGGACGGGCTGCACATTACCGTAAACAAGAACGCCATTCCCAACGACCCGGAAAAGCCCATGGTCACCAGCGGCGTGCGCATCGGTACGCCCTGCGTTACCAGCCGGGGCTTCACGGCGGAGGATATGCGGACCGTTGCCCTGTGCATCGCCCGGGCCTGCCGCAACGATCCGGCGGACAGGGAGTTTATTTTGGAGACTGTGGAGGATCTGGTGCGCCGGCATCCGCTGTATAAGTGAGTATGCAAAAAATCCATTGGCCGACGGGCCAATGGATTTTTTGCGTTTCAAATACTCTTTAGGGAAAGATAAGTTCCTCTATGGTTTTTTCAAAATGCTGGGCGAACGCCGCAAGCTCTATATCCGTTACAAATCGCTTGCAGCACTCAATGCGCTGGATGGCATTTTTGTCCAAATCAAGCCCCACAAGCTGCATTTTATCCGCCAGTTCTCTTTGCGAATAGCCCGATTCCATCCGAAAACGCGCGATATTTTTGCCGCATAGATTGTTCAGACCGTCTTTACTCCTGTTTATAAACGTAAAAATCTCCTTTTTGACATTTAGTGCTTGTCAACAAGAAAATTTTATGTTAATATTATACAAAATATGACATTCAATGAATGTCAAAAGGAGGAAAAAGATGAAAAAAGCACTTGCACTGATTTTGGCGTTGGCCATGAGTCTTTCGCTGATTGCGTGTTCCGCCGGAGATGCGCCGACAAAGGAACCGGCGGGGGAGGAAAAACCGGCCGCGCAGACTCCGCAGAAGGAGACTTTCGGTTTGAACGAGGCGGCGGTATTCAAGGACCTGAAATTCACTGCGACCGCCTTGGAGGAGAGTAAGGGAGCGGATTTCTTTGAGCCGGAGAGTGGCAATGTGTTCGTTGGTGTGCAGTTCACCATTGAAAACATTTCCGGCGAGGAGCAGTCCGTCAGCTCCTTGCTTTTGTTCGATGGATATGTTGATGACATTAAATGCAGCTATTCCCTGAGTGCGGGCATGGCTTTCGGCGATTCGTTGGACGGCAGTCTTGCGCCGGGAAAGAAGCTCGTGGGCTATTACGCTCTGGAGGTTCCTGAAGGATGGCAGAAGCTGGAGCTGGATGTGCAGTCAAATTGGCTGTCGTCTAACTCGGCCAGATTTTTATTTGAAAAATAAACCAAAAGAGCCTGCTTAGCAGGCTCTTATTTTTTTTACAAAGCGCGGAAAGAGTGTACCTTTCACGGATTGGGAAACGGCGGCTGCCCGGCGAAGACGGCGGCGTAGCGGCGGGAGAGAGTGTCCCAGTTCATAAGGGGAAGCACTGCCTCCACATAGGCCGGGCGGTCGTCACCATAGGTGAGGTAATAGGCATGGCGGTACAGGTCCAGGCAGAAAATGGGCGCAAGGGGCAGAGCCGTGGACTGGCCCGGAGTGAGAAGGAGCCGCAGCTTGCCGCACTTGTCCGACAGAAGCCAGGCATAGCCCTCCCGCCTGTTGGAAAGGCTGATCTTTCGCAGGCTGCGGAGAAAATCCTCCATGGAGCCGAAGCAGCGCGCAATGGCCGCCGCGAGGGCGGCGTCCGGCTTTGTGGACCGGGCGGGAGCCAGGGAGGGAAAGTACAGGGCGTGGTTATACACCGCCCCGCCATGCTCCAGCACATCCGCCCGGATGGGGCAGGGCAGACGGTCGGGGTGGAGCAAAAGCTGGGGCAGGGGGCGGCGGTGCAGGGCCGGGTAGGGCTGCAGAGCGTGGTTGAGCTTTTCTACATGACCGGCGAAGATCTGATCGTGGTGGGTCATGATGGTGGCCCGGTTCAGATTCGGCTCTAAAGCGGAGGAGGGATAGGGCAGGCGGGGGAGCGTGTAGGGGAAGGTCATGGGCAGCGCATCCTTTCCGAATAAAGATCTCGCTGCCAGTATATGTGCCCCCTTGACAAAACATGATGCCGCAGGCAAAATATGAAAAAAGGAGGTGTGAGAGCGTGCGCAGAAAGGACAGGGAGAGGGACGCTGCTTTTGCCTGGCAGGTGATGGCTTCGGCGCCGTCTGCCACGTTGTCCATGGCAGACGGGAACGGCAGCCCCTATGCGGTCCCGGTCTCTCAGGGAGCCTGGGAGCGGGGAAACTGCATTTATTTTCACTGCGCCCCGGAGGGACGAAAGTACGATCTTTTTCAAAACGGATGTGAGGCGGTAATAAGCGCCGTATCCCGGGCGAAGGTGATCCCGAATGAATACTCGGTGTCCTACGCCTCAGCGGTGGCCCGGGGCCGCTTGGAGATTGTCACGGATGAAGACGAGCGGATGCACGCCATAGAGGTGCTGTGCAGGCAATTTGACCCCGCCGCCGGGGAAATGTATGTGGACTGCATGAAAAGTGCCGGCGCAGGGACCTGCATTGTGCGCCTTGCCGTGGAGGAGATCACCGGAAAAGAGGGCAATGGATAAGAAAAACGCTGTGCATTTCTCCGGAAAGGCACAGCGTTCTCGATCATATATTCGAAAAGTCGTAGGTCTGCTCGTTGGCCAGGACCTGCTCCGGATCGGCCTCCCACAGGCGCAGCAGCTTTTCCGCCAGAATTTTGGAAAAGCCTGCCAGCAGCGCCGACTCCATCACAAGGCACCGGGCCACGCCGTCGGTACCGGCGTCCGGGGCGCACAGATCCTGCCAGCTCTGCTGGATCTGCCGGTTGAAGAGTAGGGCGATGCCCCGGAACTTGCCGCTGTAGTCCTCGTAGATCTTCCGCAGGGATTCGGGCCCATCCTGCCCGTCGGCCAGGTCCCAGGGGATGATCTTCTGCACCTGACTGATGCCGATGGACTGCTTCAGGGTGAGGATCATAATGAGATAGCAGATGTGCACTCGGTAATACTTGCGCTTTTTGGGGGCAGGCATCAGCTTTAAGCGCACATAGTTGTTGATGGCGGAGGCGGTGATAATGCGCTCCTTCTCCTCATTCACCGGGGGGATGAAGCTGAGATACCGCTCCAGCAGAAGCACCACTTGGTCCATATACAGTCCGAAATCCGGAATGGATTCCCACTGGGGCAGGTGATAGTCGGTGATATACTGATCCCACCGCTGCAGCTTGTGGGCGATGAGGGCCTTATTGTAGGACATAATGCCACCTCCTGTTCATAAAGCTATTATAGCAGGGATGAAGATGGGTTACAATAGAAAAAAGAACATTGACAGGGTAGATGTAATATGATATATTATTAAAAACAATATGGAAAACCAGAAAGGAGCGAAAGCCATGGCTCGAGCGTATATCTACGGGGATTCCCTGCTGAAGGCCACGGTGCCGGACGAGCAGTTCCGCTATCATTTCCATCTGCCGGAGGTAATGGAACGGTATGAGGGGCGGCAGACTGAGGTGGTGAACCGCTCTAAAATGGGCGCCACGATCCGCAAGGGGCAGACGCTGCTGGAGCACGACCTGCAGCGGGGACTGCAGGCGGATTACGCCCTCATAGCCTATGGCGGCAACGACAGCGATTTTGACTGGGACGCTGTGCAGGCGCAGCCCGGGGAGAACCATCTGCCCCGGACAACTCTGGCGGATTTCAAGGAGATCCTGGTAAAGATGCTGCGGGAACTGAAGGACAAGGGCGTGCAGCCTGTGCTGATGACCCTGCCGCCCATTGACGCGCAGCGGTATCTGGATTTTCTGTGCCGGGCGGGACGAAGCCGGGAGCGGATCATGGACTGGCTGGGGGACACCCAGCGGATCTACCGGCATCAGGAGCTGTATTCGGACACGGTGGCCCATTTGGCCTACGAGACGGGCACGCCCCTCATCGAAGTGCGGGAGTCTTTTCTCAACGAAAAGCGCCTGCCGGGGCTGATCGCCTCTGACGGCATCCACCTGACCATGGAGGGCTACACAAAACTGTTTGACACGCTGGCCGGTTGGCTGCGGGGTAAGATCATGCATTAAGGAGGCAAAATGGTACAGATCTTTACGGATACGGCAGCGAATCTGCCAATGAAAATACTGGACGAGCTTTCCATAAAAACCGTGCCCTTGACCTATGAGGTAGACGGCGCAGAGCCGGACCGGAGCGTTGAGTTCAACGGCGCTGCCTTCTACGGGGCCATGCGCGCAGGTGCTGCGGTGAAGACCTCCATGGTGAACCCCGAGCAGGCGGCGCAGGCCATGGGGGAATGTCTGCGGCAAGGACAGGATGTGTTGTATCTGGGCATATCCGGCGGCATCAGCGGCAGCTGCTGGGGCGTGGAGCTGCAGAGCAAGGAGCTGGCGGAAGAGTACGGCGAAGGCCGAGTCCGGGTGGTGGACACCCGGGGGGCCTCTCTGGGAGAGGGAATGGTGGTTATTGAGACCGCCAGACTGGCCCGGGAGGGCAAGAGCCTGGAAGAACTGGAAAAATTTGCCCGCGGTCTTTGTGCCTGTATGCAGCAGTTTTTCGTGGTGGATGACCTGAAATACCTGCACAGGGGCGGGCGTATTTCCGGCGGCGCGCGGCTGGCCGGTACGCTTTTGCAGGTGAAGCCCATCCTCCGGGGCAACGAGGAGGGCAAGATCGTGATGCACAGCAAGGTCCGGGGCAAGAAAAAGGCGCTGGAGGCTCTGGCGGACATCTATGCCCAGACCGTACACGATCCCCATACGCCCATCGGCATTGCCCATGCCGACGCGCCTGCCGACGCACTGCATCTGCAGACCCTGCTGCGCGGCAAGGGTGCTCAGGGGGAGATCCTCCATGTGTGCTACGAGCCGGTGACCGGCGCCCATGTGGGGCCGGGGACGGTGGCCATGTTCTTTTTCGGCAGGGAGTGGCGGTAAAAGCTCCTGCCGAAAAAACGAAGGCTGTTTCCCATAAGGGGAAAGGATCGAAACCTTTTGCCGCCTGCGGGCGGCGAACTCTGCGAGGCTTTTTTGGCAAACTGAAAAAACCCTGTCCCACGGGACAGGGTTTTTTATTTTGTATCACTTCTGCAGCGCCAGGGCCCACCGGGAATACTTCTCAATATTCTCGTCCCGCTGGGCGGGATCCTTGCCCAGGGTGAGGATATAGACCTTGATCTTCGGCTCGGTGCCGGAGGGGCGCACCAGGATCACCGTGCCGTCGGCCAAAGCGTACCGCAGCACATTGCTGCCCTTCAGCTCCGAAGCGGTGACCGCGCCGCTGGCGCAGTGGGTGATGGTGCCGTCGGAGTAGTCCGTGCGCTGTGTCACCGCCACGCCGGCGATGTCGGCGGGGGGCTCGGCCCGCAGGTCCTTCATCAGGGCGGCCATTTTCTCCAGGCCGTCCAGACCCGGCATGACCAGATTGTGGGTCTTTTCACCGTAGTAGCCGTACTTTTCGTACAGGGTCTGGAGGGCATCAAACAGGGTCATGCCCTTGCTCTGATACCAGGCGGCCATCTCGGTCAGCAGCAGGGAGGCGGTGACGGCGTCCTTATCCCGGACATAGTCGCCCAGCATATAGCCATAGCTCTCCTCGTAGGAGAACACCACCTTGCCCAGACCCTGACTCTCCAACTGCTGCTTCTTCTCGGCCATGAACTTAAAGCCGGTGAAGGTATCGTAGCAGGTGACGCCGTGAGCCTCCGCCACCCGGCGGGCCATCTCTGTGGTGACGATGGTTTTCAGCAGCACGGCATTCTCCGGCAGCTTGCCCGCCCGGGCCATGGCTCCCAGCAGGTAATCCGCCAGCAGCACGCCGGTCTGGTTGCCGGACACGGGGATGAACCTGCCGTCCTTGCTCCGCACCAGAATACCCACCCGGTCGCTGTCCGGGTCGGTACCGATGATGAAGTTGGCGCCCACCTTGTCGGCCAGAGCCACCGCCAGATAAAAGCCCTCGGGGTTCTCCGGATTGGGGGAGTCCACCGTGGGGAAAGAGCCGTCGAGCACCATCTGCTCCTCCACGCAGTGCAGGTGCTTCACCCCCAGCTCCCGCAGAGCCTGGGGCACCAGCTTCCAGCCGCAGCCGTGGAAGGGGGTGTAGACCACATGGAAATCGTCCGCCACTTTGGCAACACTCTCCCGGTCGTTGACCATAGCCATGACATTCTCCATAAATGCCTTGTCCGTCTCCTCGCCCATAAGCTCAATGCGGCCCATGGCCATGGCCTGGTCAAAAGGCATGGTCTTCACGCCGGTGAAGATGTCGATCTTCTCCAGCTCCCCGGCAATGGCGTCGGCGTGTTGGGGCGGAAGCTGGGCGCCGTCGGACCAGTAGACTTTGTAGCCGTTGTATTCCTTGGGGTTGTGGCTGGCGGTGATGTTGATGCCCGCCTGACATCCATAGTGCCGCACGGCGAAGCTCAGCTCCGGGGTGGGGCGCAGGGACTCGAAAATACGCACATGGATGCCGTTGGCGGCGCAGACCTCCGCGGCAGCCCGGGCAAACTCCATGCTGTGGTGGCGGCAGTCCATGCAGATGGCAACGCCCTTGTCCATAGCGGCCTGCCCCTCGGCGCAGATGACATTGGCAAAGCCCTGGGTGGCCCAGCGGATGACATAAATATTCATCTGGTGCAGGCCCATCTTCATGGTGCCCCGCAGGCCGGCGGTGCCGAACTCCAGCGGGCCGTAGAACCGGCTCTCGATCTCCTTGTCTTCACCGGCGATGCCCTGCAGCTCCGCCAGCTCCTCGGCGGTGATGGCGCCGCTGTTGAGCCATTTTTGATATTCGGTCTTATAATCGATCATGGCAAAAAATCTCCCTTCTGTTTTTTGTGAAAGTTCAATGGTTACATATCTTCTGTAAGAATCGGCTCTGCCGTCAGCAGCTCCCTTGCCTCCTCCAACCGGGAAGCGGGAACATAGAGACTGGCGCCGAAGCCGGAGAAGCCGTTGATGACCTTGCCGGCGGCGCCCTCTTTTTCATAGTATTTGAAGGCGGGAATGCCGTATGCGGCCAGCATGGACATTTTCATATCGGCGTCTGCCGCGGAGTCAAAAACCTGCTCTAACAGTGCGGCCGGCTCCTTTTCTCCGTTTTTCAGCACGGGCCAGATAGGCACATCCGCCTTGCCGCCGAAGGACCAATCGTTTTTCATGGGTATGCTTCCTCCTATGTTATTCGTTCATTTCGCAGGGGTCGGCGTCCTCGACGACCCGCAAAGAATCGCGCGGATTTCCGCACCGGTGTGCACACCGGTTGACAACGGCAGGGGGCAGATGAAGATATGACCTTGCCGGGGCGTGAAGCAGCCCGCGGCAATCCGCCTCTCCGTTTTCAGCTCTCTGCTCTATTTGTGGTATCTTGTACCCTGTTGGATCTGGAACGCCCGATAGATCTGCTCCAGGAGCATCACCCTCGCCAGATGGTGCGGGAAGGTCATGGGTGACATGGACAGCTTCCAGTCCGCCTGCCGCTTCACTTCCTCCGCAAGGCCCACGCTGCCGCCGATGAGGAAGGTGACCTGGGTCTTGCCGGCAACGGCCAGCTCCTGCAGCCGGCGGCTCAGTTCCTCGCTGGAGCAGGCGCGGCCCTCCACACACAGGGCCACCACCGCGCCGCCCTTGGGCAGGCGTGCCGTAATGGCGGCGGCCTCATTTTCCAGTGCCTGCCGGATCTGCGCCGGGGAGGGATCCTCCGGCAGACGGCTCTCCGGCAGCTCCGCAATTTCCAGCCTGCAGTACCGCTGCAGCCGCTTGCTGTATTCCGCCGAGGCGTCCAAATAGAACCTCTCTTTCAGCTTCCCCACGCACAGAACGGTTATTTTCTGCATGGCATTCCCTCCGCAATATAGCCCTCGCTGCACTCGCCCCGGGGGGCCACGGTGACGGATGCCTCATATCCGCCGCAGCGCAGGGCGCAGCCCACGGTGTCCAGCGCCCGGGCCGGGGTGTTGTTCTCCCGGCTGAGATGGACGAGGACGAATTGCCGGGTGCCGTTTCGGGCCATGCGGCAGGCAAATTCCGCCGCCGCATCGTTGGACAGATGACCCCGGTCGCTTAGTATTCTCTGCTTCAGAGGATAGGGGTACGGCCCGCTGCGCAGCCGCTCCACATCGTGATTGCTCTCCAATAAAAGCAGCTCCACCCCGGCCAAAGCCCGCTCGGCATCCAAAGGCACATAGCCCGTGTCCGTGAGGATCCCGGCGGAGGATCCACCGCTGTCAAAGCGGTAATCCATGCTCCCGGCAGCATCGTGGGAGGTGGCAAATGCGGTAACGGCGAGGGGACCGAACCGGTGCGTATCCCCCGGACACATGGGTCGCAGAAGCCGCCCGATTTCGGGTATTTGCCGCAGCAGGGCGGCGCACACGGCGGGGGAGGCAAATACCGGCGCCCCCGTGTGCTTGACCAGGATCCGCAGCCCGGCGGTATGGTCGCTGTGGGTATGGGTGATGAAGATGGCGGACAACTCCCGGGCCGGACGCCCCAAAGCGTCCAGTGCGGTCTCTATGCGCCGGGCGGAAATGCCCGCGTCCACCAGAATATGAATATCACCGGCGCGGACCAGGGCGGCATTGCCCTCGGATCCGCTGGCCAGAGTATGTATGGTAATCAAGTGACAGACCTCGCTTGCATTGTAGTGAGAAAAGCAGCGTCTCCACGCGGACCGCCCCTGTGCGGCCTCACGCGGCAGACGCTGCTGTCCAAAACATCAGCCGATATGTGCCTCTTTTTGCTCGGTAATATCCGGAGCGTCCACCACACGAATGTCGGCTCCCACGGCACGGAGCTTGTCCACCAGATCCTCGTAGCCGCGCTCAATGAACTGCACCTGGCTCAGCTCCGTCACGCCCTGCGCGCACAGACCCGCAATGACCATGGCGGCGCCTGCCCGCAGGTCGCAGGCCTGCACCGGCGCGCCCTGGAGATGATCCACACCCTCAATAACGGCCACATGGCCGTCGGCCTGAATGTTGGCACCCATGCGCTTGAGCTCGTCGATATACTTAAAGCGGCTGTTCCAGACATTTTCGTTGACAATGCTGGTGCCCTGAGCTGTGGCCAGCACAGCGGCGATCTGGGGCTGCATATCCGTGGGAAAGCCCGGGTAGGGCATGGTCTTCACATTGGCCTTCTGCAAAGGTCCGCTGCGGCGCACCAGCACGGCATCGCCCTGATCCTCGATGAAAACGCCCATCTCCGCCAGTTTGGCGCTGATACAGTCCAGATGCTTGGGGATGACATTCCGGATAAGCACCTGCCCGCCGGCGGCGGCCACAGCGGCCATGTATGTGCCGGCCTCGATCTGGTCGGGGATGATGCAGTAGCTGCCGCCTGTCAGACGGTTCACGCCGCGGATCTTGATGCTGTCCGTACCGGCGCCCTTGACATCGGCACCCATGGAGTTGAGGAAGTTGGCCAGATCCACAATGTGCGGCTCCTTGGCTGCGTTTTCGATGATGGTGGTGCCCTCTGCCAGCACCGCGGCCATCATGATATTCATGGTGGCGCCCACGGACACCACATCCAGATATATGGTGGTACCGGTGAGCCGGCCCTCCCTGGCACTGGCCTGGATGAAACCGCTCTCCACCTTTACCTCGGCGCCCATGGCGCAAAAGCCCTTGATATGCTGGTCGATGGGCCGTACGCCAAAGTCGCAGCCGCCGGGCATGGCCACGGCAGCCTCGCCGAAACGGCCCAGCAGGGCGCCGATGAGGTAGTAGGAGGCCCGGATGCGGCGGGCCATATCGTAGGAGGGATTGGTGGAACGAATGGTGTGGCAGTCCAGCTCAACGGCGTGCCGGTTCAGCACCCGGATCCTTGCGCCCAATTCCTCCAGAATGTTCAGCAGCAATGTCACATCGCTGATCTGCGGGATATTCTCAATGCGGCAGATACCGTCCACCAGCAGGGCGGCGGGGATAATGGCAACGGCGGCATTTTTGGCCCCGCTTACGGTGATCTCACCGAATAGCGGACGGCCGCCGCGGATAATATATTGATTCATAAGTGCCCCTTTCGTGAGGTGTATATGGGAGGAGAAGCGTCTCCATCGGATGCCGCCGCGTAAAAACGCGGGGCGTAGTTATCCATTTATACAAAGAACAGTATACCACATAATTTCCCAAAAGCAATCACAAATATTCCGAAAACCCACAGAAAGTCATCGGGAAAATAAAGGGGTAGAAAAAATGCGCAAAAAAAGCAAAACGGGGTTGACAGATTTCTCCTGCGGGTGTAGTATACAAACAACAAACAAATGAACAATTATTCAAATGAACATTTAAGGAGAAAACTATGGAGCAGACGGATAAGAATGCCCGGCAGGACTTCCTGTGCCTGCACGAGGAGGCTGTGGCCGCCGTGCGGCGGCAGATGCCGGAGGAGGACGACCTGTACGACCTGGCGGAATTATATAAGGTGTTCGGGGACTCCACCCGCGTCAAAATACTGTATGTGCTGTTTGCCGCGGAGCTGTGCGTGTATGACATCGCCAGTCTTCTGGGCATGACCCAGAGCGCCGTGAGCCACCAGCTCCGCATTTTGAAGAACAATAAGCTGGTGAAGTTCCGCCGGGAGGGCAAGACCGTGTTTTATGCCCTGGATGATGACCATGTGCGCTCCATTTTGCGGCTGGGCATGGAGCATCTGGGTGACTGATGAATGGAGAACGATGGGCTATGACTACCGAACAAAAAACAAATCTCATCCGCGTCATCGTGTCGATTGCTTTGGTGGCGGCCATCTGGCTCTCTCCCGCAGAAGGCTGGCTGGGGGGCGCGCTGTACCTGCTCCCGTATCTCCTTGTGGGCTATGATGTCCTGTGGGAGGCCGTGGAGGGTGTTTTTCACGGCGAGGTGTTCGACGAGAATTTCCTCATGGCCGTTGCCACCGTGGGAGCCATTGCCCTGGGTGATTGGCGGGAAGGCTGCGCCGTGATGGCGTTTTATCAAGTGGGCGAGCTGTTCCAGAGCTGCGCCGTGGACAAGAGCCGCCGCAGCATCTCCGACCTCATGGATATTCGCCCGGATCACGCCAATATTGAAAAAGACGGCGCGCTGGCGCAGGTGGACCCGGGCGATGTGGAGATCGGGACCATCATCGTGGTGCAGCCCGGGGAGCGCATCCCCATCGACGGCGTGGTGACGGAGGGAGAGTCCGCCGTCAATACCGGCGCCCTCACCGGTGAAAGCCTCCCCCGGCAGGTCAGGAGCGGGGATGAGGTGCTCTCCGGCTGCGTGAACGAAAGCGGCCTGCTGCATATCCGAACCACAAAGAAATTCGGGGACTCCACCGTGGCCAGGATATTGGATCTGGTGGAAAACTCCGGCAAGAAGAAGTCCGAGGCGGAGAACTTTATCACCAGATTTGCCCGGGTCTATACCCCCGCTGTATGCTGCTGCGCGCTGGCGCTGGCGCTGCTGCCGCCGCTTTTTATGTGGGATGCATCCGTGATCGGGGAGTGGATCACCCGGGCTCTGACATTCCTGGTCATTAGCTGCCCTTGCGCGCTGGTCATCAGCATTCCTCTGAGCTTTTTCGGCGGCATCGGCGGCGCGTCCGCCAAGGGTATTCTGGTCAAGGGCGGCAACTATCTGGAGGCTCTGGCCAGGATGGACTGCGTGGTGTTTGATAAGACCGGCACCCTGACAAAGGGCGTCTTTCAGGTGATCAGGACCCAACCGGAGGGTATGGACGAGCAGACGCTCCTTAGCTGGGCGGCCCGGGCGGAATGTTACTCCGGCCATCCCATCAGCCAGAGCCTGAAGGCCGCCTGGGGCGGGGAAGTGCAGAACGGGCAGGTGACGGATGTGGAGGAACTGGGCGGCTACGGCCTCACCGCCCGGGTGGACGGCCACGCCGTGGCCGTGGGCAATAAGCGGCTCATGGAAAAGCTGGGGCTGAACCCGGCGGAGCCGCAGCAGGCGGGCACGGTGGTCTTCGTGGCGGTGGACGGTGTATATGCAGGGTGGATCCTGTTGGGCGATGTGGTAAAGGACCGCGCCCGGGAAGCGATCCGCGGTTTGAAGGCGGAGGGCATATCCAAAACCGTCATGCTCACCGGCGATACCGATGCCGCCGCCCGGCAGGTGGCATCCCAGCTGGGTGTAGACGAGGTACACAGCCAGCTTTTGCCGGCGGATAAGGTGCAGTGGATGGAGCGGCTGCTTTCGGAGCGTAAGGACGGCAAACTGCTGGCCTTCGTGGGCGACGGAATTAATGACGCCCCGGTGCTGGCTCGGGCGGACATCGGCATCGCCATGGGCGCACTGGGCAGCGATGCCGCTATTGAGGCGGCGGATGTGGTGCTCATGGACGACGACCCGGCGAAAATTGCTCTGGCCATGCGCATTTCCCGGCGAACGCTGCGCATCGTGCGGGAAAACATTGTCTTCGCGTTGGCGGTGAAGGCGGCGTGCCTGGTGCTGGGCGCCGTGGGCGTGGCCAATATGTGGCTGGCCATCAGCGCGGACGTGGGCGTCATGGTGCTGGCGGTGCTCAACGCCGCCCGGGCCCTGCGCGCGGGAAAAGAATAAGACAAAGGCGGAGGACTCCTCCGCCTTTGTGTAAATTGTCAAGTCCATTGCGAAAAAAATGATGTAAAAAATTAAAGGGTTGAATTGGTTAATTTGACGATTTCCCGTTCAAAGAGTTCGGCGGCGGTGGAGTAGTTTAGGATTTTGCGGGGCATGGCGTTGATAAGGGCAGCAGCATTATCGCAATCTTTTTGTGTAACCTTGGCCAGGCTCTTGCCCTTGGGGAAATATCGGCGAATGATCCGATTGTTACGCTCATTTGAGCCACGCTCCCACGAAGAATAGGGGTGGCAATAGTAAACGGTGGTACGCCTGCAACCGTTGCGGTCATACTCCATGCCGTAACAGTCCTGAAACTCCGAGCCATTGTCCACTGTAATGGTCTTAAATGTGCCCTGCGGGAAATTGGAAAAAATCTTGTCTAAAGCCCTGACGGTAGAGGCAGCGGTCTTGCTGTTAGTTCTAACGATGATCTCAAAACGAGTCATGCGCTCCGTGAGGACAAGGAGAGATTGCCGCTTGCCTTTTGCAGTGCCAATAACACTGTCCATTTCCCAATGGCCAAAGGACAAGCGGCGGTCTATATCCTCGGGGCGGCGGTCTATGGGAGTGCCTTTCGGAGGCCGGGTAGCTTTGACCTTATTGTGAGAACGCTTCTTACGACGAATTTTTTCCGGAAGATGCTTATTTGTAACGCCGGGAATAAAGCCACGATCTACATAGCGATAAAGAGTAGAAGTGCTAACCGTCCATGCACCGGATTTTTTTCTTTGGCTTACAATTACATCTATGGAGCAACCTTGTTTGATCTGCTGGGCAATATCTGCAGCGAAGCCGTAGTTATTGCCCAGCTTAATTTGTGGGCCCTTGGCGGTAGCATAATAAGCAGCGTATTCCTGCGCAATCTGAGCAGAATAACGGAATGGTCGACGGGTAGTTTCTGCACCCATATGCGGATATAGGCCATGCTTAACCTCACGATAAATGGACGAGGGAGCAAAACCGAGAGAATGAGCAATTTCAAAACAACTATGACCGCAGTTATAAAGTTTCTCAATCAGAAGCCGGTCATTCCAATCAATACGACGGTATTTCCTCATAGTCTTTCTCCTTTGAAAGTGTAGATTCAATTTACCCTAAAATGCAACAAACGCCGGGGCATTACTGCCTTGGCGTTCGTTTTTGCTATCATACCACACTTTCTCGTACAGCGCAAGTGCCTACTATCCGCTGCGGCGGGGAATAGCCACACACCAAAGAGCCGGTCAAGACCGATAAAAAAATATTGCTTTCTGTTGCTGAAAAACAGCCGCCGTGACGGATTGGCGGCTGTTTTTCATCTGCCGCCAAGCAAGATTTTTTTACCGCAGAGTGACCCAGAGGGTCAGTCTTGACAGTCTCTTTGTTGTGCGTGGCGGAATGGACACACAAGCTCACGAACGAGCTTGCTCACACCACATCTCACTATGGGAAAGACGAAAGGAGAACGAAAGATGAAAGAGACAACGAAAATGAGCCGGGCGGTGGGGCAACTGGAAAAGATTTATAATGCTCTGAATGCTGACCTGTTCAACGGGGCGTTACCAGTGCCAATTATCACAGTACAGAGCAAACCGGGGACATACGGCCATTGTACCACATCCAAGGTATGGAAAAACAAGGACAGCCAGCAATACGAGATGAACATAGCCGCCGAAATGCTATCCATGGAAATTGAGGAAGTACTGGACACGCTCATACATGAGATGGTACACCTTTACTGCCGGGAGAACGGCATACAGGAAGTAAGCCGGGGCGGGAAGTACCACAACGGGAAATTTAAAGCGCTGGCAGAGGAAAAGGGCCTTGTGTGCTACAAGGCTGGGCAATATGGGTGGAACACCCAGGGACACGACAACGACAAACTAACGGAAATGGCATTGGAAAAGGGATGGTCTGAAATCCGAATCTGCCGGAGCGGAATGCCACGGCTGCACATACCAGCCGGAGGAACACAGAGCAGCAGCCCAGCGGCACAGGCAGAGGGCGGAAAACGGCCAAGCAGCACACGCAAATATATATGCCCGTGCTGTAAGAATAGCGTCAGAGCCACCAAGACGGTCAACATCATTTGCGGAGACTGCATGGAAAAAATGGAGGTGGCGGAATGAAGAAAGAGTATCAGATGAGCATACGCTGTTATTTCAAGGGCAGCGACAACAAGACCCAGCACTACCAGACAATGCCGCTAAAGGACATTGCGAAATGGGTAGAAGCATATCAATTCACACACCCGGGCGTGGAGAGTATCACAATTAAGGTGTGGTGCAAGGACGAGAAACAGGAACTTTGAAAGTACACATTCAAGGAGAGCGCAAGAAAAAAGCCCTCACCGGCAGGTGGGGGCTTTACCATACTTCCCATGTTTTTTCGGGCAGGGGCTTACGGGATAGGGTGTTGAACAGTTTCCAGAGCGGGGGGCAGAAGATCAGCTTAGAGCCGCCAGCAATAGCGGGGACAAAGAAGTATTCATCACAGATTTCCTTTGTCATATCGTTTATACCGACCTTGCGGCCGATCTCTTTCCGCTTAATGAAGAACGGAAGCAAAGAGGGTTTAATAAGATAGATATGACGGGCAAGTTTCCGTATTTTAATATCAACATCAAGACCTTGGGAGAAAAAATCAACATCAAGTTGATAATGACGGTGATACTTGAAAAAATAAATTTCATCGTTGGTCATGGCCATTTTGCGGTTATCGTATTCCAAACCGGCTTCATCAATGATAAGACGACCATCACACATCATGTATTTTCCAAAGTCAGATTTTTCACATTTATATGCGCCGGTAATGCCGAAGTTAGACCAAACCTTGCGGCCTTTTTTCATGTCCTTTTTGGCAAGATAGGCGGCAAAGGTGGACTTACCAGCACCGGGGATTCCAAAATAAAGAGAAAGAGCAACAGGCTTTGTTTTCATAGAAAAACCTCATTTGAAAGTGTATATTCAAATATTAGGAGGGTGTGCGGCGAGCGCACGCACACCCTCCTTTTTTATTAAGCACGAGCAGAAAGCAGGCGCTTAAACATACCGACACCAAGGCCGCACAGGGGAATACCCACACAAGCCAGCAGCAGGATAGGCTGGCCGGCAATGGTAGAAGCGGTAGTACCAACCCAACCAATGGCGGAGGTAAATACATTACCGACAGCGGTCAACAGAGCATCCATAGACTTTTCTCCTTTCAGCAAAAATTAAAAACCGAGAAACGATCAGGCGCGGGCGGACAGAAGACGCTTAAACAAACCAACGCCAAGACCGCACAGAGGAATGCCCACGCAAGCCAGCAGCAGGATAGGCTCATCTGCAATAGTTGAAGCAGTAGTGCCAACCCAATCAATGACTTTAGTGAACACAGTACCGACAGAAGTCAGCAGGCTGGACACAGTGACGGGATCAGTCGTTAAAATCGCTCCTTTCAATGTAGATTTTTCAGTAAACTCCGCAAAATGCCAATGATGGCAGCGAAGCAGACCAAACTAAAAAGATAAAACACAGGCGGGGTAATGAGAAAATCGCAGATGGCATTGAGAATAGCCGTACAGAATAAAATCATTTCATTCATCGTTTGAACACCACCCCAAGAAGCCGGAAAAAGCTATACAGCACCAGCGCAAAAAGCGCAACACCGGCGAGATAAGGCCAATCTACACCGGCCATGCCTTGCAACGGAACGCCCGCAGAATCTGTAACAGGCGTATATGTACCAAAAATAGAAATTATCAGATCACGCATAGATTACCTCACATCATTTTTTCGGGCAGAAGACACTTTTGGATTGCGAGTACCGCGAGAGCCGAGAGATTCAGCGTCAGAAACATTACCCACTGGAAAACCGAGGATGAGAGAAAGAAAAGAAAGAGAAATAGGAATCAGAGCAAGGCCTATCAGCAAAACGGCAAACGAAAAACCAAGGCCGGGAACATCGGTTTCAGTGAAAAAGTCCCAAGCGCCGGAAAGAAAAGTCTTAATGCAATTCAAAAGGTCAGACAAAGAGAGACACCACCTTTCCGAGTACACCACCAAGAACACTAACCACAAAGCTGATCAAATTCCAAATTACCTTAATGAGGACAACGCCCACGAAAATGCAGAAAAATGTAAAAATAGCCGAAACAAGGATATAAAGGGGAGTAGGCAACCACTGAAAAATTGCCGTAATAAAACTTATCATATTATGATCCCACCTTTATAAGGAGTTTGAACAAACCGAAAAGCAAAATAGAGCCAAACACAAAGTAGAACAGCAGCTTAACGGCAAAGGGAAGAGCGTCGAAGAAATCACGGCAGAACTCGAAAAAATCTCCAAGATCAGTAAAAACAAGAACAAGGTCAGCGATCAATCCCACACAGTCACCCCCTCAACAATACTGCTGGGCGCACTATCAAAGAAGAAATCATTTAAACCGTCCACGGAACTATCAACACCGGAGAGAGCACCATCAACAACCAGCTTGTAAAGGAACTGAAGCAGCTTACCGCTGGCAGACAGGGAATCAGCGGCGACAGAAGTAATAGAATGTTCCTCTCCGTTTTCATCCGTGACATAGAAAACATTGTAGGCGGGATTATTATTGGTGATATTCACCGTGGTATTTTCTATGCTTATAGCGGTGTTATCCAGCTTGTCATTAATAATTGAAAGTGTAGATTCAATATTAGCAACAGTGGATTCCAGGGTGATGAGATCAGAGCCGGAAGAAGAATCCAGCTTGCCAAGAATGGAATCCAGACGAGTGGTCACGCCGGCGAGATCAGAACCGCCGATAGAACCGATAGCATTCTGCAGAAGAACAACCTGCGACTGCAAAAAGCCGGTAAAACGGGTAGAATAAACCACAGGAACAGGAGAGGAAGAAGTTGAATAAATGTAATAATCACCGGAAGCCGGAGGAGAAGACAAAATATGAAAACCAGGCTCAGAATCAGAAATTATAATTGAATCATTGAGATACCAGCCAAGCCAAGAACCGGAAGAATCCCACTTAGGTGCAATAGTACCATCAATATAACAAGAATCGCCAGATACAGAAACGGTAAAAGGAACATCTGAAAAAATAACGGAAAACCCATTATAATAGCGTAAGTTAAAAGTACGATGCAGAACAGTACCTGAAGAAACAGGATTAGAAGAAAGATCTTCAAAATAAGTAAACGCATTTAAACCATCAGGCTTGCAAATATATGAAGAATCAAGAGGAGAATCCCCAGAGGGGTAACCAGAATAAGACACGAAACGCAAAAAAGGATGCGAACAATAATAAAGATCAGGAGAATCAGAAACAGAAGCGAAAAGGGATGATTTAGCACCAGAAACAGTGACATTATAAGAAAAACTGGTAGGAATCAGAGGGAATTCATAAGTAGAATCGTATTCTCCAAAAAGATGAATGATATTATCATTGATGTTTGAAAGTGCATTTTCAAGACCGGAAGTGTCAAGAGAAACGGAAGAAGTATCAGAAGCATAGAACAAATTGCCGTCACCAGCCGGGCCCAGATACAAATAGCCGCTATGATACTCATTCACAGCATTTACAGAACGAAAGAAAGATCCGAATGCCCGGAGGAAATAACCGGTATGACCATTGATAGTTTCTTCAACGAGATCAACAGAATCAATTCGCTGAACAGTGAAAGTGTTTGCCCCGTCAAAAACTTCAATATTAGCGTTGTTGGAAATAGCTAAAGAAGATAGAGCAGACAAAGCGTCATAGCCAATATTTGAAACATCCGCGGAGAAATATGAACCTTGAGTATACCAACGCAAAGAATCCGGGGTATATTCAGGATAATTCAAACGACTAATAAGAGAGTCTAAACGACTAATAATAGGGCTGAAATCAACAGTGCCACCACCGTTTGTCATTTTGGTAATGACGGTATCAAGTTTAGAATTAATTTGACCAAGGAAAGTATCGGACGAAGCAACATCATTCATTATATCAAAAAAATAATACCTAAAATCTCCATTGAAATAGTTGTTTAAATTAGAAAGAGATTGGGCACAAGCAGACAACAAAAGATCGATGCTTTCAAGATCGGAATGGATGGTGTAACATTACTGATAAGGGTGGAAAGGCGATCGGTGACGGTAGAAAGTTTGGAGGAAATGGAGGAAAGAAGGGAATCGGTGTTGAACTCACAGCAAAAAAGGTCACGCGAACCATTCGTTAGATAAAGGCCATTAACAGAAACGCCAGTAACAGAACCAACCTCACCAAGACCATAAATAATATAAAGCTGCAAATTCCGATTCCACTCAAGCCGACAAGGAAAGCCCTGACCGTTCAATTCGGCAACAAGATTACTCATAACATCATAAGAAAGGTACAAACGCCCCATAGATGAAACCGAGGAATAAGACTGCCAATGCGAATTAATTTGATTACGAGCGGCCACCCAATCCTCTTCGCCAGAATTTACAGTTTCAAGGCAAACACCAAACATATCCTTAACGATAGAAACAACAGATTCCGCACTTGCAGCATGAGCGGAAACTACACAAGCAATGAAAATTCCAAAAGCCAAAAAGGCGGCAATAATATATTTTTTCATTGAAAAACCACCCTTTCAGTGATATAATGAAGAAAAACAGGAGGATAAATTTAAATGACAAGAATTGAATTCTTTGGATGGTTTGTAATCATTATCGGTATAATTGTAAACACGATACTGAATATCGTAAAAACAAAACACATCCAGCAAAACCAGCAAATTCTAATTGATGAAATTGAAGCACTCCGAAAAGAACTAAAAGATAAAAAGGAGTAACCCACATCCCCGGCCAAGTGCCGGGGGTTATTTTTCGTCCGATTTCCGGGCTTTACCCGGCTGAAACTTATAGGGGAACAGGGAGCGCAGGATTTTCAGCACTACCCACAGCATGGCAGAGCCAACGAGAACGAAAAGGAACAGGAAAACCAGCGCAATGGCGGCATAAATGAGAAACTTAATCATTATCGAAATCCTTTCCTAAAAGAAGTTTCAAACCATCTGAGGGCTTGTCGTGCATGATCGCACAGCAAACCAGAAACGCCACAACAGCGATAACAGCAAGCACGAAAAAAGAAAGAAGCAAAAAATAAAGAAGATAAGGCAAAAGACCAAGAAACATAAAATCACCCTTTGGATGCGGGAGCAAGACTTGAACTTGCAGCAACGGAAAACGAATCCGTTATGTTACCATTACACCATCCCGCAGAATTAGAATATACCCTTAAAAAGCTGAAACAGGAAACGCCCAAAAGCGTAAGCAAAGCCAGCAATCACAAAATATTTGAATTTATCAAAAAAATTGGAGGACATAAAGAAAACCTCATTTGAAAGTGTAGATTCAAAGAGAGGGTTTGATTTAGCCGCCCTTTAAGGGCGGTTAAATCCAAGTTAGAAGTGCATTTGGACAGGCTCTTTTAAACAATCATCAACCCATTTATACCGATCAATATAGGCTTGTACACCCGGATAATCCACAACCCGGCCAGAATCTTGAAATTCCCGAACAATATGTATACGACGAAAAAAAGCCTGACGGGTTTCCGGATCAACATTTATATACTGCTGTTCCGGAGGAATGTTAGTAATGATAAAAACCTTAGTGAAACAGGCTTGACGATTGAAATAACGACAAGGAAGCAAGAGCGGATAACCATCAAGATAGTTTAGCATATCGCCATGCTTCAAGCCGCTGCGAAACTCCTCAAAGATGATCACATCTTGACCGTCATAGGTATCAAAGGGGTGTTTGTAATCGGTAACACGGTAACAGTTGGTATAACCAAACTTGTCCATAACAGAACGAGTCTTACCGCCGCCCGTTTTACCGAATATATAAATCACTTCAAGATCACGCCATGAATCCTTGAACTGTGCGTCACGATACATAGAGCGAACACGCTCCACCTTTTCGAGATCACGATAAGCAGAGGCAACAGCGTCCACTATATCTTCATTAGAAGCGCCAGCCTTGATTAAATCCACGATCTTGTCAGCGTCACGGCTTTTGCCCTGCCTTTCGTCGGGCAATTCGCCGCCCTCTTCAAAAGTATCAGAGAAATTGATCCCCTCATGAAGATGACCGCCGGTGTCCTTGTAGGAATATGAGCCGTCCGGTTGCTTGTTGAACTTCTCCCCATCTTTAAGAACATAGGCACGGTTTTCTGAAGATTTGCCACGGGCTATATCACGGTGAAAGCTGGGAAAACGGGCATCAACCTGTGTATGTGAAAGTTGATTTTCAGTAACGAAATAAACATGAGTATGAAGCGTTTCGCATTCGTCACCCTGTTCATCACACAAACACCAATAAACGAGGGAGGGAAAGTCAAGAACAGCGGCTTTTATACGGGAATGATCAAAGCCATGTTCGATAGGATTGTTGATAGTAACGAGCCATTTCCGAGAGCGTGGCATTGTAAAAACCTCCAAGTTTGACATTTTTTATCAAAGAATCTCAAATTCTCAGAAGTTGCAGGGGGGTAATACTGACCCCCTGCTCCACAGGGCGGCGTAGCCGCCCTGTGGCTATGGAGGTACTTGAGGATATGGGAAAGGAAAGGCTGGCCTGTCCATCACTTGACAGGTGAGAAGTCGACAACATAGCCGCGGTTGTCGAAGTCTACGTTGTACTCCTTACCAACCTCGATGAGGTCGATAGGGTAAATTTCGGGGTCGAGCGCCAGCGTGAGGGCGGCTTCGCCGATAACGCCGCGAGCTTTGCCGAGGTAGTGGATCTGATTGAAGTTGTACGGGCGGCCGGTCTTCTTCGCCACGCCCTCCAGATGGGCTTTACCACAGACTTTGATTTTCATGTTGAGATACCTCATTTCGTTAATTTATAGGTCAGAACGACCTTTGCAATAGAATTGTAAATCAACCACTCCTCCGCCTTTGTTTTTTCTGCTTGAAAAAGGTGGTATTTTCTGCTACAATTATTTAGTTAAAGTATGCCATTTTTAAGTGAGGTGAACTGCGTGTACTTAAAGGCTTTGGAAATTCAAGGCTTCAAGTCGTTTCCTGATAAGACGGTCCTGGACTTCGGCGAGGACATCACCGCCATCGTCGGCCCCAACGGCTCCGGCAAGTCCAACATATCCGACGCCATCCGCTGGGTCATGGGCGAGCAGAACAGCCGCCAGCTCCGTGGCGCCAAGATGGAGGATGTGATCTTCGGCGGCACGGAAAAGCGCCGGCAGATGGGCTTTGCGCAGGTAACGCTGGTGATAGACAATACCGAGCATATCTTCAACCGGGACGAGGCGGAGGTGGCGGTGACCCGCCGTTATTACCGCAGCGGCGAGTCGGAGTATTATATCAACCGCCAGTCCGTGCGGCTCAAGGATGTCAACGAGCTGTTCATGGATACCGGCATGGGCCGGGAGGGATACTCCATCATCGGTCAGGGCAAAATTGACGAGATCCTGTCCGTCCGCAGCGATGACCGCCGGGAGGTGTTCGAGGAGGCGGCGGGCATCAGCAAGTTCCGCCACCGCAAGGAGGAGTCCGAGCGCAAGCTCCAGCGCACGGAGGAGAACCTGGTGCGTATCAACGATAAGATCGCGGAGCTGGAGCTGCAGGTGGAGCCTCTGCGCAAGCAGGCGGAAACGGCGAAAAAATACCTGGTGCTTCACGACGAGCTGCGCACGCTGGAAATCAGCGTGTGGCTGGAAAATCTGCAGAAGCTCAAGGGCGACCGTCTGAAACTGCAGACGGACTTCGAGACCGCCCGGGCCGACCAGAAGAAGGCCCAGGCGGAGCTGGACGAGGTGTATACCCAGGCGGAGGACTGCGCCCGGCTCATGCATGAGAATGACTGCGCCGCCGAGGAGCGGCGCACCCGCATATCGGCGCTGGAGAGCGCCATCGGCGAGCATGAGTCCGCCGCAGCCGTGGCCCGCACCACAGCGGCGCACCATGCCGAGACCATCGGGCGCATGGAGCGTGAGATGAGCGAGAGCCGCAGCCGCACCGCATCCCTGCAGGAGCAGATGCAGGCCCTTTCCCGCCGTGTGGAGGAGATCGATGCCTCTGCCCGGACGCTGGAGGAGGAGGTGACGGCGCTGCTTGCGCAGATGCGCGGCAGCACCAACAGCGGCGATGCCGCCGCCGCGCGGCTGGAGGAGCTGCGCCGCCGGGAGGCCCATGAGGTGGCCGGTGCCGCCCAGGCCCGGGCAGAGCTGTCTGCCATCACAGCCGGAGCCGATGAGATCGCCCAGCGAACGGCGGAGCTGACGGAGGAACTGACACGCGGCGAGGATAAGCTGGCGGCTGCGCAGAAGGAAGCCGCGGAGAACGAAAAGGAGCTGCTGGCGGCCCGGGAGGAGGAGCAGGCGGCGTCCAATATCATCGGCGGCCACAGCCTGAAAATGGAGGGCCGTCAAAAGCGGGCCCGGGAGAGTCTGGAGCAGAAGAATCAGCTTTCCCTGCAGGAGAAGACCCTCTCCGACCGCATCCATCTTCTCAGCGAGATGGAGAAGGAGTACGAGGGCTTTTCCAAGGCGGTGAAGATCGTCATGCGGGCCGCCGAGGCACGGACTCTCGCGGGCGTCCACGGCCCCGTGGGCAACCTCATCCACGCGGACAGGGACTGCAGCGTGGCCATTGAGATCGCGTTGGGCAGCGCTCTGCAGCACATCGTGGTGGATACCAAGAACGACGGCAAGAACGCCATCGGCTTACTGAAACAGCGGGACGGCGGCAGGGCCACCTTCCTGCCTCTGGACACCATCCGGGGTCGCAGCCTGCGGGAGAGCGGTCTGGAGAACGAATACGGCTTTGTGGGCATCGCCTCGGAGCTGGTGCGCTATGAAGACCGCTATAGCGGCATCATCGGGAACCTGCTGGGTACAACCGTGGTGGTGGAGGACCTGGACTGCGGCATTCGGATGGCCAAGCGCCACGACAACCGCTTCCGCATCGTCACCCTGGACGGCCAGGTCATCAACGCCGGCGGCTCCATGACCGGCGGCAGCGTCAGCCGCAGCGCCGGCATCCTCTCCCGTTCCGGGGAGCTGGAGCAGCTCCATAAAAAGCTGAGCAAGGTGCGCGGCCAGCTGCAGGATGCCTCCCTGGTGGCCGAGAGCGCCAACCGGGAGCTGCAGAAGGCCCAGTATGAGCTGGAGGTGGCCAGGGAGCAGCAGCGGCAGGCCAATGACCGGGTGCTGACACTGGAGGGGCGCAAAAACCACTTTGACATTCTGCTCGACAGCCTGCGGCACCAGTCCGAAAGTCTGTGTATCCAGCGTGAGAATCTCCGCAAGCGCAGCACCGACGATGTGGGCCGCATGGATACCATCCGGCAGACCATCGCGGACTATGAAGCCCGGGCGGAAGCCGTTCGGCAGGAGATGGCGCGGCAGCAGCAGACTCAGGCAGACAGCCGGCAGGAGCTGAGCCGGCTGACCGCCATGCTGACGGAGAAGAAAGCGGAGCAGGCGGCTCTGTCCGCCGAGGAGGAGAGCGCCCGCCGCAGCATGGAGGATCTGGATCGGCTCCGTGAGAGTCTGGAGGGTGAGCATACCGACCGGGAGACCCTGCGCCGGCAGATGGAGCAGTCCATGGCCATGGCCCGGGCGGAGGAGCAGCGGCAGATGCAGGCGGCGGAGGAGCTCCGCGCCGGTATCGAGGAGCACAGACAGGCCCTGCAGAAGCTGTCAGAGGAAAAGCTGGCTCTGGAGCTCCGGCGCAATCAGACCGACCGTCTCAGCCGGGCCTGCAACGACACCCTGCTCAACTGCGAGCGTGAAGTGACCCGTCTGGAGGGCAAGCTCAACAGCAGCGCCATGGAGGAAAAGCAGATTCTGGACAAGCTCTGGGAACGGTACGAGTTGAGCCACAGCGATGCCCGGCAGCTCCGCGTAGAGCTGGAGAGCATCCCCAAGGCCGTCCGCCGTATCGCGGAATTGAACCGCGAGATCAAGAATCTCGGCCCCATCAACATCGGCGCGATCGAGGAGTTCGACCGGGTGAACACCCGCTATACCTATCTCTCCGACCAGCGCAACGATGTGGAAAAGGCCAAGGAGGAGCTGGTGGGCATCATCGAAGAGATCACCCGGCAGATGACGGAAATCTTCGCCACCCAGTTTGAAATTTTGAAGCAAAGCTTTCAGGAGACGTTTTTGGAGCTGTTCGGCGGCGGCCGGGCCACCCTGGAGCTGGAGGACGAGAACGACATCCTCCGCTGCGGCATTGAGATCAAGGCCCAGCCCCCCGGCAAGCAGCTCAAGACGCTGTCCCTGCTCTCCGGCGGCGAGAAGGCCTTTGTGGCCATCGCCCTGTACTTCGCCATTTTGAAGGTCCATCCCACGCCCTTCTGCGTCATGGACGAGATCGAGGCGGCTCTGGACGAGTCCAATGTGGTGCGCTTTGCCCGCTATATGCGGCGCATCGCCGGCAAGACCCAGTTCATCGTCATCACCCATCGCCGGGGGACCATGGAGGAGGCGGATGTGCTCTATGGCATCACCATGCAGGAGCGGGGCGTGTCCACGGTGCTCACCGCCAACCTCAACGAACTGAGCAAGGAAATGAAGATCAAGTAACAGGAGGACGCACATGGGTATTTTCAGCAAGCTCAAGCAGGCCTGGTTCGGCGATGTGAACTGGGAGAAGCTGGACGACAGCTTTTTTGACGGGTTGGAGGAGGCCCTCATTCTGGGAGATGTGGGGGTGAACATTGCCACCGACGCGGTGAATTCCCTCCGCAACGTCGTTTTCAGCTATGATATGAAAGATCCGGAGCAGGTGAAGGCGGAGCTGCGGAAGATCCTGCTGCAGAAGCTCTCCGTGGGCGATACCGAGCTGGACACCTCCAAAAGCCCCACGGTGATTCTGGTCATCGGCGTCAACGGTGTGGGCAAGACCACCTCCATCGGCAAGCTGGCCGTCCGGCTCAGGAACCAGGGGAAAAAGGTGCTGCTGTGCGCCGGAGATACCTTCCGTGCCGCCGCCGCCGACCAACTGGAAATTTGGGCAAACCGCGCGGGCGTGCCCATCGTGCGCCAGCATGAGGGAGCCGACCCCGGCGCCGTGCTCTTTGACGCCCTGCAGGCGGCCAGGGCCAGGGGGATGGACGTGGTGATCTGCGACACCGCCGGCCGGCTCCACAACAAGCAAAACCTTATGAACGAGCTTGCTAAGCTTCGGAAGATCATCGACCGTGAGTTGCCTGATGCCGGACGGGAGACCCTGCTGGTGCTGGATGCTACCACCGGGCAGAACGGTCTCATCCAGGCCCGGAGCTTCAAGGAGACGGCGGGCCTCACGGGCATCGTGCTCACCAAGCTGGACGGCACCGCCAAGGGCGGCATTGTCATCGCCATCGCCCGGGAGCTGGGCGTGCCGGTGAAGTTTGTAGGCGTGGGCGAGGGGATCGAGGATTTAAAGCCCTTTGACCCCGAGGAATTTGTAAACGACTTGTTTTAACTGAGAACAGGAGAGGGAAGTATGACAAGGGAAGACGGCCGGGAGGTCGATCAGCTTCGTCCGGTGGAGATGACGAAGGACTATGTAAAATTTGCCGAGGGCAGTGTGCTCATCCGGTGCGGGGACACGGTGGTACTGTGCAATGCCTCGGTGGAGGATAAGGTGCCGCCCCATGTGCGGGAGGGGCATGGCTGGGTCACGGCGGAGTATTCCATGCTGCCCCGGGCCAACCGCCAGCGCTCCCGCCGGGACATTGACAAGCTGAAATTAAACGGCCGCAGCGCCGAGATCCAGCGGCTCATCGGCCGCAGCCTCCGCGCGGCGGTGGATCTGGAAGCTCTGGGTGAGCGCACGGTCACCGTGGACTGCGATGTGCTGCAGGGAGACGGCGGTACCCGCACCGCTTCCATCACCGGCGGCTTCGTGGCCCTGGCTCTGGCCTGCCGGAAGCTGTTGCGGGAGGGCAAGGTGGAGAGAAACCCCATCGTCCATCAGGTGGCGGCGGTGAGCGCCGGCATCATCGACGATGTGCCCATGCTGGACCTTCCATACAGCGAGGACAGCCGTGCCCAGGTGGATCTCAACTGCGTGATGAACGAGCAGGGCGAGCTGATTGAGATTCAGGGCACCGGCGAGGGCCGCAGCTTCACGCTTTCCGAGCAGCAGGAGCTGGTGCGCCTGTGCGGCAAGGGCATTGCGGAGCTGATGGAAAAACAGCGGGAAATGCTGCGGTAACTTGTCTGCCCCACAGAAAAGAGAGAAGAAATGACTGCGGAAATTTTTGAAGCGGGTATGCTGCTGTGTTTTGGCTGCTCATGGCCCATGAACATCGCGAAATCCCTCCGGGCAAGGACTGCCCGTGGCAAGAGCCTTGCCTTTGAGCTGTTCGTGCTGGTGGGGTATATCTGCGGTATCACGGGCAAGTGCATCAGCGGGCACATCAACTGGGTGTTTGCCATTTATGCGGCGGACCTGCTGATGGTCATCACGGATATTTTACTGACGCTGCGCAACCGGCGTCTGGACAGGCGAAAGGAGGCTGCACTGTGAAATTTGTATTGGCATCCCATAACAAGGGGAAACTGGCGGAAATGCAGGCCATTTTGCGGGAGCTGGGCGTGGAGGTCGTGCTCCAGTCCGACCTGGGGCTCTCTTTGGAGCCGGAGGAAAACGGTGAGACCTTCACCGAAAACGCCCGTATCAAGGCCCGTGCCGTCATGGAGGCCAGCGGCCTGCCGGCCATCGGCGATGATTCCGGCCTGTGCGTGGACGCGTTGAACGGCGCACCGGGGGTCTATTCCGCCCGCTACGGCGGCTTGGACGATGATGCCGCCCGCTATCGCCTGCTGCTGCAGAATATGCGTGGCTCCATGACCCGTGCTGCCCACTTCCACACCTCCGTGGTGTGCGTTTTTCCCGACGGCACGGAGCTGACGGCGGAGGGCGATTGCCACGGCACCATTGCCTACGCCCCCATGGGCGACCGGGGCTTCGGGTACGACCCGGTGTTCTTCGTTCCCCAACTGCGCAAGACCTTTGCCCAGATGACTGCCGAGGAAAAGAACGCCATCAGCCACCGGGGAAATGCCCTCCGGGCCTTTTCCGGTATATTAAAAGAGTATTTGGAGAAACACTGATATGGAACTGACAAGCAAGCAGCGTGCCCAGCTGCGGGGCCTGGCCTCTACTCTGGACACCATCATTCATATAGGCAAGGACGGCATCAGCGACAACCTCATCAAGCAGGCGGACGATGCTCTGGAGGCCCGGGAGCTTATTAAGGGCAAGGTGCTGGAGAATTCCCTCCTGACTGCCCGGGAAGCGGCCGAGGCACTGCAGATCCCCACCCGCAGCGAGGTGGTGCAGGTCATCGGCAGCAAGTTCGTTCTCTACCGGATGCAGCACGACAAGACCAAGCGGAAAATCGAACTGGTAAAGGCGCCCCGCCGGAGCGTGTGACCATGAGGATCGGAATTTACGGCGGCACCTTCAACCCCATCCACCGGGGGCACCTGTCGGCGGCGTCGGCGGCGGCGGAGCAGCTCCGGTTGGATAAGCTCCTGCTGATCCCGGATGCCGTCCCGCCCCACAAGCCCTTGCCCCCGGGCAGCGCCGCCGGAGCGGATCGGCTGGAAATGGCGCAGCTTTGCACCGGGGAACTGCCTGTTTTCACGGAGGTGTCGGATATGGAGCTGCGCCGTCAGGGCGCCAGCTACACCTGCGATACCTTGATCGCCTTACGGGAGCAATACCCCACCGACGAGCTGTTTTTGCTCATGGGATCGGATATGTTTTTGTCCTTTGAGACCTGGAACCGCCCTTCGACGATTTGCCGGATGGCAACCTTGGCGGTGTTCAGCCGGCAGGAGGCGGACGAGGCGGCGGCCTTTGCCCGGCAGAAGGAGAAGCTGGAGCGGGCGTACAATGCCCGCATCACCCTGGTGCGCAATCCCCATGTGATCGAAGTCTCCTCCACGCAGCTGCGGGAGAGGCTGGCGGACGGCACCGGGCGGGCGTATCTTACCGAGCCGGTGTACGGCTACATTCTCCGCAAGGGGCTCTACGGCACGGTGACGGACTTGAAGCACCTCGCCCCCGACCAACTGCGACCCATTGCCTTGAGCTACCTGAAGCCCAAGCGGATGCCCCATGTGCTGGGCACGGAGCGGGAGGCGGCATTTTTGGCGGAAAAGTACGGCGCGGATGTGACCGCTGCCCGGATAGCGGCCCTGCTCCACGACTGCACCAAGAAGCTGGAGCTTGCGCAGCAGTTGTCCCTGTGCCGGCACTACGGCATCGAGCTGGATGCGGTAGAGCGTTCGTTTTTCGTGCTGCTGCACTCCAAGACCGGAGCGGCGGTAGCCAGGGACCGCTTCGGCGTGTCGGAGGAGGTTTACAACGCCATCTACTACCACACCACCGGCAAGGCGGATATGACCCTGCTGGAAAAAATCATCTATTTAGCGGACTATATTGAGCCAAGCCGCAGCTTTCCCGGGGTGGAGGAGCTGCGCCGGGCGGTGCATGAGGACCTGAACAGGGGCCTGTATGAAGCCCTGGAGGATTCCGTCCGGGAGATGCAGGGCTACGGCAGCCCTGTGCACCACCGCACGCAGGAGGCTCTGGACTATATGAAAAGGCAGATCGGAGGAACAAAAGAATGAATCAATCACCCAAGGAACTGGCGCTCATGGCGGCCAAGGCATTGTCGGAGAAGAAGGGGCGGGAGATCCAGGTGCTGGAGATCTCGGACCTGACCACTCTGGCGGACTATTTTGTGCTGGCCACGGGCTCGTCCAACACCCAGATCAACGCATTGGTTGACAATGTGGAGAAGGTGCTCACGGAGCAGGCCGGGGAAGAACCTCTGCACCGGGAGGGCTACCGGGGCGGCACATGGGTGCTGCTGGATTACGGCTGCATAGCGGTGCATGTGTTCAGCGCCGAGGCCCGTGAGTTTTACGGGCTGGAGCGCCTGTGGCGGGACGGTAAGAGCGTGGATCTAACCGGCGTCATCACCGATGGAGACTGAGTTTCGACCTGTCTGTGCTTTCGTAAGAGAGCATGAGATGACAGCGGACCGGCAGGCCCGGGTGGCGGTGGTGCGGCCCTCCGGCTGCACGCAGATGTCCCTGTTCCTGCACACATCGGAGACCATGCAGCCGGCAGACGAACTGTATACCGGACTGTTGGTAAAGACCGCCCTGTGGCTGCAGGGCGGCTGTGGGCTGGTGACGGACGATGAGTCGACCTTTCACCGCCTGCGCCGGGCGTACAGCCCGGATGGGGCAAGGGCTTTTGACCGGCGCTTTCTGTCCGGCATCTACGGCGAGCCCTTTTCCGTGCAGCACAGCCGTGAGCTGCCGGCGGTCAGCGAAACCGCCGTGCCTGTGTCGGCCCGGATAACGGGCTGCCGCATCGGCATCGATTTAGGCGGCAGTGACCGCAAGGCCGCGGCGGTGATAGATGGGGAGACGGTCTGGACCGAGGAGGTCGTATGGCAGCCCAAGCTGCACGGCGACCTGCGCTATCACTATGAGCACATCGCGGCCGCGCTCCGCTCCGCGGCGGCGCATCTGCCCCGGGTGGATGCCGTGGGCGTTTCCACCGCCGGGGTGGTCATTGACGGCGAAATTCGCCGTTCCAGCCTGTTTATGAATGTGCCTCCGGCGGAGTTCAACCACCATGGCCGGGCGCTTGTGCGCCGGGCGGTGCGGGAGGTCTGCGGGGATGTTCCCTGCACTGTGTGCAACGACGGCGACGTGGCCGCGCTGGCCGGGGCCATGAGCCTGCGGCGAAGCAAGCTGCTGGGCATTGCCATGGGCACCAGTCAGGCGGGAGGGTATGTGGATGAAAACGGACACAGCACCGGCTGGCTCAATGAGCTGGCTTTCCTGCCGGTGGACCTGCACCCCCATGCGCCTGTGGATCCCTGGTCCGGGGACAGGGGCGTGGGCGAACGGTATTTCTCCCAGGAGGGCGTCATTCGCCTTGCCCGGCAGGCCGGGCTGTCTCCCCGGGGTGACACTCCGGCGGAAAAGCTGCGCTGGGTCCAGGAGCGGGCCCGGGTGGGAGACGACCGGGCCCTCGAGGCGTTCTCTGAGTTGGGCCGGCTTCTGGGGCTGACCCTGCCGTGGTACAGGCGGCTTCTGGGCTGCAAAAATGTACTGCTGTTGGGCCGGGTCATCAGCGGCGTGGGCGGCGAATGCCTGGCGGACGTATGCCGGGAAGAGCTTGAAAAGGCGGGGGAGCAGATGGAGCTTTTCCTGCCGGAGGAGTCTCTTCGCCGGGTGGGTCAGGCGGCAGCGGCGGCTCTTTTGACAGTCCGGGAATGAAAAGCAGCCTGCTTGCGGGGCTGCTTTTTGTTCTGAGACATTCTGCGGCACATACAGCAGGATCCTTTCGGTGTTTTTGCTCTGGGATCCGCCCTTTACTTTGCCGCGGCGCGTAGTATATAATAAGCGTGTAATGATAGAAAGAGGTGGGAAAGATGTTCCGGGACATACAGGCTGTGACCCGCGCGGGTCTGCACGCCAATGAGGATGCCGTGGGAGCGGGAAAGGATTTCCTGTTTGTCGTGGACGGAGCCACGGGACTTTCCCACAGGAATTATATGGACCCCCGGAGCGACGCCCGATGGTTTGCCGGGCAAACGGCGCGGCTTTTGCAGGAGCTGCTGCCGGATCGGCACCTTTCCCTTTCCGATATTCTCCACACCGCCATGGATACTGTCCTTCGGCGTTGGGACGGGCCTGCGGAGGCTCTGCCCACGGCGGCCATTGCCGTTTGGCGCTGCCGGGGGGATGAGTTGGAACTGCTGCGGCTGGGGGACTGCGGCGCGTCGGCGGAAAAGGCGGACGGAAGCGTTTTGTGCTGGCAGGAGCGGGAGCTGACACGGCTGGACGCGCTGGTATTGGAGCAGATGCTGGCCCGTTGCCGGGACACCGGCTGCACCATGGAGGAGGCACGGCGCTGGGCCACACCCATTTTGCAAAAGCACCGTGCCCTGCATAATACGCCGGAAGGCTACTGGGCTCTGGACCCCACCGGCGTGGGAATCGACCATGCGCAAACGGCCCGGCTGCCCCTGCGGGAGTGCCGCTCGGTGTGCGCCTATTCGGACGGCTTCGCCCAGCTGATCCACTTCATGCCCGGTTGGGACGCCGCCGCACTGCACCGGATGCTGCTGGAGCAGGGGGCGCAGACGCTGATGGATAGTTTGTTTGAAAAACAGGAGCAGGACAGAGATATGCTCCTTGTGCCCCGCTTCAAGCTGCGGGATGATACTACCGCCGCTGCGGCGCGGATCGGATGGGAGGAAAAACATGAGCTTCTTGGGCAACAGGACCCAGCGGGTCCACCCTCTGTATGTACCCATAGCCAATAAATGGAGCTATTGGACCTATACCGCCCGGCGGAACATCAAATGGATCTCCATGATCGCGCTGGTGCTGCTTGTGTATTCACTGGTGAGTGCCGTGCTGGATATTATGGATCTGGTCAGCGGCAGCGTCTGGAACCGGGTGCTGTATATCGCGGCTTTTGCCCTGTCCGCAATCATCAAGGTGCTGGATCTTGCCGCCCACTATGAAGACCGCTTTACCACCGAGGAAAGAGACGAGGGGTTCTATGAGAATGTGGAAGCCCCCGGCAAGGAGTGGGAGAGGCTGGATCTGCGCATGGGCGGCAAAGGGACAGAGCCTGTATTCCGCAGCGATAAGGTGGACGAGCTGCTGCGCAGCGACCGTCCCCTGGATATCGTGCGGGACAGGGATTACGAGAAACGGCTCAATAACCACATCAGCCGGAAGGAAAACTGGGAAAATACCTACAGAAAATTCCTACGTCACAATCACCGGGAGGCCATGTACAGCGGCAAGCAGTTTTATAACGAGATCAAGTACGGCCTGTGCAGTGAGCCGGATCCGGCACATCCCGAAAAACCCGTGAGGATACACAAGACCTGCTATTTTGACTCGTACCTCACCAACATCATCCCCGGACGGGTGCTCACACGCAACCGGGACAAGGAGGAGATGGCCCGGGCCACGGATCCCAAGTGGATCCCCTACACATTGGATGAGAGCGGAAGCCGTCGGCTCCGGGCAACGGGAGAGTGTGCCATGGCCAATGAGCCGGGAGTCACCACATTGTGCATCAAGGAAAACGGCAGCATCCTCCTGTGGCGGCAGAACAATCTGGCCCAGTGCAGCACGGGGCAGCTTGTGGCCAGCGGCAGCGGATCGGCCAACTGGGGCGATTGCAGGGATTTTTTAAACGATCCGGAGAAAAACGGTCTGCGCAAGGCAGTGATCCGGGGCATGGAGCGGGAGCTGTGGGAGGAATCTGTCGGTCAGCGGGGCATCAGTGACCGAAAATTCTACGAAAATCTCGACACCCGCATCACCGGGTATTTCCGGTGGCTGAAAAAGGGCGGGAAAGCTGAGTTCGTGGGGGTGAGCCGCCTGCGCAATTCCAACTCCATGACGGAGAATATGGTGCCGGAGGTGTCGGAGGTGCTGGCAGGGGAGGACATCCCGGTCCGATCCATGTGGATGCTGACGGAAAAGCTGCAAAAGCATCTGGAAAAGCCCCTGGGAGAAAAGCCCTATGAGGGCGTGGACGGGGAGAATACATATTCCGTGTCCTGCACCATGGCTATGTACGCCCTGCGCAATGTCTGCCGGGAGTATTGCGCGCAGACCTGCCCCTGGGCAAAGCAGGACGGCTGCCGGGGGGAGGACTGCCCCTGCAAGCCCTTTGATGTTCTGTTTGAAAAGGAAACACGGTAAAGAAGGGAAAAACCATGTCCGAAAGGAAAGCCGAGGTGCTGATGGCGTCGGTCATCATTGCCCGCAGCACCTCGTTTATGTTCAACAAAATAGGGCTGGAGACCATGCCGGCCTTCACCATGCTGGCGGTGCGCTTTCTGCTGGCCTTCGCGCTGCTGCTTGCCCTGTTCGGGAAAAAAGTGGCGCGGGGACTGGATCGCCGCACGGTGATGTGGGGGGCACTGGTGGGCTTCATCTTCTTTGCGGTGATGTCCTGCGAGATGCTGTCATTGCGGACGGTGAATTCCGGCACGGTATCCCTGCTTGAAAACCTCGCCATCATCCTTGTGCCGCTGCTGGAGGCTCTTGTGCGGCGCAGGCTGCCCAAGGCGATGAGCATCCTGTGCGCCCTTACCGCCGTGTGCGGCGTGGCGCTCTTATCTCTGGAGGGCGGCGGCTTTCATCTGGGCGCGGGCGAGTGCATTGCCATTTTGTCGGCCTTTCTGTACGCCGTGGGCATCATCACCATCGACCGCACCAGCCACAGGGCGGACAGCTTCACCCTGGGTGTGCTGGAGGTGGGCTTTCTGGGCTTGTTTGCCCTCATGGCCTCGTTTATATTCGAAACGCCCCGCCTGCCCCAGAGCGGCAGCGAATGGGGCATAATCGCGGCGCTGGCGGTGGTATGCACCGGCTTTGGATACACGCTGCAGCCTGTGGCCCAGAGCCGCATCAGTGCCAGCCGGGCCAGTCTTTTCTGCGCCTTGAGTCCCACCTTTGCCACCATTTTCGGGGCTGTTTTCCTCCGGGAGCGGGTGGCGCCGCTGGGCTATGTGGGCATCGCCCTCATTGTGGGCAGTATCCTGCTGCCGCATTGGCCGGTGCACCACAAAAAAGAGGGGGTCCGCACCGTGCTCTTTGACATGGACGGTACCCTCCTCAACACGCTGGATGACCTGCAGAACGCCGTGAATCATATCCTGCGGATCCATGGCTACCCCACCCGGACGCTGGAGGAGGTTCGCTCCTTTGTGGGCAGCGGAGCGGCCGCGCTCATGCGCCGCGCCCTGCCGGAGACCGTGGGGGAGGAGGAATTTACGGCGCTGCTGGAGGAGTACCGGGCGTGGTATCAGGCACACAACTGCGAAATGACCTGCCCCTACGAGGGGATAGAGGAGCTGCTGCAGGGGTTGAAAAAAGCGGGGGTGCGGGTGGGCATCGTGTCCAACAAGCCCGACGAGACCACCAAGCTCCTGGCCCGGAGATTTTTCCCCGGTGTGCCGGCCTTCGGCCAGAGGGCAGACCTGCCGCCTAAGCCTGCGCCGGACCTGGTGAACCGGGCACTGGAGGAAATGGGCTGCAGCCGGGAAGGCGCCGTCTATGTGGGCGACAGCGAGGTGGACGTGCAGACGGGCAGAAATGCCGGCCTGCCGGTTTTCAGCGTGTGCTGGGGCTTTCGCAGCTGGGAATGCCTGGTGGAAAACGGTGCGGAGGCTATTGCCGCAACTGCCCGGGAGCTGTCAAAAATGCTGGGACTGCAGGATTGACAAACACCCAAAAGCGTGCTATATTGATTTCCATATTAAAAGGCATTGACGAGGACGCCGCCTGCCGGAACCTTCAGAGAGCGCTTTGCTTTGGTGTGAAAAGCGCAGCGGATGGCAACGCGGTACCGCCTCCGAGCAGCCCGCCCAACGGGGGCGACCCCCAGTAGGCCGGGACGGGATCTCCCGTTACAGAGAACACGAGCGACGGAAGCTTTCCGTAAGCAGGGTGGAACCGTGGAGTAAAGTACATTTACCTCACCCCTGAATCCGATCAGGGGTGGGGATTTTTTATACCCGCCCCCAATAAGACAAGGAGGAAAAAACCATGAGCGAGGAAAACATCTACACCTTTGAAAACAAGGACTACCGCAAGACGTATTGGCACACCTGCTCCCATGTGCTGGCTCAGGCCGTGAAGCGTCTGTACCCCGAGGTGAAGCTGGCCATCGGCCCGTCCATTGACAACGGCTTTTATTACGACTTTGACGCACCCTTCAACTTCACCCAGGAGCACATGGACGCTCTGGAGGCAGAGATGCGCAAGATCTGCAAGGAGAAGCTGAAGCTGGAGCGCTTTGAGCTGCCCCGGGCGGAGGCCGTCGCCTATATGCAGGAAAAGGACGAGCCGTACAAGGTGGAGCTGATCAACGATCTGCCGGAGGACGCGCACATCTCCTTCTATAAGCAGGGTGAGTTCGTGGACCTGTGCGCCGGCCCCCATCTGGATTCCACCGGCCGCATCAAGGGCAACGCCATCAAGCTGACCCAGTGCTGCGGCGCCTACTGGCGGGGTGACTCGAGCCGCAAGATGCTCCAGCGCATTTACGCCGTGGCCTTCCCCAAGAAGGAGGAGCTGGACGAGTATATGCAGCAGCGGGAGGAAGCGCTGAAGCGTGACCATAACAAGCTGGGCCGCGATCTGGAGTATTTCACCACCGTGGACTTCATCGGCCAGGGTCTGCCCATCCTGCTGCCCAAGGGCGCACGGGTGATCCAGCTTCTGCAGCGCTGGGTAGAGGACACCGAGCGCAGCCGCGGCTATCTGCTGACCAAGACTCCCCTTATGGCCAAGCGGGAGCTGTATAAGATCTCCGGCCATTGGGACCACTATCTGGACGGTATGTTCATCCTGGGCGATCCCCATGACGAGACCAAGGAATGCTTCGCTCTGCGGCCCATGACCTGCCCCTTCCAGTATCAGGTGTATCTAAACCGCCAACGGTCCTATCGTGACCTGCCCATGCGCCTGGGCGAGACCTCCACCCTGTTCCGCAACGAGGATTCCGGCGAGATGCACGGCCTCATCCGTGTGCGCCAGTTCACCATTTCCGAGGGACATTTGGTGCTGCGTCCCGATCAGTTGGAGGAGGAGTTCAAGGGCTGCCTGGAGCTGGCGAAATATTGCCTGGGCACCGTGGGCCTGCTGGATAAGTGCACCTTCCGCTTCTCCCAGTGGGATCCCGCCAACCCCAACAACAAGTACGAGGGCACCAAGGAGCAGTGGGACGAGGCCCAGCGTGTCATGGGCCAGATCCTGGACGACCTGGATGTAAACTACGAGATCGGCATCGACGAGGCCGCCTTCTACGGCCCCAAGCTGGACATCCAGTACAAGAATGTCTTCGGCAAGGAGGACACCCTGGTCACCATCCAGATTGATATGCTCCTGGCCCAGCGCTTCGGTATGTACTATATCGACGAGAACGGCGAAAAGGCGCTGCCCTATATCATCCACCGCACCTCCCTGGGCTGCTACGAGCGCACCTTGGCCTACCTCATTGAGGAGTATGCAGGCGCGCTGCCCACCTGGATGGCGCCCGAGCAGGTGCGCTTCCTGCCCGTCACCGACCGGGCTGCCGACTACTGCGCCGCTGCCGCCAAGGCTCTGGAGGCCCAGGACTTCCGGGTGGAGGTGGACTACCGCAATGAGAAGATCGGCAAGAAGATCCGGGATGCCCAGATGGAAAAGGTGCCCTACATGGTGGTGGTGGGCGACCGGGATATGGAGAACGGCACCGTTTCTCCCCGTCACCGCGCCGAGGGCGATCTGGGCGCCATGACCATGGACGAGTTCACCGCGCTGCTGCGTGATGTGGTGGACAGTAAGGCCAGAAAGTAATCATATTGTGCCCGATAGCGCCGTCTTTCGTGGGAAGGGCGGCGCTGTTTTGTGTGACGGGCGAAATAAGCCCTCCCGTGTAGAGAGGCTGGGGAGAGGAGACTACAAAACGGACACATTTCCCTGCAAAAGAAGACTATATGCAGGGGGGACTTTTCCGTATTATATCCGTGTAAGCTGCCGCGTCCATCCGCGGGGCGCATAGAAACGGAGGAATACCAAAAACATTGCAGTCCATTCAAAAAGCCTTTCAAGTATTTGAAATTCTGACCAAGGTGGCACGGATCATCTGCATCGTGGGCGCGTGCCTGTGCGCTGTGGGCGTGCTGTGCGCCGTGACCCGGTATAACGGCGGAGAAGTATTTTTCATCTTCGGTGAGCCGCTGCAGATCTTTCCCGCCGACGCGGATTGGAAGAAGATATTTGCCATGCTGATCACAGCCATGGTCCTGCTTGCCGCCGAGATCCTCCTGCTGGCCTTTGCCGGACAGTATTTCCGGGTGGAACGGACCGATGGTACGCCCTTTACGGAACACGGCGCTGACCTGCTGAAGAAGCTGGGCATCCGCTGCATCTATGTGCCGATCGTGGCCATCGTCATCTCCGCCGTGGTCATGGCCGTCCTGGGCACGCCGGATGTGGACGGCGGCATCGTCAGCAATTTGCCCGGCATCGGCGTGGGGCTTATCCTGATCCTGGCCTCCTTCATTTTCCGCTACGGCGCGGAGCTGGAGGGAAAAGCCAATGCCCGGCTTGCTGATTCCGGAGAAAGCGGGCTGGATTCCTGACAGATCTGTGTTATGATAAGGGTACGGTAAAGAGGAAAGGGGGAGAGTGCCATGCTGCGGATGGAAATCGCGCTGTTTTTGGTGGTCGCCTTTGTGGCCTATATCTATTTCTCAACGGAGAAGGAGCCCACGCCGTTGCACAGGACCTTTTCGCTGCTGCTGATAGCGGTGCTGGCGAATCTGGCTCTGGACGGAGCCACAGTCTACACGGTGAACCATCTGGACACCGTGCCGGAGCTGCTCAACAGTATCCTGCACAGGCTGTTCCTGGGCACCATGGTGGTGGTCATTTACCTGTTCTATCAGTATATCGCTATTCTGGTGGAGGAGGAAACGGGGCAACCCCGGAAGCTGGATCTGCCGGCCCGGATCTTCCTGGCGGTGGCGGTGCTGGGCAATTTTCTGCTGCCGCTTTCCTACACCGTGACACCGGAGGGCAACTATTCCTCCGGCCCTTACATGATGGTGCCCTACGGTGCGGTGGCGTTTTACCTGCTGCTGTGCGCCGGGCTGCTTCTGGCAAACCGGAAGAAAATCCACCGAAAGAAAAGACAGACCATGGGCGTGGCCCTGCTCATTGAGATGGTGGTGTGCATACTGCAGGGACTGAACCACACCTGGCTCATCACCGGCATGGGCAGCACACTGATGACGCTGTCCTTCTACCTCACGCTGGAAAATCCCGAGGTACTGCGTGCGGAGCTGGTGGAGCAGAAGCTGTCCATGCTGCACCTGAAAAGTCAGGTCAACCCACACTTCCTCTATAATACGCTGGACACCATCCGCATCCAGGCCCAACTGGATGGGAACAAGAAGGTGGCGGATCTGCTGATGCGTCTGGTGGATTTCTTCCGCATCAGCGTGAAGGTGGACCGGGCCATGGTGACATTGGACGACGAGATGGAGCTGCTGGAGGCGTACATGGAGCTGATGTGCTACCGCTATCCGGAGCTGCGCTGCGAGTATGACATCGACCCCGAACTGGGAGACGCGCAGGTGCCCAACTTCATCCTGCAGCCTATTGTGGAAAACGGACTGCTTCACGGCCTGAAGAACATGGGCTACCGGGGCAAGGTCACCATTTCCGCGGCGAAAACGGCGGCGGGGGATATGGAGATCCGCGTCCGGGATACGGGCAGCGGCTTCGCGGAGGGGAAGAAGGCCGCCATTGACGCCATGCTGCAGGACTATAACAAGCAGCCGGCCAAGCTCACCGGCAACAGCATCGGCATCCTGAACGTGCAAAAGCGCATTAAGCTGCTGTGCGGACGTGCCTACGGCCTGTCCTACACGGAAAACGAGACAGGCGGCGTGACGGCGCACATTCTGCTGCCGCTGAAGGAGGAAGCGAAATGAAAAAGCTGCGTGTGCTTTTGGTGGATGATGAGATCATGATCCGGGAGGGCTTTAAGCGGCTCTTTGACTGGGAAAGCCACGACTGCCAGGTGGTGGGAGAGGCCGCGGACGGCAAGGAGGCTCTGACCAAGATCGATTCCCTGCAGCCGGACATTGCCATCATGGACATCAACATCCCCATTATGAACGGGCTGAAGGTCATCCAACTGGCCCGGATCAAACACCCGGACATGGCCTTTGTCATCGTGTCCGGCTACGATGATTTCGCCTACTGCCGGGAGGCCCTGCGGCTGCAGATCACGGATTATATCCTCAAGCCCGTGAACTACGAGGAGTTTGGCACCTGCATTGATAACCTGAAGATCGCCCTGTTCCGGCGGCAGACGCCCCGGCGGGAGGACGCGCAGGAGGAGCGGCCCATCCAGGCCATCGCCCGGTACCTGCAGGAGCATCTTGCGGAGGATGTGAGCCTGTCGGTGCTGGCGGAGGAATTTCACCTGAGCGCCCAGTACATCAGTCAACTGTTCAAAAGTGAGATCGGGGTGAATTTCCTGGCATATTTGACCGGGATCCGCATGGAAAGAGCCAGAAAGCTGCTGCTGACCACACCCCTGTCCGTGGCGGAGGTGTCAGAGCAGGTGGGTTACGGCGATTATCGGGTGTTCACCAAGGTGTTCAAGAAGTCCGAGGGTATCACTCCCTCCCAGTATCGGCGGGACTTCATGGACGGCGGGCAGTGAGAATGTTGAAAAAATGACACATTCCGCCGAAAAAAATGCCTATCGAATCCGGCGGCGCGGCGGTAAAATAGAAACATGGAGCACAACGGGACAGAAAGTCCGTTTCAATCAGAGTTATATAGAAAAAGGAGACCGACCATGGAAAAAAGACTGTATAAATCCAACAAGAACAAGGTGCTGTGCGGCGTGTGCGGCGGCATCGCTGAGTATTTTAATGTCGATCCCACCCTGGTGCGGCTGGGATGGATCGTGTTCTGCGCTCTGGGAGGCAGCGGCCTGCTGGCTTACATCATCGCTGCTGTGATCATCCCCAATGATCCGGAATGCTGACAGGAAAAATACGGAAAATTCCTTGAACACGCCGCTGTGCGGCGTGTTCTTTCTCTTTCAAACCCGGATCACGGCAGAGTGTCCGGGCAAAGCTATGCGGCCGGGAGGCAAAGAGGTATACTGCACGCATATCCGCGTATCAAAATTGTAAAAATGCAAACCATACTGATACAAAGACAGCAGGAGGTATACCCATGAAAAGAAAGATTATTTTGCCGATTTTGCTTGTGGCTGCCGTGCTGGGTGTGGTGCTGGCGAGCAGTGGTATAGGGCGGAATGCCGACGCCGGGAACAAGCACATTCTGGTGGCGTTTTTCTCCGCCACCGGAAATACCAAGTCCGTTGCGGAGACTGCCGCCACGGCCCTGAACGCGGACCTATTCCGCATCGTCCCGGTGGAGGCATACACCGAGGCAGACCTGGGCTATGGCGCTGACGCACGGGTGCACCGGGAGCAGAGCGACCCCTCCAGCAGACCCGGGATCAAGAATACGGTGGAAAACTGGGACCAGTACGACACAATTCTCATCGGCTACCCTATCTGGAGCGGCGTTGCCCCCAAAATCATCAACACCTTTGCGGACTCCTATGATTTCACGGGCAAGACCGTGGCATTTTTCTGCACCTCCGGCAGCAGCGGTGTGGAGGACAGCGAAAACGCCTTGAAGGGGGAATTTGCCGGAGCAAACTTCCTGCCGGGGACCCGGTTTGAGACCGGCGCAACGGTAATGGATATACGGGCCTGGGCAGATTCGGCGGGGATCCGGTAAAACCGGAGACTTTTTTGGAAAATTGAAAGACCGCCGGGTCATGGGAGGCCAGGCGGTCTTTGCTGCGGCATTTTTGCCGGGTACATGGTCCGGCTGCCCGCTGTTCTCCCTCCGGCAGACCCTGATCGTTCAATTTCTTGATGAGAATGTATTGCCCCTTCTCCCTGCGGCGGTGAACTGATCCGGAGAGCGGCGGAAAATGAACGCCGGCCTCTGGCATTTTTCCGTCCGTTATGGTACAATAGCCTGCGACATTTATCTTAGATTGCTGAATGAAAGGAAAACCTATGGATATTATTCAGACCCTTGCCCGGGAGCTTGATAAAGATCCCCGGCACGTGGAAAATGTGGTCCGCTTGCTGGAGGAGGGCAATACCATACCGTTCATCGCCCGCTACCGCAAGGAGCTGCACGGGGCTATGGACGACACCGCCCTCCGTACTCTGGAGGAACGGCTCCGGTATCTGCAGAATCTGGAAGAACGCAGGGAAACGGTAAAAAATGCCATAGCCCAGCAGGGCAAGCTGACGGAGGAGCTGGCTGCCGCCATTACGGGGGCCAAAACCCTGGCGGAGGTGGAAGACCTCTATCTCCCCTATAAGCAAAAGCGGCGCACCCGCGCCACAATGGCCAGGGAAAAAGGCCTGGAGCCGCTGGCAAACCTGCTCTTTGCCCAGGAACGGGACTGCCCCCGGCCGGAGGAGGCCGCCCCGGACTTTATCGACCCGGACAAGGGAGTGCAGACTGTGGAGGATGCCCTGCAGGGTGCCGGCGACATCGTAGCTGAGTGGATCTGCGACGATGCTGACATCCGCAAGAGCCTGCGGGCGCTGCTGTGGCGGCAGGGTAAGCTTTTAAGCTGCGCCGCCACCGAGGAGGACAGCGTTTACCGCCTGTACTATGACTTCACCCAGCCCGTTTCACGGCTGCAGGGCCACCAGATCCTGGCCATCAACCGGGGCGAAAAGGAGGGGAAGCTGAAGGTTTCCGTTACTCTGGACCGGGACCAGGCGCTGCCGCTGCTGCGGCGCGCGGTGGTGAAGCCCGGCTCCGCCGCCATGGAATTTGTGAAGGCCGCAGCGGAGGACGCCTACGACCGTCTGCTTTTCCCCTCTCTGGAGCGGGAGGCGCGCAGTCAACTGACGGAGCAGGCCAACGAGGGGGCCATTGGACAGTTCGCCCTGAATTTAAAGCCCCTGCTCATGCAGCCCCCGGTGAAGGGCAAGGTCATCATGGGTCTGGACCCCGGCTACCGCATGGGCTGCAAGGTGGCGGTGGTGGACGGCACCGGCAAGGTGCTGGATACCGCCGTGGTGTATCCCACCTATGGTCAGCGGCAAAAAAACGAGGCCATTGCCGCGCTGTCCAAGCTCATCTTCCGGCACGGTGTGGAGCATATCGCCATCGGCAACGGCACCGCCAGCCGGGAAACGGAGCAGATGGCGGTGGAGCTTTTGCGGCAGGTTAACGCCGCCGGAGCAAAGGTCAGCTATATGATCGTCTCCGAGGCGGGCGCTTCCGTGTACTCCGCCAGCAAGCTGGCCGCAGAGGAATTTCCGCAGTACGATGTGAATCTGCGCTCAGCCGTGTCCATTGCCCGGCGGCTGCAGGATCCTCTGGCGGAGCTGGTGAAAATCGATCCCAAGGCCATCGGTGTGGGGCAATACCAGCACGATATGCCCCCCAAGCAGTTGGACGAGGCACTGAGCGGCGTGGTGGAGGACTGCGTCAACGCCGTGGGTGTGGACATCAACACGGCTTCGCCCGCCCTGCTGCAGCGCGTGGCGGGGCTCAACGGCACTACGGCGAAAAACGTGGTGGCCTACCGGGAGGAAAACGGAGCGTTCACCTCCCGGACGCAAATCAAAAAGGTACCCAAGCTGGGGCCCAAGGCATTCCAGCAGTGCGCGGGCTTTTTGCGGGTGCCGGAGAGCGAGAGCGTGCTGGACAACACGGCCGTCCATCCGGAGAGCTATGATGCCGCCAAGGCTCTGCTGGAGCTGACAGGCCACACGCTGGCGGACGTGAAGGAGGAAAAACTCTCCGACCTGCCGGACCGGGTCAAGGCCTGCGGCGAGGAGAAGGCCGCCCGGTCCATCGGCGTGGGTGTGCCCACCCTGCGGGACATCATTTCCGAGCTTTTAAAGCCCGGCCGGGATGTCCGGGATGAGCTGCCCAAGCCTGTTCTGCGCACGGATGTGCTGGAGATGAAGGATTTGAAGCCCGGCATGGTACTTGCCGGCACGGTGCGCAATGTTATTGATTTCGGCGTGTTTGTGGATATAGGCGTCCATCAGGACGGCTTGGTACATATCTCCCAGGTGTCGGATCAATTCATCAGGCATCCCTCACAGGTCGTCTCCGTGGGCGATGTGGTACAGGTAGTCGTTCTGGATGTGGACGAGGAGAAAAAGCGCATCAGCCTCAGCATGAAGCAGGCCAAATAAACCACCCTTGACCCTCCGACGCAAACAGCCCCCAGGCCCGATCACCGGGTCCGGGGGCTGCGCTATGCAGTGCGGATATATCTTTCGCTGCCGGGTATGGGTGCCGCATTTTATACCATGTGACAGCCCTCACAGCTGTCACAGTCCGGGAACAGGCTGTGGTCATAGGCGATGCCATTGCGATCATAATAGTCTTTTACAGCCGCCTTGATGGATTCCTCCGCCAATACGCTGCAGTGCAGCTTGTGAGCGGGCAGACCGCCCAGGGCTTCCACCACCTGCTTATTGGTCACGGCCAGCGCTTGCGCAACGGTCTTTCCCTTAATCATCGTGGTTGCCATGGAGGAGGAGGCAATGGCGCTGCCGCAGCCGAAGGTCTCGAACTTCACATCTTCGATGCGGCCATCCGTGATCTGCAGGTACATCTTCATAATATCGCCGCACTTGGCGTTTCCTACCTCACCGACACCGTCGGCATTCTCGATTTCCCCGACATTGCGGGGATGCAGGAAATGGTCCATTACCGTATCTGTATACAAAGCCATAATTTTTCCTCCTTAAAGCATAAATTTGCGTTTTCCGTTCATCAGATCCTTCCAAACGGGGGACATGGCGCGCAGATACTCCACGATCCGCGGCACCTCCCGCAGGACATACTCCACTTCCTCCGGGCTGTTGTCTTCACACAGGCTCAGACGCAGGGAGCCGTGCGCCACCTCATGGGGCCGTCCGATGGCCAGCAGCACATGGCTGGGATCCAGAGAACCGGAGGTGCAGGCGCTGCCCGAGCTGGCGCAGATGCCCTTTTGATCCAGCAGAAGCAGCAGGCTCTCTCCCTCGATCCCCTCAAAACAGAGGTTTACATTGCCGGGCAAACGATGGACAGGATCTCCGTTGAGAACGCTGTGGGGGATCTGAGACAGTCCCGCGATCAGCTTGTCCCGCAGAGCGGTCACCTTCTCCGTTGTCTCGTCGATACGGTCGCAGGCCTCCCGCAGAGCCGCCGCCATCCCCACGATGCCGGGGATATTCTCCGTGCCGGCACGCTTGCCCCGCTCCTGGGCGCCGCCCTCGATGATGTTGGTCAGCGGGATGCCCTGCCTGGTGTACAGCACGCCCACACCCTTGGGGCCGTGGAACTTATGCCCGGAAAGGGACAGCATATCTATATTCTGCTCCCGGACATTGATGTGCAGGTGGCCGGCAGCCTGCACCGCATCCGTGTGGAACAGGACGCCCTTCTCCCGACACACCGCGCCGATCTCGGCAATGGGCATCACGGAGCCGATCTCGTTGTTGGCATACATGATTGTCACAAGCGCCGTGTCCGGACGGATCGCTTTTGCCACCTGCTCCGCTGTAACCGTTCCCATACTGCCTACATCCAGCAGCTGTATCTCAAACCCCTCTTTTTCCAGCCGACGCAGGGTGTGCAGTACGGCGTGGTGCTCAAAGGCGGTGGAGAGGATATGCTTTTTCCCCTTGCGCGCACCTATGCGGGCCGCGGAAATAATGGCCTGGTTGTCCGCTTCGCTGCCGCCGGAGGTAAATGTGATCTCCTTGAAGCTGCATCCGAGACACGCGGCCACCGTCTCCCGTGCGGAGAGCAGCGCTTTCGCCGCCTCCTGCCCGATGGTGTGGAGGCTGGAGGGATTGCCGTAGAGGTTCTGAAAACAGGGCAGCATGGCCCGAACCGCCGTATCACTCACCCGGGTGGTGGCGGCGTTATCCATATAGACGGTCATTTCAACGCACTCCTTAAAAAAGTATTACATATAAGCTTGGTATGTTTATGATACAGCTAAAACCATACTAAGTCAATAGGTTTTTAGAAAAAAATTATGCCGCCCCCCGGGAGGCGGCACGGTTTATATGCAGGAGGGGGTATCGCCCGCCAGCAGATCTGACAGAGTGATGCTGTCTAAATATCCATTGATGAGGTCATCCAATTTCTTCCACATAGGCAGGGTATGGCAGTCGCCGGCCCGGGGACAGGAATTGACCTCAGTTTCCAGGCAGCTCACCGGCGCGAGAGAGCCTTCCGTCAGGCGGAGCACTTCCCCCACCGAGTAGCCCTCCAGCGGGCGGTTCAGACGGTATCCGCCGTTTTTGCCGCGCATTCCGTCTAACAGGCCTGCCTTGACCAGTGTGGAGACAATGCTCTCCAGGTATTTTTCCGAAATATCCTGCCGCTGAGCGATCAAGGGCAGGGGGACATACCGCGCCGCGTCATATTTTCCAAGTTCCAGCAAAATCCGAAGGGCATACCTTCCTCTGGTTGATACAAGCATCTGTTCACCCGCCATCATTTTTTAGCATATTATAGCACTATGTTTTAAAAATGCAAAGCTTTTTTCTACAGGACTGCTGTGCTTATGCCCCGTGCGGCTCATGGGCTAATCCGCCGCCCCGGTATCTGAAAGAGGAAACCGCCGGAAAAGGGGAGCGCTTTGGAGAGTGAACTCCAAAGCGCTCCCGTGCGTTTCCTCGAGGTCACATGGGTTACATGTTCTTCTCGTAGGACTCGATCATCTTCTTGACCATCTGGCCACCCACGGAACCGGCCTCACGAGAGGTCAGGTCGCCGTTATAACCGTCCTTCAGGTTGACGCCAACCTCGTTGGCGGCTTCCATCTTGAACTTATCCATAGCGGCACGGGCCTGGGGCACGTTCAGCTTGTTGTTGCTCTTGCTGGACATAGTCACGATCTCCTTTCTTTGGGTACTCGGCTTTCGCCTGTTTGGGTATCGCAAGCATAGTTTGAGCGGATGCGGGCCGATTATGCGACAATTTCTGCTGGTAAAAAATGCTGGCCTCCGCAGGCAGTTTTTCATTTATTGAAACGGAACAGCGGGGCCTCTCCGTGGGGGCGCTTTGCCTCTTAAAAATAAGCATAATACGAAACAAAACGGACATACACCGTTAGTTATTGGAAAAATTGTGCGTGTTATATAAAATTTGTGCTTTTTTTTGTTTATTTATCCCCGGTAAAAGAATTCCATTTTTAATATAATTCGTGTATAATACAAAATACAGGGAGTGCCCGAGCATTCCAATTTTAAAAGGAGGAAAAGAACCATGCGGAAAGTATTAGCATTGCTTTTGTCCGTGGTCATGACGCTGACGCTGTTGGTGTCCTCGGCCTGGGCGGACGAGCCGAAGCCTTTGGATGGCAAAACCGTCATCCTGCACACCAACGACGTACATGGCAGTATCGAGCTGTATGCAAAGGTGGCTGCGATGAAGGATGACTATAAGGCCCAGGGCGCTCAGGTCATCCTGGCGGATGCCGGCGACTACAGCCAGGGCACCGTCTATGTCAGCGTGAACAAGGGCAAGGACGCTGTCACCATGATGAACGCCGCGGGCTATGATGTGGCAACCATCGGCAACCATGAGTTCGACTATGGCTATGCCCAGTTGAAAAGCAACCTGGATAGCGCTGTGTTCAAAGTCGTCTGCGCCAATGTGCTGCAGGATGGCAGCCCTGTGTTTGACGCCTACACGATGATTAATAAGGGCGGCGTGCAGGTCGCTTTTGTCGGTTTGGAAACTCCCGAGGCACAGACCAAGGCCAATCCCGCCCTCATCCAGGGCCTGACCTTCCTGGCCGGCGATGAGATGTATGCCGCCGTCCAGACTCAGGTGGATGCCGCCAGGACAGCCGGTGCCGACATCGTCATCGTTTTGACTCACCTGGGCGTGGATTCCAGCTCCGAGCCCAATACTTCCTATGACCTGTATAAGAAGGTCAACGGCATTGACTTCATCATCGACGGCCACTCCCACACCGTCATGACCAAGGGCCCTGAGGGTGAGCCCATTCAGTCCACCGGTACCGCGCTGAACAATATCGGCGTCATCACCATTGACAATGCTACCAAGAAAATCGAGAGCAACGAGCTGATCCCCATTTGGCACACCGAAGAGGTCGACGGCACAAATGTCACCGTATACGATTATACCAAGAGTGACGAGACCGTGGCCAATGCCGCCAAGGCCATTATTGACCCCATCGATGCTGACTATGATCAGAAGTTCGCTGAGTCCGCTGTGGATCTCAACGGCGCCAAGGCTCCCGGCAACCGCACCGAGGAGACCAACCTGGGCGACCTCATAACCGACGCCATGATGTGGGCCATTAAAACCAAGGCACCCGGTGTGGACATGAACAATGCCGTGGCCATCACCAACGGCGGCGGCATCCGCGCCGCCATTGCCAAGGGCGACATCACCAAGAAGGATGTCAACACCGTTCTGCCCTTCGGCAATACCCTGGCTGTTGTGTATGTCAAGGGCAGCGAGCTGCTGGAGGCTCTGGAGGTTTCCACCTACTGCACGCCCAAGTCTCTGGGCGGATTCCCCCAGTTTGCCGGCATGGAAGTGGAACTGAACACTGCCTGCGAGTACGACGCCAACGATACCACCTATCCCGGCTCCACCTATTTTGGCCCCAAGAGCATCAACCGCATCACCATCAAGACCGTCAACGGCAAGGCGTTTGACAAGGATGCCACCTATGCCGTCATCACCAACAACTTCCTGGCTGCCGGCGGCGACACCTACTATGCCTTTGCCGCAGCTCAGACTCAGTTTGACACCGGCCTGCCTCTGGACGAGATCCTCATGGAGTACATTACCGTGGAGCTCAATGGTGTTGTGACGGATAAATATGCCGCTCCCCAGGGCCGCCTGACCATTGTGAACAATCCTCCTGTGCCCGGGCAGCCCGGGTCTCCCGCCACCGGTGACACCGGTGTGGTGATCTACATGGGTCTGGCCATTCTGGCTCTCACCGGCGGCGCCTTCGTCGCCAGGAAAAAGGAGTGGTTCTGATTTCTCCCTCCCATCGCATCCGACACAATAGCATAAAAAGGGTCGGGGCTTTGCCCCGGCCCTTTCTTTTTCATTCCTCGTCAGCGGACAGGCAGTCGCAGCTCCGCCGTGAAAACGCCGTTTTCCTCGCGGGTCTCAAATCTGCCGCCGTGGTACTGCAGGATGCCCCGGCAGGTGTTCAGCCCGATGCCGGTGCTCTCCCGCTTGTCCCGCAGGGGAGACACGCTGTTTTTTACCGTAAGCACCGCCTGCCCATCAGCCCGGCAAAATGCGATGGCAATGGGCCGGTCCGGATCGGCGTATTTGAGCAGATTGGAATACAGATTGTCAAATGCCCGCTGCAGCAGCTCGCAGTTGACATCTACCGTCCCCTGCAGCGGAGAGAAATCAGTCTCCACCGCAAAGCCTTTATTCTCCAGGGAAAAGGCATATTCGCCCCATGCCTGTCCCAGCAGAGCGTCCGCGTCCTGACTCTCCAGATCCGGCTGCGCCCATTCGGCGGAATACACCAGAAAATACTCAAACATCTCATCCGCCATGGTCTTGATGCGCAGCGTTTGCTCCAGACTTTTGGCCACAAACCGCTGCCGCTGTGCCTCGTCCTCATACTTTTTCCGCTCCAGAAGCTCCAGATAGGCCAGCAGGGAGGTCAGGGGCGTGCGCAGGTCATGTGACATGGCAGTGACCAACTGAGAATTGGCGGAACGGGTCATCTCCTCTGCCCGCTGGTGGGAGAGAATAGATCGGCGCATCTGGTCAATGCCGAAGGCAAGCTGCCCCAGCTCATCTTCTCCCTGTACCGTCACCGGGTATTCCAGCGCGCCGCCGGACAGTATATCCAGCTCCTGATTCAGCTTCTTGATATAGCCCAGCTTTCGGTGCAGCAGCAGAACGAAGCAGGCGGAAAAGGCGATGAAAGCGCCTCCTGCCGCCAGGATGATGCCCAGGATGTAGTACACATCGCCCGCATAGTAGAGCAGGTACGCCTGCAGCCGCCTGCCGTCGGAAAACCGCAGGGTATAGGCGTCATCGCTGCTCAGATTATCCGGGTCAAAGACAAAGCGGATCCCCTTGGGCATGGGAGAGGTATACACCGCATCCCCCTGGTCAAAAACCGTGAGATACACCCGCTTCCCCCGTCCAAACCACTGGCCCAGCCGCTGGATCTGCGTTGAGGAGATCTCCTCCCGGTCCACATAGTCCTGCAGGTCCTCAAATTGGCCGTCCGCCCTGCGCCGGGCAAAGGTCTGGCCGTACACCGTTTTGTCCAGCAGAAAGTTGCACAGGGCCAGAATGAGGGCAAATGCCGCCGCGGCCGCTGCCAGAGACGCCAAAACGCCGCACAGCAGTTGAAGGCTCAGACTGCCTTTGATCTTCTTACCCAATCCGGTACCCCTTTCCCCACACGGTCTGGATGATGTGGCTGTTCTGGGGATCGTCTCCCAGCTTGCGACGCAGGTTGCGGATGTGTACCATCACCGTGTTGTTGCAGGTATAGAAATACGGCTCGTCCCACACGCTCTCGTAGAGATTCTGCACAGAGAACACCTTCCCCGGGTGGGAGGCCAACAGATACAAAATGCGGTACTCCGTTCCTGTCAGGGACACCTCCTGCCCGTTCTGCCGCACCAGGCACTGGTCCGGATCGATCTCGATATTTCCGCCGCAGCGCAGGAGGTTGCCGGCGGCGGCCTTGGTGCCGTAGATACAGTAGCGCCGCAGCATGGCCTTCACCCGGGAGATAAGTTCCGCGTAGGAAAAAGGTTTCACCAAAAAGTCATCGCCCCCCACGGAAAAGCCCATGGACTTGTCAGAATCCTGGGATCTGGCCGTCAAAAACAGCACCGGCACTGCCGATTGCTTGCGGATCTCGGCGCAGGCGGCATAGCCTCCTGTACCGGGCATCATCACATCCAAAATTACAAGATCCACGGCGCTGTTGAGCAGCGCGATGGCCTCGCTGCCATCGGAAGCTTCCAGCACCTCGTAGCCCTCTCCTGTCAGCAGCAGCCGCAGCACCTCCCGAATTTCGGGGTCATCGTCTGCCACCAGAATCTTTCTCGGCTCCACCGCGCCGCCTCCTCTCCTTGTGTGTTCTATCATTATACAGGATTTTCGGAGCAATGAACAGAATATTGTCGAAAAAAATTAAGAGAAATTAAGAAGTTATATAGTGCTATATTCAGATTCACCCATTATACTATTTCTGTTATAGAAAAAATGCGCAGATAGCATAAAGGAGAGGGAAAGGAAATGCTGGGTGTATACAATTATACGGTGATTTTAACATACATAGGGATGCTGACCGGCCTCACAGGCATTGGCTTTGCCATGGGCGGAAAGCTGCCCTGGGCGCTTTTGTGCCTGCTTCTGGCGGGTTTGTGCGATATGTTCGACGGGAAGATCGCCTCCACCATGGAGCGCACGGCCCAGGAAAAGCGTTTCGGCGTGCAGATCGATTCGCTCAGCGATCTGATCTGCTTCGGCGTGCTGCCCGGGGTCATCGTCTATTCCACGGCCCCCGGGAAAATTGCCGTGGCGGCGGTGGCCGGACTGTATGTTCTCTGCGCCCTGATCCGTCTTGCCTGGTTCAATGTGGACGAGGAGGAGCGGCAGGACGCCACCGACAGCCAGCGGGAGCTGTATCGGGGCCTGCCTGTCACCACATCCGCGCTGTTCCTGCCTACCCTGTTGGGCCTTGCCCGGCTGCTGAGCTGGCCTTTGCCCCTTTTGGGCGTTGTGCTGCTGGCTGTCATGGCCGTGGCATTTCTGACCCCGTTCAAACTGGTCAAGCCCCGGCTGACGGGTAAAATCATCATGCTGCTCATCGGCTGCGGCGAGATGGTCATTGTGCTGCTGGGGGTGAAGCAGTGAGCGGAAATTCCGGCGCCGTCCGGTTTCTCTATGGCACAGCTCCCGGCCGCCTGCTGCTAAAGGGCATTATGGCCACCCACGCCGACCGCCTGGCGGTGGCGTTTCTCCGCTCCCGCCTGTCCCGGTTCATTGTGGGACCCTATGCCCGGCGCAACGGCATGGAGCTGACGGAATCCCAGCTCAGGAGCTTCAAGACCTACCGGGATCTCTTTACCCGCACCCGGGAGCCGGTGCCCTTTGACACCGAACCCTCCCACCTCATCAGCCCGTGTGACGGTTGGCTCAGTGCCTACCGCATCCGGGAAGACAGCAGCTTCTCCATCAAGAACTCTCACTACAGTCTCCGGGATCTGCTGCAGGATGGTGAGCTGGCGGAGCGTTTTACCGGGGGAGACTGTCTGGTGCTGCGCCTGTGCCCCTCGGATTACCATCATTACTGCTACATTGACGACGGCTATCAGGGGGACAACCACTTCATTCCGGGCGTGCTGCACAGTGTGCAGCCCATTGCCTGTGAGAAGTACCCCGTCTTCGTTCTCAACCGCCGCTGCTGGACATTGCTGACCACGGAGAATTTCGGCCCCGTGGTGCAAACGGAGATAGGCGCGCTGGTGGTGGGCGGTATCATCAACCCCCGGGAGAACCAGCGGGTCTGCCGGGGTGCGGAAAAGGGCCACTTTGAGCTGGCTGGCTCCACCATCACCCTGATGTTTCAAAAAGACCGTGTCCGCCTGAACCCGGAGATCCTGGAGGGGCTGCACCATGGCGAGGTGCAGGTGCGCCAGGGCCAGTGGATCGGTACCTCCGCAGGGGGCGGTTGAGCCGCCGCTGCACTGCATGATTTCAAAAAAGCGTTCCGTCTGCCTGCCGCTGACGGAACGCTTTTTTTCTTGACAAACAGCACGCGTGGCATATAATTGTGATTGATATATATTGTAGAATGCATATTAGAGGGAAATAAATGGATCATAAAACGAACAAGCAGACTCATTCCCGGTATGCTGCCGCCCGGCGGCTTCTGATTTTCTGGACGCTGTTCATCGGCTTGGGAGCCGTGGCCGGCGCATCGGGGATGCTGATCGATCCCACCGGCAAGGCTATGGGCATGGACGCCATGCTGCCGTATTTTCAGGTGCTGCCATTTGCGGATGTGCTGTTTCAGGACTTTGTGTTCTCCGGCGTCGCACTGCTGATCGTCAACGGCCTGACCAATCTGACGGCAGCGGCTCTGCTGCTGCACAAAAAATCCCTGGGAGTGACCTTGGGCGGTGTCTTCGGCGTGACGCTGATGCTGTGGATATGCATCTAGTTCTATATGTTCCCGCTGAATTTCATGTCCACCGCTTACTTCTTCTTCGGCCTTGCGCAGGCGGCCACGGGCTATGCTGCCGGCGTATTTGCCAAGCAGGAGGCCTTTGTCGTCCGGCCGGAGGAGTATCCCCATGTGGGGACAAACGAAGGGCATCTGGTGGTTTATTTTTCCCGCATGGGTTATGGAAAGAAACTGGCCTATGAGCTGGCGGAGCAGACCGGGGCAGAACTTTTTGAAATCTGTTCCACGGAGCGGACGGAGGGCACGGCGGGCTTCTGGTGGTGCGGCCGGTACGCCATGCACCGCTGGGATATGCCTATCGGCCCTATCCCCAATGATCTGCAAAAATATGACAGGGTTACTATCTGCGCCCCCATCTGGGTCTTTGCCCTTGCCAGTCCGGTGCGGGCTTTCTGCCGGCAGGCGGCGGGCCGGGTGCGGCAGGCGGACTACATTTTGGTCCACCACACTGCCTCCGTTTATGAAAATGCCGCCCGGGAGATGGACGAACTTCTGCAATTGACCCATACAGGACTGCGGAGCGTGCAGTGCAGGACGGGGCGGTACAGGGTAGTCAAGTGAGGTGTCATGGTGGCCGTGGAGGGAAGCTGCCTGCGCATCAGCGATACCGGCATCGGCATCGCCCCGGAGGACCTGCCCCGGATCTTTGCGAAGGGTTACACCGTGGGAAACGGCCGCATGGAGCGCAGAGCCGGTCATCTGGGCCTGTACCTGACACACAGGGCGGCAGACCTGCTGCCTATTCCCGTCCGTGTGGAGAGCCGCCGGGGACAGGGAACCACATTTACCCTGTGTCCGGAGCGGGGGCGAGAGGGGATTCAGGGATAAAAAAACGAGCCTTTCGGCTCGTTTTTTATGTTTTCTGCTTTTGCACCGGAGTATTGGTGTCCAGACTTTTGCGGAACACCACGAAGCGGTCATAGAGGTATTCGGTGGTAATATTGAGGAGCATATTGATGCCCGTGACCAGATATTCGTTCCACAGCAGCGTCTCTGCCAGATAATTGCCCAGCAGGGTGGTCACCGGGGTGAACACGCAGTAGAAAAGCAGCACCAGGGCCATGGCCCGGGGGACATTGGAGGTGCTCCGGAATGTAAATCTGCGGTTGAGCGTGAAATTCCACACCACAGAGACCGTGAGGGCGATGAGGTAGCAAGGCCAATAGCTCCACCCGATCAGCTCATTAAGCAGGGCGAAGACACCCATCTCGATGATGCCCGCCGAGGCGGAGAACAAAACAAACTTCACAATGCGCCGGAATTCACGGTTTTTCTTTTGCGTCATGGGGCGGATCCTCCCGATAGGACAGATTTTGCAGCACAGAGGCACTGTGTAGAAGTATAAAGGGTTTTGCCGAATTCGTCAACAGAAAAACGGGCCGCCCGTCGGCGGCCCGTTTTGGGATTTGCGGAAGAGGGATCAGGCGGCACTGCGCGCGTTGGCGGAATTCTTTTCGCGATTGCGCGCCATGAACAGAGCCTTGGCGGAGCTCCAGGTGAACACAGCGCCCATGACCAGGGGGAGATAGGTGCCGGCTTCACGGATGGGAGCGTCGGCGGCGGTCATCAGAAAAGAGCAGGCAGCGGCCAGAACCAGAGAAATGATGGAGATGGAGATGTAGGTGTAGATGTTTTTCATGGCGTTTTCCTCCTTATAACAAGTTGTATATTTTTGGCTCATTTGTTTGTTTCTTCCTTGTGAGCATATAGTAGAACAATTAACAAGAAAAGTAAAGCTACAGAATATTATAATTAATATTAGAATAACTAACAGAGCATTTGGGAGATCCGACAGGGAAAAACGATATAAGTATTTGCCTGAAATTGGACAAAAGGGTACAAAAAAGGGCCGCCGCGCAGACGGGGGAGCCTGCGCGGCGGCCGGGGGAGGGGGAGAAAAACCGAAAGAGGGGATCACTCCGTGGTGTAGTTGTCGAAGTAGCCCTGGATATAGACGATGGGGGTGCCCTTGTCGCCGCTGCCGGAGGTCAGGTCGCACAGGGAACCGATGAGGTCGGTGAGCCGCCGGGGGGTGGTGCCCTCGGAGATCATGTTGCCCACCAGGGAGACCTTGGCGTCCTTCTGGCGGATCTTCTCGGAGATGGCCTGCTTCAGCTCCTCTCCCTTGAGGTCGGCAAAATCATTGTCCGCCAGATACTTCAGCTTCAGCTCGTTGGGGGTACCCTCCAGACCGGCGGTGTAGCCGGGAGACACAACAGGATCAGCCAGCTCCCAGATCTTGCCCACGGGGTCCTTGAAAGCGCCGTCACCGTAGACCATGGCCTCAATGTGCTTTCCGGTGCGCTCGGACAGAACCTTGCCCAGAGCCTCGGCCACGGCCATGGTGTCCCGGGGGAAGAGCTTCACGGTGTTGTCGTCGGCCTTATTGGAGCCGAGGAGGCCGTACTGCGGGTTAAAGCCACTGCCGTCCACGGAGGAGGTCAGCAGGTCGTCCAGACCCAGCACGCACTTGGCGCCGGCGGCCTTCAGCTTCTCCTTGGAGTGACGGCGCGTGTGGATGTCGCAGCAGATGACGGCGTCGGTGTAATCCAAAATGGACTCCACGCGGTTGGAGAAGATGATCTCCGCCTGCGCACCGGCGCTTTCGATCATGTCCTGATAGAAGGAGATATAGTCCATACCGGTGAAGGGGTGCAGCACCACGCCGAAGTGGCTGCGGAACTGCTCCACGGACAGCACCGTGTGCTGAGGATCGATGCCGGACTGCTCCAGCATGTCGTCGCTGATCAGGTGGTTGCCGACCTCGTCGGCGGGCAGGCTCAGCATCACGACGACCTTCTCGGCACCGGAGGCGATACCGGAAAGCAGAAGGGAAAAGCGGTTGCGGCTGAGGATGGGGAAGGTGACACCCACGGTCTTACCGCCGGTTTTGGCACGGACATCGGCGGCGATCTGCTCCACCGTTGCATAGTTGCCCTGGCAGCGGGCGACCACAGACTCGGTGATGGCCACCACGTCCTTGTCCCGGGGCTGGATGCCCTCTTCGGCCAAGGCATTGATCACGGTGTCGGCTGTAATGGACACCACATCATCGCCCTGGCGGAAAATGGGCGCACGCACGCCACGCACTACTGTACCAATGGTTCTGCTCATATAGAATCTCCTTTTTGATGGTGTGTTTTTAAGCCAGTGGTAGTATACAGCATGGGATGATATAAGTGAAATATGTATTTTTTATTATAGAAATAAGAAAAACTTATGGATGAAGGTGAAGGCATAAAGAAAACAGGGCACAGTCGGATGACCGCGCCCTGTTGAGGCTGAATAGGTTATTCGGATTCGCCGTAGTGCACATGGAGGTGGTCATGGCACCACTCGGGGCCGAACTCTGCCAGCATGGCGGTGACCACGGGATTCTTCTCCGCCCGCTTGAAGAGGGCGGAGGCATCGGCTGCATAGAGGCCGTTTCCGCGCTCCTTCTTCACGGCGGAGAGACCGTAGGGCTGGCCGGCGCCGCCTACGCATCCGCCCTGGCAGGTCATGACCTCCACCAGGTGGTAAAATCGCTTGCCGGCCTCGATGTCGGCGATCAGCTCCTTGGCATGGACCAGGCCGTTGACCACAGCCAGCTTCACCTCGGTGTCGCCCACATCGTAGGTGGCCTCACGGATGGGCTCGTCGCCCCGGATGCCGGACACACGCACCTGCCGCAGGGTGTTCTTGGTCTTGTCGGGCAGGCAGTGGCGTACCACGGACTCCGCCACGCCGCCGGTGACACCATAGATCACAGCGGCGCCGGAACCAAGGCCGAAGGGCAGATCCGGGGACTCCAGCTCCAGCTCGTCCAGATGGATGCCGGTCTCACGGATCATATCCACCAGCTCACGGGTGGTCAGCACCAGATCCACATCGGGTCTGCCGTCGCGCATGAACTCCTGCCGGGCAGCCTCCATCTTCTTGGCGGTGCAGGGCATGATGGCGATATGGTATGTAGTGCGGCCGTCGCCTGCGTCTTTTTCTGCGTATTTTTCCCGCAGCACGGAGGCGAACATCTGCATGGGAGACTTGCAGGTGGAGATGTTTTTCAGATACTTGGGATTGTTCAGCTCCAGATACTTCACCCAAGCCGGGCAGCAGGAGGTGAACATGGGGAAGGGGCCGCCCTTTTGCAGGCGCTGCAAAAACTCCTCAGCCTCGGTGATGGTGGTGATGTCGGCGGCAAAGTTGGTGTCGTATACCTCGTCCACACCCATGATCTTCAGAGCGGAGACCACACGGTCCAGAATGTTCTCGCCGGGGGCATAGCCAAACTGCTCGCCCACAGCCACACGGACTGCCGGGGCGATCTGCACCACCACACGCTTACTCGGGTCGTGGATGGCCTTCCAGGCGGTGCCGATCTGGTCGTTGACGGTGATGGCGCCGGTGGTACACACGGCGGCGCACTGGCCGCAGCTGACACACTTGGTCTCATTCAGCTTTTTGTCAAAGGCGGGCATGACCTGCAGCTCACTGCCCCGGTGGGCAAAGTCCAGAATACCCTGGCCCTGCTTTTCCTCGCACACGCGGACACAGTCGCCGCAGAGGATGCACTTGTTGGGATCACGGAAGATGGCGTGGCTGGTATAGTCCATCTCGTAGCGGGGACGGGTGTCCGGGAAACGCACATGGCGTACGCCGAACCGCTGGGCCAGCTCCTGCAATCGGCAGTTGCCGCTCTTGGCACAGTTGGTGCAGTTGCAGTCGTGGGAGGCCAGCAGCAGCTCCAGGATCATGCGGCGGTGCTTCAGGAGCTTGGCGGTATTGGTGCGGATGGCCATGCCGTCACGGGGCTCCATGGAGCAGGAGGCCTCGATCTTGCCGGTCTTCACATCCTCCACCATGCACATGCGGCAGGCGCCGTACACGCTCAGGTCGGAGTAGTAGCAGAAGGTGGGAATGTCGATACCCGCCTTGCGGACAACGGCCAGCACATTCTTCTCCCCGTCAAAGGGCACGCGCACGCCGTCAATGATCATAATTCCTTTTGCCATGACTTAACCCTCCTCTTCAATGGCATCAATAGCGCCGAAGGGACAAGCGCCCCAGCAGGCACCGCAGTGGATGCACTTTTCATTGTCAATGACATACGGCGTGCGGGGATGACCGGAGATGGCTTCCATGGGGCAATTCTTGGCGCACTTGCCGCAGCCCTTGCAGAGGTCTTCCTTGATTTCCAGACGGCGCTTGCGGCCGTTGCAGACCGGGCAGTGATGATCCACCACATGGTGGAGGTATTCGTCACGGAAGTAGCGCAGGGTGCTGAGAACGGGCTTGCAGGCGCTCTGCCCCAGACCGCACAGGGCGGTGGTGGAAATGGTGTCCGCCAGGTTCTCCAGCATATCCAGATCCTCCGGAGAACCTTCGTTGGCAATGATGCGGTCCAGGATCTCCAGCATCCGCTTGGTGCCCTCCCGGCAGGGAACGCATTTGCCGCAGGACTCGTTCTGCGTGAAATGCATGAAGAAGCGGGCAGTCTCCACCATGCAGGTATCCTCGTCCATGACGACCAGACCGCCGGAGCCTACGATGGCGCCCACTTTCTTCAGGGAGTCAAAGTCCAGAGGCATATCCAGGTGCTCCTCGGTAAGGCAGCCGCCGGCGGGACCGCCGATCTGCACGGCCTTGAACTTCTTGCCGTCCTTGATGCCGCCGCCGATGTCGAAGATGATCTTGCGCAGGGTAGTGCCCATGGGGACTTCCACAAGGCCGGTGTTCACCACATTGCCCGTGAGGGCGAAGGTCTTGGTGCCGGGGCTGCCGTCGGTGCCGTGGGCACGGTAGGCGGCGGCACTGTGAAGAATGATGCCGGGGACGCTGGCAAAGGTTTCCACATTGTTCAGCACCGTGGGCTTGCCCCACAGGCCCTGATCCACCGTCCGGGGAGGCTTGGTGCGGGGCATACCGCGCTTACCCTCGATAGAGGCGGTGAGGGCGCTGCCCTCGCCGCAGACGAAGGCGCCTGCGCCGCGGTTGATGTGCATATGGAAGGAGAAACCGGAGTTGAGAATGTTATCGCCCAGCAGGCCGGCGCTCTCCGCCTGGCGGATGGCGATGCGCAGACGCTCCACCGCCAGCGGATATTCGGCTCGGACATAGATGTAGCCCTCGGTGCTGCCCACGGCCAGACCGGCGATCATCATACCCTCGATGACGGAGTGGGGATTACCCTCCATGACACCCTGATCCATGAAGGCGCCGGGGTCGCCCTCGTCACCGTTGCAGACCACATATTTTATATCGGATACATTTTTACGCACGCTCTCCCATTTGCGGCCTGTGGGGAAGCCGCCGCCGCCCCGGCCCCGGAGGCCGGAATCCAGCACCTCACGGCAGATCTGCTCGTCGGTCATGTCAAACAGGGCCTTTTCAAAGGCGCTGTAACCACCCAGAGCCAGATACTCCATGAGATCCTCCGCGTCGCTCTTGCCGCTGTCCTTGAGGACGATGCGCTCCTGATGCTTATAGAAGGGGATGTCGTCCCGCCGCTGGTAGGTCTGGCCCTCCAGCTTATAGAGGAGGCGGTCGATGACCTGCCCGCCCAGAATGGTCTTTTCCACGATCTCCTCGCAGTCCTCTGCCTTGACATGGGTGTAGAGAATATCCAGCGGCTCGATATTCACCAGGGGGCCGATCTCGCAGAAACCGTGGCAGCCGCTCTTTTTCAGGTGAATGCCTTTGGCACCGGCCTCTTCTTTCAACTGCACACTCACCTGCAGGCCCCGCTTCTGGCAGGCGTCCTTCAGACACTCGTATACCTTCATGGAACCGCTGGCGATGCAGCCGGTGCCGGCGCAGACCAGAACATTGGTGACCTTCCTGCTCTTGTCCAGAAGCGCGCAGGCCTCTGCCTGCAGAGCGTGGAACCCGTCTCTCGTCAAAATACTCATTTGGCAAGTTCCTCCTTACGAATGGACTCTAAAAGGGCCAGGGCGGAGTCCGGTGTCATCTTGGCGTGGACCTCACCGTCCAGCGTCAGCACCGGGGACAGGCCGCAGGCGCCCAGACACGCCACGGTCTCCAGGGTGAAGAGGCCGTCCGCGTCGGTTTTGCGCTTGCCGGTGAGCTGCAGATAGTCATGAATGGCGTCATAAATGGGCTGGGACTTGCGGACATGGCAGGCCGTACCGTCACACACCCGGATGATATGCTTGCCCTTGGGCTCCAGCGAGAAATTTTCATAAAATGTGGCCACGCTGTATACCTTCGCCGTGCTGATGCCCAGCCGGTCGGCGATCAGCGTCAGATCCTCCTGGCTGAGGTAGTTGTTGGCTGCCTGCGTCTCCTGCAATATGGCGATCAACTGGCTGGGCTGTGCCCCATGGGCATCAATGATCTCGCCCACCCGGGCAAGTCGCTCGTTCATGCTCATTTCTTCCTTTCTCCTTATAAAATACAAGTCTTTAAAAGTTTTGCCATGTCAAATATTTCGCGGCAAGGACAGTTTATCATAGTCTGGAAAGATTGCAATAGTTTTAACAATCTTTTTGCGTGGTGGACACGCCGAAAAATAAGGGGTAAAATTGTGCAAAACGATAGTCCGCATTATTTTAAAATAAATAAACCCTATTTTACCGGAGAAAGACCGGGAGAATGCTTGAGGTGGATCTTTTTTCATGCTATACTTTTGCAGGAGATTGTTTGCGCCGGAAGGGGGTATCACCATGGGCGGCATACATGAGGGACATCGGGCCAGAATGAGAACAAAACTGATGGAGAGCGGAGAGCGTGTCTTTGCCGACCATGAACTGCTGGAGGTGCTGCTGTACTATGCGATTCCCCGGCGGGATACCAATGAGCTGGCCCACCGGCTGCTGGAACAGTTCGGCTCCCTGCAGGGAGTGCTGTCGGCCTCGGCACAGGAGCTTGCCTGCGTGAAGGGCGTGGGCGAATACGCGGCGGCGCTTATTAAATTGGTGCCCATACTGCAGCGGCGGGCTGCCCGGAGCGCAAAGGAGCAGATCCTCAACTCCGTGGACAAATGCGGAGCGTATTTTACCGCGCTGCTCTCCGGCAGCCGAAGAGAGATGCTCTGGCAGGTGTGTCTGGACGGCAAGGGAAAGGTGCTCTCCTCCCGGTGTCTGGCGGAGGGGGACGTAAGCATGGCGGCTGTGAGCGTTCGGCAGGTGGTGGAGTATGCCCTCCATGCCGGGGCTGTGGGCGTTGTGCTGGCGCACAACCATCCCAGCGGCGTGGCGCTGCCGTCCCGGGAGGATATCGGGACCACGAGACTTATTCGGGACGCTTTGCGCACCATGAACATCCAGCTTGTGGATCACATCGTGGTGGCGGACGGAGATTTTGTGTCCATGGCCGCCAGCGGGATGCTGATATGAGTGAAAAGGACCGCCGGGGGCGGTCCTTTTTGTAGCAGGGAAGAGGAAACCGGGCATAAGCGGAGGGTTGAAAGCGGCGGGTTTATGGGCCGGGGAAAACGGATCGCCGCACCGGTGTGCGCACCGGCACGCAAGGACAGCTCCGGGTGAGGAAAGAGAAGGGTCACATAACAAAAACAGAACATTTGTTTTAAAATTTCTATTTACATATTTTCTATTTGTGGTACAATAATAAGATACCATATCATGTTAACAAAATACGGGGGAGAGCTATGCCGAAGTTCAAAGTCGTATCCGAATACACCCCCTCCGGGGACCAGCCCCAGGCCATTGAGAAGCTGGCGGCGGGGCTGGAGGCGGGGCTGCGCCAGCAGGTGCTGCTGGGCGTCACCGGCAGCGGCAAGACCTACACCATGGCCAAGGTCATCGAAAAGGTCCAGCGGCCCACTCTGGTGCTGGCCCACAACAAGACGCTGGCGGCGCAGCTTTGCGAGGAGTTCCGGGAGTTCTTCCCGGAGAATGCGGTGGAGTATTTCGTCTCCTACTACGACTACTACCAGCCGGAGGCGTATATCGCCCACACGGACACTTTTATTGAAAAGGACGCATCCATCAACGCCGAGATCGAGCGGCTGCGCCACAGCGCCACGGCGGCTCTCTTTGAGCGGCGGGATGTGATCGTGGTGGCCTCGGTGTCGTGCATTTACGGTCTGGGCGACCCTATTGACTATGCCAACATGGTCATCTCCCTGCGCCGGGGGAAGGAGTACCCCCGGGACCAGCTGCTGCGCAAGCTGGTGGAAATTCGCTATGAGCGCAACGATGTGGCCTTTGAGCGGAATATGTTCCGGGTCCGGGGGGACACGGTGGAGATTTATCCGGTGTATGCCAACGGATACGCCATCCGGGTGGAGTTCTTCGGGGATGAGGTGGACCGCATCAGCGAGTTTAACCCCGTCACGGGACAGGCCCAAAGGATCATCGACCATGTGGCCATCTACCCCGCCAGCCACTATGTCACCACCAGGGAGAAGATGGCCCGTGCCACGGAGGAAATTGAACGGGAGCTGGCGGAGCAGAAGAAATATTTTGAGGAAAACGGCAGGCTCATCGAGGCCCAGCGCATTGACCAGCGGACCCGGTACGATGTGGAAATGATGCGGGAGCTGGGCTACTGCACGGGCATTGAGAATTACAGCCGGGTCATCTCCGGCCGGGAGCCGGGCTCGCCGCCTATGACGCTGCTGGACTACTTCCCGGAGGATTTCGTGCTGTTTGTGGACGAGAGCCATGTGACGCTGCCTCAGGTGCGGGCCATGTATAACGGCGACCGGGCCCGGAAGGAAAGCCTGGTGAACTACGGCTTCCGCCTGCCCTGCGCCTTTGACAACCGGCCATTGAAATTCGAGGAGTTTGAGGAGCGGTTTCGCCAGGTGGTGCTGGTGTCCGCCACCCCGGGGGAATACGAAAGAAAGGGCGCCGACCAGATCGTGGAGCAGGTGATCCGGCCCACGGGCCTGCTGGACCCCCGGGTGGAGGTGCGGCCTGTGGCCGGACAGATCGACGACCTGGTGGAGGAGATCCGCGCAAGAGCCGCCCGGGACGAGCGGGTGCTGGTGACGACCCTTACCAAGCGCATGGCGGAGGATCTCACGGAGCACATGAAAGGCCTGGGCCTGCGGGTGCGGTATATGCACTCGGACATCGCCACCATCGAGCGGATGGAACTGATCCGGGACCTGCGTCTGGGCGAATTCGATGTGCTGGTGGGCATTAACCTGCTGCGGGAGGGCCTGGACCTGCCGGAGGTGTCCATGGTGGCCATTCTGGACGCCGACAAGGAGGGCTTCCTCCGCAGTGAGACCAGCCTCATCCAGACCATCGGCCGGGCGGCGAGAAACGCCGGAGGCCTGGTGGTGCTGTACGCCGATACCGTCACCCCGTCCATGCGGGCGGCCATTACGGAGACGGAGCGCCGCCGGAAGAAGCAGGACGAGTACAACAAGGCCCACGGCATCGTGCCGAAAACCATCCGCAAGAGCGTGCGCAAGGTTCTGGAGATCTCCCATTCCGCGGAGGAGGAGAAGACGGAATCCCGGCGCAAGCTGACGGAGGCGGAGCGGGAGGAGACCATCCGCCGTCTGGAAAAGGAAATGAAGGAAGCCAGCAAGATGCTGGAGTTTGAATACGCCGCCCTGCTGCGGGATCAGATCATTGAGCTGCGGGGACAGAAGTAAAGAAAGAGAGAGAGTATGCAGCACATACCCACCATGGATATACGCGGGCTGGGGGACATCCGCTTTGAAACCCAGCTCCAAAGGGCATTGCAGCCAAGCGGGGAATACGATGCGGCAAAGTGGCTGTTCGTGCCCAATACATACACGGAGTACAGGTACATTCTGGGCACACGCGGGGTCAATCCCCTCATCTGCATCGGCATCAACCCTTCCACCGCCCGCCCCGATGCCCTGGACCCCACCCTGAAAAGCGTGGAGAGAATTGCCCTGCGCAATGGTTTTGACTCCTTCCTTATGTTCAATGTGTACGCCCAGCGGGCTACCTCGCCGGACGATATGGAGTGGACCCTGCACGAGGAGCTGCACCGGCAGAATATGGCGGCCTTTGACTACATTTTGTCCCTGTCGGACAGCCCCACCGTGTGGGCGGCGTGGGGGACTATCATCGAAAAGCGGGACTATCTGTGGGACTGTCTGCAGGATATGATCGCCATCGGCCGGGCTCATAGCGCCCGGTGGGTCAAATGCGGCCGGGCGTCCGCGGCGGGACATCCTCACCACCCTCTGTATTTGAAAGCGGACAGCCCTATGGAGGATTTCACCGTGGAGGAATATATTCTGCATCGTCCTGCGGCAAAGAAAAAGAGGGGCAGGGCATGAAAAAATATCGCAGCTATCTGCTGGTGGTGCTGGGGGCTTCCCTGTGGGGGCTCATCGGGATTTTCAACCGGGGACTGGGAATGTGCGGTGTGTCGGTGATGAACCGGGTGACCATCCGCAACTTTCTGGCGCTCGTGCTGCTGACGGCGGTGTTCGCCGCTGCCCGGCGGAGTGTGTTTCATATTCGGGTGAAGGATCTGCCTATCTTCTTCGGCACAGGGGTTGTGAGCGTATTGAGCCTGGCCTGGTGCTACTTCAGCTGCCAGCAGGAGTGCTCGCTGGCGGTGGCGGGGATATTGCTGTATTTGGCGCCGTCCATCGTGGTGTTGTTTTCCGCTGTTTTATGGAAAGAGCCGCTGACGGGTCGGAAAATCACCGCCTTGCTGCTGGCACTTGTGGGCTGCGCCCTGGTCAGCGGCATTGCAGGCGGCAGCCTGACCGTCACGGTGAGGGGCTTGCTGCTGGGAATCGGAGCAGGATTCAGCTACGCCATGTACACGGTGTTTGCCCACTATGGTCTGCGGAAGTATGACAGCTATACCGTCATTTACTGGACATTTGTCTTTGCGGGCATCGGCTCCCTGGCGTTTCTCAACTGGACGGAGCTGCGGGCGGCATTGCCTGACGGCCGGACATGGCTGTATATGGCGGGCCTGGTGGTTATCGCTACGGTGCTGCCGTACCTGTTTTACACCAAGGGGCTGGAGGGCACGGAGGAGGGTATGGCCTCCATCATGTCCAATGTGGAGCCGGTGGTGGCGGCCGTCAGCGGCGCGGTGCTGCTGGGAGAAAAGCCGGATCTGTGGACGGCGGCGGGCATCGTGTGCGTGCTGGGCAGTGTGATTCTGTTGGCGGGAGGAAAGAAAAGTGGAGCGGAGCAGAGGGCTTGACGGCGGCACGCTGAAGCTGCTGGCGGCGGCGTGTATGCTTCTGGACCATGTGGGAGCGATTTTGTTTCCACAGACGATTTGGCTGCAGTGCGTGGGGCGGCTGGCCTTTCCTGTGTTCGCTTTTTTGGTGGCGGAGGGCTATGCCCATACCCGGGATCTCCGAAAATATCTGCTGCGTATGGCGGCCTTTGCCGCTTTGTCGGAGCTTCCGTTCGATTGGAAAAGCGGCAGTGTGTGGGATTTGAACAGACAGAACGTACTGCTGACCTTTTGCCTGGCGCTGCTGACGCTGCGGGGGATAGACGCTCTGCGGCGTGAGAGGGGCATGGCGAGGTACATGGGCACGGCGGCGGTGGCGGCGGCAGGCTTTGCCGTGGGTCAGCTTCTGCGGGTGGACTACGGCGGCGGTGGCGTTTTGACCGTGGTGCTGTTTTACCTGTGCCGAGAGGGAGTATACGCAAGGCCCTGCCTGCTGGCGGGCATGGCGGTGCTGAACTGCCTGTGCATAGGCAGCATAAAAACGGAATGGTTCGGCGTGCTGGTTCCCATACAGATCTGGGCGGTATTGTCGTTGCCGCTCATTTGGCTCTATAACGGACACGGCGGCGGCAAGGGCCGGCGGCGGTGGGCATTCTACGCGTTCTACCCGGCACATCTGCTGATTCTGGAGGGCATCAGAGCCTTGACATAAGGAGGGATTCCATGGCAAGGAATAAAGAGGAAAAGACCAATGTCATGCGTACATTGGAGCAGAAAAAGATCGGATACATTGCCAAGACCTACCCCCACGGGGACGGCGACCCTATCGACGGGGTGAGCGTTGCCCGGGCGGTGGGACTGGACGCCGCCATGGTCTTTAAGACACTGGTATGTAAGGGCGCATCCGGGGGACACTATGTGTTTGACATCCCGGTGGCGGAGAATCTGGACCTGAAAAAGGCAGCAAAAGCAGTGGGGGAGAAAGCTGTTTCCATGCTGCCCCAGAAGGAGCTGCTGCCCCTGACGGGCTATGTCCACGGCGGGTGCAGCCCCGTGGGGATGAAAAAGCAGTTTCCCACGGTGTTCCACGAAACGGCAGCGGAGCAGGAGCAGATAGCCGTATCTGCCGGAAAGATCGGCTATCAGGTGGTGTGTAAGCCCGGAGACCTGCTGGCGCTTCTCCGGGCCAAAACGGCGGATATTATTGTCGAGTAAGAAGCAAAAGGAGCAGCTATGCAGGATCATATCTTTGTCAAGGGCGCGAGAGAAAATAATTTGAAGAACATAGATGTCACCATTCCCCGGGACAAGCTGGTGGTGGTGACGGGCCTGTCCGGCAGCGGCAAGTCCTCTCTGGCTTTTGACACCATTTATGCCGAGGGACAGCGGCGGTACGTGGAGAGCCTGTCCAGTTACGCGAGAATGTTTCTGGGCCAGATGGACAAGCCCGATGTGGACTACATCGACGGGCTTTCCCCCGCCATTTCCATCGACCAGAAGACTACCAGCCGCAACCCCCGGTCCACCGTGGGCACAGTGACGGAGATCTACGACTATTTCCGCCTGCTGTGGGCCCGGGTGGGCACGCCCCACTGCCCCCAATGCGGCAAGGAGATCCGCCAGCAGACGGTGGATCAGATCATCGATCAGATCCTCGCCCTCCCGGAGGGAACGAGGATCCAGGTGATGGCGCCCGTGGTCCGGGGGCGCAAGGGTGAGCACACCAAGGTGCTGGAGGATGCAAGGCGCTCGGGCTTTTCCCGGGTACGGGTGGACGGCAGCCTCTATGAGCTTACCGAGGACATCTCACTGGATAAAAACAAAAAACACACGGTGGAGATCGTGGTGGACCGGCTCATCGTGCGTGCGGATATCCGCCGGCGGCTGACAGACTCCGTGGAGACGGCGGCGGGCCAGTCCGGGGGCTTGGTGACGGTGAATCTTCTCCGGGAGGAGCGGGATCTGCATTTTTCCCAGAACTACGCCTGTGATGACTGCGGCATCTCCATTGAGGAGCTGACGCCCCGGATGTTCTCTTTCAACAGCCCCTTTGGCGCCTGTCCTACCTGTATGGGCCTGGGGATGCAGCTCAAGGCAGATCCGGCCCTCATCATCCCCGACGAGAACTTGTCCATTCTGGATGGGGCGGTGGTGGCCTGCGGGTGGAACTCCATCCGCTCCGACGGGATCAGCCGGATGTACTTCGAGGCCTTGGCCAAGCGGTATCACTTTGACCTGCGGACGCCGGTGAAGGAGCTTTCCCCGGAGGTGAAGAAGGTCATTTTCTACGGCACGGGCGAAGAAAAGCTGGAGCTGCACTATGATCAGCCCCGGGGCAAGGGCGTGCTGCACCAGGCCTTTGAGGGGCTGGCCACCAATGTGGAGCGCCGTTACCGGGAGACCCAGAGCGATGCCAGCCGCAAGGAGCTGGAGGAATATATGGCCGAGTGCCCCTGCCCGGACTGCGGCGGCCATCGGCTGCGGCCGGAAGCTCTGGCGGTGACCGTGGGGGGCAAGTCTATCCATCAGGTCTCCGGTATGCCGGTGGACGAGAGCATCGTGTTTTTCGACGAACTGAAGCTGACGGAGACCCAGCAGATCATCGCGGCGCAGATCTTAAAGGAGATTCACTCCCGGCTGCGCTTTCTGCAGTCGGTGGGACTGGGGTATCTGACCCTGTCCCGCTCCAGCGGCACGCTCTCCGGCGGCGAGAGTCAGCGCATCCGACTGGCCACACAGATCGGCAGCAGCCTTATGGGGGTGCTGTATATATTGGACGAACCTTCCATCGGCCTGCACCAGCGGGACAACGACAAGCTGCTGGCCACCCTGCGCAAACTGCGGGATCTGGGCAATACCCTCATCGTGGTGGAGCACGACGAGGACACCATGCGCGCAGCGGACTATCTCATTGACATCGGGCCCGGCGCCGGCAGCAGCGGCGGCCGGGTGGTGGCCGCCGGCACCCCGGAGGAGGTCATGGCGGACCCAAATTCCCTCACGGGACAGTACCTGTCCGGCAAGCGGTCGATCCCTGTGCCGGCGGTGCGGCGAAAGGGGAACGGCCACAAGCTGGTGGTATACGGCGCGGCGGAACACAACCTGAAGGAGATTGATGTGGAGATCCCCTTGGGGACATTTACCTGCATCACCGGCGTGTCTGGCAGCGGAAAAAGCTCGCTGGTCAACGAAATCCTCTATAAGAAGCTGGGTGTGGAGCTCAACCGGATGAAGGCCCATCCCGGCAAACACAGGAAGATAGAGGGTATGGAATTTCTGGACAAGGTGGTGGGCATCGACCAGAGCCCCATCGGCCGCACGCCCCGGTCCAATCCTGCCACCTATACCAATCTGTTTAACGAAATTCGCAATCTCTTTGCCGCCACCCAGGAGGCCAAGGCACGGGGCTATGGGCCGGGACGGTTTTCCTTCAACACCAAGGGCGGACGGTGCGAGGCCTGCTGCGGCGACGGGCTGCTGAAGATCGAGATGCACTTTTTATCCGATGTGTATGTGCCCTGCGAGGTGTGCCATGGCAAGCGGTACAACCGGGAAACATTGGAGGTGCGTTACAAGGGTAAGAACATCTCCGAGGTGCTGGATATGACCGTGGAGGAGGCGCTGGAGTTCTTCAGTGCCCTGCCCAGGATCGCGGAGAAGCTGCAGACCCTTATGGATGTGGGGCTGGGCTATGTGAAGCTGGGCCAGTCCTCTACCACCCTGTCCGGGGGTGAGGCCCAGCGAGTGAAGCTGGCCACGGAGCTTTCCCGGCGTTCCACGGGCAGCACCTTCTATATTCTGGACGAGCCCACCACGGGGCTGCATTCTGAGGATGTGAAGAAGCTGCTGGAGGTATTGCAGCGGCTGGCGGACGGCGGCAACACGGTGCTGGTCATCGAGCATAACCTGGATGTCATCAAGTCGGCGGACTGGATCATTGATCTGGGACCTGAGGGCGGCGCCCATGGTGGACTTGTGGTGGCCACGGGTACACCGGAGCAGGTGGCCCGGTGCGAGGCGTCCTACACCGGACAGTATCTGAAAAAAGTGCTGGAGAAATGACCACAGCGGTCCCTATCTCATACACTGGTGTGAGGTGATGGCCGTGAGCGGGATGGAAAACAGCGTGCTGGCCTTTCTGGCGGCGGTGGGCATCGCCGCCCTTATATGGCTGGTGGCGGGTCTGCTGCTCCGGGGCAGACGAACAGAGACGCCGGCGGTTTTGATGCTGTCGGTATGCGGAAACGCAGAGGCATTGGAAGGATGGGTTCGAACCCTGCATGAGGTGCGGACGCAGTTGGGCCGGTCGGCCGCTATTGCCATTGTGGACTGCGGCCTGACGGCGGAGGGTCGGCGCCGGGCGGAGCTTCTTTCCAGGCGGTTCAGCCGGGTGACGGTGCTTTCAAAAGATGAGCTGGAGCAGATCATAGAGTAGAGAGGATAAGCTATGGGTGAGCGGTGCACAGTGGAGGGAACCGTACAGTCGGTGGTCTTCCAGAATGAGGAAAACGGGTATACGGTGCTCTCTTTGCTGACGGAGCTGGGGGAGATCGTCACTGTGGTGGGGTGCATCCCCTATGCCGCCCCGGGCGAGGGGATGACCGTCACCGGCGTATGGGTCACCCATCCCCTGTATGGCCCCCAGATCACCTGCGAGCAGGCGGAGCGCCGCCTGCCCCGGGATGAGGAGGAGATGGTGAGCTATCTTGCCTCCGGCATTCTCAAGGGAGTGGGGCAGGCCACGGCGGAGCGGCTGGTGGCAGCCTTCGGCACCGATACCCTGCGGGTATTGGAGGAGGAGCCGGAGAAGCTCAGCCGCATCAAGGGGATCACCGCCAAGAAAGCCGTGGAGCTGTCCAGGGCGTTCCGGGAGCTGACGGGCTTGCGGAGGACCATGGAGTTTATGGCCCGGTACGATCTTCCGGTGCATCTGGCGGTGCAGGCACACCGGATCTATGGGGCGGAGGCACTGAACAGGCTGCGGGAGGATCCGTATCTTCTGACCCGGCAGCAGTTCGGCGTGGACTTTTCCCAGGCGGACGAGATGGCCCTGAGTATGGGCTTTGACGGAGAAAGCGGCTGCCGCACCCGGGCGGCGCTGGTGTATGAGCTGCAGTATAACCAGGGAAACGGCCATGTGTTTCTGCCTCGGGAGAAGCTGATCCTGGCGGCGGCGCAGCTCATCGGCGTATCCGGTGAGCAGATGGAGATCTGCCTGGACACCATGGTGGAAAAAGGCGATATATGCCAGGAGCAGGTGGCCAATGTGCTGGCCTGCTATACTCCGGATCTGTATGAGGCGGAGCGCTTTGTGGCGGAGAAGCTGCTTTCCATGCTGCGTTTTCCCTATGAAAGGCCGGGAAATGCGGACATGATCATCCGGGAGATGGAGATGACTCAGGGGAGACGCTACGCGCCTCTGCAAAGGGAGGCGGTGCGCCTGGCGGCTCAGTCCGGACTGCTGCTGCTTACCGGAGGTCCCGGCACAGGCAAGACCACCGCCACCCGGGCCATTGTGCGGCTGTTTGAGAAGATGGATCTGGACATTCTGCTTCTGGCCCCCACGGGCCGCGCCGCCAAACGCATGGCGGAGCTGTGCGGACGGGAGGCCCAGACCATACATAGATGCCTTGGCATGAGCTTCAACGACCTGACGGGAGAGGTGACCTATAAGAAGGGGGAGAGCGATCCTCTGGAGGCGGACGCTGTGCTGGTGGATGAGATGAGCATGGTGGACCTGCCCCTGATGCGGGCTCTTTTATCGGCCCTGCGCCCGGGCTGCCGGCTGGTGATGATCGGGGACGCCGATCAACTGCCCTCCGTGGGGGCGGGGAATGTGTTTGCGGATCTGCTCCGCAGCGGCAGGATTCCCCAGGTTGCACTGATGGAGGTGTTCCGCCAGGCAGACGAATCCTATATCATCCGCAATGCCCATGCGGTGAACCACGGGGAAGAGCCGGACTTAAAGACCAACCGGGGAGACTTTTTCTTCCTGTGCCGCCGGGCGCCGGAGCGGATGGTCAGCACCGTGGTGGAGCTGTGCTTGACCCGCCTGCCGGAGAAAATGGGTATTGCCCCGGAGGACATACAGGTGTTGACACCCACCCGCAAGGGCGAATGCGGTACGGTGAACCTGAACCGCCGTCTGCAGGCGGCGCTGAATCCGCCGGCCCGAGGCAAGAACGAAAAGCAGTTTGGGGACCTCGTATTCCGGGAGGGAGACCGGGTGATGCAGACCAAAAATAACTACGATGTGGTGTGGGAAAAGGACGACGGCACCGTGGGTACCGGTATTTTCAACGGCGATGTGGGCACCGTGGAGGAGATTGACCCCTCCGGGGAGCTGGTGACACTGCGGTTTGACGACCGGACGGCGGTGTATACCGCGGACCTTTTGGGACAGTTGGACATGGCCTATGCCATTACCGTGCATAAGGCCCAGGGAAGCGAGTATAAAGCCGTGGTGCTGCTGGCGGCTCCGGCAGCGCCGGGACTGCTGGTGCGGGGGGTGCTCTACACCGCTATGACAAGAGCCAGGGAGCTTTTGATCATGGTGGGGGATGATGTGATCCCCGGACAGATGGCGGTAAACGACCGCAGAGCCAGACGATACAGCGGCCTGCGCAGAAGATTGAAGTTGGGAGGAATCAACCAATGAATGTGTCGGATATCAACAGTTCGCTGGACAAAGCGGAACGGAGCATACTAAACTTTTTTATGCCCAGACGGTGCCCCTTCTGCGGAGCTATGGCGGACAAGGAGCTGCTGTGCGAAAAATGCAGGAAGACCCTGCCCTTCCGGGGGGAGCACGCCGTGGAGGCAGAGTCCTTTGCCCGGTGCGCCGCGCCGCTTTACTATGAGGGGCCGGTGCGCCAGGCCATCCTGGATTTTAAGTTCAAACGCAAAATGGGCTCCGTATCCTGCTTCGGTATGCTCATGGCCCAGTGCGCGGCGGAGCATTTTTCCGGGGAGTTTGACGCCATTACCTGGGTGCCGGTGAGCAAGAAGCGCCTGAAAAAGCGTGGATTCGATCAGGCGAGGTATCTGACGGCCTCTTTGTGCGTGGATTGGCATACGGAGCCTCTTGAGACACTGCGCAAGGTGGTGGACAACCCTGCCCAGTCGAGCATTGAAAGCCCTGAGGAACGGCGGGCCAATGTGCTGGGCGTTTACGAGGCGGTGGAGCCGCAGCGGTTTGCGGGCAGGCGGCTGCTGCTCATTGACGATATTCGCACCACCGGGGCTACATTGTCCGAGTGCGTGCGGGTGCTGAAGGAAGCCGGGGCCAAGGATGTGCTGTGCCTGACCCTGGCGGCAGGAGAGAGGAAGAAATAATCCATGCAGACGCAGGCATTTTTGAAGGCTGTTTCCTCGGTGGGTGTTTTTTTGCTGCTGGCCATACCGGGCTTTGTTTTCACAAGAAAAAAACTGCTGACAGGCAGACAGGTGGAGGGGATCTCCTCGGTTCTGGTGAACTTTCTGTGGCCGGCCATGGTAGTGGACGCCATGGCGAAGGTGCAGGCAAGCCGCGAGCTGCTGCGCCAGGCGGGGCAGTCGGCCCTGTGGGCACTCATGGTGATCGTTCTGGGCGCACTGTGCGCATGGATCTGGCTGAAGGTGGATAAAATAGGAAGCGTGCCGGGGGGCATACTGCTCTTTGCCGCCGCCTTCGCCAACACCGGACTCATCGGAATGCCCCTGATACGGCTGCTGCTGGGAGAGGAAATGCTGTTTCTGGCGTCCATTGTGGAGCTGGTGAACGATGTGCTGATCTTCTCTGTGGGCATTTTGCTGATCCAGACCGGCTGCGGTAAGCCGCGGCAGGCGGCTGTGAGAGGGCTGCTGTCTCCGGGCCTTGTGGGCGTGGCCATGGGATTTGTACTGTTTTTGACCGGGTGGAAGTTGCCCGCCTTTGTGGGAGAGGCGCTGTCAATGGCGGCGGAGGCCACGGCGCCCATGGTGCTGTTTCTGGTGGGCGCACAGTTGGGCGAGGGCGACCTGAAAGCCCTGATACGGGACGCAAAGGCCTGGGTGCTGACGGGCCTGCGGCTGGTTGTTATTCCGGCGGCGGTACTGGTGCTGTGGCGGATCTGTCTGGGTGAGCTTACTCCGGTGGGCAGGACACTGCTGCTGCTGTCGGCTATGCCGGGAGGCGCCTGCTGCGCCATGTTCACAAGGCAGTACGGCGGGGACTGGGGTCTTGCTACCCGGTGCGTGATGCTCTCTACCCTGTGCGCAGTGGTGACGGTGCCCCTGTGGCTTTTGGTGACTATTTTGTAAATAATTGGGAACAATTTAAAAATAAAGACGGGAATCTCTTGCAAAATGCAAAGGGACTCTATATAATAACAGCTTAGGTAAGAATCGGCGTTTCCCGCGCCGCTGCCATATTTTTACGAAATGACGAGGTGCAAAACTATGTGTGCATGGGGAAGAGATATAGGTATTGATTTGGGAACGGCGTCCGTTCTGGTGTATGTGAAGGGTAAGGGAGTTGTGCTCAATGAGCCGTCTGTGGTGGCTATTGACAAGAACACCGGCAAGCTCCTGAAGGTGGGCGCGGACGCGCAGGCTATGCTGGGCCGTACTCCCGGCAACATCGTGGCCATCCGGCCTCTGCGGGAGGGCGTGATCTCCGACTACGACATGACCGAGCGTATGCTCAAGGAGTTTATCCGCAAGATCTCCGGCGGAAGCTTCTTCTTTAAGCCCCGCATCATCATCTGCGTGCCCTCCGGCATCACCGAGGTGGAGGAGCGCGCCGTGGTGGACGCCGGTATTCAGGCCGGCGCGCGGCGGGTATACCTGATTGAGGAGCCTGTGGCCGCTGCTATCGGCGCCGGCATCGACATCACCCTGCCCGACGGACATATGGTGGTGGACATCGGCGGCGGTACCAGCGATATAGCGGTCATCAGCCTCTCCGGCGTGGTGGAGTCCGCTTCCATCAAGGTGGCCGGTGACCAGTTCAACGAGGCCGTGGTGAAGTATATGCGCCGCAAGCACAATGTGCTGGTGGGCGAGCGCACCGCGGAGCAGATGAAGATCCGGATCGGCTGCGTGTATCCCCAGGAGGAGGATGCCAGCATCGAGGTGAAGGGACGCTGCCTGGTGACGGGGCTGCCCAAGACCCTCACCATACATTCCTCCGAAATGCTGGAGGCCTTTGAGGAGCCGGTGGAGCGGATCCTGGAGGCAATCCACAGCGTGCTGGAGCGTACGCCGCCCGAGCTGGTGGGCGATATTTCCAGCAACGGCATTGTTATGACCGGCGGCGGCAGCCTGGTGAAGGGATTTGCCCAGCTGGTGGAGGCCCGCACGGGCATCCATACCGTGGTGGCGGAGGACGCCATCTCCTGCGTGGCACAGGGCACGGGCAAGAGCCTGGATTCCCTGAACTATATGCAGGACGGCACCGTGAACCTCTCCCGCAGACGGCAGATGAGCTGATGATTCCAAAGTGTCACAAAGGAAATCTTTGTGACGCTTTGCTCTTTTATCTTGATTTTCTCGGGAAACAGATTATTATTATGGCAGAGGAGATCCTCTGCGCAAAATACTACAGGAGGTGCTGAAATGAAGTTTTCAAGCAAGGTTGAAAAGTGCGGACTGTCCCCTATGCGGAAGTTCCATCCCTATGCGGTGGCGGCGCAGGAAAAGGGCAAAAAAATCTATCACCTGAATATCGGCCAGCCCGATATTGAGACGCCCAAGGCATATTTTGACGCTGTGAAGCATTTTGATCAGCCGGTGCTGGAGTACGCCCCGTCTCCCGGTATTCCGGAGCTCATCGAGGCTATCCGAAAGTATTACGCCAAGCTGAATATGCATTTTGCCCCGGAGAACATTCTCATTACCAACGGTGGATCCGAGGCCTTGCAGATCACCATGAACTGCATTCTGGATGACGGCGACGAGATCCTGATCCCGGAGCCTTTCTATCCCAACTACAACACGATGGTCCGTACCTGCGGCGCCGTGATACATCCCATCCCCACCTGCCCGGAGGAGGGCTACCACTATGCCGACCGCAGGAAGATCGAGGCGGAGATCAACGAGCACACCCGCGCCATTATGTGCACCAACCCCGGCAATCCCACCGGCACGGTTCTGACTCCGGAGGAGATGCGCATGATGGTGGATATCGCCAAGGAGCACGACCTGTTCATCATCGGCGATGAGGCCTACCGTGAGTTTGTGTATGCCGGGGAGCCGCTGCAGTCTCTGGGTGAGTTTGAGGACGCGGCGGAGAATGTCATCGTCATCGACACCGTTTCCAAACGGTTTTCCGCCTGCGGCGCGCGCATCGGCTGCCTCATCTCCCGGAATAAGGAGCTGATGGCCCACGCCATGAAGTACGCCCAGTGCCGCCTGTGCGTGCCCACCATCGACCAGTTGGCCTCTGCCGCTTTGTATGATGTGGGATCGGAGTATTTTGCCGCCGTGCGGGATGAGTATAAGCGCCGCCGGGACACCGTGATGCGTAAGCTCAAGGAGATCCCCGGTGTTGTATGTGAGTGTCCCAAGGGTGCCTTCTACGTGATGGCTGCCCTGCCGGTGGATAACGCGGAGAAGTTCCAGATCTGGCTGCTGGAGCATTTTGACGACCATGGCGATACCGTGATGTTTGCCCCCGGCGGCGGCTTCTATGCCACTCCCGGCAAGGGCTTAAACGAGATACGCATTGCCTATGTCCTCAAACAGGAGGCTTTGGAGCGGGCTATGGATCTGCTGGCCCTGGGCATCAAGGCCTACAACGAGAGATAATTATAAAATTTCACAAGGGGAGGCAGCTGCCTGCCTCCCCTTGTGTTTTTGCTCCGAAAGGGATACACTATAAAAAACACGAGGTGAGAACGGTATGTTTCAGGGATATACGCAGGAGACAGTGGACTTTATGTGGGGCATCCGCTTCAATAACGAACGGGAGTGGTTTTTGGCCCATAAGGAGGACTATCAGAAGCATCTGCTGGAGCCTACCAGGGCTTTGGGTGAGCAGGTCTATGAGGGCTTGCGTGGGATGCTCCCCCATGAGCCTCTCCTGCTGAAGGTCAGCCGTATCTATCGGGATGCCCGACGGCTCCACGGCCGGGGACCGTACAAGGATCACCTGTGGTTCTGCGTGCGCACCGGGGACAAGGACTGGACGGGACGGCCCACCTTCTACTTCGAGATCGCCCCGGAGTATTACAGCTACGGCATGGGCTTCTGGCAGGCTCGGGCAGAGCTGATGGAGCTCTTTCGCCGGGATCTGCAGGAGCGCCCGGATGAATTCGGCAGGCTGGTGCGCCTGTTCAACAGGCAGAGGGAGTTCGTCCTCACCGGGGACAGCTATGCCCGCAGCAAGGGGGAAGTCAGCGACCTTCTGCGGCCGTGGTTCCAGAAAAAGTCCCTGTCCCTGAGCCATGAGCTGCCTCTGGATGAGAAGATCTTTCGGCCGGAGCTGGCCGAGGAGATGCTGGCAGGATTCAAGACGCTGGTGCCATTTTATAAGTATTTTGCTGCTCTTTGTGCTTCTGTGGAGAGAAAGCGTGAGTGAGAACAAGATTTCCGGAAATTGTGGAGAATGCCCAGTCGGAATTCTCGTAATCAGCAGAATTGACCGCAGCTCTGTTACTTCTTCTTTACTTTTGCTATATTTCGTTTTTTCGTGTTGCATTTCCCCAAAATGTGTGGTAGAGTAAAGATGTATTGAATTTAGGTTTTCGTTGCATAGTGAAGGCCGCGAAATAACGGGGCGGTACCATTTGTATACTGCTTCGTTCGGCCATTCGAAAAACATGGGTTGCCTCCGCGGGATAAAAATGCGGAAAAAATATGTTTTGACTGCTGCTGCGTGTAATAAGCGGCAGCGAACAGGTCCTATCCTGTGAAAGGAGTTCCGATGATGGATAAGCAAAAACGAAGTATAACAAAGACAATCATTATCGTTTTGGCTGTGCTGTTGGCCCTGAGTGTTGTCGCCCTTGCCGGAACACTGATCTATAACCAAATTAACGGCAATGAGCAGACCACGGTCACTGTACCCGAAAACCTGATCACGCCTGAGAAAAACCCAAACGGCGGGGAGGAGGCAGAGCCGGGTGAAGGCGTTTCGGAAGGTGAGGGCGGAGGAACATCTGCTCCTGCACAGAGACCGACGACTGAAACAAAAAAAGCGGCCACGATCTCCCTGTACAATAGACAGGAGCAGGAAAATACTCCATTCAAAGTTGGCAATATGTTCCCCGGCGATGCCGAAACCCAATATTTCAGAGTGCAGGTGTCCTATCACGATAAGGTGACCGTGCATTACCGTGCCGCTGTCCGCCCCGGCTATGAAAAATTAGCAGAGGTGCTGAAAGTGCGGGTAAAGCTCCTCACTTCAGGGGAGACAATGTATGACGGCCTTATGCGGGATATGCCCGAGAGCGTTACATATACATTGCAGTCACAAAGCTCTGCTACCAAGGATCTTTACTATGAAATCACGGCGTATTTGGAAACCGCTGTGGGAAATGAATACCAAAACAAGGATTTGACTGCAGACTTTACGTGGTGGGTCGAGGAAACCGGAAACCTGGATGACTCTCCGCAGACAGGTGATAGTTCTAACGTCGTGCTGTGGGCCTTGATAGCGCTTGGCTCCGCCGGCGTGATATTCCTCCTGTTATTATTCCGCAGACGTAAGGGGGATGGGAAAAATGACTAAAACCAAAACCACTAAAAAACTGACGGGCGGTATTGTAACCATTATCGTCCTTGCTGTCTGTCTGTGCGTTACCACCGTTGCCCTTGTGCGAGCGACGGTTTCGGTCGACAACAACCTGTTCCATACCGGATCGGTCAAAATTAACCTTAACGACGGCAAGCCGGTCATACAGGAGCACGAGTTCCTCTTTGAGCCGGGTATGACCGTCAAAAAGGATTTCTTCATCGAAAATGAAAGTACATGGGATGTGTATTACAGAATATACCTCGACAATGTCTCAGGCGGCCTTGCCGATGTGATAACCGTCACGATCAAGGACGGAGAAGAAATCCTTTATTTCGGCACAGCCGATAAGCTGACAAGGCAAAATACGGCCGCTGCCGACGATACCTTGAGGATCGGACAGCGCCGGGATCTAGCGGTGTATTTCTATTTCCCCAAGGAAAAAGGAAATGACGCACAGGGCCTTGACCTGGCTTTTACTATGTGTGCCGAAGCTACACAGACCAAGAACAACCCGAACAAACTGTTTAATTAGCAGGCGACAGCGTACTGATGGTCCGGGCGGGAAAAAGCGCGGACAGAAAGAAATAAAATGGTTCTTGAGGAATGCGTACAAAACCGCAACAGGAGTATTGACATGAAGGCAATAAAAGTAATTCGCAGCGTAGTGGTGTGGCTGATTGTTGCCCTTGCTGCCGCTATGATGGTATTTACGATCGTTTCGGTTTCCACTTTCGACCGAGCCGACCGTAGCTTGTTTGGCTATAAGGCATTTATCATCCTGACCGACTCCATGAGCAAAACCGACTTTAAGGCGGGTGACTTGGCGCTGGTGAAAGAGGTTGATCCGTCTACACTGAAGGAAGGCGACATTATAGCCTATACTTCGCAAAATACCACAAACTACGGCGAGACCGTCACCCACAAAATTCGCAGACTGACTACTGACGCAAACGGTCAGCCCGGCTTTATTACTTATGGTACAACTACCGATACGGACGATGAAACCGTTGTCACCTATCCGTATGTGATTGGCAAATACAGTACGCATATTCCCAAGATCGGGACTTTCTTCCAGTTTTTGAAAACCACACCCGGCTATATCGTGTGTATTTTGATTCCGTTCTTGGTTCTGATTTTGCTTGAGGGAGTCCGCTGTATTCGCCTGTTCCGCAAATACAAGTCAGAGCAGCAGGAGGAATTGCAGGCGGAGCGAGAAAAACTGGAGGCAGACCGCGCCGAAACGCAGCGCATGATGCAGGAGTTGCTGGCGATGAAGGAGCAGCTTGCCGGCCAAGCGGCAGCCGCCGCCCCGGAGACAACCGCGCCGGTGAATCCGACGAGCGGGGAAGAGATAACCGATCCTGTCCGGTGAAGAGGAGATACGCCCCTGCAAAAGACAACGAAGCGCGCGTTGCTTTCCAGCGTCATGGCTATCGTTCTCTGCTTAGCTATGTTGATCGGAACGACTTTCGCGTGGTTCACCGACTCCGCAAGTACAGCGGTGAACAAGATCCAGGCGGGCACGCTGGATGTTCAGCTGCTTGACGAAAACGGCAACTCCCTTGAGGGTCAGACTCTCGCTTGGCAGAAGGCTGCAAGCGCAACTGCAGACACATCTTCAGGCACAACTGCAAATGAAGAGGTTCTCTGGGAGCCCGGTTGTACCTACAATCTGCAGAGCTTCAAGATTAAGAACAACGGCAATCTTGCTCTGAAGTACAAGATCGTCATCAGCGGTATTGCCGGCGATGCAGAGCTTAATGAAGTGATCGACTGGACTTATAAAGTTGGCAACACTAATCCTGCCGATCTGTCTGCCGAAGGTCATCTGACCGCCGGTGATACATCTGATTTTATCACCATCACCGGACATATGCAGGAATCCGCAGGCAATGAGTATCAGGATAAATCCATTGACGGTATTGCGATTACCGTATATGCGACACAGGATACTGTTGAATATGACAGTAATACAAACCAGTATGACGCGCAGGCTGAGTATGCAATTCCTGTTGCAACTGCTGATGAACTTGCAGCAGCCTTGGCAAGCGGTGATGATGTTATTCTGACTGCACCTGTTCAGATGCCCGAAGTAGTTGAAGTTAAGGGCGATATTACTATTTACGGTGAAGGTGAAGGTAAACTTCTCGTTCCGGATAATGCCGACCGTGTTATCAATATAACTGATAACACCGAGCCTGTAACTCTCACTCTCTCCAATGTTGATGTTGTCGGCCCCACAACCGGCGCATACACTCGCGGCGTTTCCGTTTACGGAACTACCGATGTCACCATAGTTGCGGATAATTCTTCTGTTTCCGCAAACTATTATGCTCTCAACATTGCAAGTGCGAATGAAAATGTGAAAGCTGTTGTCAAGAACACCACCCTCACCGGCTGGTGCGCCTTCCAGACCTGGTCTGCCGGTACAAAGGCTACCTTTGAGAACTGCACGCTGATAGGTAATAACACCTTTAGTTATTCCTCTTGGAACAACTTTGCTACTGTTGTTATCAATGAAGGTACAACCGATGTCGAGCTTACCTTTAAGGACTGCCGCATTGAGGCAAATCAGACCACCGGCAACAAACAGTATCTAATGTCTGTCAGAGCAAGCGGTGCAAAGGTTACTATGGACGGATGCACCTTCTTTGCCAACGGCACAGAGATTGCCGACGAGGATCTGGGCAATTATCTGAACATTTATTCTGTGGCGAGCGATCTGGTACTGACCATAGACGGAATGGTTATTCCGATTAATTAATATTATTACTTTTTGCTCCCCTCCCTCTTTGGGAGGGGCGATCAAAGGGCATAAGCGTGCCTTGTGCCCTTTGATTGCCCCAGTTTCTGCGGTATGCAACCGGCGCAGAGCCGATTACATAAAGACAACGAAGCGCGCGTTGCTTTCCAGCGTCATGGCTATCGTTCTCTGCTTAGCTATGTTGATCGGAACGACTTTCGCGTGGTTCACCGACTCCGCTTCCACGGCGGTCAACAAGATCCAGGCGGGTACGCTGGATGTTCAGCTGCTTGACGAAAACGGCAACTCCCTTGAGGGTCAGACTCTCGCTTGGCAGAAGGCAGCAGGTCACGAAAGTGATGAGGTTCTTTGGGAACCCGGTTGTACCTACAAGCTGCAGAGCTTCAAGATTAAGAACAACGGCAACCTGGCACTGAAGTATAAAATTGCTATCAGCGGCATTGACGGCGACGCAGAACTGAACGAGGTTATTGATTGGTCGTATACCCTTGCGAATGGTACTGCTTTCCCAATTACAGCCGAAGGTCATTTGACTGCCGGACAGGATACCGGGCTTATTACCATCTCGGGCCATATGAAAGAGTCCGCCGGTAACGAGTATCAGGGTCTGTCTATCGATGGTATTGGTATTACCGTTGTTGCTACGCAGGATACTGTTGAGTACGACAGCTTTAACAATACTTATGATGAGAATGCCAATGACAGCGTGATTCTTGCCAATCCCGCCAATGTTCAGAACTATTTGGATGGAGAATTCGGTTCTATTGACGGCAAGACAATCATACTCAGTGCCGGTAACTATGGAAAACTGGAACTTGGTCGAGCAACAAAGTATACGGGCAGCAACACCGACTATTATATCGGCGGCGTAGCAGAAGAAAACAAGAAAACCTATGAAGAGTTCGTTGCAATAAAGACAAGCGGTCAATGGTCGGCTTCAGCTTATTATGTTCGTAATATGAGCAATGTAACCATCAAGGCGGCGAAGGGTGCTACCGTTACCGTTGCAGGACTTACCGGAGGTTCGGGCCATGTTTACGGAGAATCCTATGACTATGTGCTCGATAAGGCATATACAAGCGGCAGTGCATATTATCTGACGCAAAACTGGAGCAACATCACCATAGAAGGTATTACTTTCACCGCTCCCGTAAATATTTCGTCTTCCTTGGAAACTACGGTTATTGACGGTGTTGCTTTTAAAAACTGCGCTTTCAATATCAACAACACCGCATCGGGAAATCAGGCATTGCGCTATTACAATGAAAATAACGACGGTCATGTTAGGAACCTGACCGTTGAGAGTTGTTCATTCAATAATTGCTTCCAGGGCGTTTATACCCAGAAAATCAACGGTGTCACTGTAATAAACAGTTCTTTTGACACAACCGCACACAACGCCATCGCAGTACAGTCGGACAGTGAACCTGTAAATCATAAGGCTGTTGTGATTACAGGAAACACCTTCGCAAATATCGGCGATCGTATTATTCGTTTCGGTTCAGTGGGTGCAGATACGCAAATTACCATTAAAAATAATACTGCTACAGACTCCGGAGATAGCTCGGGCGAGGTTATGAAAGCTCAGTCTCTTGCAGAAGGTGTAACATACTATATCAGCGGCAACAGCTGGGGCGATGGCAAAACAGTCGCAAACACCGAATTAAAAGACCGCTAATAATCATTTACGATTTTTATATGCAAAAGTCCTCTCCGCCCACAGGCGGAGGGGCAATCAAAGGGCATAAGCGTGCCTTGTGCCCTTTGATCGCCCCGGTTTCTGCGGTATGCAACCGGCGCAGAGCCGACTACATAAGTGTTATTCTATATTCCAAAAAAATTTTTTAAGGAGGAAAGACAATGAATAACACAAAGACAATGAAGCGCGCGCTGTTGTCTTCCGTTTTAGCAATGCTCATTTGCGTTGCAATGCTTATCGGAACAACATTTGCGTGGTTCACCGACTCTGCAAGTACAGCGGTGAACAAAGTCCAAGCAGGTACGCTGGATGTCGGGCTTGAGATGGCAACTTCATGGTCTGACGGGACACCTGTTGGTTGGGATACTGCTGAGGGACAGACTCTCCGCTGGATAGCCGCAGACGGCAGAGGTGATGATAGGATCCTTTGGGAGCCCGGTTGTACTTACAATCTCAATCAATTCCGTATTGTCAACAACGGCAATCTTGCTCTGAAGTACAAGATCGTCATCAGCGGAATCGTTGGCGATGCGAAGTTGCTTGAAGCTATCGACTTCACCGTTACCGGAGTTGACGGTGTTGCAACTGCCGATGCGCTCAACGGCTTTGAAGGCAAGCTCGCTGCATCCTCTGTGACAGGCGCAATCACCATCAGCGGTCACATGAAAGAAGAAGCCGGCAACGAGTATCAGGGCCTGTCCATCGACGGCATCGGCATCACCGTTGTTGCTACGCAGGATACTGTTGAGTACGACAGCAATAACAACCAGTATGATAAGAACGCCGAGTATCTTTATGATGCAAATGCGGGGTCTCATGTCCGGGTAAGCAGCGTTTCCGATATCAAAGACGCGCTGGCTAAGGGAATCGGCAATATCGTCCTGGCAAGCGATGTCACCGTTGATGACCCCTATCTAGTTATAAAGAAGGACGTTTCCATCGACTTCAACGGCAACACCCTGAGGGGCTCTATTATGAGCAGCGGCAACATCGGCGATCCCCCCAACAATCTCGTGCTGAGCGACCCCAATAACAACGGCGAATACAGCATCTACAGTGAAATCTACGGGATAGAAAACGGCAATGGGCAGGCTGCGGCTATCATAGCGACCCATACCACCGTCACCATCGAGAGCGGCAAGTATACCAACG